>NZ_BCWB01000048.1 GCF_001592045.1 Thermobifida fusca NBRC 14071 = JCM 3263 | reverse complement strand
TGGACGCGGTCCGCCCTCGCCGCACCGAAGAAGAACTCGCCGCCATCGAACAGGCCGCGCTGCGCAGCCGCGGCTTCACCGACCCTGCCGAACGCACCACCCCGGCCGACGGGGACAACCGCGACCCGCTGCCCCGACGCCACTCCAACCGGCTCGCCCGCGGAGTCCGCTCCGCAGGCCAAGCCCCCCAGCGCACCCCGGACACCGAACCCGAGCCGACCACCACCGGCTCGGACACGGACCGCGGCCTCTTCACCCGGTTCGTGGACAACGCGCGCAAAGTCGGCGGCATCCTCACCCCCGCCCGAGGCACCAGCACCCCGGACCAGCACACCGACGAAGCAGAGAAACGCCCCGCACCCAGCAAACCCGACCTGCAGCTCGACCACGGCACCGGGGAACAGCAGCACTTCACCGGCGCCACCCCGCCCCGCGGCGGCACCTCCGCGGGCACCAAACCCGCCTCCCTCAAAGACGCCTCCGGCACGCGCGGCTGGCGCCGACTGGCTCGCGTCGTCACCGGCGGACACTCCGCCAACGCCAAACCCCAACTGTCGCCCGCCGAAATGGAACGGCTCCGCAAACCCTTGGCGGGCTCCCGCGGCGTGGTCGTCCTCGGCTGCACTGGCGGCGCGGGACAGACCATCACCACCCTCATGCTCGGCCATACCCTGGCCGCCTACCGCGACGACCATGTCGTCGCCGTCGACATCAACCCGGGACCGGAGAGCCTGTCGCGGCGCATCCGCACCGAAACCCCGGAAACCCTCACCTCACTGCTGGCCAACACCGACGCCCTGCACGCCTACTCCACCCTGCGCGACTACACGTCACGCACCCCCAGCGGACTGGAAGTCGTCGCCACCCTCGACGACCCGTACGTGCAAACCCTCGACGACCGCGACTACGTCACCCTGACCGGCACCCTGCGGCGGCACTACCAGATCATCCTGCTCGACCCGGCCGCCACCGGTGTGGCCCGGGCCCTGCCCGTCGTCGACGGACTCGTCCTCGTCGCCCCCGCCAGCGCGGACGCGGCCCGCTCAGTCGCGTTGACTTTCGAATGGCTCGACGGCCACGGCTACACCGACTTGCGGTCCCGGTCGATCGTCGTCATCAACGGGGTCAGCCGTCGCAGCCTCACCGACGTGGACGCCGCTGAGCAAGTCGCCCGCGGCAACTGCCGCGCCATTGTCCGCATCCCGTGGGACGACCACATCGCTTCGGCCCAGTCCGTCATCGAAGTCCGGTCCCTGCGGCACACCACCCGCCGCGCCTACGCCGCACTCGCGGCGGTCGTCGCCGACCACCTTAGCCACACCGGGCACCAACGAAGTGAAACGGCCGCCCCGACGCCGCTTCGCCGCCCCACATCAGCGCAGGAGGAGAGCCGATGAAGTTCAGCAGACGCGCCAGCAGGCTGGCGGTCCGCTACTTCGACGATCGCGTGCTGCTCAGCGACACCGAAGCATGGGCTTACTTCCGCCTGCCCACCTTCTCCTACGAGTTCTCCACACCGGAGGAGCGCGAAGCTTTCGCCACCAACATCACGATCGCGCTCGCCGCGATCCGGATGAACGACGCGGAAGTGCACCTGCGGATCGCCCACCGCACCTATCCGGCGGTGGAATGGGCGACCCGGCTCGATGAAACATCCGACTCGGGGCCCGGCTGGTACGAGTACCTCGACGAAATGTACCGGCACGTGTGGGCGAAAGACTTCTGGACCAAAGAGGTCTACCTGGGGGTGCGCCTGGGGCAGCGCGGGGTGCGCGCCCAACTCTCCCAAGGCGTGTTCGCGCAACTGCTCGGCATCTACCAGCGCACTGAGCGCACCCTCGGCTTGGAAGACGACGCGGTCGACGACCGGGAGATCGCCCGCTGGACCGCCCAAGCCGAACGCCTTGGCCGGGCACTCGCCGCCAGCTCGCTGCATGCCCGCCACGCCCGGGCCAGCGAACTCGCGTGGCTGCTCCGCCACTCCGTCACCGCCACCATTGAAGAACCCCGAGAGTCGGCTGCGGGACGCCGCCGCTGGGGCCGCGGCGAAATCGAAGCGCTCGTCGACGGAGTCATCCACAACGGCCGCTCCTACCTGCGCCTGGAACAGCCCGGCGGGGAAGCCTACGTCTCCTACCTGTCGTTCTCCCGCTTCCCTGACCTGATGCCGTTCCCGGACGGCGAACCGTGGCTGCACTACGCGGACGCGCTCCCGTTCCCCGTGGAAGCGTCGCTGCGCATGAAACTGGTGCCGCCCGCCAAGGCCAGTAAGGACGTGTCGCGCCGTCTCGCGCATGCCCGCGACATGCAGGCGCACATGAGCGAAGCCGGGGCCGAACCCGACATCGCCCTGGTGGAGCAGATCAACGCCGCCCGCATGCTGGAGCACGGCATCACGAAAGAGCGGCTGCCGTTCGTGTACGGCTGGTATCGGCTCATCGTGGCCGCCCCCACCTACGACCTGCTCGTGCAACGGGTCGAAGCGGTCACCGAACACTACCGGGACATCGGTATCGACCTCACCCAATCCACCGGCGACCAGTTCTCCCTGTTCTGCGAATCGCTGCCGGGGGACCGGCTGCGCCTGGAAGCGTACGTGCAGCGCCAGCCGCTGCGCACGATCGCGGGCGGCATGCCCACCGCCACCGTGGAGCTCGGCGACCGCAAAGACTCCAGTGGCGCGGGCTGGATCGGCCCGTACATCGGGGAGACTATCGGCCGGGCACGGTCCATCGTGCACTTCGACCCGCTGGTTGCGGCTGCCCGCAACCGTCCCACCGCTATCGCCATCACCGGGGAGCCCGGCGGCGGTAAAACTACACTGGCGCTGCTGCTCATCTACCAGTTGGCGCTGCGCGGGGTCACGGTTGCCGCGATCGACCCGAAGGGCGACGCCGCATCCCTGGTGAAACTGCTGCAGCGGCGCGGCCGCAAAGCGCGCATCATGGCGCTGGAGTCGGCACAGGCCGGGCTGCTCGACCCGTTCGGGTTCGGCGATGACCTGCCGACGAAGAAGACGATGGCCACGGAAACCCTGCGGCTGCTGCTGCCCCGCATGAGCGAGGAACGCGAATCCGCGATGATCCAGGCGGTGGCAGCGGTCGCCGACCAGCCGCAGCCCAGCCTCGGCAAGGTCGTCACCTACCTGGAGTCCGCAGACGACGCCGCATCCCGCAACCTGGGCGCGGTCCTGCGGTCCATGTCCGAGATGCGGTTGGCCCGGCTTTGTTTCCACCCGCAGGGTGACACCCAGGTCGACACGGAGGGATGGACGACCGTGTTCACCCTCGGCGGTCTCACCCTGCCGGACTCGACGGTCCACCGTGACGACTACAGCTACGAGCAGCGGCTCAGCGTGGCCTTGCTCTACCTGGTTAGCCAGTTCGCCCGCCGGTTGATGAACGGTTTGGACTGGCGGGTGCCCAAGGCGATCTTCCTCGACGAGGCATGGGCGGTCACTTCGACACCGGAAGGCGCCAAATTGGTGCCTGAAGTGTCTCGTATGGGGCGCTCCCGCAATACGGCGCTCATTCTGGTCAGCCAAAACGCCGGTGACTTGCTGAACGAACAGGTCACCAACTGCATCTCCAGTGTTTTCGCTTTCCGCTCCACAGAGCGGGTCGAGGTGCGTAACGTGATGTCGCTACTTGGAATCGAGCCTTCCGAAGAACACATTGCTGCGTTGCGCAACCTCGGAAATGGGGAATGCATTTTCCGGGATCTCGACGGGCGAGCCGGACGTATCGCCGTCGACCTCGTTTCGGAAGAGCTGCTCCGGTGGCTTGACACCAACCCGACACGGCGAAAGCCCCAGGTTGAGGAGGACGGCGCTTTGGTGGGCAACACCACGCGGGACATTCGGGAGCCGCTGCCATGACACTGCTGGGCCGGGTTCGGCGGTTCGACCTGCGAAGGGTCGCTTTTTTGGCCGCGTTAATGTTGGCTTTTCTACTCGTCCCGATCGGCTCAGTGCAAGCCGCCGTTCCGGGTTGTGAAGGGGAGCCAGCACCCCAACCTGAAGCAGCAGGCTCGGGTGTAGACGGATTGTTGGTGCCACCTCAAGCAGCGGATGCAGCAGCCGCTTCGCCCGACGGCCTTCCTCCGGACGCCAGCATTTACGGCCAGTACGGAACTGCCGGACAGCAGTGGCACACCATTCGTGAGTCCTGCGTGGACAAACTGAGTTCCAGTGCGATGGCTACTCTGAGCAATACCGCCTGGGACTTGTCTAAGACGATCAACCAGTCGACGATCACCGTCTATCAGGCGGCTACCTCGGACGGCCTGCTGGACAACTTTAACCGTCTGGTTGAAAACGTTATCGGTGAACTCCGGGAAGGAATCTGGCGCCCGCTCCTGCCCACAGTGATCATCCTTGGCGCAGTGTGGCTGGGCTGGTACGGGCTCATCCGCAAGCGAGTCACCCTCACCATCGAGAGCGCCGTATGGATGGTGGTCGCTACCACCCTGGGTATCTGGATACTCGTTAACCCCGGGCAGATCCTGGGATATGCGGGAACGATAGTTAATTCTGGAGGTCAGCTAATCAACTCTTCCCTTTCTAAGGTTAATGTTCCTGGGGGCACAGTTACCTGTCCTGCCGGAGCTCCTGATATGGAGAAAGCGGAATGGGAGAGTGCAAACGATTTTGCTGTCCGACAGAATTCTCAAATGCTTTGGTCCGGCCTTGTTTGTAGGCCGTGGATTGCTGGCGAGTTTGGTACGGGGCCAGTGGCGAACGTTGCGGCAAGATATCACGCTATGGATCTCCTGGAAGCTCAGGGAGTTAGCCGCCTGGAACAGTACCAAATAGCTAATGGAGAAATAGACGCTGCAGAGCTGTATTCTGAAAAGCAAGCTTCCTACGAAGAGATATCCGCCAATATTAAGAATGCATATCCAGAAGTTTATCCAATCTTCGAAGGGAGTCAGCAAGGAATTCGTCTTGGAGTAGCCTCCCTCGCGCTATTCGCTTCCATCTTTGCTGGCGGAGTCATTCTTGTAGGCTCTGTAGCCTTGATCGTCCTCAAGATAGGTTTTCTTCTCCTCCTGCTGCTTGCTCCTATATTCCTCCTCATTGGCGTTCACCCTGGGTATGGGCGTACAGTTCTAGTCCGCTGGTTTGAACTTCTGCTCGGCTTGTTGCTCAAGCAGATATTCGTCGTCCTTCTCATCGCGCTTCTGGTCATGTGCTACGGCCTGGTGATGGCCACTGACCTTGGCTGGGGCCTTCAGATGATTCTGCTGGCTCTGTTCACCGTGGCGCTGTTCATCTACCGCAAGCCTTTCGCGAACCTCTTCGCTTCGGTGAACGCCAATACCTTCACCTCGCGCATGGTCAACGATGCGCTCAACAGCCGGGTGCTGGCCGCCAGCGCGAATGTCCTGCCGCCCGTGGCCTACATGAAAGCGCAGAAGTGGGGCCTTGATCGGGCACCACAGCTTGCGGCTGGGGCCGCTGCTCTTCCGGCTGGTGCGGCAGCGACAGCAGGAGCGGCAGCCGGTGCCGATGCAGCAGAAGCCGAGGGCGTTGCCACCGCGACGGAAGGCGACAACGAGGGCGCGACCGCTACCGAGAGCGGCGGTCGCGCGCGGGCCCGGGGAGTGGCGGGTTACGGCCGGACCCCGGGTAAAGCGGCTCCGCCTCCGCTGAACCTCGACGGCAGTTCCAAATCCGGCGGTGCCTCAAGGGCTGGCGTCGCACCGCAACGGGACTCCTCCCAAGCACCCCGACTCAGCACGGCATCATCCGCCAGCAGCAGTCTTTTCGAAGGAACCGGCGGTGGCGGGGCCATTCCGCCGCGCCCGGCCGGCGGCTACACCGGGGTCGGAGACACCGGATGGAGCTCAGTGTTCGGGACAGGTTCCTCCGGTAACGCGCATCGCGCCGAAGCGGCACCGCGTGCCAGTAAAGACGCCGCGCCTCCACGAGCGGACTCCTCTGCCTCAGGGACCGGCTTGTTCGGAGGCCGCACGGAGACCCCGCCCCAGGGCAGCACACTGCCTCGCCCCTCCCGGTGGGCTGGGCCTGGCACCCGGGGTGAAAAACGGACTCCGCCGCCTGCCCGACCCGCGCCAGCACCGAGCTCCAGTGAGCAGAGCAGCGGCGAAGGCGGTACCTGGCTGAGCGGGTCCCGCAAGGACAAGGACGCTCCGATCAGCCCGTTCTGGGCCGAGGGTGCTGGGCGTCGCGACCGTACGCGGGAGGTGCCCTTCTGGTTGGACAGCGATGACTGACCCCGCCAGCTCAAAGGTGCAGGCCGCATAGCGGTCCTGCACCTTGACCCCACCCCTGTAACCACCTCACCAGCAGGAAAGCCCCCATGTCCAAGCCACTTTCCGACGGCGCACAGCGCCTTGTCTTCGGTGTCCTGATCGTGGCCCTCGTCTCCTTCGGCATCTATTGGAGCCTGGGAGGTGGTTCTGACACGTCAGACCCGGAGCAGCAGGAGCAGGTGGCCGAAGGCGGCAGGACTGAGACCCTGGAGGAAGGGGGAGAGGACCAGCCTGTCGAGCCGCTGCCCACCGTGGCGGCTGAAGATATGGCGCTCGCCGACTGGCTGCCCTTCAGCGAAGAAGAGTTCATTGCTGCAGCGGCTGTGGCCCAGGAGTTCGCCACCGACTACGGCACCATCGACTATTCGAAATCCCCCCAGGAGTATTACGACAGGCTCGGCGAGCACGCCACCAAGGAGTATGCCCGGACTCTCGCGCAGAGCTCTGGTGCTGAAGCGCTGTGGGGAGAACGCGCTGAACAGAAGGCGACCTCCACTGGGCGGGCGGTCGTCAAGTCGATCCGCGGCTTCGACGATGAGTCGATCGTCTTCATCCTCAAAGTGCAGTCCATTACGGAAAGCGATGACGGTAAAGCCCAGAATCTCGGAGACTTCGCCGTCACCATGGTCAAAGAAGGCGGGAGCTGGCGGGTCTACGACTTCCAACCGGCTGATGCAGGCAACCTGGGAGGCGGGTGATGCTCCGGCTGTTCGTCCGCGTACCTCCGTCTGACGACGGCAACTGCGCGACCCAATTTGCGATCGGTGTCGGCCTGTTCATCGCGGGCGTGGTGACCATCGCAATGGTCGTCATTCCGTTGGCCACGGTCAATCAAAGCGTCGCCAACCTCACCTCTGGGGCACTGAAATGCACCAGTGAGACCGAACAGGTGGAAGCCTCCGGGTACGCCGAGAACTCCATCCCGGAAAACTACCTGGAGATCTACCAGAGGGTCGGGGAGGAAAAAGGGATCCCGTGGAACGTGCTGGCTGGGATCGGCCAGGTGGAAAGCCACCACGGTCGTTGGGACGGACCGGGTATCACGGAAGGACACAACGACTGGGGTGCGGCCGGACCGATGCAGTTCGGTGCTCTGGACGGGTCTGCGGCAGGCAATAGCTGGGGTGGAGAACCGATCATGCCTGTCGAGGACCGTCCAGAGGAAGGCTACGGCCAGGACGGTAACGGCGACGGCATCGTGAACGTGTACGACCCAGAGGATGCCATTCCCGCCGCAGCCGACTATCTGCTCGACCACGGTGCCAAGGAGGACATCCGCCAGGCGATCTACGCCTACAACCACGCCTGGTGGTATGTCGACGAGGTTTTGGAGTGGGCGGAGAAGTACGCGGAAGGCTCGTACACGGCGAGCGCGTCCATCGCTACCGCGGTGAACTGCACGCTGACCGCTGACGGTAACTTCATCGGCAGCGCTCCGGACGATCTGGTCCAAGCGGTGGTGGATTGGGCACTGGCCCAGCGAGGCAAACCCTATGTGTGGGGTGGTACAGGGCCGAACGGTTTTGACTGCTCGGGGCTAGTCATGCGGGCCTACGAGAGCATCGGAGTCACGATTCCCCGCATCTCTCAGGACCAATGGAATTTCGGCCCTCGCATTCCCAAGGGACAGGAACAGCCAGGAGACCTGGTCTTCTTCGACGTGCAGCGGCCAGGAGAACCCCCAGGGCCAGGACATGTCGGCATGGTGATCGGGGACGGCCTGATGGTTGAAGCCTGGTGCACCAACTGTGGGCCGATCGCGGTACGCGAATACGACAGCCCTAACCGAGCGCCGATCATGGGATTCACTAGGCCGTTGGAGGCTCCGGAAGCGAAGGCACAGTTGGCTCAGTTGGAGAACCGTGGGTAAGAAGCAAGGACTTCACGGATTTAAAGCTTTTATTTCTATAGTTGTCTCTGGTTTAATTGCGGGACTTCTGGTTGTATGGGTCATATCGAGTAGCATTAAAATGTTTGTTTCCTCTATTTCTAATGGAATGGGGAGTGTTTCTGAAGGTTCTAGCAGTGTGACCCCAACGAGGGGACCTATTACATACTTGGAGGCTGGATCTTTTGATTTGTGTAGAGATCTTGAAGATATGCAGTCTTTTAATTCTGTCTATCAAGCCAGGTTGGATGATGGAGAAAATTTTCTTGATACAGCGATAGAGAATCCAAGTTCAGAAGTTCGCGAAATTTCTAATAAGTGTTCGTGGGATATTTTTATTGGTGGAGCTGTTGAATCTGATGTAGTTCTATCATATAAATCTTTAGTGGGGGGGCCTTCGGTTGCTTTGGAGGATGCGTTAAAGGAGGCGGAATTTCCTGTAGAAAGTGTGTTGGGTGAAGGTGAGGTTGAAGGAGTTCCTGGGGGAAGTCGCTACATCTACGGAAAGTGGAAGGAGGAAGAAGTTTTTATTTTTGCGGGTGTGGTAAAAAATTCTCTGTTTTGCTTTTCGTTTAAAAATAAGGCGAGTCAAGGATCTTCTATTGAAGATGATTACTTGATTTTTGTTAGGAAGCTGGTTCCAGAAATTAGAGAGACTTTAGATCGAGTTGTTCCAGACTGATTTTTACGGGATAATTTTGGAAAATATGTGCAACCGCTATCGAAGAGCGGTCATGCAGACCGTTGAGTTGCAGTGTTGCTTCTCTGAAGGAAATTCTGAAGGCAATGTTGTGTGTTATGGTCGGGAGCGCTCAGACTGGCGTACCGGCGTCCTGTGAACAGTCTTTTAACTCCTCGGAAAGTTGAGTCGTAGAAAAGATCGGCGTGCTCGAGCTTCCTAGGGCGGGCTAGCAACGTTCCTTCTCTTGCCTCATTGGGTCGGATGTGTTCAGGCCCACTCGGCTTTTTCGGCTAACTCGCAGACGCCTGGACGGGCACCGTAGCTGCTCACGGAGATCAGCCAACCATCGTTGAAGTCGCGTATGGCATAGCCGAAGGTGTGGCCTACGGCGTGCTTCCTGTCCCGTAGCAGACCGAAGCTGTACGCGCTCCCGTATCCGCGGTCAGTCCATACCCCGTACCTGTAGCCAGGCGCAAAACGGGCCCGCTAGCTCCAGGAGAGGCGGAGAGCTAAAACGGGCCCTGGTGGGAGGGAAGAAGGCTTACCGCAGCGACTTACTCACGCTTCCACGGGGTGGGAAGCGCGCGACCCGCACGCAGCCAGTCGTCGAGGTGCTCGAAAGCGTCCGCTAGTTCCGGGTCGTCCAGACGCTCGCGGACCGCTTCGCTCAGCCGGTCATAAATGGCGTCAGCCTTGGCAAGGTCGGACATCAGAAACCTCCCGAGAGCGGCTTGACGTTCATGCGCCACGAAGTAGGGACGGATCAAAGCGGCTTGCGGATTGACGTTGTCCGGGTCGACTACCGGAACCGGGCCGCGGCGGCTCGCGGTGGTGTTTTGCTTGGCGGTCGGTGCGGGGTGAGAATGCGGCTCCCGTGCTTTGCGGGAGCGGACGGACGGGGCTTCCAGAGTGGCGACAACCGACTTCGGGGCTGCGTGCACCCCAGTCACGGGCCTGAGCAGGCGGAAACCCACGCCCAACCAGTTGAGCAGTAGACTGACCACGTCAGCGCTCCCATGCAGCGTTGACCATGCTCCCGGGTCGTGGCCGCGACCGCGGGAGCTTTTTCGTGTTCCTTAGACGTTCCCCTAGCCTACCCACACCTACCCACTCATACACAAGGATTCAAAGACTTTGGCTTGCCAACCGGTGGGTAACCATGAGTCCCCATGCCTACACCAGAAGACGTACGGTGAAAAGTGGTAACGCAAGCTATGGACATGGAAGATCTAGGACCCTTGTCCCGGGAGTACGGACCAGACAGTGAGATTGACCCGGTGTGCATCGATCCGGTGTGGAAGCAGATTGCGGCCATCCTGCTTTCGCGGATAAGAGCAGGCTGGTACCAGCCTGGTAAGCCCATCCCGAGCGTGAAACAGCTCCACCAGGAATTCGGCATTGCCAAGGGAACCGCCGAGCGTGCGGTTAACTGGCTCAAGGAACAAGGCTTGGTTCGGTCAGTGGTCGGTCGAGGTGTGTTCGTGCTCCCGGAGCACATGCGGCCTAAAAACGAATGAGAGACCGCTCCTGGCTCGTGTTCGCACGATCAGGGAACAGCCCTAGGCGTGTGCCGGAGCTCTTCCCACCTCGGCAGATACGTCCGCATCCCCGTAACCGCCTACGTCGTTGAGCCGATCATCGTCGGAGCAGTGTGGACCTCGCCGTCACCAACTGTGTGCCTCCCGGGACTTGCGCGGGTCCTCCACGAACCACCAGTGGCCCCTAGAGATGTTGAGAGGGAAGCCACGATGCCGTCACTCTCGCGAGCGGCTTCCCGGAGACAACGCAGGGCATGGCTCTGCGGCGATCAGGACATGGTGAGGGCGACTCTCTTCAGCGAGGCATTCCTCATCACCAGGCACACCTCTTAGACCGCCCGCAGCCCGCATACCACAGCGCTAGCGGGCCACTCTGACATCCAGCTCCGCTACGCGTTGGTGTCCTTGCCCACCATGGCAGACAGGAGGGTGCGGACAGGCCCTCACGCGATTCACACTGTCCGTCTATGCCATGCCTGACTGGGCAGCCGCGGGATGCCCGGCTCTCCACTGCCTGGCATGGTCGGGCAGTGCACGAGACCTACCGTGACGCGGGCCATGCCGCCGTGGGTGTTCTGGGAGGCGCAACCCTGGTCTACATCGTCGACATCCGCGGGGGTACGAGTAGGACAGGCAGCGGGAACGCCTCCGCAGGACACGTCGCCCACCGTGTGTGGAGTCAGTGGGGGGTAGGAGTGGTGGTGCGGCGGGACAGCACCAGGGTGGCGACGACACGCCAGCCGATGAGGCCTGCGGCGAGGAACAGCGACGCTACGACGATGAACGACACGGCGATTCCACCGCCGGAGAGGGCACGCAGCGCCATGCCTGCGGCGACGGTGATCGCCCACACTCCCACGCCGGTGCGCAAGGGGGCGACAGGCATCTGCCAGGCTCGGGCGACGATCCACCCCAAGGCGAGGGAAGCAGCAAACGGCCACAGGGTGGTGACCACGTCGATCAGGGTGTTGGGCTCACCGTGGCTGGACCGTCCGATGAGCACGAAGAGGACGACTACGGCAGCGTCGACAACGGCGGCCGAAACAGAACGCATAGCTCCAGCCTAACGGTGGGTGACTGGTCAGACGTGTGGGCCCACCGCCGCGGCGGCCCGAGGACCGCCGCGACAGGGGAACCCGGGGCCGAGAAGACCGGCTCAGCCGGTGACCAGTTGCAGTCCGAAGTAGGACAGCAGCGGGTTGATGGGCTGGAAGAACGTGATGCCGCCGGACCGGCAGTCACCGGTGCCGCCCGAGGTCACCCCTTGGGCTTGGGAACCGGTGAGCCACGGGCCGCCGGAGTCGCCGCCTTCAGCGCAGGCAGTGGTGCGGGTCAGGCCGGTGACGGTTCCTTCCGCGTAGCGGACGGTCTGGTTCTTCGACTGGATGGTGCCGCAGCGCCACCCGGTGGTCGCTCCGGAGCGGCACACCGAAGAGCCGGTGGCGGCCTCCTGCGAACCGGTGACGGTCACCGTTCCGCCGTTGTAGCGGTTGACGAGCGGGGTGACGGTGTCAGCGCTGGTGATACGCACCCAGCCCATGTCACGGCCGGGGAAGTACGATCCGGCGACAGTGCCTGAGGGGGAGCTGACTCGCGTGCCTGTCGAACCGCAGTGGCCCGCGGTGGCGAAGCCGGTCTGGCTGCCCTGGCGGACCGAGAATCCGATAGAGCAGCGGTAGTTCCCGAAATAGTAGGGGTTGCCGCCGATGATGGCGGCAAGGGACTGCGGCTCTTCGTCCTCTTCGACAATGCGCACGGCCCGCTCGTCCAGACCAGCCCGCTCGGCGAGCTCTTCGGCTGCCGGAGTGCCGCCCCGGAGCGTGGTGATGACTACCGCATCGGACTCCAGGTCGGTGTACCAGCCGGTGACCTTTGGGTCAGCGGTGTCAGCGATCGCGTTGAGGGACGCCACGAAGTCGTTGAGGGCGGTTTCCCCGAAATCAACAACGTCCACGGTGACGTCGTCCGCGTCGACACGGGACACGGCGGCGGGGTCGGTGACGGCGACCGTGATCTCTGTGGTGTCCGCGTCCAAGTAGACGCCGCCGAAATCGGAGCCGAGGGAGTCGCGCAGCTCCTCTTCCAGCTCGACTGCTTCGGCTTCGGCGGCGCGCAGTTCCGCGACTTCAGCGTCGCTCAACCCGAGGTCGCGTTTGAGGGCGAGCTCTTGGGCGGAGGCGGGGGTGGTGGCGGCGACCAGTGCAGTGGCGGCCAGCGCGGCAGTGAAAAGGAGGGAGGTGGTTCTTCGGGAGGAATGGTTCACGACCCGTTCCTTTCTGGGTTGTCGGAGTCAGGCGGAGCGGGGGACTCCGATCAGCCCACCGGGTGGAGTGTCTCGGACAGTCAGTCCGAGGAAGGGACACTATCCACCTAACGGACAATCGGTGACACACTATGTACCCTGGGTGGCCAAAAACCATGCCGGGCGGTCCAAAAAACACGGCCCCGGCGGGACGAAAACCGGTCCGATCCCGCCGAGGCCGAGAACCCGCGGTCACTCAGGTGAGGTGCAGTGCGTCACGGAGGAATTCCACCTGCACGAGCAGCAAGTTCTCCGACACGGTCGGATCGTTGGCCATGTGGGTGGCTCCGGACAGCGGCAGCACCGTGTGCGGACGTCCCGCCGCGAGCAGCGCCGACGACAGCCGCTGCGTGTGGGCGAACACCACATTGTCGTCAGCGAGCCCGTGGATCAGCAGCAGCGGGCGCTGCAGCTTCGGCGCGTCCACCAGCAGCGACTCCCGCTCGTAGCATTCCGGATCGTCGTCCGGATGCCCCAGGTAGCGCTCGGTGTAATGCGTGTCGTACAGCCGCCAGTCGGTGACGGGAGCACCCGCCACGGCCGCGTGGAACACGTCCGGGCGGCGGAGCACTGCCAGCGCCGCCAAGTATCCGCCGAACGACCACCCGCGGATCCCCACCTTGGTCAAGTCCAGGCGCACCCCGAACGCCTCCGGCGCCGCGTGGAGTGCCGCCACCTGGTCCTCCAGCACGGTTTCCGCCATGTTCCGGTGGATGGCCTGCTCCCACGCCAGGCCGATGCCCGGAGTGCCGCGCCCGTCAGCGATCAGCACCGCGAACCCTTGCTCCGCGAACCACTGCGCGGTCAGGTAGGCGCTCTGGGCGCAGAGCACCCGCTGGGCGTGCGGGCCGCCGTAGGGGTCCAGGAGGACCGGCAGCGGATCAGAATCCGGCGTATACCACGACGGCAGCACGAGCGCGGCAGGGATCTCCCGTTCGCCCAACCGCTGGAGCTGCACGTGCACACCGGGCAGGTCGGGGCGCTCCGCCCGGCTCTCCACCTCGGTCACGGACTGCTCCTCGTGCACACCCCGCACGATCGCGGTGCGCACCCCCGGACTGGACAGGTCGCGCCGCTGGATCACCAAGGTGTCGCCGCGCAGCAGCCCAGAATGCACCCCGGAAGGACCGTCCGCCCCGGGGAAGCTCATCTCAGTGCGCGTGTCTGTCCGACTGTCGTACAGCCACAGCCGGACGATGTGCGGCTCCCCGAGAGGGGACGCCGAATACAGCACGCAGCACCCGTCCACGTCCAGTACGGCCCGCACGTACTGCCCGGGGGAGTTCACCATCCGGTCGCCCAGGTACAGCGCCCGCTCCCCGGAAGAGTCCACCCCGAAACGCAGTGCCGCGCCTGAAGCGTCGAACTCCGGCACCCCCGGCATGATCTCCACCCAGGTGTCGGAGGTCTCCGTCCACAGCTCGTGGAGGTGCCCGGTGAGCGGGTCCGCGGTGCACGCCCGCAGCGTGCGCTGGGCCCGGTCCTGCACGGTGAACACGATGGTCGACGTGCCCTTCAACCGCTGGGTCCACCCCGCGGTGACCAGGTACGGGAAGGCATCCCGGTCCCATTCCACCCACACCGGCTCCCCGGTGTTGTCGGCCCGCAGCACCGCCAACCGCACCTCGGCGTTGTCGGTGCCCGCCGCCGGGTAGGCGACCGTCTGCGGCACGGCTTCGGGGTTCCCCGGGTCGCTGATGTGCCAGCGCCGCACCGGGGTCGTGTCCACACGGGTGGCGAGCAGGAAAGTCCCGTCCGGAGACCACCACATGCCGCGGTGGCGTCCCATCTCCTCGGCGGCGATGAACTCGGCCAGACCCCAGGTGATGTTCTTCCCGTCCGGGGCGGCCACCACGCGGTCCAAGCCGTCGGCGAGGTCAAGCACGTGGATGGCGCCCTTGTGGACGTAGGCCACTAGCCGTCCCGTGGGGTCCAGCACCGGGTCGATGGCCGGGGAGGCCGCGGGCAGCTCCCGGGGAGTGCCGGAGCCGTCCAACTCCACGCTGTAGAGCCTGCCGGACAAGGAGAACACGGCGCGGGTGAACGCCTTGTCCACGCTGTAGGAGACGATGCCACTTCCTGACTCACGCAGCCGCTCCCGGCGGGCCCGCTCCTCCGGCGGCAGATCCTCCCCCGTGTCACCGATCGTGCGCGGGTCCGCGATGATCCGCTCCGTGCCGTCCGGTTCCGCAACCCACAGGCAGGTCGCGGTGTCGGTACCGTCCCGGCTTCTCAAGAACGCGACACGCTGGCCGTCCGGGGAGATCTGGAACGAGCGGGGAACACCGATGCTGAAGCGCTGGGTCCGAGCGTACTGTCGTGGGAAGCTCATGCCACGCATTCTGACAGCCGTAGACCGCAGTCCGGCGGTGCGCCATCCCGCAGGCGTTTCACTGAGGCGCCGGGAGAAGAGTTCACCGGCGCGGGTATCGTCACCGGCATGAACGACCGTCGCCTGCTGCTGGTGCACGCCCATCCTGACGACGAAACCATCGTCACCGGGGCGACCATGGCCCGATACGCGGCCGAGGGAGCCCACATCACGCTTGTGACCTGCACCCTCGGTGAAGAAGGGGAAGTGATCCCCCCGGAACTGGCCCATTTGGCGAGTGACCGGGAAGGCGGACTAGGCGAGTACCGTGTGACGGAACTCGAACGCGCCTGCGCCGCATTGGGTGTCCACGACCAGCGGTTTCTGGGCGGCAAGGGGCGCTACCGCGACTCAGGCATGATGGGTGCCCCCACGAACAGCCACCCCGCGTGCTTCTGGCAGGCCGACGTGGACACGGCCGCCCACGAACTCGCCGCGATCATCCGGGAAGTGCGCCCCCAAGTCATCGTCACCTACGACGACAACGGCGGCTACGGGCACCCCGACCACATCCAAGCGCACCGGGTGACCATGCGCGCCTTCGCTCAAGCCGCGGACCCCTCCCTGCCGGGCACCCCCTGGCAAGCCCGCAAGCTGTATGCGATCGCCCAGCCCAGGAAGCTGCTGGAAGAGTCAGTGGCACGCATGCAAGCCGACCCGGGCCCGTTCACCGCGCCCACCGCGGTGGAGGACATCGCCCCCGGCACCCCGGACGACCTGGTGACCACCCGCATCGACGGCTCCGCCTACTGGGAGAAGAAGCGGGACGCTCTGCAGGCGCACGCCACCCAGGTCGCTGTGGCGGGCACCCGGTTCGCGCTCTCCAACGGCATCGCCCAGGAGATCCACGCCGTGGAGTACTTCACCCTGCTGCACGGCCCGGAACCCCGCCGCGGCCCCGATGGCTACGAAACCGACCTGTTCGCCTGACCAGGAGCACGGCAGCAGCGTGCAAGACAAGCCACCCCGCGCCCTGGCCCGGCTGGGGCGCGGAAAGCGGTTAGGCTGCTCACTGTGACTTCCTCGGCAGAGCACACCGGTGAGCGCGCAGAGCCCGGTGCGGAAGCCACCGCCGGGCTGGACCGCCGCCTGATGGGCATGCTGGCCGCGCTCAACATCGTCTTCCTCGCAGCACTGGGCCTGGTCGGCGGAATCGTGGCGGGACTGTGCGCCGGGTGGGCGTCGTGGCTGTGGCTGACCGGCACGATCGGCCAACTGCTCAGCGTGGCAACCGTCCTGCTGTTCCTCCTCGTCCTCTTCTCCGGGGCCCGGGTGATCGGCTGGGCGGTCGGCGCCAAATGGGGGCCGGGAGCGTTCGCCGCCGGGTGGATTCTCGCCGGTGTCCTCCTGACCGGGTACGTGGCCGGCGGCGACGTGGTCATGACCTCCACCGTCCCCACCTACCTGTTCCTCTACGGCGGGGTAGGCGCGGTGATTGTGGCGACCGTGCTGACCCCCGAAACCGGGGACAAGGTCACCACGGACGGAGGAACGTCTGCCCCCACTCGAGGTACAGCGACTCCACCCCAATCAGACTGAACAGGGAGAACAGCCTCTCCAAGAACACGGCGTGGATCGGCGGGCACCACACGGCAGCGAACAGCAGCACCGTGCCGAAGATCGCCGCGTTGCGGCTGGGCCGCCACCGGTTGACCGCCTCGGTGAGGATGTCGTAGCCCACCGTGCCCGGCACCGGCAGCAGGGCGAGCAGGGCCGCGCTGACGTTGAGGAAGCACAGGAACATCACCGCGCCGATCGCCCAGTTGTTCGTGACCTGGCCTGCGGGGACGAGCAGGGCCACCGTGACCGCCAGCACCGCGGCCAGCACGACGTTGGTGGCCAGCCCGCCCAAAGCAGCGAGCACCCGGAAAGGACGGGTGACCGCGGACCGGTCCACGTGCACGGCGGGGCCGTTGAGCCCGAACGTGCCGAGCAGCAGGAACGCGACCGGGAGCACCACTTGGGCGCCGAGCTCCCGGAAAGCGAACGGGTTGAGTTTCAGGTAGCCGCTGCCGCGCAGCGCCCGGTCCCCGCCCCGGTAGGCCAGTAGCGACCGCACGTACTGGTGCAGGGTCAGACAGATGAGCCAGCCGCCGAGGAGCAGCAGGAACGGCGCGTAGGCGGTGCGCCAGCCGAGCACGGTCTCTTCGGCGCGGGTCCACGACAGCCACCCGGCTAGCGCGGTCACCCCCACCAGCAACAGGAACATCGGGCTGGGCAGGAAGTCCAGCCAACCGGGCGAGGCAGACTCGGTCTTAGCGGTGGTCGACGGGCCGGTGGGCGGCTCCTCAGCCGCCGACCGGGGTGCCGGATCAGACGTGGACATGCTGCTCCTGCTGGTCACACGGGTGAAACACGGTGTGGAAGAACTACCCACAGGCTAGAGGGCAGCAGAGCATGCCGCGTGCCGGGGTCGCCCCACCGACTACAGTGACGCGGCCGGGGCCGTCGCCGACAAGTGGAGCGCGGTGAGCGCAAAAGCCCGCCCCACCTTCGTCAACTGGGGGGTGGGGCCGTCGCCGAGCAGGTCGGGGCCGGTGATGCACCCCAGGATCTCCAGCAGCCACACCACGCTGATGAGGACGGAGCGCACCTGGTCGGTGCGGGGCCGCCCGCCGATGACGTCATCCTCCCAGCCGGACTGGATGAGCAGCCGGCACGCCTCGTCGGCGACGTCGATGTCGGCGTCACCGTATGGGGCGGACGCTGACTGCGGGGAGCGGAGCAGCAGCACACCCAGCAGGGTTTCGATCGCGGCCTGCTCGAAACCGTCGGTGGCCAGCACACTTTCCGCGACCGCGCGCCACAGTTCGTTGAGGTCGCTGTGGAGCTGCCGCCCGTGCCGGGTCAGCACCAGCCGACGGCCGGAGCGTCGCACCGCCCGCATAGCCCGCAGCAGTTTGTGCAGCACGATGAGCTGCATGACATCGGTTTCGCTGCGCGGCGGCGACGGCGATGTCCACCAGCCGAATTCGTCGCACAGCGCCCGCACCACGGCAGGAGATATGTAGCCGATCTGGGTGAGCGCGATCCCGTCGGCGGCATAGTCGAGCAGCCGCTGCACGGGGGCGAGCGCGTCAGCCGCGTTGCGCGGCATGTCCACGCCGGCGGTGAGCTGGCCGCGCAGGGGCAGCAGGTGCTCCCGGTGCGGGTGGGAGCGGGACGCCAGCCACTCCGCGACCCGTTCCTGGCGGATCTTGTCCAGATAGCTGAGGCCGTGGTGGTCGGGCTGGGTGAGGAAGCTGCGGGCGCGCTCCTCTTGGGCTGCCCGCCAGCCGCGCGTGCCTGGACGTACTTCACCTGCGGCGATCGCCAGCTCCAGTACCGCGGACGTCTCCCGGTAGGCTTCGATCTCGGCGTTGCCGAGCGCGGTCCCCCACGTCAATTCGGGCAGGTCGGGCGGGATCACCCCGGAGGAGCGCATGCTGCGCTCGTAGGCTGCCAGGCCCTGGTCGTGGGAGGTCGCATAGGCGCGCAGCACTTCGCGGGTGCGTTCCGATACGCAGATGTCGGCGTAGCGGTCTAAATCGAGGAGGCGGAAGAGGGAGCTGAGCGAGTCGGTGACGAACTGCCACTCGCTGGGCTCGGAGGAGAACCGCACCGGGAGGACGTGCCAGCAGAACTCTTGGACGGCGTGCTGGGTCAGGGTTTCCAATCGCCGGCCGGAGAGCAGAGTGTCCAAGGCGCTCTGCGCTACGTGGGCGGCGACCGGATCCGTGCGCGTCAGGTGAGCGAGGGCAGCGGCCACGGTTTCCTGCACGGCGGGATTCCCACCTCCTGCCTCGTCTCACCTCCGATGGCCCGGCCCGTGGGTTACGCGGAACCCGGTGCGCCGGAACGCCGGGGCGGCTGCGGCGGCACGACCTTGCTGGCCACGATCTCCGCGGCGGTCACGTGCGCGAGCGACCCGTCGCGGCGGCGCAACACGAGCACATCGTCGTGCCATGACTCCAATACACCGACGATATCCCGGAATCTCCCGTCTGGCAGCCGGAAACGCACAGTGACTCGCTGGCCGACATCGTCTTTGGTTATGGCGTGGGTGAAGCGGGCAACGTATCCCACAGTCACGACCCCCCGATTGTGATCCAGGCTTCGTGCAACGCAATACTAGGGACAGCGGTACCCGTGTCCTCTGGCCGTAAGACCCGTTTGAGGGCGCCTGCCGGTCTTCCGCGCAGACCGTCCCGCAAGCGCACCAAGCCCCGGGAGGCCACTCGGTGGTGGTCGGTCAGAAGTATCGCGACGTAGCAGCCACTTACGCGGTCCACGTGGCGAGACCGAGGAGGAATACGACGTGACTTACGTCATCGCGCAGCCGTGTGTCGATGTGCTCGACAAGGCATGCATTGAAGAATGCCCCGTCGACTGCATCTACGAGGGCGGGCGCATGCTCTACATCCACCCCGATGAGTGCGTCGACTGCGGTGCCTGCGAGCCGGTATGCCCGGTGGAGGCCATCTACTACGAGGACGACCTGCCCAGCGAATGGTCGGACTTCTACAAGGTTAATGTCGAGTTCTTCGAGGAGCTGGGCTCTCCCGGAGGTGCCTCCAAGGTCGGCAAGATCGACCGGGACCACCCGCTGGTCGCTGCCCTTCCACCGCAGGGCGAGTAGGACGAAGAAAGCGGATACGGGTCCGGCCATCGCTGGTGCGGTGGCCTGAGGAATGTGACGATCACGCCGTTGCCTGGCCCCGGCTGGGGAAGGCGGCGGCGTGATCGAGTCGTGCCCCGGCGGGGCGGACACGGTACAACAGAACAGGGCCCGCGCCCGCCGACCGGGACGGTGCGGGAAGTGACGTGATGAGGGGACGTGGCGACCATGGCCGAGCGGCGCCCGGTGGCTGACCGGCTACCGACCTTCCCGTGGGACCGGTTGGCACCGTACAAAGAGACCGCAGCGCAGCATCCCGACGGGATCGTCGACTTGTCGGTGGGCACCCCGGTGGACCCGGTGCCCCCGCGGCTGCGCGCGGCACTAGCCGAGGCCGCGGACACCCCCGGATACCCGCAGACGTACGGCACGCGGGCGCTGCGGGAGTCCATCAGCGGCTGGTTGGCGCGCCGCCACCAGGTGCAGGTGGACCCGGACGCCACCCTGCCCACCATCGGCTCTAAGGAACTGGTGGCCTGGCTGCCCACCCTGCTGGGACTGGGCCCGGGCGACACCGTGGTTTTCCCGGAACTGGCCTACCCCACCTATGACGTCGGGGCTCGTATCGCGGGGGCCACGCCGGTCGCGGCCGACTCGCTCACCCAGTTAGGGCCGGTCCGCCCCGGACTGCTGTGGATCAACTCTCCGGCTAACCCCACCGGCCGGGTCCTCGGACTCGAGCACTTGCGGAAAGTCGTGTCCTGGGCGCGGGAACGCGGGGTAGTGGTCGCCTCCGACGAGTGCTACCTGGAACTGGGCTGGGAAGGGGAGCGGCCCCTGTCGATCCTCCACCCCGAGGTGTGCGGCGGCTCCCACGAAGGGCTGCTCGCCGTGCACTCCCTGTCGAAGCGTTCCAACCTGGCCGGGTACCGGGCGGGTTTCGTGGCCGGCGACCCGGCCCTCGTCCAGCAGCTGCTCCAGGCCCGCAAGCACGCCGGGATGATGGTGCCCGCCCCCGTGCAGGCGGCGATGCGGGCGGCGCTCGACGACGACGAGCACGCTGAAGAGCAGAAGCAGCGCTATGCGGCCCGCCGCACCCAGTTGCGCGACGCATTGGAGAAAGCCGGCTGGCAGATCACGCATTCGGAAGCCGGGCTGTACCTGTGGGCGAGCCACCCCGACTATGACGCGTGGGGCTCGGTGCGGGTGCTGGCCGAGCAGGGCATCCTGGTCGCTCCGGGCGAGTTCTACGGCCCGGCGGGGGCCCGGCACGTCCGGGTGGCGTTCACCGCCACCGACGAGCGGGTGGCGGCCGCGGTCAAACGGCTCGCGGAACTGTAGGCAGCACCCCCGGCACGTGCCGGCGCCGCGGACTACTCCAAGACAAGCTGCTGGGTGGTGGTGGGCAGCGACTGCCACCCGGCGAGACCGGACTCAGCGGTCCACTGCTGGTCGAGGTAGGTCACCGAGGTAAGACCGTAGGCGGCGGCGTGGGCGACCGCCCATTGGGCCATGGCCCAGCCGAGGTCACCGGTCTGGCGCTCGACGGTTCCCAGCTCTTCGGGGCCGACCCCGAAGACGCGCCGCATCTCCTCGACCGCGGCAGCCACGTCGGTGGGACCCGCTTCCTCGTCCGGGAACCAGCAGGTCACTACGGCCCCTTCCACACCGGTGAAGGCGTTGGCCATGACCTGGGCGCGCTCCGTGTGCTGGTCGTAAGCGAACCCGTCGGCGCTGCGCTGCACCGCCTGGGCCGCTTCGTACACGGGGATCTCCAGGTAGTTTTCGACTTTCACCAGTTCTTCGTAGAACTTGGTGCTGGCGTAGACGGGGTCGATGATCTCTTCGGGAGTGCCCCAGTCCATAGAGGGGCGCTGCTGGAACAGTCCCAGCGAGTCGCGGTCACCGTACTCGATGTTGAAGAACTGCGACTCCTGCCACACCGTGGCATAGGAGATGACCACGGAGCGCGGGGGAAGGTCCATGGCGAAGGCCACGCCCGCGATCGTTGCCGCGTTGGCGGCCTGCTCCACTTCGAGCGTGTCAGTGTCCTCCTCGGTGGCGAGGCGGCAGCCGTCTTTCGGCGGCGGTGGAGTCAGGTCAAGAGGTTTGATGGAGCGTATGGCATAGATACCCGCGGCAACGAGAAGACCACAGGCCAGGGTCAAGGCGAACAGGATCTTGACGAACGCGGAAATCCTTCGACGCTTTCTGGGCACGAGCTGACCATATAGATGTCGGGAGAAACTACGCTATGAGATGACAAATCCTCATGATGCGGCATAAGGGTAGGCCAGGTGGCCTGCCCGTACGGAGTGCGGTCCGGACTACGCCGCCCAAATAAGGTTCTCGTAGTTGATGGTACGGGCCGTCCAGCGTAGTCCCTGGCAGACACCCGTGACCGACACCACGAGAGTGCCCGGTTTTTCCCGGCCCGGGAGGAACCCAGTAGGCTCCCAGCCATGACCACCTCGTACACCAGTCCGCTCCCGGAGAGCATCGACGAGCTGTGGGAGCGCCGCTCCGAACTCACTCCCGACGACGCTGAGGCCCGTGAGATCATCGTGGGCGCGGTCGACCAGATCGACGCCGGCAAGGCGCGCGTCGCCCACGTGGACCCTGAGACCGACGAGGTCGTCGTGGACCAGCGGGCCAAGCGCGCGATCCTGTTGAGCTTCCGC
Organism: Thermobifida fusca NBRC 14071 = JCM 3263; assembly: GCF_001592045.1. Classification (GTDB taxonomy): domain Bacteria; phylum Actinomycetota; class Actinomycetes; order Streptosporangiales; family Streptosporangiaceae; genus Thermobifida; species Thermobifida fusca. Next base: position 34,460 of record NZ_BCWB01000048.1, on the reverse strand, counting down.
GTGCTGGGGATGGAAGAGTCCACGGTGGGCGGCTTCCACTACCACGACCGCATCCCGCTGAAGACCCGGTTGGACGGGGTGCGCGTGGTGCCGGGCGCGATCGCCCGGTGGGGTTCCTACATCGCCCCGGGGACGGTGCTGATGCCGTCCTTCACCAACATCGGCGCCTACGTCGACTCCGGCACCATGGTGGACACGTGGGCCACGGTCGGCTCCTGCGCCCAGGTCGGCAAGAACGTGCACCTGTCCGGCGGGGTCGGGGTCGGCGGTGTGCTGGAGCCGCCGCAGGCGTCCCCGGTCATCATCGAGGACGACGCGTTCCTGGGCTCGCGCAGCATGGTGGTCGAGGGGGCGCGGGTGCGCCGCGGCGCCAAGCTCGGCGCGGGCACGATCCTCACTGCCTCGACCCGCGTGTTCGACGCCGAGACCGGTGAAGAGCTCAAGCGCGGTGAAGCTCCGGCCTGGTCGGTGTGCGTGACCGCCAACCGGGTGAAGAGCTTCCCGGGCGGCGACTTCGGCCTGCCCTGCCTGCTCGTGCTCAAGCGCCTGGAGGAGGGGCAGGAGCACGACAAGCTCGCGCTCAACGAACTGCTCCGCGAGCACGGCGTCAACGGCTGACCCTCGCTTCTTCCCACCGGTCCCGGTCGGCTCGAAGGAGCAGGCCGGGACCGGTAGCGTGTCCCCGTCCCGTCTCACCACGAAAGCGCAGCCATGTTGGATCTCACCGCGGATGTCCGTGACCTCACTGCACGCCTCATCGACATCGCGTCGGTGAGCGGGGAAGAGGAGCCGCTCGCTGACGCGGTAGAGCAGGCGCTGCGGTCCTATGCGCATTTGACTGTGCTGCGGGACGGCAACGCGGTCGTGGCCCGCACCGACCTGGGGCGGGAGCGGCGCGTGATCCTCGCCGGGCATCTGGACACGGTGCCGATCGCCGACAACGTGCCTTCCCGCGTCGTGGACGGCAGGCTCTACGGCTGCGGGGCCTCCGACATGAAGAGCGGGGTGGCGGTCCAGCTCAAGCTGGCCGCGACCCTGACCGACCCGGTCTACGACCTCACGTTCGTCTTCTACGACTGCGAGGAGGTCGAAGCGGAGCGCAACGGGCTGCGACGGCTCGTCGCCCGGCATCCCGACTGGCTGCGCGGGGACTTCGCGGTGCTGCTGGAGCCCACGGGGGGCCAGATCGAAGGCGGCTGCCAGGGCACCATGCGGGTGGAGGTGACCGCGCAGGGGGTGCGCGCGCACAGCGCCCGCTCGTGGATGGGCCGCAACGCCATCCACGAAGCCGGCCGGATCCTCGACGTGCTGCGCGCCTACACGCCGCGCCAGCCCGAAGTGGACGGACTGCGCTACCACGAAGGGCTCAACGCGGTGGGGATCACCGGCGGGGTGGCGGGCAACGTCATCCCCGACCAGTGCGTCGTCACCGTCAACTACCGGTTCGCCCCCGACCGCACCCCGCAGGAAGCCGAAGCCCACCTGCGGGAAGTGTTCGACGGGTTCGACGTGCGGGTGACCGACGTGGCGGCAGGGGCCCGCCCAGGGCTGGACCATCCCACGGCGGCCGCGTTCGTGGCCTCGGTCGGCGGCGGGCAGGCACGCGCGAAACTCGGGTGGACCGATGTGGCGCGCATGGCCGAGCTGGGGATTCCCGCGGTCAACTACGGTCCCGGGGATCCCACCCTCGCGCACACGAAAGACGAGTGGGTGGACTTGGCGGAGATCGCCACCGCGGAGCAGCGGATGGCCGCCTGGCTGACCGGGGCAGGGTAAAGGCGCTTGCCGCGGTGGTTGTCGCCGCTCAGACCGCTTGCGGACACCGTTGCTTGGCCTGAAAGTCGATGCGAGAAACCTCAGAGTGGGTAACGTTGCGACATGACGGATTCTCGATCGATCGAACGGCAGGCAGGTCCCCTCACCTACCGGGGAAGAGAGATCCCTAAGAGCACCACTGACCAGCGGCTGCTGGACCGTCGCGGCCCGACGGACTGGGTGCACACCGATCCCTGGCGGGTGCTGCGCATCCAGTCGGAGTTCGTTGAGGGCTTCGGCATGCTCTCCGAGGTGGGCAGGGCCGTGTGCGTGTTCGGCTCGGCCCGGATCAAACCGGAGACCCCCTACTACGAGCTGGGGGAGGAGATCGGCCGCAAGCTCGTGGAGGCCGGGTACACGGTCATCACCGGCGGCGGTCCGGGGTTGATGGAGGCCGCCAACAAGGGGGCCGCCGACGTCGGCGGGACCTCGATCGGCCTCGGTATCGAGCTGCCGTTCGAGCAGTCGCTCAACGACTACGTCAACCTGGGGGTCGTCTTCCGGTACTTCTTCGTCCGCAAGACGATGTTCGTGAAGTACTCCCAGGCGTTCGTCGTGCTGCCGGGCGGCTTCGGCACGCTCGACGAGCTGTTCGAAGCGCTCACCCTGGTGCAGACCGGCAAGATCACCCGCTTCCCGGTGATCCTGGTGGGCACGGACTTCTGGGGCGGCCTGGTGGAGTGGATCAACGACCGGCTGCTCGCTGAAGGCTTGATCTCTCCGAGCGACCCCGATCTGATCCACCTCACCGACGACCCGGACGACGTCATCGAGACGATCCAACGGGCCCACGCAGAGTGGGAGCGGGCCCTGGAAGAGGAGGAGGCGGTCACAGAGCTGGAGGAGGCCCTGCGGGAAGCCGAGCACTCCTGAGCCGTGGATTGTGCCGCGTCACATTCTGTGGCGGGGATGTGGCACGATCGACAGTGTGATAGCCATCCTGATCCTGACAGCACTGGCTGCCTTCGCGGTGCTCGTCACCGTGGCGGTTCTGGTCATGGGGCATGGCGGGCAACTGGCGCGGTTCGAAGCTGATCACCCTCCGCTGGACCTGCCCGTTGACCGCCTGGTGACCGGCCGTGACGTGGCGCGAATCCGGCTTCCCCTCGCGCTGTGGGGATACCATGTGCGCGCCGTTGACGAGGTGCTGGACCGGATGGCCGCCGACATCGAGGAGCGGGACGCGCGTATCGCCCAGTTGGAAGCGCGGTTGCACAGCCCCGCCTCCTCTGCAGCACGGCCACAGGTGTGGTATCCGCGTTCCCCCCGGGAAACTTCAGCGGAGGGGGGAGAGCAGCACGCTCCCGAGAGTGAAGGATCTGATACCGACCCCTGGCCGGACGCGGCCGCACCCCCCGGGGTCGAGTACGCCAACCAGCATTCCGGGATAGGAGACCGTCGAGAATGAGCGTGGAGAGTCCGCCCCAGGAGTCGTCCGGGGCGGACTTCCCTTCACAAGGGGCACGCCGCGGCGCCGACGGGCGGTTCCGCTGCCCGTGGGCGTTGGGCGCCGCCGATTTGATGCGCTACCACGACCTGGAATGGGGCGTCGTGGTCCGCGACGATCGGGGACTGTTCGAACGGGTCAGCCTGGAAGCGTTCCAGGCCGGGCTGTCGTGGCTGACCGTGCTGCGGAAACGCGCGGCGCTCCGGGAGGTGTTCTGCGGTTTCGACATGGCCCGGGTTGCGGCGTTCACGGAGCGGGACGTGCAGCGGCTGCTCGCGGACGCGCGGATCATCCGCAGCCGCGCCAAGATCGAAGCGGTCATCAGCAATGCGCGGGCGGCTTTGGCACTGCCGGAAGGGCTGGCGGAGTTCGTGTGGCGGTATGCGCCTGAGTCGCCGCCGCCCGCACCGAAGACGGCCGCGGACGTGCCCGCGTCCACCCCGGAGAGCGCCGCGTTGGCGCGGGCGTTGAAGCAGCGCGGGTTCCGTTTCGTCGGCCCGACGACCGTCTACGCGATGATGCAGGCGGTGGGGATGGTGGACGACCACCTCGTCGACTGCCACTGCCGTGGGAGCGGCACTGCCCGCGGGTATCCCGCGGAATCCCCAGCCTGAGCGGGGCGCGCCAGCGGTCGGGTGTCCGTGCCGCGGCTGCTTCTTTTCCGCACGCGGGTGGGCAATACTTTCCTTTTGCCGGTTTCCTTGGGATTGGAGAATTCGACCTAAGGAAATCCGCGAACAGTACCCCCCGAAACCCCCGCGTGCCGCGGAAAACACCACCATTATTCATGTGATTTTCGTCACATTGCTTGCCGGTGTGGGGGTAGTTCGCGTGGCTTATCCTGTTTCGCTGTATTGCGAACGTCCCCTCCATGCACGTTCGCACCGTTGGAGGAAGCGATGATCGATTCGCGCCAGAGTCCTCGCTCCACACCCCCCGTTAGGGAACAGCGGTGACCGCGCCCCCCGAATCGGAGCGGAGCACGCGCCCGTCAGCGACATCCCCGATCCGAGCGATGTCGCTGTGGCCCCCGCCCCGATCCGCCCGACACAACAACCGGCGCCCCAAACTGCCCCTCATCCTCGGTGTAGGCGTCGGCGTCGTCGTGCTGGCCGTCATGGTCGGCAGCCTGCTGTGGGGAGAAGAAGAGCCAGAACCCGAAGAACCCCCTGCTGTCGTCACCGACGGCATCCCCGAAGAGTACGCGGGAAGCTGGAGCGGGGAGATGTCCCAGCACGACGAGGAAGGCAACCTGGTCGCCGACTGGGTGGTCCAGCTCAAACTCGACGCGGGGACTGACCGAGGCAGTGCAGAACTGCTTCCCTTCCACTGCCGGGGCAGCATCGTCCTCACCGAGCAGACCGCGGAATCTCTCGTGTTCGACTACGCGGAAACCTACGATCCGGAGGACCGCTGTATCGACACGAGCATGCTCACCCTGACCCAACGCGTCCCCGGAACACTCGAGGCCACGTGGGAGGGTATCTCCCGAGAAGGAACCGTCATGACCTCCACGGGTACCCTCAAGTAGGTTCGCCCCATGCCCGCCGCCAGCCAGGACAACGACGGCGGGCCCAGCCAATCGGGAGGACCGATGGCCGATCCGGCCCCCTTGATCGACACCGACCCCGCGCGCATCGGGGAGTACACGCTACTTGGACGGCTCGGACAGGGCGGTCAGGGAGTCGTCTACCTCGGAAGCGCCCCTGACGGGGCACGGGTGGCGGTCAAGACGCTGCACCGGGACGCCCTCGACCTGCCGGGCCTGCGCGAACAGCTCGCCGAAGAAGTCGAGATGGCCCGCCGGGTTGCGCGGTTCTGCACCGCGCAAGTGCTCGCCGCCGACCTCGACGCCGACCCGCCCTACGTGGTCAGCGAGTACGTGGAAGGCCCCTCGCTGCAGGCCGTGGTCCGCGAGCGAGGGCCGCTGCGCGGAGCCAGCCTGGAACGGCTCGCAGTCGGCACCCTCACCGCCCTCGCCGCCATCCACCAGGCCGGAATCGTGCACCGCGACTTCAAACCGGCCAACGTGCTCATGGCCCCCGGGGGCCCGCGCGTCATCGACTTCGGCATCGCCCGGGCCCTCGAAGGAACCGCGATCCTCACCAGCAGGATCGCCGGGACCCCCGCCTACATGGCCCCGGAGCAGATCACCGGTGGGCCGCTCGGACCGGCCGTCGACATGTTCGCCTGGGGTGCCACCCTCGTCTACGCGGCCAACGGGCGCGGCCCGTTCGGCCACGGCTCCCTGAAAGCCGTAGTCCAGCGAGTCATCAACGACGAACCGGACTTCGGGGAGCTCAGCGGCACCCTGCGCGAAATCGCGGAACGCTGCCTGAACAAAGACGCCGCCCAGCGGCCGACCGCGGCCGAAACCCTCATGCTGGTGCTCGGCATCGAAGGGCCGCCCCCGACTGAGGAGCCCAGCACGGACACGGCCATCCCCGTCACCCACCAGACCCTCGTGGCCGGGGCGATCGCCGCTGCCGACACGGGAGAGCAGGAGAGCGCCGCGGAACTCTACCGCTCCTACCCGCCGGCCCCTCCGCCACCGCACTCCAACGTCGCGGCCCAGCCGTCTCCGACGCCCCCGCCACACCCGCAGACCGCCAGCGGCCCCCAGCCTTCCCTGCCCTCGACTGGTGCACAGCACTCCGGATACGGGTATGCGACCGGGCCGCACCAGTCCGGATACGGGTATGCGACCGGTCCCCAGCAGGGCGGGTACGCGCCCCCGCCCGGACCGCACCAGCACGCCTATCCCACCCCCCATTCCGGGAATGCGGCCATCCCGCCCCACGGGGGGCCGAGCGGCCCCTACGCCCCCGCCCAGCCGTGGATGCCGTCCACCGGGGGCTACCCCCAGACCAGCCAGCCCTATAGCGGGCAGCAGTACCAGCAGCAGGCCGAGGGGACCAGCACCGCGTTCGTGCTCGGCGTCGTCAGCATCGCCGTCATCGCCGGGGTCCTGCTCTTCATCCTGCTGTTCCTGCTGATCGGCAGCCTCGGCTGACCGTGCCGCGCTGCCGGTCAGCATCCGCGGAAGGCGGGCTGCCGCTGCTCGAGGAAAGCCAGCGCGGCCTGCAGGTGGTCGGCGGTCTCCACGCACTGGTCTTGGAGGCTGGCTTCGATCTCCAAAGCACCTGCCAGGTCCAGCGCCGCGCCGCACCCCACCTCCGCCTTGATCGCGGAATAGGCCACGGTCGGCCCGGAAGCCAGGCGCAGGGCGAGACTGCGCGCGGCGTGTGCCAGCTCCTCCGGTGCGACAACCCGGGCGACCAGCCCGATATCGAGGGCGCGTTCTGCCGTCACCGGCTCGGCGAGCAGCAGCATCTCCATCGCCCGCGCCTGGCCCACCAGCCGCGGCAGCGTCCAGGAGACCCCGGAATCCGCGCCCAGCCCCAGACTGGCGAACGCGAGGACGAACGACGCGCCGGCGGCAGCGATCCGCAAGTCCGCGGCGAACGCCAGCCCGGCGCCCGCGCCCGCCGCCACGCCGTTGACCGCGGCGACCACCGGCTTAGGCATCCGGGCCATGGTCAACACGATGGGGTTGGTGTAGGCGCGCACCGTGTCCCCGAAGCCTTTGCCTTCGCTGAGCCGCCGACCGTGCTCCACCATGTCCCAGCCAGCGCAGAACGCTTCGCCCGCCCCGGTGAGCAGCACCGCGCGGACCGCGGCGTCCCCGCGCGCCCGCTCCAAAGCCTCGAGCAGCAGCTGCTGCGTTTCCACGGTGAGCGTGTTGCGCATTTCCGGCCGGTTCAGCGTGATCGTGGCGACCCCGTCGGCAGCCTCGTAGCGGACGCTCTCTTTATCGGACATTGACTCTCCTTGACACAGCGGGTCCGTAATTCGCGGAGCGCAGTCCTCGCCCGAGACTGTCCTGGCTGGTGGAATAAGGAATCCCACGGGGGTAGCAGAGTCTTCGGACGGCACCGCCAGCACCGTTGCCGTCCCACGATCGTCGAGTTTCGTCCGGCTCACAACCTCCCGGTCGTTTCCAACCCGGGGCCAAAACCGAGATAATGACAGATCAGTGATTCGTTCACTGAGTCACGCGGATTCGGCCCGCTCCGCACTCCGGACTCGTTGAGACGATCCGGGACGCCGATGGACCGACTCACACACGCGCGACCATCGTCTAGGAAAGGGGATACGGCATGGCGGCGATGAAGCCGAGGACCGGAGATGGACCGCTGGAGGTCACCAAGGAGGGTCGCGGCATCATCATGCGGGTTCCGCTGGAGGGCGGTGGGCGTCTGGTGGTCGAGCTGACCCCGGCCGAGGCCGGTGAACTCGCCAACGCACTCAACGAAGTCGTCAGTTAACGGTTTTCCCACCGTTGTCCCATCGTGGTGCCGGGCGACCAGACCTGACTGCGTCTTCACCCCCGCCCACACGGTCAGCGAGAGTGATCGTCCGGCCACGCGATATCCGAATCCACGAGGAATGTGAGTGCCCGTGCCGCTCGCTACGGAGATCCACCCGACTGACGGCGTCCTCGCCGAATCCACCGCTGACCGCCTCGCGATCATCGTCCGCGCTGGAACGGACGGGCCGCAGCCGGTAGCGGACGGCGTAGGACTGAGCCTGACCAACCTCGACGCCCGGCTTCCCGCGTCGGTGGCGCAATTGTTCGACACCTACGAATTCCGCGGGAAAGCAGGGCAGATCGTCGAGTTCCCGGTGGATCTCGGTCGAGGGCTGATCCGCCTGTCGTTCCTCGGGGTCGGCGACGCCACCCCCGAGGAGATGCGCAAGGCGGGCGCGGCGTTCGCACGCTCGGTGAGAGGAAGCTCCCGAGCCGCGGTCAACGCTGCTGTCTCGGGTCACGACCCGGAAGCGCTGACCGCCTTCGTGGAAGGGGCGTTGCTGGCCTCCTACACGTTCACGCTGACTGAGACAGCCGAGGGCACCGCGCCCGCGGCAGCGATCGACCTGGTTGGTTCGGCAGCCTCCGAGGCCGCCGAACCAACCAGGCGGGGCACGGTCCTGGCCCGGGCTACCGCCATGGCCCGGGACCTCATCAACACTCCCGCAGCGGAGAAAAGCCCCGCGTGGCTCGCGTCTCGAGCCGAAGCCATCGGCGCAGAAGCGGGACTGTCGGTCCGGGTCTGGGACGAGGAAGCCCTGTACCACGACGGGTTCGGCGCGATCCTGACCGTCGGCCAAGGATCGCCCCGGCCGCCGCGACTGGTGGAACTCTCCTACCGCCCAGCCGGCGCCACCGAGCACATCGTCCTCGTCGGCAAAGGCATCACCTTCGACACCGGCGGACTGTCGTTGAAACCCAACGACAACATGAAGCTCATGAAGACCGACATGAGCGGCGCCGGAATCATCCTCGCGGTCCTCTCGGCCGTGCAGGAACTCGGCGTCCGGGTCTCGGTCACCGGGCTGCTCGCGATCGCGGAGAACGCCTTCTCCGGTTCGGCCATGCGGCTAGGCGATGTGCTGACCACCTACAGCGGGCGCACCGTCGAAGTGCTCAACAGCGACGCGGAAGGCCGCCTCGTGCTCGCCGACGCGATCGGCTACGCCGTCACCAAGCTGGCCCCCGACACCCTGGTGGACGTGGCTACGCTCACCGGGGCAGCCAGGGTCGCCCTGGGCAGCGGGATCGGCGCCCTCTTCGCCACCGACGACACGCTGGCCGCCGCACTCGTCGACGCGGGGAAGCGGTCCGGCGAGACCCTGTGGCGGATGCCGCTGCACGAGGAGTACCGCGACGCCCTCGACTCTCCCGTCGCCGACCTGGCGAACACGAGCGTCAAAGACGACTACGGGCACCCCGGAGCCATCGAGGCTGCGCTCTTCCTCCGCGAATTCGTCGGCTCCGTGCCCTGGGCGCACCTGGACATCGCCGGCCCGGGCCGGTCCATGAGCGACGAGGGAATCCTCAGCAAGGGCGGTACCGCGTTCGGCACCCGGCTGCTGCTGCGCTGGCTCGCCGAACGGTAAACTCCCGCACCCCCTGAACCGGGCAGCAGCCTCGGACCTGCCGCTGTCCGGAACCGCAGCAGCGCCCACCCCCGGTTCGGCAGGCCCAAAGTCCTCTCGTGTGTGCGGTGCGGAACTTAATCGTTCCCCGCGGTGTTAATGAAAAGCAGGAGTATCGACGCCCCGCCACGTGGACCGAGTGCCGAACGAAGGGAGTGCTAGTGGCAGACCCAGCCCCTGCCGCCGACTTCGGCCATTGGGAGCCGCCAAGCTGGGAAGAGGTGGTACGCACCCACTCGGCTCGGGTCTACCGGCTCGCCTACCGGCTGACCGGCAACCAGCACGACGCTGAAGACCTCACCCAGGAGGTCTTCATCCGCGTCTTCCGGTCGCTGGCCAACTACACTCCCGGAACCTTCGAGGGGTGGCTGCACCGCATCACCACCAACCTGTTCCTCGACATGGCGCGGCGCCGTTCCCGCATCCGCTTCGAAGGACTCGCGGAAACCGCCAACGACCGTCTCGAGGGTCGGGAACCCTCCCCCGCGCAGGCTTACGACGACCGCCACTTCGACGCCGACGTGCAGGCCGCACTCGACGCACTCTCCCCCGAGTTCCGCGCCGCCGTTGTGCTGTGTGACATCGAAGGGCTCTCCTACGAGGAGATCGCCGCCACTCTGGGAGTGAAGCTGGGCACGGTGCGCAGCCGAATCCACCGCGGCCGAGCCCAACTCCGCGCCGCGCTGCAGCACCGCCGCCAGGCAGCCGAACGGGTCGGGGAGGTCACGGAAGCATGAGCCACCTAGAGGAGCAGCTCTCCGCCTTCATCGACGGCGAGTTGGGGCACAGCGAGCGGGAACGGGTGCTCAGCCACCTCGCCCGCTGCGAACCATGCCGGTTCGAAGCCGCCATGCTGCGCCAGTTGAAACAGCGGCTGTGCACCCTGCGGCCCCCAGAACCCGCCTCCGAGTTCCTCACCCGGCTCCTCGCCCTTCCCGAGGCCACCACCGGGGACCCGCCCGCACCCCCCAGCGGGTTCGGTGCGTCCCCGCCCCTGGGAGCAGGCCAACCGCTCGGCGGACTCCCCCTGCCGCGCCCGGAACGGCGCCCCGCCCCGGCCCGCGGACTCTTCCGGTTCCGCGGCGAGTGGGGGCGCGCCCGCTACGCGGTCGCGGGAGTCTCCATGCTCGCCGCCGCCCTCGGCACCGCGTTCCTCGCCGGTGGAGACCCCGCGGAACCCCCCGTGGTCACCCCGGCGCTCACCGACTACGCGATCGAACACGCGGCCGTCTCCGGGCAATCCCCGCTGGGGGACCCCGCCACGGTCCCAGTGGTCACCCGTCCCCTGTCCCCGCACGATGCACCAACAGTGCAGGTTGTCCAGACGGTCAACCGCGGGGTGATGCGGTCGGACACCCCTGAGCACCGGTGAGCGGGGGCCGTGACACGGCCGGTCCCCGATGGCGTGCACCGGCCACGGCAGCCGTGCTGTGCCTGCTGCTGTGCCTGGTATCCGTCGCCGTTGTCGGCGACTCTGCCGACCGTCCCGCGGAACGGCGCGGCGGGGACGGCATGGCGGTCCTGCGGCGCGCCGCAGAGACCAGCGTCCGCCTCTCCTACCAGGGGGTCCGCGTGGTGTCCTGGGTCGACAGCACGGGCCGCACGGAAACCGCCCGGCTGAACATCCTCCACCAGCCCGGCGTGGGCACGCTGGTCAGTCCACTCCACGACACCGGGGAAGGCACCAACCTGCTGGTCGGATCAACCCCCTGGGGCAGGGTGGGCAAAGACGTGCTCGACGTGCTGGAAACCAACTTCTGGGTCCGCACCGAAGGGGAAACCCAGATTGGGCAGCGCTCCGCCGTGGGTGTGGTCGCCCAACGGGACAACGGGCAGGTCGCGGCCCGCTTCTGGACCGATGAGCACACCGGGCTGCTGCTGCGTCGCGAAGTGTACGACATCAGCGGGGAAGTCGCGCAGACCAGCGTGTTCGAATCCATCCAGTTCGGTGTGGACGCGGCCGCGCTTGCCGAGGAGACACGACAGCCCGACGTCGTCAGCCGACCCTGGGGCGACGAACTCGACCCGCAGGAACTCCGCCAGTTGCGAGACGAAGGCTGGGTGCTGCCGGAACGGCTGCTGTGGGGCTTCGAACTGGTTGAGGCCCGCGCCACCGGCGAAGGAGACGAGCGGATCACCCACCTGACCTACTCCGACGGGATCAGCGTGATCTCCGTGTTCACCCAGCGCGGCAGCCTCGGCGGGGCAGCGGTCACCGGGCTGCGCCGGACCGAAGAGGATGGCGCCCTCGTCCACGTCGCCGACGAAGGCGGCCAGCACCAGCGGATCTGGGAAGCGGACGGGTTCGTGCACACGGTGCTCGCCGACGCGCCAGCGGGTCTCGTCGCCGACGTCCTCCACGCGCTGCCCCCGCCCGACCGCCACGGTTTCTGGGAGCGAGTCGGTCGAGGTTTCGAACGCGTGGGAACGTGGCTCGACTAATGTGCATCCCAGAGAAGGGGCATGCGGAACCCCGTGGTCACGGACGAGTGTGGCCTCCTTAACCAGCGTTGATCTTGTGCGCGCCAGGATGGATCGGGCAGTAACAGACGGAGATCACATGACCGACGAGACCGGACGCCGCGACATACACGGAGAGGCGGAAGACCCGGTGACGGGACCGGCAAAGCCCCCGTCCGGGCCGTACACCGGTTCCGCGTCAGGCCCCGCCACAGCACCGCCGGCCAGCCCGGGCGGGATGAGCCCCGGGCCAGCGTGGTCGCCCACCGGAGAGCAGCCCGCCGCATCCGGATGGAATCCTTCCGCGGGGCCGGGACCGGTCAGGCAGACTCCGTCATCGCACACCCAGACCTGGGCGGTTCCTCCCGGACTGCGGAATCCGGGGCCCCCGCCCGACGCAGTCCACTCCACCGGGCAGTGGCCGGTCTTCACCCCCGGCATCCCCGCGGAAGAACCGCAGCAGCGGCCCCGCCGGAACGGCATGCCGCTGTGGGCGGTGCTGCTCATCGTCATGGTTGTAGCCGCAGGATCGGCAGGTGTCGGCGGCATGGTGGGCGCCTCCCTCGTCGCCCCAGAAGAATCCCCGCCCCCGCAGAGCAGCGGCGCGCTCAACAACGAAGTGCCCAGCGACGTGCCGAGCCGCGCCCCCGACACTATTGCCGGGGTCGCCCAGCGGGTCAGCCCCAGCGTGGTATCGATCCGCAGCACCAGCCCGCAGCTCAGCGGCAACGGCTCCGGGTTCGTCATCGAAGGCAACTACGTGGTGACCAACAACCACGTGGTCGACGCGGTGCGCCGCGGCGGGATCGAAGTCGTCTACAGCGACGGCCACGTCAGCCGGGCTGAAGTGGTGGGCGCGGCAGCCTCCTCCGACTTGGCGGTGCTCAAACTAGCGGACCCGTTGGATGTGGAACCGCTGGAATTCGGCGACTCTGATGAGGTAGCCGTCGGCGACACCGTGATCGCGATCGGCGCCCCGCTCGGACTGGACGGCACGGTCACCTCGGGGATCGTCAGCGCCCTCAACCGCCCGGTGACCGTGGGGGAGGACGGCCAAGAGGCCTACCTCAGCGCGATCCAGACCGACGCGGCCATCAACCCAGGCAACTCGGGGGGCCCGCTCGTCAACGAGCAGGGCCTGGTGATCGGGGTCAACTCGGCGATCGCCACCATGAGCGGGTCGAGCGGGGAGCAGAGCGGCAGCATCGGCCTCGGATTCGCGATCCCCTCCAACCAGGCCTCGCGGGTGGTGGAACAGCTCATCGAAACCGGTGAAGCACCGCATGCCGTCATCGGCGCCATCCTCGACCTGCGCTATCCGGAGCAGGGCGCGCTGATCATGGAAGCGGGCCGGGGCGCGGAGACCGTGATGCGGGGCGGCCCCGCGGACCAGGCCGGCCTGCGGCCCGGCGACGTCATCGTGGAGTTCGACGGCACCACGGTGCGGGACGCCACCCAGCTCATCACCCTGATCCACACCAAAGCCCCCGGCGACCGGGTGGAGGTCCGCTACCTGCGGAACGGGAGAGAACACACCACGACCCTGGTGCTGGGGTCGTCCAACGACTAGGCCGTACACGCATCGAGGTCCCGGTCCTCCTGGTGAGGGCCGGGACCTCGCACGTCTTCCAGTTCCTTGAGTCGGTGTTCGATCAGCGGCGGGTGGGGCTCAACCCCAGCATCATGCCGGCCAGGCCGCGCGGCTTGCCGAGCAGCTCCTCGGCGATCGACCGCAGCACCTTGCCTGCCTCACTGTCCGGGGCGTCGAGCACCAGCGGAACACCGCGGTCGCCGCCTTCCCGAAGCGCCACGTCCAACGGCACTTGGCCCAGCAGCGGGACCTTGGTGCCCAAGGTCCGCGACAGCCCGTCGCAGACCGCCTGGCCCCCGCCTTCACCGAAGATGTAGACCCGCTCGTCGCTGCCCGGGGCCTGGTAGTAGGACATGTTCTCGATCACGCCAGCGACCCGCTGGTGGGTCTGCGCGGAGATCGACCCGGCGCGTTCGGCAACCTCGGCCGCAGCCTGCTGCGGGGTGGTCACCACGAGGATCTCGGCGTTCGGCAGGAGCTGCGCCACCGAGATCGCGACGTCACCGGTGCCCGGGGGAAGGTCCATCAGCAAGACGTCCAGGTCACCCCAGTAGACGTCGGCGAGGAACTGCTGCAGTGCGCGGTGCAGCATCGGGCCGCGCCAGACGACCGCCTGGTTGCCCTGGGTGAACATGCCGATCGAAATCACTTTGATCCCGTGCGCGGTCGGCGGCAGGATCATGTCCTCAACCTTGGTGGGGCGGTCGCTGACACCCAGCATCCGCGGCACGGAGTGTCCGTAGATGTCGGCGTCCACAACCCCCACCTTGTGGCCCTGGGCCGCCATGGCAGCAGCCAGGTTCACCGTGATCGAGGACTTGCCGACCCCACCCTTGCCAGAGGCGACAGCAAACACCTTGGTGAGTGAGTTCGGCTTGGCGAACGGGATCTCCTTCTCTGCGTGGCCACCGCGCAGTTTGGCCTGCAGCGCCTTGCGCTGCTCGTCGCTCATGACGTCGAGCGTGACCTTGACTCCGGTCACCCCCGGCACTTTGCTGACTGCGTCGGCGACATCCTTTTCGATGCGGCCACGCATGGGACAGCCGGCCACCGTGAGGTAGATACCGACGGAGACCGTGCCGTCGTCGTGGATCTCGACGCTTTTGACCATGTCGAGTTCGGTGATGGGGCGGTGGATCTCCGGGTCCTTGACGGTGGCCAGAGCCGCGTTCACCTGCTCGGTGGTGGGTGTGGTGGACATGTCATCAATGGTACGAAAGCCCAGGTGCCCCACGCGCAGGTGACCTTGCCCACCTGCCGTAGCCGAAGTGGGACGTTCTTAACACCGGTAATACACGTTCCACTAGTAGTGTCGGACGGACGATGGGAAACGTGCCACCACCGTGGCCGTCCGGACCCGACCCTCGGGAACGGGCGGTTCCACAGCATTCTCAGGTATGGGCATCGCCCGGCCAGGCAGCGCATCCGGGGGGACCGGATGCGGTATGGGCGTGGCCGCCGCCCGTAAAACCACCCCGGCCGCGGGTCGACACGCCGCCGCCCGGTGTTCCTTATCACAGAATGGGCCGCACCGAACGGCACCGCTGGTGGAAACCACCACTGGCCATCGGCTGCGCGATCCCGCTCTCCTTCGGCTTGGGCCTGTTCTTCGTGCTCGTGCTGGAACTGGTGAAAGCCATCCGGCACATCCCTGCCGACGTGGCGGAGCTCGGCCACCCGGTCGCCGACCTCGCCGTGGAACTGGTGCTGGTGATCGTGCTGCTTCCCGCGGTGCTGATCGCGGTGCGGGTCGTCCAGCGGCGACGGGCCGGCACGCTGTCCTCTGTGGAGGGGCGGCTGCGTTGGCGGTGGCTGCTGCGCTGCACTGCCGTGGCCGTCGGATGCGTCGTCGTCTCCTTCGGCGGGCTGATGGCGCTCCTGGTGATCACGGAACCGGGAGAACCGCTGTTCGGCGAGTTCGCGGGAATGGAGACGTTCCTCGCCGCACTGGCGGTCATCTTCCTGCTGGTGCCCTTCCAGGCCGCGGCTGAGGAGTACGCGCTGCGCGGCTTCCTCATGCAGCTTGTCGGCGGCTACGGGGACCCGACACGGCCGGGGCGTTCCGCGCCGGGCCGTCTCTTCCACCGGTTCCTCGCCTCCCCAGTGCCCGCGATCCTGGTCAGCGGCCTGATCTTCACCCTGCTGCACGACTACTACGACTGGGCGCTGCTCGACGTCGCAGTGTTCGGCCTGGGCATGGCGTGGCTCACCTGGTACACCGGGGGACTGGAAGCGGCGATCGCCCTGCACGTCGTCCACAACCTCGTGGCGTTCGTGCTGGCTGCCTACGAAGGAGATTTCGACAGTTCCGGCGACACCGGCAGTTGGCAGTCACTCCTCGCCACGATCGTCGAAGTGAGCGTGTTCTGCCTGGTGGTGGCGTGGATGCGGCGCAAACAGGCGATACGCCACACTACGCCGGAAGCAGAGGCCACCCCACCGGCACGGCCGCAGTCTCCCCCACCGTCCCCCCAGTGGTCGTAAAGAACGTTTCTTCCATGGTCCTTCGGGTAGCTCCCGAAGGACCATGAAGACTGCGCCTACGTGTCCCCGCTGCGGACGCGCCGTCCACGAACCTGATCTCTGGTCGAGCGCGTGGCGGTGTGACGCGCACGGACCGGTGACCCCGTTGCGGGCCGTACGGGACCCCAGTCCCACGTCTTTGGAAGTCGTACTCGACGAAGCGAAGGTGCCGGTCTGGCTGCCGTGGCCGCTGCCAGACAACTGGGTGATCACCGGGTTCGCCGACGTCGGCGAAGAACGCACGGGGACGCTCGCTGCAGCGGTCGCCCTGTCCGGCCCCGCCCCGCTAGGCGGGCTCGGGGAACTGGTGATCGTCTCCGAAGAACCCGGCATCGGGCTCGCCGCCCGCATCGCGCGCCTCGACGGCCCCGATCCAGGAAACAGCTTCGACCGGAACCCGCCCGCAGCCAAAGTCCGCAACGACGGACACGAAATCGCCCTGTGGTCCCTTGACGGGGGACCGGAGCGCGCCATCTACGTCGGCGAGGCGATGGCCCAGTGGCTGTGGTTCATCTTCAGCCCCGCCGACAGCGGGGTGCTCATGTGCGAAATCGACGCCATCCACGACTTGCGCGACGCCCGCGATGTCGGCCCCTTCCCCACACTCCCGTTCGGTGCGCCCTCCCCGTTCCTCACCGAGTCGCTGAAACCCGCCGGGTGAGGTTCCCC
This sequence comes from Thermobifida fusca NBRC 14071 = JCM 3263, assembly GCF_001592045.1. Taxonomy (GTDB): domain Bacteria; phylum Actinomycetota; class Actinomycetes; order Streptosporangiales; family Streptosporangiaceae; genus Thermobifida; species Thermobifida fusca. The sequence continues at coordinate 17,955 of NZ_BCWB01000048.1, read as the reverse complement.
GCGCTGACCTATGATCGGGGCGATGCGCATCGATCTGCACTCCCACAGCTCTGTTTCTGACGGCACCGACACTCCCGCCGAGGTCGTCGCCCACGCGGCCGCGGCCGGGCTCGACGTGCTGGCCCTCACCGACCACGACACCACGGCGGGAATCCTGGAGGCCGCCCAACACCTCCCCCGCGGGCTCACCCTGGTTCCCGGCATCGAACTGTCCTGCGCCTACCAGGGGTCCAGCGTGCACCTGCTGGGCTACCTCTTCGACCCGGACCACCCCGAACTCACCGCGGAACTGCAGCGCATCCGCGACGACCGCGTCATCCGCGCCAAGACCATGGTGGAGCGGCTGCAAGCCCACGGGGTGCCGGTCACCTGGGAACGTGTCCGCGCCCTCGCCGGGGAAGAGGACGGCCGCAACGTGGTCGGCCGTCCGCACGTCGCCCAAGCCCTCGTCGAAGCCGGTGCCGCCGAGGACGTGCAGGACGCGTTCGACCGGTGGATCGGCTCCGGCAAACCCGCCCACGTGACCCGGTATGCGCTGGACCCGGTGCGGGCTGTCCGACTGATCCGTGCTGCCGGCGGCGTGTGCGTGCTGGCTCACCCGGCCCGCAGCGAAGGCGCGTTGACGCACGCCGTCCCCGACGACCTGGTGGAACGCATGGCCGAGGCGGGGCTCAACGGGATCGAAGCCGACCACCCGTCGCACGACGACGAAGAGCGCGCCTCCTGGCGGCGCCGGGCCGAAGAGCTCGGCCTGGTCGTTACCGGGTCCAGCGACGACCACGGTGAGCTGACCGGACGCCGTCTGGGCTGCTGCACGACAGAGCCCGACGCCTACGCTGCGCTTGCCGCCCAGGCAAGCGGGGCCGAGCCGTACGTGGGCTGATCCTGCCGCACCGACTCTTGAGTACTTTTAACCATTCCGGTCGATACTGGCTGTGAACTGGTTGGATACGGGCCACAACGAGGCGGGGCGCCCACGCAGAGTCCTGGTGTGGCCTCGTCGAATACCGATCAGTGACCTCCGGCCGTAACAATAGGCCCGCACCAGTGATCAGTCGTAAGCAAACCGAAGGGGCGGCACGTGTTCTGGAAACGGAAGGCCAAGAAGAAGAGTGAGGCCGAGGCGGACGCCGCCGTGACCACCGTCGAAGACGCGGAGGAGGCTGCGGACGCCAGCTCCGACGAGGAATCCGCGCAGGCCGACACGGGCAGCAGTGCGGATGCGTCCGACGGTGCGGAGAAGGCGTCCGAGGCCGGGGACGGCAGCTCCGACAGCAGCGACCTGTCCATCGAGCGGGTCGAAATGGCAGGAACCCTCGAGGTCGACGGCGAAGAGTACGAGGTCGTCACCAACACCTGGATCGTCCAGATCGACGAGGACGGTGTCGTCGTCGTCAACCCGGGGGAGGACGCCAAAGCCATCCTCGAAAAAGTCGGCGACCGCGAGATCTACCTGGTTGCCTGCACCAACGGCTACCGGCCGCACATCGCTGGCGCGGTGGAAGTCGCCGAGAGGGACGAAGCGCCGATCGCCCTGCACCCCAAGGAGCTGCGCCGCTGGCGCAAAGTCCACGGTGTCGAGCACAGCCCCGAGATCGAGGCGGAGGGCGGCGGCAAGCTGACCATCGGCGATGTGGAAGTGGAGATCCTGCCCACTCCCGGCACCGCTCCCGGCTCGCTGTCCTACTACTTCCCTCACATCAAGGCGGTGTGCAGCGGCGACACGCTGCTCGCCGGAAAACTCGGCACGGTCGGCGACGGCTACATGGACTACACGTCCCAGCTCGCCTCGGTCGGCGAGGTCCTGCTGGCGCTCCCGGAGGAGACCCGGGTCCTGCCGTCCACGGGCGAGGAGACCACCATCGCCGAGGAGTCCAAGAACTTCGACTCCTGGGTGCTCGGGGAGTGACGGCCCGGCCACCGTGGTGTCGGCACTCAGCGGCACAGCCCTGCCGGTGCCACGGTGGCCGCGTCAACGGGACTCTGCCTGGTCCCAGAAGGCGGTGAGGGCGGCAGCGGTGGCTTCGGGGGCTTCCACGTTAGGCGAGTGGGCGGCCCCGGGGATCACCACGCACCGGGCGTTCAGGACGGCAGCCATCGCGGACTGGGTCGCCGGGGACCAGGCGTCGTCGTCCTCCCCGTAGAGCACCAGAGTGGGCAGCCCGGCCGCGGCCAGTTCCGCGGTGCGGTCCGGGGCGGAAGTCACCTCCTGCGCCATGCGGAGCAGGCCCAGGGGATGGTTGGCCAGCATCCGCTCCCGCATGAAGACGTGGATCTCCTCGGGCAGCCCGCTGGCCCGGTACTGGTCTTCCAAGTGCTCCCACCAGATCCGGTGAACGATCTCCCGGGTGGGGGAGGGGCCGAGCGCGGCGATCAGCCGCAGGGCGTCCTCCCGGCGCGACCCTTCGACCCCGGACGGGCCGGACCCCAGCAACGCGTGGGAGAGCAGCGGGACCGCTGTGGAGAGCACGGTCTCCCGGGTGACCAGTCCGCCGAACGAGTGCCCCAGCAGGTGGACCGGCCCCTGCTCGAGGGCGGCGATGACCTCGGCAACCGCCCGGCCCAGCGCCGCACACGAGTAGGCGTCCAGCGTGTCGCTGCCGGGAGACTGGTACTGGCCCGGCAGGTCGATCGCATACACTCGGCGCCCCGCCTGGGCCAGCGGTCCCAGCAGCGCAATGAAGTCTTCTTTGCTTCCGGTGAACCCGGGCACCAGCACTGCGGTGTGCCGGTCAGGGGCCCCGCCGACCGGGCCGGCGGCGAGGGCCGCGATCGGACCGGACGGGGTGGGGATGGTGGTGCGGTGGGCACCGGGAGGAAGGGTCAGGATCCGAGGAGTGCTCACGAGCGCTCACCCTAGAGGACCGCGGTGCGGGCGCGGAAACCGGCACGGCACCGGGCGGGCCGTTGCGTAGCAGGCCCTGGGCTCCGCGGGGTTAGGCGCGGTCGCTGTTCGTCCCGGCGTTCCGGCGACTGCGGCGGCGTGTGCGCCGACGGGTGCGGGCAGACGAGTCCGCGTCGCTTTTCGCTGCGGTCTCACCGGTGGGCTCCGCAGCTGAGCGGGTCGTGGGGACGCCACGCCGGGTGCGTTTCCGGGGCCGGGACCGGCGCTGCCGCGAACGCTCCCGGTCCTTGGTGCGGGAGGCCCGCCCGGTCTCCCCGATGTCCTCTACTTCTTCCGCTGCCAGACCGGCCCGGTCCTGCTCCTCCTTGGCGAGCACTCCCTTGGCGTCCCGCGGAATGTCGAGAGCGTCGAAGAAGTGCGGCGACGTGGAGTAGGTCTCCGGCGGGTCAGCGAAAGGCAGCCCCAACGCCCGGTTGATCAGCTTCCACCGCAGGAGTTCCTGCCAGTCGATGAACGTGACAGCGGTCCCGGACCGTCCCGCCCGGCCGGTCCGGCCGATGCGGTGCGTGTAGGTCTTCTCGTCGTCGGGGCACTCGTAGTTGACCACGTGCGTCACGTCGTCCACGTCGATGCCCCGGGCGGCCACGTCGGTGGCAACCAGCACGTCGACTTTGCCGTTGCGGAACGCGCGCAGCGCCCGCTCCCGCTGGCCTTGCCCCAGGTCGCCGTGGACGGCTGCGGCAGCGAACCCGCGGCGGCACAGCTCCGTGGAGACGTGGTGGCATTCCCGTTTGGTCTGGCAGAACACCATGGTCAGGCCCCGGTTGCGCGCCTGGAGCAGGCGGGCCAGCATTTCCAGCTTGTCCAGCGGATGGGTGCGGAAGACATGCTGGGTGACCTGGCCGGAACCGGTGTCGAGGGGATCGTCTTCAGCGCGGATGTGGGTGGGGCGGCGCAGGTATTTGCGGGACAGCGCCACGATTTCGCTCGGCATTGTCGCCGAGAACAGCATGGTCTGCCGCTGGTCAGGGGTTTTCGCGAGGATCCGTTCAATGTCGGGCAGGAAGCCGAGGTCGAGCATCTTGTCGGCTTCGTCCAGGACGAGCGCGGTCACCTCGGACAGGATCAGGTGGCGCTGCTTCACCAAGTCCAGGAGGCGCCCCGGGGTGCCCACGACGATGTCGACACCCTTGCGCAGGGCAGAGATCTGCGGCTCGTAGGCGCGTCCCCCGTACACGGTGGCGATCCGCACGTCGATGCGTTTGCTTGCCGTGGCCAGGTCCGCGGCCACCTGGATCGCGAGTTCCCGGGTCGGCACCACCACGAGCGCGCGGGGGCGCTTGGCTGATCCGGGCTGTGTGTGGACCCGCTGAAGCAGCGGGAGCCCGAAAGCGAACGTCTTACCGGTTCCGGTGCGCGCCTGTCCGATGATGTCGGCGCCGGTCAGTGCCAAGGGCAGGGCCATGGACTGGATGGGGAAGGGGGCGACGATGCCCTCGGCTTCCAAGGCGTCGGCGATGTCGTCGATGACGCCGAGATCGCGAAAAGTGGTCTGATCTGAACTGTGCGTACTTCTGATAGTGGTCAGGGTCGATGCCTCCATCTAGGCGGGCCGCGTACGCGGCGGGTCGGACGAGCCCGGCTGCGGGACCGGCGCGGCTCAGCAAAGCGAGGAGCTCGCGCGGCGCCCCGGTACGCCGAGACGAGGACGTCGGTCGTGACAGGTAGCGGTCCCAGGGCCTCCGTTGGTGGATACTCGCGGATCGCGGAGGCCACAGCGGGCGGGAGCGGTCGCGGCCGTAGGAGGCTGCGGCCTGTCTCCTACCGCGAGTCCGTGACTCGTCTTGGGACGCGGTGCCGCTGCCGGACAGGCCAGTGGTCTCATGACGGGGCCTCCGTAGCGGGGCGACGCGACCGGCCGCGACGGGGCATTGGATGTGTGACCGGTGGGATCCGATCACGGTTACGAGTCTATCCCGCGTCATCCACGCTGGATAGGGCATGGCTTTCCTGCCTTGTTCACTTGTGAGAAAACACGGAAAGAATCGTGAATAGTCCCGAGCCGTCCCGTGACGGGAGGGACACCGGTGCTGGGGCGATAGGCTGGAAGGCATGAGTTCCGCAGTCGCTCCCGACCCCAGCCGGGTGACCACTCCTGTTGACCGCGGAGTCATCGACCTGCTGGGACTGCTGGCCTACGCCGAGCTGGTGTCGTTCTTCCGGTTGGCTTCCGACGCTGAACTCGCCCCCACGTTGACGGACAAAGCCGAACTGGCGGCGTTCGCGGCCACCGAGCAGGCCCACCACCAGGTCCTGCGGCGCAAGCTCGTCGAACTGGGAGTGGATCCCGAGGAGGCGATGCAGCCGTTCATTGCCCCCCTGGACGCCTGGCATGCCCACACCACCCCGCAAACCTGGCTGGAAAGCCTGGTCAAGGCGTATGTGGGGGACGGGATCGCGGCCGATTTCTACCGGCAGGTCGCCGAAGTGACCGACCCGGAGATCCGGGAACTGGTGGTCGACGTCCTCTCCGAGGAGGGGCGGGCCGAGTTCATTGCCGCCAAGGTCAAGCAGGCGGTTGCCGAGGAGCCCACGCTGGCGGGCCGACTCGCGCTGTGGGCGCGCCGCCTGGTCGGGGAGGCGCTCAGCCAAGCCCAGCGGGTGGCGCTCGACCGGCCGCAACTCGCGGAACTACTGGCGAAAGGGGACAGCAGCGAGGAGCGGAACGGCGACCTGGCCGCGGTCAGCCGCATCTTTGCGCGGTTGACCGAGTCCCACAACGCGCGGCTCCAGGCGATGGGGCTGGCAGGCTGACGACGCGTCCGGCACGGCGGGCCGCGGACCCGGCCTGCCGCTGAGGGCGGTGCACCGGGCACGGCACCGGGACGCGGGCTACGCCGAGGATCCGATGTCACGAATTGTCCTGGACGTTGCGTCCCGTGCGGGGAAGTTCACTGCGAGGATCCGCAAACCGGGCACAAAGCCCTGCGCGGCGGGCGTACGCTAAGCCCTGGGCTACGCGGCCGCGTACCCCTCCCGCGCGGGAATGGGGCAAGCGGCGCGAACAGGACGATGGGCTCCACCATTACGTGCTGGGATGCCCGGCTCGACAACGACGAAGCGGCGGCCAACGCGCCGCGAGAAAGGACAGTCAATGGGGAGCGGTCGGCACGGAGCAGCGCGTCCACCGATCGGAGTCCTGATTCACCGGGATCGAGTCGACTTCTCCATCTACGGCCTGCAAGCAGCAGTCACACTGGTGATCATGGTTCTCACGGGACCGGCGAGCCCGGTCTTCTGGCTGTGCTTCCTGCTGCTGTTCGGCGGGGTCGTCCTCTTCTTCCGGCGGATCGACCGGCTGGCCCGCGAAGAGCTCGCCGAAAGCGACCTGCTCTGATGGGCCGCTCGCCCAGCGCAGCGCAGACAGCCGCACGCCGACAGGCGTGTGCCTCGCCCACGGACCACGACTGCGGGCGAGGCTAGGGATTCAGGTGCTCAGGGGCGTCGGTGACGGCGTCGACGCTCCCCGGACGAGGCAAGCGGCTCTCCCGGAGCAGACTCCTGCCGCGGCGGGGCCACTGTCTCCGTGGAGCGGGAACCCGCCGTGGCCGGGCCACGGTCACCTGCCCCTTGGGCGCGGAAGTTTTTCGTCTCAGACTCGGCCCGGTCCAGCCAACCCTCCCACCGCTGCTGCATCGGGCGGATCAGACCGCCGCCGACACCGACGATGAGAATGCCCGCCACCGCAGCCAGCACAGCGATGAGGATCGGCAAGGTCACCGCGGCAGCCACCCCGATCTGGTTGAGGGCGGCGATAATACCGAGGCCGACGATGAAAACCCCTGCCGTATTGGCCAGCACCTTGCCGTAGCTCAGCCCGCCGAGCGCTTCCGAAGCCAGCTCGCGCACGGCCCGGGCGATCAGCGCCGCCACCACGACGATGATCAACGCCACGGCGAGGTGCGGCAGCCACGCCACCACGCTGTTGAGCATCTGGGTGATCGGGTTGTTGGGGCCGAATACGCTGAACGCGAGCTGAAGGACGATCAGCACCCCCGCGTAGTAGACGAACTTCCCCGCGATATCGCTCGCGTTGAACCGGCTGCGCTGGAAGTAGCTTCCCAGCCCGCCGCGTTCCAGTGCCCGGTCCAAGCCGACTTTGGCCAGTGCTTTGGCGACCAGGCGGCCGATGAGTTTGGCAAGAAGCCAGCCCAGGATCAGGACAACGAGGAAGACAGCGAGCCGGGGGATGAAAGCCACCAGGGATCCCCAGACACTGCCGATGCCCTGTCCGATATCAGTGACGGCCAGTGGTGTGAACATCTCGTCTCCTCCCCTGAGGGGATGCCGGGGTCGCGTCGGCGTGCCGAAAGACCCCGACTGAACTCGGAGAATGCCTCCGCCCAGCGCGACTACCCAAGAAGGAGGGAGCCAACCATCGGGGTAGGGGAGGAGAGGAGAAGTAGAGGGCTAGTGGCGCGTGAGATCCCAGCCGCTGATCCCACGCCAAGCGAGGCGGGCGATGAGCTGCTCGGCAGCATCCTTGGGGATCGTGCCCCGGCTCAGCCAGTAGCGGGCGCTGGTCTCCGCCATGCCGACCAGGCCGATGCTGAGCAGGTGCGCCTCTTCGTCGGAAACGCTCGTGTCCTGCCGGATCACTTCGCCGATGAGTTCCGCGCAGCGGAGCGTGGTCTGTTCTGTGATTTCCCGCACTGCCGGGAGGTTGCGGAGGTCGGATTCGAAGACGAGGCGGAACGCTCCGCCTTCCCCGGACACGAAGTCGAAATACGCTTTGAAGCTCGCGACCACGCGCTGCCAGTTGTCGTCGGTGGATTGCAGCGCAGCCCGCTGCTTTTCCACCAGTGCCTCAGAGTGCTGTTCCAGCAGAGCCAGGTAGAGCTCCAGCTTTCCGGGGAAATGCTGGTACAGCACGGGTTTGGAGACCCCGGCGCGTTCGGCGATCTCATCCATCGCCGCTGCGTGGTATCCCCGTTCCACGAAGACCTGCTGAGCCGCGGCGAGCAACTGCCGCCGTCGGGCTATCCGAGGGAGCCTGGTCCCCCGTGGTTGGGCTTCTGAAGGAGCCGTCACAGCCACACTCCCCGAACCTTCGCGGCGCCGGAGGCCGCGTTCTTGATCGGCCGCTCCGGCAGGCTCCCCGCTCCGAGCCTGCTGCGACCGAAGTGCGTACCGAGCTATCTTACTCGTCCGTAAGGGGACGCAGATGATCCGCGCACGTCATCGCGGACAACCGGCCCTCAGTCACCGGTAGTCGTCCTCGTCCTCCGGGACCTCCAGGGCCTGCTCCACCGCGTCGGCCTCCGGGACCTCCCAGCCGCGGTCCAGTTCGAGCTCCAGGGGCGTCTCTTCCTCGTCGTCGGAGATGCGCTGGTCAGCGACATCCGCCTCAGGGGCTTCGAGGGGGTGGTCGTCATCGTCCGGTGCGACGTGCGGGCGCTTCGGTTCAGGTGCCATGGGACCTCCAGTCGGTGGCGCCGTTCTCCGCCGCATGGCCTCGCTGCCTCGTGGGCGTGGCGGAGTCCACAAGATCAGTACTGACCTGCGAAAAAACGGTAGGGCGGATATCGCTTCCGTTCCCGTATCCCTGCCGGGGAATGATAAACCCTACTCCGTGGGTTGGGATAATGAGCAAGCCCGCGGCGTGTAAAGGCAGTCAAGATCCGCGCTTGCTGTGTCTACGCTGCGTTACCGATTGTTTGAGGAGCTGCTGTGTCGCTTCCGCCGCTGGTCGAACCAGCCGACGAGCTCACTATCGACGAGGTACAACGGTACTCGCGCCATCTGATCATCCCCGACGTCGGCATGGACGGTCAGAAGCGTCTGAAGAACGCTAAAGTCCTGGTCGTGGGGGCGGGCGGGCTCGGCTCTCCCACGCTGATGTATCTGGCCGCCGCCGGTGTGGGAACCCTGGGCATCATCGACTTCGACGTCGTGGACGAGTCCAACCTGCAGCGCCAGGTGATCCACGGCCAGAGTGACATCGGCAAGCCCAAGGCCGAATCCGCCCGGGAGACGATCGAAGAGATCAACCCGTTCGTCAAGGTCGTCCTGCACAAGGAGCGCCTGGACTCCAGCAACGCGCTGGAGATCTTCGCGGACTACGACCTGATCCTGGACGGGACGGACAACTTCGCCACCCGCTACCTGGTCAACGACGCCGCCGTCCTGCTGAACAAGCCGTACGTGTGGGGGTCGATCTTCCGGTTCGACGGCCAGGTCAGCGTGTTCTGGAACGAGTACGGGCCCAACTACCGCGACCTGTACCCGGAACCGCCGCCGCCCGGTATGGTCCCCTCCTGCGCGGAAGGCGGTGTCCTGGGCGTCCTGTGCGCCACGATCGGCTCGGTCATGGCCAACGAGGCGATCAAGCTGATCACCGGCATCGGCGACCCCCTCGTCGGCCGGCTGCTGATCTACGACGCCCTGGAGATGACCTGGCGGACCGTCAAGATCCGCAAGGACCCGAACGCCGAGCCGATCACCGAGCTGATCGACTACGAGGCGTTCTGCGGCACGATCCCGGAAGAGGCCCAGGAGGCCGCCCGGGGATCCACGATCACCGCCAAGGAGCTCAAGGAGAAGATGGACCGGGGCGAGGACTTCTTCCTCGTCGACGTCCGGGAGAAGAACGAGTACGAGATCGTCAACATCCCCGGCGCGGTCCTCATCCCCAAGGGAGAGTTCCTGACCGGCGAGGCGTTCGCCAAACTGCCGCAGGACAAGCAGATCATCCTGCACTGCAAGTCCGGCGGACGGTCCGCCGAGGCGCTGGCCGCGGTCAAGAAGGCAGGCTTCTCCGACGCCGTGCACGTGGGCGGCGGAATCCTCTCCTGGATCGAAACAGTCGATCCGAGTCTCCCCAAGTACTGACCTGGGCGTCCTGCGGGGCCGCCGCACACCGCGGCGGCCCCGCGCATTTGCGTCGGGAACGTGAGTTCCGCGCCGCCTCGGGTAGCGGTGTTCCACAGCGGAAGCGCGACCGGAGGTGTGTGATGGGCGGACAGTGGGACAACTGGGTGGCGCTGGCAGCAGGGATCGTGGTGGGGCTCAGCTGGGTCTGGCACGGCCTGTTTGGTTTGGGCATGGTCGTCCTGTTCCTCCTCGGCTTGGCCACCGTGCTCACCGCGGTCCTGTCCCTCACCCGGCCGGGCATGCTCTCCAGTGAAGCGGTCCTCATCGGCATCGGGGTGCTGCTGGTCCTCACCCCGTGGCTGTTCGGCTTCACGGGAAACCTTGCTGCGGCGTGGACCGCGTGGGTTGCGGGCGTGGTCATCGCGGTGACCGGAGCGGTGGGACTGGTGCGCAGTTGGCGGAGCCACGGCACCCAGGAGCCGCGCGGCCCTTCGGGGTCGGCGACGCGTTCGCCGACGATGCGCGCCCTCACCTGAGCCGGACCGTACCGGGGGTGCACCTGGCCTGCCGCGGTTAGAGTGGCGGGCATGCCGCTTCCGGACGACTACGTCGAACGTGTCCTCCACGTAGTGGAGTCCATTCCGCCGGGGAAGGTCATGTCCTACGGGGATGTGGCCGAATACCTCGGCGAGGGCGGACCCCGCCAGGTCGGATCGGTCCTGGCGACCTGGGGCGGGGCGGTCCCCTGGTGGCGGGTGGTGCGTGCCGACGGATCGCCGCCCAAAGGACACGAGGTGGCCGCTCTCGCCCACTACGCGGCCGAGGGGACTCCGCTGCGGCGCGGCGTCGCCCGGGTGGACATGGCTCAGGCCCGCTGGGACGGGAAGCACGCGGCCGAGCAGGTCGACCCATAGCGCGGCGCCCAGGGACGTGGGCCCAAACCCGGGGCGGTGCCTGATGGGCGCGGCAGCAGCCGACTGCCGAGCCCGCCGCGGCGGGCGACGACCACCGCGCAGCCATGGACGATGGCGCCCGTCCCCCGCCGAGTCTGCCTGCCAGCAGTGCCCAGCCGACCCCGCAGGGCGCTGTCCTCGGTGGGCAGCGCGGACGGTTTCCTGTGCCTGGCCTGTGCCGTGCCCCGCATACTGCGCGCTGCAGCCGGACCGCGGCCGCCGGCTTTCCGGCCCTGCCGCAGAGACACCGCCGCAGCACCCAGTGAACGAGGACACAGGGCCCGACCCGCAGTGGCCACCCGTGGTCCGAAAAGTGCGGGATCCCACAGAAAACCCGGACAGCGGATGAGATGAAGGCCAACGAAGCGGCCTGCGCCTCCCCGGAAGAGATCAAAGTCTGCTGAACTAGATCGAGTGGACAACCCCCCGTACCGTCTTGTACGCCGCATCCGGCACCGTGCGCCCGCACCCGAGCTCGACGACGACCAGCGCCGGGTCGTCGACCACGAAGGCGGCCCGCTGCTCGTGCTCGCCGGTCCAGGAACCGGGAAGACCACGACGATCGTCGAAGCGATCGTCGACCGGGTCGAGAACCGGGGCGTGGACCCCGCGCACGTGCTCGTCCTCACCTTCAGCCGCAAAGCGGCCCAAGAACTCCGGGAACGCATCACCGCCCGGCTGCGGCGCACCGTCCGCGAACCGCTCGCCCTCACCTTCCACAGCTACGCCTACGCGCTGATCCGCCGCGAATTCCAGCGGGTCGGCGACCACGCGCCCCGCCTCCTGTCCGGCCCGGAGCAGCTGATGGAAGTGCGGGAACTCCTCAAAGGCGAACTCGCTGACGGCGCCCCCGAGTGGCCCGAACAGCTCCGCCCCATGCTGCACACCCGCGGCTTCGCCGAGGAGCTCCGCGACTTCCTCATGCGGGTGCAAGAACGCGGACTCCACGCCGACGACGTCCGGGAGCTCGGCCGCCGCCACGGGCGAGAAGACTGGGTGGCCGCCGGGGGATTCCTGGAACGCTACACCGGCCGCTTCGACATCGCCCCCGTGCCCACCTTCAACTACGCGGAACTCGTGCGGGTCGCCGCCAACCTGCTCAACGACCCGGACATCCAGGCGCGGGAGCGTGCCGCCCGCAAAGTCGTGTTCGTCGACGAATACCAGGACACCGACCCCGCCCAGGAGGAACTGCTTCACGCCCTGGCCGGAGACGGCCGCGACCTGGTCGTGGTCGGCGACCCCGACCAGTCCATCTACGGTTTCCGGGGAGCTGAAGTCCGCAACATCCTCAACTTCCCCGACCGGTTCCGCACCCCCACAGGAGACCCCGCGCCCGTGGTGGCGCTGCACACCTGCCGCCGCAGCGGCGCGGAACTGCTGCGGGTCTCCCGGGCCCTCGCCCAGCGGCTGCCCGCCGTCCCCGGGCCCGGCGGCGAAGGGGTCAACGCGCACCGCAACCTCGTGCCCGCCGAAGGGACACCCCCGGGACGGGCCCGAGTGCTCCTCGCGGAAAGCCCGGTCCACGAAGCCGCTGCCATCGCGGACCTGCTGCGCCGCGCCCACCTCATCGACGGAGTGCCCTGGTCGCGCATGGCAGTCCTTGTCCGCTCCGTGACCCGACACGTCCCCGTACTGCGCCGCGCACTCATCGCCGCCGACGTCCCCGTGACCGTCGACGGCGACGATCTGCCGCTGGCGTCCGAACCCCTTGTGCGGTCCATGCTGCTGCTCCTCCGCTGCGCACTCCACCCGGAGCGGTTGGACGAGGAAGCCGCCCACAACCTGTTGACGAGCGCGTTCGGAGAAGCCGACGCGCTCGGACTGCGGCGGCTCGGGCGCGCCTTGCGACAACTGGAACTGGACGCCGGCGGCCGCCGCCCCGCCGCGGCCCTGCTCGCTGAGATCCTCCACGACCCCCGCGACCTGGTGATGGTCGACCCGGAGGTGCGGGCCCCTGCGGAGCGGATCGCCACCCTGCTGCGCCTGGTCCGCGACAGCATCGCCGAAGGCGCCAACGCAGAAGAAGTGCTGTGGCGGATGTGGCACCACTCCGGGCGCGCCGACACCCTGCTGCGCGCCAGCCAAGCGGGCGGCCGCCACGGTGCGGCCGCAGACCGGGAACTGGACTCGGTGATGGCGCTTTTCGAGCGGGCCGCCCGCTACTGCGACCGGCTGCCGCCGGGTTCCCCGGAAGGCTTCCTGGAAGACCTGGAAGCCCAGGAGATCCCCGGGGACACGCTCGCCGAACAGGCCCCCCAAGGAGAGACGGTGCGGATTCTCACCGCCCACCGCTCCAAAGGACTGGAGTGGGATCTGGTCGTGGTTGCCGGCGTCCAAGAAGGCACCTGGCCGGACCTGCGGCTGCGCGGTTCCCTGCTCAGCGTGGAACAGCTTCTCGACACGGTGGGCGGTTTTGCGGAGACTTCCCCGGCCGCCGTGGTGTCCAAGCAGCTCGACGAAGAACGGCGGCTGTTCTACGTCGCGCTCACCCGGGCCCGGCGGGAACTCGTGGTGACCGCGGTCGGCGGGGAGGACGTCGAAGAACGGCCTTCCCGGTTCCTCACCGAACTCGGCCTCGGCGAACCGGAACGCCTGGCCACCGGATACCGCTGGCTGTCGCTGCCCGCCCTGGTCGCCGACCTGCGCGCCACGCTCCTCGACCCGCACACCGACGAACCGGTGCGCCGCGCCGCAGCCGCCCACCTGGCCCGCCTCGCCGATGCGGGAGTGCGCGGCGCCGACCCCGCGGAGTGGTACGCCCTCACCGAACTCTCCGACAGCTCACCCCTCGTCCTCGAAGGGGAGCAGATCCGTATCTCCCCTTCCCAAGTGGAGAAGTTCACCACCTGTGAACTGCGCTGGCTGCTGGAGACCGCCGCGGGGGCGGAAAAACGCCGGGCCGCGTCCGGGATCGGCAGCATCGTCCACGCGCTGGCCCGCATCGCCGCGGAGAACCCGGACCTTCCGGAACTCCTGCGGCGCATGGACCAGATCTGGTCCGACCTTGACTTCGGCGGCCCGTGGTACGCCGAAAAACAGCGGGAGCGCGCCGAGGAGATGCTGCAGCGGTTCCTGGACTGGCAGAAGGAGAACCCGCGGGAACTCGTCGCCACCGAGAAAAAGTTCCGGGTCGAAGTCGGCAACATCGAAATCTCCGGCCAAGTGGACCGGCTGGAACGCGACGCGGAAGGACGCGGTGTCATCGTCGACATCAAGACCGGGACCGCGGTACCGGACCGGGAGATCAGCCGCCACCCCCAGCTCGGCGTCTACCAGTTGGCGCTGCTGATGGCGGCGTTCGAACACTACGGCCTGGTCGAGCCGGGCGGCGCAGCACTGCTGCAGATCGGCGACCGGAAAACCGCGAAAGAGCAGACCCAGCCGGCCCTCGCCGACGACGCGGACCCTGAATGGCCGCAGCGGCTGGTGCAGAAGGTGGCCGCGGGCATGGCGGGGGCCCGGTTCCGCGCGAAAGCCACGCCGTCGTGCCGGCACTGTTCAGTCCGGGCAAGCTGCCCAGTGCAGAGCGAAGGCGACCACGTCTGACCTGTGCTGCGGGGATGAGGGAAGCGACCTGGGCCCGCGGTCGACGGCACTCCGCGGCCCAGCCGGGTCTGCGACAATGCCTGGGGTCTAGCCGCATCCCACAGACAGGACGCCATGACAGACGTCTACGGACCCGCACAGCTCGCGCGCCTGCTCGGACTGCCTGAACCCACTCCTGAGCAGGCAGCGGTCATCGCCGCACCCTTACGCCCCGGCCTCGTCGTCGCCGGGGCCGGTTCCGGGAAGAGCGAGACGATGGCTGCCCGGGTGGTGTGGCTGGTCGCCAACGGCCACGTACGCCCCGAACAGGTCCTCGGCCTCACCTTCACCCGGAAAGCCGCTGCCGAGCTCGCGGAACGCGTGCGGAAACGGCTCGATCAACTGCGGGGCGCGGGCGTCGTCCCCGACGACGTCCTCGACGGGGAGCCCACCGTTGCGACCTACAACGCGTATGCGACCCGCCTGGTCGGCGACCACGCGCTGCGGGAAGCGATCGAACCGACGACCCGCATCATCACCCCGGCGATCGCCTGGCAGTTCGTCCACCGGGTGGTCAGCACCTATGACGGGCCGATGGACGCGGTCACCTCTGCTCCCGCCACCGTGGTGCATGACGTCCTCGCCCTCGCCCAGGAACTCGCCGAGCACCTGTGCACCCCCGACGACGTACGCGCCTACGGGGACTGGCTCCGCGAACGCGCCGCCCAGTTGAAGAAAACCCCTGCCCTGGTGCGCGACCTGCTGGCTGTCCAACGCCACCGCGAGCAGCTCCTGCCGCTGCTGGAGCAGTTCGCCCAGCTCAAAGCGGAACGCGAAGTGATGGACTACAGCGACCAGGTCGCGCTGGCCGCGCGTATCGCGCAACGCCACCCCGAGGTGGGCCGGATCGAACGCGAACGCTACGCCGTGGTCCTGCTCGACGAATACCAGGACACCAGCCACGCCCAACTGGTGCTGCTGCAGTCCCTGTTCGGCAACGGCCACCCGGTCACCGCGGTCGGCGACCCCTGCCAGTCCATCTACGGGTGGCGGGGCGCCAGCGCCGGCAACCTGTCGCGTTTCCCCGTCGACTTTCCGGAGAAGCCGGACCGGCCGGCGCCCGTCCGCCAGCTGTCCACCAGCTTCCGCAACGGCGAACGCATCCTGGAGGTCGCGAAACGTATCGCGGAGCCTTTGCGTGCCGCAGCCCGGGATGTGCCTGTGCTCTACCCGGGGCCTGCCCGGGCCGGGCGCGGCCGGGTGACGTGCGCCCTGCTGCGCACCGAAACCGAGGAAGCGGAGTGGATCGCCGAGCAGATCGACCGGGCGCTGCGCGAATCCGCGGAACACCACACGGCGCCCGACGGCCTGCCCTGGCCGGAACAGGAGCATCGGGGGCCGCTCAGCTACGGGGACATCGCCGTCCTGTGCCGGAAACGCGCCCAGTTCCCCGTGATCCGGCGCGCCCTAGAAGAACGCGGCATCCCCGTCGAAGTCGTCGGACTGGGCGGGCTGATCGAAGTGCCGGAAGTCCGGGACATCGTCGCTACGCTGCGGGTGCTCCACGACCCCACCGCCGCGAACGAGCTCGCCCGGATCCTCACCGGGCCGCGCTGGCGGCTGGGCCCGCGCGACCTGGTCGCACTCAACCAGCGCGCTAAAGAACTCGCCGAGGAAGCCCGCCGGGACCTGCGCGGGGAGGCCGCGGAAGCCCGCGTGGACGAGGAGGACCCGCTGCGGCAGACCGTGCTCGACCTGACAGCGGAGGCCGGCAGTCTCCTTGACGCCCTCGACGATCTCGGCCCGCCGGAACGCTACTCCGCGACGGGGTACCAGCGGTTGCAGGCTCTCTCCGAAGAGCTCCGCACGCTGCGCACCCGCATCAGCCAGCCGCTGCCCGACCTGATCATGGAAGTGGAGCGGGTGCTGGGGCTGGACATCGAGGTGGGGGCGCGGCCGGGCCGCGACCAGAGTGCGGCCCGGGCCGACCTGGACGCGTTCGTGGACGCCGCGGTGCGGTTCAGCGGTTCCACCGATACGCCCACGCTGAGCGCGTTCCTCGCCTACCTCACCTCTGCGGAGGACACCGAACACGGCTTGGAACCGGGGGAGCGCGTCGGGTCCAGCAACACGGTCAAGCTCATGACGGTGCACGCCGCGAAAGGCCTGCAGTGGCCCATGGTGGTCATCCCCGGGCTGAGCCGCGGCCAGTTCCCCGGGGTTCCGAAGACCGTGAAGGGCTGGACCGGCAAGGCGGCGAGCCTGCCGTTCGCGTTGCGCGGGGACCGGGACAGCCTGCCCGAACTGGCCGACGTGACGGTTCAGGAGATCAAGCAGTTCACCGCGGCAGAACGCGCCCGGGAACTGATGGAGCAGCGGCGGCTCGCCTACGTTGCGGTGACCCGGGCCGCGTTCTCCTTGGTGTGCACCGGGCACTGGTGGGGGCAGGAGACCCAGCGGAGCCGCGGACCGTCAGAGTTCCTCGAAGAGATCCGCGAAGTGTGCGAGACGGGCGTGGGACAGGTCGCGCTGTGGACTGATCCGCCCGACGAGGGGGAGCCCAACCCGCAGTTGGTGGCGGACAACTCCGTGGTGTGGCCGCCCCAGACCGACGAGCGCCGCGACGCTGCCGAGCGTGCCGCCGCCTTGGTCGCCCGGTACCGGAACGGGGAGTGGGAGCGGGAGCTCGCCCTGATGAACCGCGCTCTCCTGCGGCCCGCAGCGAACCGCAGGATCCGCGACTGGGCGCGGGACGTGGAGCTCCTGTTGCGCCACCGCGACCAGGAGGAAGGCGCCCCCCGCGTTATCGAGGTGGAACTCCCCGACCACCTGACGGTCTCCGCGCTAGTGTCGCTGGCCCGCGATCCGGCCGCGCTCGCCCAGCAGATCCGCCGCCCGCTGCCGCGCCCGCCCGCCCCGCACGCCCGCCGAGGAACCGCTTTCCACACCTGGTTGGAGCGGCGTTTCGGCCAGGAGACGCTGATCGACCCGCACGAGCTTCCCGGGGCTGCGGACGAGACCGCAACGGGCGACGCTGACCTGGACGAACTCCAGCGCCAGTTTGAACAGAGCGTGTGGGCGGACCGGGTGCCGCTGGAAGTGGAGGTCCCCTTCGAGACCATCATCGGCGACCGGTTGGTGCGGGGCCGGATGGACGCGGTCTTCCACGACCCTGAAGACGACGTCTACGAGGTAGTGGACTGGAAGACCGGGCGGCTGCCCGCCACGGAGCGGGAACGCCGTGCGGCGGCCGTGCAGTTGGCGGCCTACCGGGTGGCCTGGGCGCGGATCGCGGACATACCGCTGGAGCGGGTGCGCGCCGCGTTCCACTACGTCCGCGCCAATGTGACGGTCTATCCCGAAGACCTGCTGGACGCGGACGGCCTAGCCGCGCTCATCGCCGCGGTCCCGCAGCCGAGCGTCCCAGGGGAGGCCGCTGAGGGGGCAACGGGCGACCGGTGAGAGCCGGTCTGCGGCGGGGCGCGGCGCCGCACCGGTGGCCGCGGCCCGCCGGGCAGGGCGCAATTCGACCAGCGTCCCGTATTCTCCGCCCCGTCATTCGAGTGAGGAAAGCCTTACCTTTTTACCGTGCTGTCCTGGAACTGCGGTGCGGAAACCACCGCCTGCTTTCCTGTGCCGAAAATCTCTCCGCGGCGGTTTTTCGGGGGTCGGGGAAGAGAAAGAAAAACCGGCCGCCGGTCTAAGGTGGCGGCGAGGAAATAAGGTGTTCTCGAAAAGGGGTTCGCCGGAAGTGAT
>NZ_BCWB01000047.1 GCF_001592045.1 Thermobifida fusca NBRC 14071 = JCM 3263 | reverse complement strand
CTCCCCCAGGAGGATTGACTTATGTACATAGGTACGGCACTCTTGCCCATGCAACTCATGTACATGAGTACATGAGTTCATCTCATGTTAATGAGCTGCTTTCTGGGTTTGCTGGTGTGGTGATGCCCGTAGGTCCCTCGAGGAAGGACGTCACCACAGTCCTCCGAGGAGCAATTCCGTGACTGCCTCCGCTCCGCAACACTGCCGGGCCTGGCGGGGCCGCGGCTGGAAAATCGTCCGACCTCGACGACTGGTCGTCGTGCGTTCGTCCACCACCCGCAAGCCGTTGATGCGCGTCGTCGCTTGCTCCGTGTGTCGAGGGAAGGGCGTGCTGCGGTGACGGGGATCGCCCAACTTCCTCAGTCGTGACCAGGTACGGGCCTCAGAGCTAAAACCGGAGTTGTCAGGGGGGATGAATGCGTCCAGGGGAAGCACGGGTTCGTGTCGTCGCTGAAGACTGGCGGTCCATCACCTATGAGGCTGAGTTCACCCAGTCGAACGGTGAACGTGTGGTCAGGCGTTATCAGTGCGCCTTGCCCAAAGCCATAGCCTTACGACGGCTCAGGGCGACCTACATCGTGGGCTTGTGGCACGAAGTCGACGGAGCGTCGTGCTACCACGTCCGCCAGGTTGTCTCTCCGGTCCTGTCGTCTGGTGACAAAGCAGCACGTGATGATGCGGTGCTGGTCGCTCGCGCCTTGGTCGATATGGAACGGCGTGCGACCTGCGGGGCCACTGCGGACAGTCTGAAAGTCCACATGGTGGAACGCGCGGTGGACTGGCAAGCCCTCTGAACATTTGTCGAGGCGCAGAGTCATAAGCGCGAGTGGGTCAGATCAACTTGGATCAAGTTTCGCAGGTAAACTTGACCAAACGAGCAGTGGACCAACCGGATGGTCAACATGTCAGGTCTGGAGTTCACGCCTCCTAAATACGTGCAGATTGTCCGAACGCTCCAAGAGCGGATCGAAGACGGCACCTACCCGGTAGGCGAGAAGCTGCCCTCCGAGACGCGTTTGGTGCGTGAATTCGGCGCGGGGCGGTCTACGGTTGTTCGTGCTCTCCAGATCCTCAGCATGCAGGGGTGGATCGAACGCGAGCACGGACGCGGTTCGTTCGTCAAGGGTGTTCCTCACCAGGCTGTCGAACGTTCGCGCGCCGGGGCGAGTGCCTTTGAGGCTCCTGAGAACTCCAAGAGCGACCGGATCGTCCGTGCGGGACGAATGTCCATTCCCGCGACCATCGCCGAGGTGATCGGCCTGCCCGAGAACGCTCCGGCGATCATGCGGCGACGCCTGGTGCTCGACGACGGCAAACCGAGCGAGTTGGTGACGCTGTGGTTTCCTCTGGACGTGGCAGAAGGAACGGATCTCGGGGACCTCGCCCCGATCAGCATCGGTGCCCGTGAACACATCCAGCGTGTCAAGCAACTCCGTCCTTCACTGGTCTTCGAGCGGCTCAGCGCACGACTAGCCACCGATGAGGAGAATGAACTCCTTGGGCTCGAAAAGGGAACCCCCGTGCTTGGGATCCTCGCGCGGATAGTGGACACTTCGGGGGAGGTGCTTGCCGTCGCCGAAGTAGTTCTCCCCGGTGACCTGCATGAACTGGAAGACTCCTACTCGGCTGTGTAGGGGCCAGGGAATCTCGATCGCTTAGCCACTTGTTTGGTCGAGTTGGGCGGGCTATCTTGACCTTAACTTAGTCAAACAAGTGACTAAGTGATCGAGTGGATGTCCTGGAGAGGTGCGGCTAGATGGCGATTCAGGGTGCGTTGCCGGTGGAGTTCGGGACAGTGTTCCCGCACGGGGCGTTCGCGTTGGGGGTGGAGGCGGTGACGAACTTCGAGACCAAGCGGCCGGAGGTGGGCCGGGAGACCGGGTTGCCGTTGTGGGCGGTGGAGGTGATCGACGCCGCCCCCCACGCCCAGCCCTTGCACGTGTCCGCTTCGGCCCCCAAGTCGACGCCAAAGGCGTGCTTGCCGGATCACCCGACGCCGACCGGTGCATCAGGTACCTGGCCAAGTACCTGACCAAGGACATCGCCGAATGCCACACCGTCGAAACGGTGGCGCAGGAACAGCACGTCGAACGCCTCCTGGAGGCGCTGCGCTATGAGCCGTGCTCGCCGCGGTGCGCGAACTAGCTGCGCTACGGCATCCAACCCCAAGCAGCCAAACCAGGACTGCGCCCGGGGTTTTGCACCTCCAAAGCCCACCGGCGCAAGCACCTGGGCTATGCGGGCCGACGCGTCCTGGTCTCACGCAAATGGTCCGGCAAAACCCTGGCCAACCACAAAGCCGACCGCCTGGCCTAGGTCTTGCGCACCCTCGGCCTCGACCCCACCAACCCCACCAACGACCAAGAGAACACCCACCCCGCAGCCTTCCCGCCGCACTTCCTCGGCGACGGCGATCGCATCGCCTGGAAACTGGCCCGACCCACCGACCCGGACTGCCACCCCGAGAACACCGCCTCCTGCGGGCCGTCGGCGAAGCACTCAAACGCCGCGCAGCACTCCACGCGGCACAAGCCGCCCCAACGACAGGCCCCCTTTCGGCAACTGAACAGAGGGCAGCATCACCAACCCCCACGCATCCTTCTGACCGTTCCCGAAGCCGCGCGCGTGCTGGCGATCTCCCGAAGCAAGCTCTACGAACTGCTCGCCTCCGGGGCAGTGCGCTCGCTGCGCATCGGCGGCTCTCGGCGCTGAACGACTACGTCTCCGGCCTCCTCACCCAACAGGAGGCGGCCTGATGGGCAAGCTCCGCGACGGCGTGAGATGAAACGCGGCAAGACCTGGTCCTACGGCATCCGCGTTCCCAACCCGGAAACCGGGGTGAGCAAACCTAAGTGGGTCGGCGGCTTCGCCACCGAAGACGAAGCCAAAGCCGCCCGCGACGAAGCGCGGATCAAAGCCCGACGCGGCGAATACATCGAACGCTCTGACCTGACCGTGACCGGCTATCTGACCGAGTGGTTGAAAACGCACTCTGTGCAGATCAAGCCGAAGACGTTGCAGATGTACTGGTTCCTTGTTGAGCGGTACGTCGTTCCTCGTATCGGATCGGTGAAGGTCCAGGCGCTGCGGCCGTCCACGTTCACCAAGGTCTACCGAGATCTTTCGGCAAGTGGCGGGCGCGACGGTAAAGGACTGTCGCCGTGTACGGTCGAGTACGTCCATGCCGTGCTGCGCAAGGCGTTCCGCGACGCCGTGGAGATCGAACAGTTCCTTCCCAGCAACCCCGTGGAACGGGCCAAGCGCCCTCGTAAGAAGCGTCCTGAGTCGGGGAAGTGTGGACACCTGCCCAACTGAAGGTGTTCCTGGAAGAGGCGGCACGCAGCCACCGGCTGTGGGCGTTCTTCCACGTGGCTGCCTACACGGGTGCTCGGCGAGGGGAACTGCTGTGGCTGCGCTGGTCGGACGTCGACCTCGACGCCGCGGAAATCCGTATCGCCCGTTCGGTCTCCGTCATCGACGGCAGACGAGTGGAAAGCTCCACCAAGAGCGAGAGAACGCGGGTGGTGGGCTTCGGCGCTGAAACAGTGGCCGTGCTCCGTCGCCACCGCGTCGAACAGGACAGGGAATGTGAGGTCCTGGGAGAGGCGTGGAAGGGCGACCCCGACGGCTATGTGTTCACCACGGCGTAGGGTGAGCCGATTCACCCCGACACGGGGTCCTCATTGATGAGGCAGTTGATCCACAGGTACAACGAACCGGCGCAGGGGCCGGGCTGACTGAGCGGCTTCCGCCAGCACGGCTGCGTGGCCTGCGGCACGTCCACGCGACCACGCTGTTGGCCGGGGTGCCCGTGCACCTGGTCGCCGCTCGCCTCGGGCACGCCGACCCGTCGGTGGCCCTGCGGGTGTACGCACACGTGGTCCGGGAGCGGATAGTCGCGGTGGCTCACGCCTTCGCCGAGGCGGTGCGGGAGAGCTGTGAGCAAGAGCGTTAGCACAAGGGCCACTCCTCGATGAGGAGCGGCCCTTTGACGTGCGCGCACTCGGAGGGACTCGAACCCCCAACCTTCTGATCCGTAGTCAGATGCTCTATCCGTTGAGCTACGAGTGCTTGGTTGTCCTCGGCACTCCCTGTGCCGTCATCAAAAACTGTAGCACAGCGCCGGAGCTGCCTTCGACGGATTATCCGCTCCCGTCCGGGTGGTCGTTAGCTGCGGCATGTGCCGGGCAGCGTACCCGCCAGACGGCGGTAACGACCACGCCCGAGAGGAGATCCGTCTATGACCACCATAGAACGTGAAGCCCGGATCGTCGAACAGGTCCCCAAGCAGGTGTGCATCGGCGGGCACTGGCGGGACGCCCAGTCCGGGGCGACGTTCAAAGTGGAAGACCCCGCTACCGGGTCGGTGCTGTGTGAGGTTGCTGACGCTGGCGTGGCTGACGGGATGGCCGCCCTCGAGATGGCGGCCGCTACCCAGCCCACGTGGGCCGAGTATCCGCCTCGGGAGCGCGGGGAGATCCTGCGGCGCGCCTACGAGCTCCTCATGCACCGCCAAGAGGACCTGGCAGTGCTCATGACCTTGGAAATGGGCAAGCCGGTAGCCGAGTCCAAAGGGGAGATCGCCTACGCCGCCGAGTTCTTCCGGTGGTTCTCCGAGGAGGCGGTGCGGATCGACGGCAGTTATTCGGTTGCTCCGAACGGGCAGAGCCGTCTTTTGGTCATGCGGCAGCCGGTGGGCCCGTCGCTTCTCATCACGCCATGGAACTTCCCGATGGCGATGGGCACCCGCAAGATCGGTCCGGCGATCGCCGCCGGGTGCACCATGATCCTCAAACCCGCTCAGCAGACCCCGCTGTCGGCGCTGGCGCTCGCCGACATCCTGCACGAGGCTGGGCTGCCTGAGGGGGTGCTCAGCGTGCTGCCCACGACTGACGCGGCCGGGTTGACGGGGCCGCTGCTGCGTGACGGCCGTCTGCGCAAACTGTCTTTCACCGGTTCTACGCCGGTGGGCCGCGCGCTGATCAAGCAGAGCGCCGACCAGGTGTTGCGCACCTCTATGGAGTTGGGTGGCAACGCGCCGTTCCTCGTGTTCGACGACGCCGACTTGGACGCGGCCGTGGCGGGGGCGTTGCAGGCGAAGATGCGGAACATCGGTGAGGCGTGCACCGCGGCCAACCGCTTCTACGTCCAGTCCGGGGTGGCGGAAGAGTTCTCCCGGCGGCTCGCGGAGCGCATGGCCGGGTTGCGGATGGGGCGCGGTACTGAGCCGGACGTGGACGTGGGGCCGCTCATCGACGACAAGGCCCGCACCAAAGTGCAGAGTCTCGTCGACGACGCGGCGAACCGGGGTGCCCGTGTGCTGCTCGGCGGGAAGCGCGGGGACGGCGCCGGCTACTTCTACCATCCAACGGTGCTCACCGACGTGCCGAAGGACAGTGAGGTGTGCCGCACGGAGATCTTCGGTCCGGTGGCGCCGGTGATCCCGTTCGACACGGAGGAGGAGGCGCTCGCGGAAGCCAACCGCACCGAGTTCGGTCTGGTCAGCTATGTGTACACGGAGAACCTGCGGCGTGCGCTGCGCATGGCGGAGAAGCTGGAGAGCGGCATGGTCGGCCTCAACCAGGGCATCGTGTCCAACCCGGCGGCGCCGTTCGGGGGTGTGAAGCATTCCGGGTTGGGCCGTGAAGGCGGCAGGGTCGGTATCGACGAGTACTTGGAGACCAAGTACGTCGGTATCGCCGGGGTGTGAAGCCTAGACAGCGCGAAGGCCCCGCCTGGAGTTCCTGGCGGGGCCTGCACGTTCGCGGAGCGGTGCGGCGGTCGCCTCGCGGCGCAGGGCGCAACGCGGCTCCGAAGACCGTCCGGGATCACCGCCGAGGCGGTGTCCGAACGCGGTATTCCGCGAAGGCATAGGTTGGAGCCCGGGGGACACTTTCTACCGCACCGACCCACGCCCTTTATAACAGGGCGGCGGGCGGAAGTCATTCCCGACTGGAGACTTTTTCGGCCGTGACCTTCGCAGACTCCGGTGGGGTGTGACGACTGTTACAGGCCGGTGCGGCGGTCGCCTCGCGGCGCAGGGCGCAACGCGGCTCCGAAGACCGTCCGGGGCCACCGCCGAGGCGGTGTCCGAACGCGGTATTCCGCGAAGGCATAGGTTGGAGCCCGGGGGACACTTTCTACCGCACCGACCCACGCCTTATAACGGGCTGGTCCTCGCAGAGATTCCCTGCTCGGGGATTTTTCTCTGCTGGTGTGCGGCTTGCCCGTCCCCTCGCCTGCGGGGCCTAGTGGCGGTCCGATTCGGGACCTTTGGCAGAGCTAATCAAGCCGTTCGGCGCGGCTGTCCCTGGTTCAGGCCGTTACCGTCAAAGAGAGACGAGGAAATCAGGGAGGCAGCCATGCCGCAGGCGGACACGCCTAAGCCGATCAGGGTGTTTCTGGTCGACGATCACGAGGTGGTGCGCCGGGGAGTTGCCTCGCTTCTCGAAGACGAGGACGACCTGGAGGTTGTCGGCGAGGCGAGCACCGCGGAGCAAGCGCTCAGCCGCATCCCGGTGGTGAAACCGGATGTAGCGATTCTTGACGTGCGACTGCCTGACGGTTCCGGGGTTGAAGTGTGCCGGGAGATCCGGTCATCCCACCCTGACATCGCCTGCCTGATGCTCACTTCTTTCGCCGATGACGACGCGCTCTTCAAGGCGGTGATGGCGGGCGCGGCCGGCTACGTGCTCAAGCAGATCCACGGCTCTGATCTGGTGGGGGCGGTGCGTACCGTGGCGTCGGGTGGTTCGCTGCTTGACCCGCGCAGCACGGGGCGGATGTTGGAGCGGCTGCGGCAGAACGGCGGTAAACCCGATCCGCTGGCGGCACTCACCCCGCAGGAGCGGCAGATCCTCGATCTGATCGGGGAAGGGCTCACCAACCGGCAAATCGGGGAGCGGCTCTTCTTGGCAGAGAAGACCGTGAAGAACTACGTTTCTAGCCTGTTGGGGAAGCTTGACCTGAAGCGCCGCACCCAGGCTGCGGTGCTGGTCGCGCAGTTGCGCGCGAAGAACCAGATCTGACGTTCCTCGGGAGGATTGAACGCTCAGGAGGAAGGCGCATGAACGTGAATGGGCGTGGTACGGCCGTTACCGACAGGGCCGGCCTGGAAGTGCTTGCCCGGGAGGAGTGTCTCCAGTTGCTGGCGGAGGCTCCGATCGGCCGTATCGTCTTCACTGATCATGCGCTTCCAGCGGTTCAGCCCGTCAACTTCGCCATGTTGGGGACGGACATCATCATCCGCACGTCCCCGGAGTCGAAGCTCGCGCAGGCCATCCGGGACACGGTGGTCGCGTTCGAGGTGGACGACTACGACGTGGAGACTCGCACTGGCTGGTCGGTGGCGGTGGTCGGGATCGGCCGTGCGGTTGACGACCCCGAGGAGTTGGCGCTTCTTGAGTCGCTGCCGTTGCAGCCGTGGGCGCCGGGCCCTAAGCCGCATTTCATCCGCATCATGACGGACATTGTGAGCGGGCGCCGAATTCCGAAGAAGTCGTGACTTCCGCCGCGCTGGTTTCGCGTGTGGCCTTCCCCCGTGGGTTCCAGAAGCCAGCGCGGCGGTGTGACCTTCATCTCTTCCCTTTCGTGCTGTGAGCGGCGGGTGCCATGGTGGGCCGGCGGCCGGGGTGCCGTTGGCGAATTCGACGCCGGGGGCGAAGAGGTGTGTTTTCCGGCGAGTTGCGGAACGGGAAACGGGGGACGTGCCTTCCGTGGTCCTGGGGTACAACTATCGTGCCCGTTCATTACTTTCGCGCGACCTCTGCGCCCTTTTGACAGCCCGCTGACCACTGGCGTTCCAGGGGTGAATTCCAGGTGCAGTCAGGCATCGCCGCGGCTTTGCCGCCGGAGCCTTCACACAGCGGAAGGGAAGTCTATGGACCTGGTGTGCCGGATTGGCATGTCTCATACCTATGCCCGTGATTTGCGGTCGACCGTGCGCCACAAGTCTCCGCTGGCCCGGAAGATCGCGGGAGCGGTCATGGAGTCCTGCAAGATCTGCCGCTGGGACGGGGCTAGGCTCGCGGCTCGCGATATCGCCCCGGGCGGGTTGGCTGCCGAGCTGTATTCCGCGTGGGCGGAGCATGAGGCGTTGGCTGCCTTGGCCGAGGGGAAGCCGTTGGACAGGGTGGTGACGTTGGCGACGTTGATGGGGCGCCGCAAGGGCATGCTCTTTCCTCCCACGCCGGACACGTTCGAGCTGTGCACGATCACGGTGGACGGGGTTGACGTGTCCGTGGATGTGTCCCGGGTGTTGGAGCATTTGCGGGGGTTGACCTACCAGGAGCGGGTGTGGGTGATGGACGACGTGTTGAGCGGCATCGTGGGTGCCGAGTTCTATCCTCCGGCCCCTATCGAGAAGCTGTTGACGGGGGCGCGGTCGTGGGGGAAGGCCCGAGCAGTGCTTTGAGCGGGGAGGCGCGACAGGGCTGGTGCCCGGGGCCCGGCCATGGTTCTTGGACGGGGCGCCGGGCAGGCGGACAGCGTATTCCGTTTTCATTCCCCTGCTGTTCCGCGAACAGCGGTGAGACCACTCCTTTCCTTGTGGATTATCATGGTTTTTCCGTCTCGTTCAACAGAGACGGAATTTTTCTTTTCTGGGATTGAGCTAAGAAAATGCCGCATACCAGGACAATTCCGCCACTGTCCTCTTTTCTCGATTCATGATCGGGAATTTTCCCCCATCACACCGGAGAGGAATGTTTGAAAACTGCCTTGACCAGGCATGACACGGCTTCTCTGTGCCGTTGTCGCACGAGCAGAACCTGTGCGACCAGCGGGATTGCCGGGCTTCTCCCTGGCGGCAGCATTCCGTGGCCGGGGTGGACGCGCCGCGGAAGATAGGGCAAAGTAGACACACGGGAAACTTCTTCCCGAGACGGGAATCCGGGTTTCCCACCCCCGCTATTTCCTAGGGATTCCTAGGAATTCCGCTGAAATACTCCACTCCCCCACCCTGTACTCAACGATCCGGATATGCGAGCGGAGGAATCGTGGGCGTACTTCCTGTCACCGACGGCGAGACAGGTTTCACTGCCGAGCTGGGACGGCGGCACGCTGACCTTTTCGAAGCCTTCTACCAGCATCCGTTCCTCAAAGGCTTGCGGGAAGGCAGTCTCAGCCGGGAGCAGGTGCTGCACTATGTCGCGCAGGACTACCAGTACTTGACCGCGTACACCCGCTGCTACGGGCTGGGGATGGCGCTCTCCCCCGACCGGCGGTGGATGCGGTTCTTCCACGACAACGCTGCCGTGATCCTCTGCGCGGAAACCCACGCGCACGAGTCGCTGTGCGCGTACGTGGGGGTGTCCTACGAGGAGGCGCAGGCGGACCATCTGGCGCCCACTGCTCAGGCGTACATCAACCACATGATGGAGGCGGGCCGGGACACTCTCGGCGTGCTGCTGTCCGCTCTGCTGCCGTGCCCGTGGACCTACCTGTGGGCGGCGGCCCGGTTCACCAGCGAAACCCCGCTGGACCCCAGCCACCCCTTCTACGGCTGGTGGGACTTTTACGCGGGCCTGTACGAGTCCCAGAAGCTCACCCAAACCCGGGCCATGCTGGACGAGTTGGCTGCCGCGGCGGGTCCCGCTGAGCGGGAGCGCATGGAGCGGGCATTCGTCGCGAGCTGCCACTACGAGATCCGGTTCTGGGAGATGGCCTGGTCTTTGGAGGACTGGACTCCGCCGAACGGCTCCTGACCTTGGGGAGGGCGACCGTCCGCCACCGGTCGCCCTCCGCTGCCCGGTTACAGGGTCAAGCCCTCGCCCAGCAGGCCTTTGCCGAGGAGTCCTTCCGTGGATAGGCCCAGCGACTCGGCAGGGTCAGTGACGTCAGCGTTCTGTCCGGCGCGGGCCCTCTTGCTGCCGGAGGGGCGGGCGGACGTGGCGTAGTCAGCGGCAGGGCTCTGCCCGGCGCGGGCCTGGCCGCTGGCGCTGTGCTGTGCGCCCTCAGCGGCTCCGGCTCCGGGGCCGGAGAGGGCCGCGTTCTCCTGCTGGGGGACGAGGTGGTGGCTGCCTGCCTGGTGGAGCAGCGCGATGACCGTGTTCTCGTCGGGCAGGGCAGCCGTCCCCAGCGGGCGGGAGAGGGTCTCCTCATGGATCGTTGGCGCGGACAGGTCCGGGGTGTGCGCCCCGGCAAGGTCGATTTCCAACGCGTCCGTCGACACTGCGGGCAGGGCGACGCCGAGTCCGTCGAGTCCCGTGCTGCTGGGAAGGCCGGAGATGAGGCTGCTGCCGAGGGCGATGAGACCGGTTGCCCCTACGGAAAGCGCAGCGGTGCGGACGACGGCGCGGATGTTCGCGAGCATGCTTCTCCTTGCTGATTGTTGGGTCGGGAATGGGTTGTGTAGCGGGCCGGTCGGCGGGCAAGTGGTCGCGCCGCCACCGGCCGGTCAGCCGAGGGGTTGTGCGGGCCGCCCGGCTGGCCTGAACTCCACAGCAGGCGGGGTGCGCAGCTCAGGTCAGCTCCCAGAGCACGCTGGGATCACGAAACCGGTGGGGGAGAGAGCAGCGCCGGAAGCGGAGACGTCTTCAGGCGCGGGTCCGGTCGCAGGCCCGGTGAGGACTGCTCCTAGTCGGGTGAGAAGAAGGGGTCGGCAACGTAGTGCCGGGGCGGGAGCGCGACGGACAGATCGGTGAGCGCGGTGACGCTGTCGCGGCGGGCCACGGCAGGCGGGTCGGTGAGGTCGCCGACGATTCCCCCGGTCAGGGACGGCCCCTGCTGGGGGGCGTGCGAGTGTGCTGCGGGAGCGGGCGCGGCGGGTTCTGCGGGTTGTGGTCCGCTCTCGTCCTCGACGGTGTCGTCCGCGGCAGCTGGAACGTGGTTCGGGGCGGTGGCGTGGCCGCTGGCCTCGGCAGGCGCGGTGGGCTGGGGTTGCGGCGCCTCGGGGGCGGTGCCGGCTGCGGTTGCCGGACTGTCACCGGTTCCGGTGGGGGCGGGACGGGACTCCACCGGTGGGGGAAGGGGCGTGTCGGTGCGCTCTAGCTGGTCGACGTCCACGGCCAGGGCAGTGTCGACCGGAAGCTCGGTTTGCGGGAGGGGCAGCGGCGCGAGGCGGTCGGTGGTGAGCGCGGTGTCGACGAGTTCGGTGAGCTCTGCAGTGGTCTGCGCTACCGCGGTTTCCGGGTGCCGGATGGCGCCGGTGAGCGTGTCGAGGGTGTCGGCGAACGCCGGGGCGGCCGCACCGAGCACCCAGGCGACGAAGGTGAATCCGCTGAGGAGGAGAACACGGCGGATCCCGGGGAGCCGAGCGGCGTGGCTGGGCTCGGGGCAACGCGGTGCGTGTGCCATTCGCCTCCTCCACGCCTTGGGTCCTCTGCGAGTACCACCAAGCTGTGACGACGAGTTCCGCCTATGACACGTAAAGTGATCGCCTGGTGTCGCCAGTGACCGTAGCATGCCTCGGGCCTTGACGTCGGGAGTTACGCAAAACCCGTCGGAGCCGCAGACGTCTTAGGACTAAAGCCCCAGGTATGTGCGGTCTTTGTGCCGATGCTCTCTCCCCGCGCTGTGGGATTGACTAATGGTGGCGGTCGGGAGTGCGGTCCTCGACCGCCACCACAGGAAGCCCCGACGGGGCGGGCGCGAAGAACTCCTCTCACGGCTGTGCCGGGCAGACTCGCAGCCGTTGAGCGCCCTCGCGGGAGCGGCCGGGAGCGCGGACTCGGCCGCTCCCGCCGTCTTTTTCTGCCCTCCCCTGGTCCGGGTTTTCCTTAGCGCGGGGTGACCATGTCCTCCGTGCCCAGGCCCAGACCGTTGACGCAGGGGTCCGCGGTCGCGTCGCGGCCTTCGATCGCGTCCGGAGGCGCCGCGGACGGGGTCGGTTCCGGGTTCGTGGGCTTCGGGGACGGCTCCGCAGGATAGGACGGGGTGAGGCTGGTCGACGGGCTGGGCTCGGCCGTTGGCCGCCCGGTTTCCACGATCACGTCCTCGACCGGGGTGTCCTCTTTGATCGCGCGGAACAGCCGTTCTGCTTTCTCCTCGTTCCAGATCACCCGGTTCGGGTCCCAGGGGGCGGGCCAGGACGGCACCGTGTAGAAGGTGATGTTCCGCGGTTCGACGTCGGCCAGGGTGAACGCGATCGACAGCATCGTGTCCAAGGTGAGGTCCGCGTCGGTCGCCGTGTACTGGGTCACCGACTCCAGCAGGGCGTGCATGGTCGTGGGGTTGGCGAGCACCTTGCTGTCGAGCATCTGCGAAGCGAGCGCGCCCAGGAACATCTGCTGGCGGTCGATACGGCCCAGGTCGCCCCCGTCGCCGATCTCGTAGCGGGCGCGGACGAAAGCCAGCGCCTGCTCCCCGTCGAGCACCTGGGTGCCCGCTTCTATGTCGAGTTTGGACCGCTCGTCGTGGAGGGGGACGGGGATGCACATTTCGACGCCGCCGAGGGCGTCCACCATCTCCCGGAACCCTACGAAGCTCAGGTGCACGAAGTGGTCGATGCGGATCTGGGTGAGCGATTCGATCGTCTTCACCACGCAGGGCGGTCCACCGTGGAACAGGGCGGCGTTGATCATGCCGTAGTAGCCGTAGGTGCCTTCGGTCTCCCCGTACGGGTCGCAGGCCGGCAGGTCCACGAGCGAGTCGCGGGGAAAGCTC
The DNA here is from genome assembly GCF_001592045.1 of Thermobifida fusca NBRC 14071 = JCM 3263. Lineage (GTDB taxonomy): Bacteria > Actinomycetota > Actinomycetes > Streptosporangiales > Streptosporangiaceae > Thermobifida > Thermobifida fusca. The sequence goes on along the minus strand of NZ_BCWB01000047.1, from coordinate 50,930 downwards.
ACCACGATGACCCTGTTCTCCGGGGAGATGTGCGCCAGCAGCAGGGAGTCGGAGCGTTCCCCGACGAAGTCCCGTCCGCCGTAGGCGGCGTTGCCTCCCTCGCGCCCGTCGGAGCCGATGAAGAGGATGTTGACGGCGTCGCCGATTTTAGGGGGCCGCTCTTCTTCGGGGAGCAGGGCGACGAGATCGTGCTGGACCATGTTGGCGCGCAGGGACCGGTAGTAGGCGTATGCCGTGCCGAGGCAGGCGATCAGGGCCGCGCTCAGAAGGATCGACGTCCACACCAGGACCCGGCGGAGGCTACGGCGGCGTGGTGGCGGGTCCTCGGGAGAGGGGGTGGACGGACGGGCGTCGTCGGACATGGAGACTTCCACTGGTGTGTGGGACTCGGCGGAGTCACGTGCCCGGGGGCGAGGCACAAAAGACACAAGGGGTGATAAGGGATGACCGAAAGCTGATCCTATGAGATTCCCCACCCGGAGTGCACGGGGCGGGTAGGCAGAGGTTGCTGATACCTCAGGTTACAGATCGGTACCGCACGAAAAACCCTGTTCCTCATGTGGTTTAGGGTGGTGGAGAATATTGGTGATCAGCTTTGTTTACCACTGGTCGCCCCGTGGACCCAGTGGGCCGACAACAACGGCGACTCAGCATGTGAAACCGGATTCTGGATGCCTGTCTCCCTCTTCTCTGCCCATGGTGAGCCCTTCAGGTTGCCGGCCGTCTCCCCAGACGAGCGGCAGCCCGACCTGGTCGAACGGATCGTTGACGGACTGCGGCACCATCCGCGCGTCATCTTGGATGCAGCCACCGAGCGGGACCAGCAGCGCACCATTGCCGCAGGCAAAGTCGCGGGCAAGTATCTGAAGCGCGCAACGAAGGCCGCGGTGACCAGCAGAGGCGTACTGATCGAGTTCGACGACGTCGACTTCGACGACTCTTACGCTCCGCTCTCCGATGAGCAGGAGCAGTGGGTGCCAGAACCCTCGGTGGAGTCCTCGGTGGAACGGAACGTCCAGGCCACGGCCCCTCTGGAACTGCCCGTGCACGACGACCTTCCGGACGGGCAGTTGCCTCGCCGGATTCCCGGGGCGGGTCCGCGGCCGGGCCCGCGCATTCCCCGGGGCATTGAGTGATGGAGGAACGGTCGCCTACGGCGCAGGACGTGCTGCCTGGACCGGTCCGCTGGGCCAGGATCCTGGTGTTCCTCCTGGCTGGGCTCAGCTTCGCCCACGGCCTGGTGCAGTTGCTGGGCATCGGCTCCGCTGCGGAAGCCACCGGCCCGCTGCTCGCTGCCGGCACCTCCGGCGGGGCACAGCTGATGCTGGGCCTGATGATGCGGCACCGTGGCCTGCCGGTCCTGGTGACGGTCCTGGCCGTCCAGGCGTTCACCATCGTTACCGTGCTGCTCACGGCCCACCAGGGGGCCATGCTCACCCACTTCGTGCTGCCGCTCGCAGTGGTAGTTCTGGCGCTGTCCCGCACCTCGCGCGAGTACTACCGGGGGTCCTGACTGCTGCCCGCGGGCAGGGAAACAACGGAGACGGGCGGCAGCTCCTCCCCCGGGAAAGCCACCGCCCGCTTGCCATCCCCCCAGCGTCCTCTCTGACCGGGGAGGGACGGCCCAAACCTGGGGTGGCGGATCTTCCGCGGTGCCGGCAGGTAAGGAAGGTGTGCCGCGGCCGTCCCGCTAGCGGTTCAACGATTTCACGAGGGCGACCGCTTCAAGCTGGGACCGCACGTTGAGTTTGGCCAGGATCGACCGAATCTGGGAGCGGACCGTGGCGATCGAGACGTACGACTCTTCAGCGATCACCTTGGCACGCTTCCCTGCCACGAGCGCGTCGAGGACCTGCCGTTCCCGTTTGGTCAACTGGGCGAGCTTCTGGTTGGTGGCGCGCTGCTGCGCTTGCAGGGCGCGGTATTCGGCGATCAGCTCCTGTCGTTCCTTGGCGTCCATCATCGGACGGCCCGCGAAACCGTCGAGAATGGTGTAGATCAGCTCGTCGAACGGCACCGATTTCGACAGCCAGGCGGCAGCGCCCGCGGCGAGCGCTTCAGCGATCCGCTCTCGTTCCGTGCTTCCCGTGACCAGCAGCACCTGCCAGCCGGACCGGGTCAAGTCCCGGGCGAGCGGAACCCCGTCTCTGGGGCGGCCCTCCGCGTCGCGTCCCAGGTCCAGGTCGAGGAGGATCAGCGACGGCTGGAGCTGGGTGGCCTGGTCGAGGACCGCTGAGGGTTCCAGGGAGTGAGCGCGCACCGCATGGATTCCTCGATTGCAGAGCGTCATCTCGACCGACGCGCTGAAAAGCTCGTGGTCGTCAACGATGAGTACCGACGGGGAAACCGCGCGGTCAGGATTCGACATTGCCGCTCCCGATACTTCGTGGCCCTGGTGGACGTAGTGGACGGGTCAGCGGTGCGACCCGTGCTTTCTGACGAGGGGACTGTGGGGTCTCACACTCCTGGGGTGGACGACTGCTGTGCCCGTGATCTGAGGGGCAGGTCGATGAGGACGGTGAATCCGGGCCGTTCCGGATCGGCGGGGGCGATCTGCAGGCGGCCTCCGTGGCGGGTCACGAGTTCCTGGCAGACGGCCAGGCCGATCCCTTCTCCCACCGAGCCGCTGCCTTTGACTCCGCGCCGTATCACCTCCTGCTCCTGGCCGGGCGGGATTCCGGGCCCGTCGTCGTGGATCCGCACCCGCACCATGGTGTCGCTGATCCGGTACGTTTCCACCCACACGTGCGCTCCGGGGGCGTGCCGTTCGCAGTTCGCGAGGATGTTGGTGATGACTTGGGCGACAGCGTCCTGGGGCATGGCGACGACGGGGTCGCCGTCCACGGTGAGGTCGATCGCGGTGCCGTTGCTGCGCCGGATCAGCACCAGCTGCTTCAACAGGGACCGCAGCCGGGTGGTGTCGTTGCGGGTGTGCTCTGACTGCGGGGACAGCATGGCCCGCATCCGGTTCAGCTCTGCGGACAGTGCGGCGCGCAGAGCGGCACGGTCCACTTTTCCTTCCGGGTCGTCCATGGCGAGCACTTGGGCCGCGCCGTCCAGTCCGGCCAGGGCGTTGCGGAGTTCGTGCGCTTGGGTGGAGAGCCGTTGGCGTGCCTCCACTGCTTCGGCTTCTGCTTTGGCGAGCCGCTCCTGGTCGAGGTGGAACCGCTGGTAGGTACGGTAGGCGACTTGGAGGACCGCGAGCAGGACCAGGGTGGTGCCTAGGACGCGCATGCCGGGGGCGAGCAGCGGCGAGTACAAGGGGGGTGCGTAGAACAGGGAGTCGCCGCTCCAGAATCGGGGGGCGTGCGCCAGGACGATGGCGAGCTGCCCGAAGCTGAGCCACACCAGCATGCGGTTGCGCCGCAGCACGCCGATGACCAGGCAGGTCAATGCGACGTTCAGCCACAGCAGGGCGGTGCAGGAGAACAGGATGGGCGAGCGGACCACCAGGTAGGCGGCTTCCGGGAAGGCCGCGGCGAGTCCTCCTGAGGCCAGGGAGCACACGGCTGCCACGAGCAGGCCGCGCAGGCCGGTTGCCGGGTTCCGGAACGGGCGGATCGGCCACGGGTGGGGCCGGTCGAAGGGGACTACGGCGAGCAGCAGCAGGGTGATGGTGAGCAGGGTGGCGGTGTGGCGGATCGCTATGACCACGATGGTGTCGAGGGTGGTTGCGGCGAGCCCTGAAGCGGTGGTGGGGACCACCACCATGCCGTAGAGCATCATCGCGGCCGCGATCCGGCGCAGAGAGGACTGTTCAGAGAGCCGGGCGACCATTTCCGCGGCGAACCCGGCAGCAACCGAGGTGGCTGCGGCGAGCATCGCCATGGTCGCGACTGCCCCGGACGCCAGCGAGAGCTGGGATTCGAGGGCGGAGAGGGTGAACGCGCTGGCGATGACGAGCGCCAGCAGCACGGCTGATTCCACAACGAGTCTGCGCACAGTGGACCGTCCTTCACCCCGCGGCAGTGGTCGTGACCCGGCTCATCAGTTCCCGTCCCCTCCTTCTCCGACGGGTTGGGGTGACTGCTGGGTGTTCTCCGCGGGAGGCTCGTCGTCGCTGAGCGCCACGCTGAGCAGCCAGATACCGAAGACGAAGAGCAGGCCCGCCAGCACGTAGAGGGCGGTGGGGCCTTGCACCATGGCCTGCTGGGCGTAGCCGAAGTAGGGGATGTGGTACCACACTTTTCCGCGGACGTCGGCGGCGGGAACCGGGGGTTCGTCGGGGACCGTGTTGGCGTCCCCCTGGGTGTGGAAGACGATGCCTTCCTCGGTGGTTTCGATGTCGATCACGCGGTGGGTGACCAGGGGAAGGGTGGTGGTGTTGGCGACTTCCGTCTGGGCCGGGTCAGCGTGGGTGAACGTGATGATGTCGCCTACGTCGATCTCGTGGGGCTCGACGGGTCCGGCGATCACCACCGAGCCCACGGGGAGGGCGGGCTCCATGCTGCCGCTGAGCACGATCAGGGCTTGGGCGCCGGTGATGCGGGGCAGGACTGAGACCGAGAAGACGATGACCAGCGAGCCGAGGACGAGGACCACCACGGTGATCCGAAAAAGTGCTGAGAGGATGCGCAGGAGCACGGAGCGTTTTCTATGTCGCGGTTCCGGTTGTTCTTCTTCTTGGATGTTTTGTGAGGATTCACCGAGTGGCGGGGTGTCGTCGTTGAGCGGGCCGAGACGGTTGTCCATCACCATTTCCCCTTCACGTTCGCGTGCCCCGCGGGCCTGGTCATCGCCGGAGACCGGATTTTCTTTGCGAGGTCGGAAAGCCCTTCCCGCGTGACGCGTCGAACGCATGGAAGGAGCGACACCGGTTCGTGCCGCACTCCAGCGATTTTACGAAAATTAGATATAGAGCGGGATTAGGTGTCATAAATTCCGAATTTCCCGGGGCGCTGATGTTGTGCCGGGGATTCACTGCTCGACGGGACGGTCTGCCGACCGCCGTCCCGCCTCGCTTCCCACCGTGACCACAAGCAGAGCGCCTCCCGCGAGCAGGACCACCGCGGCCCCGGCCAGCAGCATGACGTGGGCTCCGGTGAGCGCCAGCGCAGCAGGACCGGGGGTGCCTGCCGCAGCCGTCTGGAGCGGCACCTCGTCCTCGGATTCCCACTGCGACGTGCTCGGGATCGCTTCGGCCCGCCAGACGAGGACGAAGCTCACCGAATCGGTTTGCACTTCGTTGCCGGTAGTGGCCGGAAGTTTGAGGCCGATCACGACCTCGGCTGTGCCCCGGGCGGGAACGGTGACGATCTGGCCGCTTCCGGAGACCGCCTCGTTCAGCGGGGCACTGAACATGCGGAGGTTGCCCGGTGTCCCCAGCCGCAACTGCACGTGCTCCCCTAGTTCTCCCGGGCTGTCGCAGGTGTCGTCCACCCGGGTCTCAGGGACGCTGCACCCGTTGTCGGCGTTGTGGAGCTCGTCCACCCGCACCCCGAGGGTCACCGGCTCGTTGCGCTGGTTGATCACGGTGACCAGCCAGGCCTCCTCATAGCCGGGAGCGATGTCGGCGACGTCGAGCACCCGCAGTTCGCTCACGTCTAACTGCTGGTCGATGTGGATCACTCCCCCGGGCTGGGGGGTGGCTGCTGCGAAGGCGGGAGCGCGGCAGACCAGCAGGGTGGAACACAGCACCAGCGCGGCCGTCCCCACGGTGATCGACCGGAGGATGGAGCGCTCACTCCTACTCAAGGCCGACACCTCTCGGTTCGTGTGCATGCCTTTCCACCTGGGATGAGGACGGGTCGCTGTACGGGCTGTACGGGGCGTGGGGGGAACGGCCCCCTTCGTGGGAATGGTCCGAGGATCCGGGAGGCCCGGGGTGCAGGAAGTCCGGATCGGTGCCTTCCTCTCGCTGCGAGACGGGCGGGGATGAAGGAGTAGCGGAAGGCGTGGGCTCCGCGGCGGGCGTGGCCGGGCTTGGCGACGCCGACGGGGTCGGGGAAGCTGTGGGCGTGGGCGCGATCACTTCGATGGGGGGAGTGGTGGCGCGCACCGTGAACGAGGCACTCGCCTTTCCCAACTGCAGGAGCGACAGCGCGACCGCAGCCACCGCGGCAGCACCGATCACGGCCCAGGCCGCACGCTGGCCTGGAAGCGGCAGGCTGAGACGCCACGTCACCGCGTTGGTGCCGCGATCGGCGTGGTTCATGTTCATGCTGTCGTTCCTCGAACCGGGGCATCGTGGATGTTCACAACTTTCGTCCACGAGCACGGATAGTGCCACCCAGACTGCCCCGGAAGTGGTGCGGGCTCATCGCCAAAAAGTGGGAAACATACTTCGTTCACTTTGGGGATGACCAGAAACCGGAGAATCGGCAGAGTACTGGATGACAGAACCGGAAGAGTCGGTGGCGGAATGCGACCTCGCCGATGACGGCACTGTCGACCACCGGCGGGGAAGCAGCGGGAAGCTACGCCACATCCCCCTGACGGCCCCGCTGCGCTACCGCGGGAGGCCGCGGAGGCGGCAACGGGACTGTTCGGCGCGCACGCTTCCCTTTCCCGATGCACCCTCGGGACCACCATCTTCCGGTTCTGTCTGCGGTCTCCCCAACTCCCGCCGGCACGGCGTGAAAGGAAGGGCCTTTGTGGCCACCAGAATGAACAAAAGAAAAAGGCTTGTCGCAGGTTTAGGTGCCGCTGCGGTGATCGGCGCCGCAGTGGCGATCACCGGAGGCACCTACGCCTATTTCACGGACAGCGCGCAGACCACCGAGCAGGCAATCCAGGCAGGCGACCTGGAGGTCCGTATCGACCAGTCCGGCCAGGGAGTGTCGAACAAGCCGGTAAAGATCGCCAACGCCGCCCCCGGGCACGTCTACGTCGAAGACCTGGCTTTCCCGCACGCAGGGCACCGCTGGTACAGGATGCGGGTCACCAACACGGGAAGCATCGACGGGGAGATCAACTCCCTGGAAATCGTGGACCTGACCGGAAGCACCCCCAACCTGGCCGACCGGCTGCAGATCCGCGCCGTAGTCAAGCAGTTCGGTTTTGAGCCGGGCTCGTTCGGCAACCCCGGGTTCGAACCGCTGGACAACGGCAAGCTGGACAATCTTCCCGGAATCAAGCTTGTTCCGGCGGGCCAGTCCGTCTACATCTACTTCCAGATCGAGTGGCCCAACGGCAGCCCAGAAGAAGACAACCCGTACATGAACGCGACGACCTCCTTCAAGTTCCGGGTGAACCTGGACCAGGTCAACCAGGGGAACTAGGCGTGCCATCCCCGCACCGGCGCTGTGTCGGTGCGGGATTGGTCCATGGCCGTGGGCAGCCGGGGAGATTGAGACGCGAGCATGAGGAAAAAGACAGCACTGGTCCTGGGAGTGGCCACGGCCTGTGCCGCATTGCTGTTGACTCTCGGCGGTACGTACGCCTACTTCTCTGCGAGCGCAGTCTCCAAGCCCGGGCAGATCACCGCTGGAAACCTCTCGGTGGAAGTAGACGAACGTGATCCGAGCGGGGCCAGCGGTTTTGTCGGTCTTCGCGGCGCCGCTCCGGGAGGGCAGTGGCCGGCTTCCGACTCCGAGTCCTACACCCTGGTCATCACCAACACCGGTTCGCTTTCCGCGCTCATCGACTCCATCGACGTCGTCATCACTTCTAGCCGTCAGCCGGATCTCAGCGAAGCCCTGGAGATCCGGTACAGCTTTGCTGGGGGGCGTCACGGTCCGGACTGGTCCCAGGGCAGCGGCTGGGTGGATTTAGTTCCCGGACCTATCCTCGACCTCCTGCCCCGGCGTCCCGCCCCGATCCAGCCCGGCGAGTCCTGTGCGCTCCATTTCCAACTCCGCTGGCCTAACCGTGCTTCCGAGTACGACAATCTCTTCCAGGGTGCTGAGACCGAGTTCATGTTCGATGTCAGTCTCGGTCAGGCGTAGCGAGGGCTGGATGAAGAAGATGAGGCTGCGCAAGCCGGTGCTGGTGGCCGCTGCTGCCGCGGCCACGACGGCGGCGGTGTGGGGAGTCCTGATGACCACCCATGCCGCGTTCACTGCGCGGACTGCTACGGGACCCCTCGCAGTCGCCGCGGGCCGGCTCGACGTGGAGTTGACGACGTCGCGGACCGGTCAGAATCCGATCCGGGTGGACTTGTCGGAGGTGGGCCCGGACCGGATGTGGCCGCCGGACGGCGCGTTGACGGTGTCGCTGCGAAACACGGGGACCTTGGACGGGGTGATCAGCGCCCTGGAGACGGTGGAGGTTGTCGACGACAGCCCTGCCGGTTCCGCGGAGTTGAGCCAGGCATTGGAGATAGCGGTCAGCACCAACCCTGCGCAGAACTGGCATGATCCGGCGTTGACCTGGGAGCGTGTGGCAGGGGATGCCGCTCCTTCTGGTCGGGTTGTCGCTTCGGAGCTGGGGAGCCTTCCGGTCGGCGAGATGCGTGCCTTCCACGTCAAGCTGCGGTTCGTGGGTGAGGACGACGCAGCTTCCTATGCGGGAGCGACCACTTCGTTCCGTCTGGCGGCCACGGTGTCCCAGGCTTTGTGACTGGGGGACCCTGGGCGGGCAGGTCCCCCAGTGCTGGAGCGGCGGGCGGAGCGGCAGAGCACCGGTCACGGGCTGGCAGCCATTTGCAGTTCCGGGCGGAGCGCGAATTCCGCCCAGGTGATCATGGACCCGTGTCGGTGGTGGAAGGTGGGGGCGGCCGGGTGGACTTCCCCGTTGCTGGCTGGAAGACGCCCCCACGCGTAGGAGAGCGCTGAAGCGATGAACAAGCCCCGTCCGCTCTGTGCGTCCTCCGGCGGCAGCATGGCGCGTGCTACCTGTGCGGGCATGGGTTCGCGTCGGCCTTCGTCGGTGATTTCCAACCGCAGCAGGACGGGTGGGTCGCCTTCGGTCCGTACCGTGACCCGGACCGCTCCGCCTGGCTCCCCGGACGCCGTGTGTCTGATCGCGTTGGTGAAGAGCTCGCTGACCACCAGTTCCACCGAGTCGCGGATGCTCGGATATGCAAGGAGCAGAGAGCGGACCCAAGAACGCGCCCGGCCGCAGTTCTCGGCCGTTCCCGGAAAGGTCCGCGTCGCCTGGATTAGGCCTCGGGCGTCATCGCTCATGGGCATCACCATTCCTGGGCGTCGCACCGGATCATGGGGTGCGGCTACCCCGTAATCAGTTCACGACGCTCAGAAACGGCATTCCCGTCCTACTTTTTGTCTTTTGTCTACTGTGGGCTCACCCATGCCCCAAAAGAGCAACACAGGCCTGCCGGGTGGCAGCGGATCCGCGGGGCTGGTGCTTGCGTGGGACAGGGGTGCCCGCGCTGCGGTTCCTGATGGGGCGTCGCGGGGCAGCACGGCTGCCTCCTTGCGGCAATGGGCGCCTGCCCGGCCTGGGGATGCCCCCGCATGCGCCGCGGCTGCGGCGGACGCTGCCAGGACTGGGCGCTGTGGGAGGCCACGGCCCCGCTAGCTCCAGGTGTGGTGTCCGGTGCGAGCAGCAGCGGGGTCTTCCCACAGCAGCGGAGCCCGCAACCGGATGTGCGGGCTCGTGGAACGGTCGGGGGCAGGGTCCGGTTGTCAGGCGGGACTGTGCCCGCGGCGTCCGCCGCGTATCGCGGAGATGAGGTAGACGCCGATCGCTGCCAGCACCACCTGCACGATCAGGGTGAGCCAGAAGGACGTGGTGAAGCTCGCCATGATTGCGGTGCCGAGCAGTGCGGCGATGATGCCGATCACGATCGTCAACCAGATCGGCATGTCCTGTTTGCCGGGGACGATGAGGCGTCCCAGTGCCCCGATGATTAAACCGACCACTAAGGCACTGATGATCGTGCCGAAGAAACCGCCGCCGATTTCCATACTGACCTCCTGGATTTTCCGGATACCCCCTGACTGCCCGGCACGGGCAGAAAGATGCACGAGGAGGTCGACGAAGGAGGCGGGATGGGGCCATGCCGCGCCGGATAGCGCTGTGACGTGCCCTTATCCTGGCCGCCGTAGCCGAGGGAACGGGAAAAATCGTGCGGTTCGGGGGTGCTGCTCTGCCGCCCGCCACGTCGAGGCGGAGCCTTGTCGGCGGCCGAGGCCGTGCCCCTTCACCGCGGCGTTCTGTACGGCTTGCGGCGGAGCCGGGTCAGTCCAGGGGGTCGGCCTCGGCTGCCCGCCGGGTCGTGCGCGGTTTGGTGCGCACCTTACGCGAAGTGATCTTGGGGGCGGTTTCTGCCGGGGGTTCGTCGGCTCCGGACTCCGCACTCTCGGCGGAAGCCTCGGAGACACCGCCGGCGCGGATCTTCAACGCTTCCTCCTCGACACGGCGGATGTTGCGCACGGTCTCGGGCGGTTGCGGCAGCCGGTCGCCGCGGAGGTGTGCGCCTAGCACAGCCAGCCCGTAGTCGCACAGCAGCTGCCGGGCCTGCTGGGCGGGGACTCCGCTGAGCTGTTCCAGCTCCGGCATGGTGCATTCGCGGAGCAGCCGGATCACTTCCTGGACGGCTTCGCGGGGGCGGCGGGCCGTGATGGTCGCGGCGAGCAGTTCCGCCTCGGCCAGGGCGGCGGTGGACGGAGCCTCTTCCGCGGCGTCGCGTTGCGCGATGAGCAGTCTGGTCAACTGCCGGGTGGCGGTGTGCGAGGCCGCGCGGGTTTCAGCTTTGCGCGCGTAGCGCCCTTGCAGCCAGGTGACGGTGGCGCTCGTCACCAGGCTGACGGCGCCACCCGCGAGGACAAGCAGGAATTCGTTCACGACTACGCTCCGTGGAGGGGAGGAAACAGATGTTTGGTGAGCATTCGCTACTGGATGGTCACTTGTCAAGAATCATGCATAGCTGCTTTGCGGGGGAAGGGCCACTGTCCTGCCCGGTCAGCGTCGTCTGCGCGGTGGGACACCCCGGGTGAACCCCTCACCGGGGATACGGACCGAGCCTGAGGCAGACGGTTCGGCGGTGCCTTGGCCGTGCCTGCCGGTGGCGTCCGCTGCCCGGCCTACTCCACGAAGAGAAACGTGCAGTCCTCCGCAAAGGACGTTGCATCCCGCATAGAACGCCGGTGGGGGCGGTAGGGGACGTGGATGATGTCCACCGACCCGAGGGAAGCGGCATGACATCGACCGAATCAGTTCCCCGCCAGGCTCTCACCGTCACCGAACTCCAGGAGATCGACCGCTACTGGCGGGCCGCCAACTATCTGTCTGTCGGCCAGATCTATCTCCAGGACAATCCGCTGCTCCGCGAACCGCTCGTCCCCGAGCACATCAAACCGCGGCTGCTCGGCCACTGGGGCACCACGCCCGGCCTCAACTTCATCTACGCCCACCTCAACCACCAGATCCGCAGCCGCGGCACGGAGATGATGTGGATCGTCGGCCCGGGGCACGGCGGGCCTTCCCCCGTCGCCACAGCATGGTTGGACGGCGTCTATTCGCAGATCTATCCGGACGTCGGCCGAAACGCGGAAGGCATGCGCCGGCTGTTCCGCCAGTTCTCCTTCCCCGGCGGAGTGCCCAGCCACGCTGCCCCGGAGACCCCCGGCTCCATCCACGAAGGCGGCGAGCTCGGCTACGCGCTCGCCCACGCTTTCGGTGCAGCCTTCGACAACCCCGACCTGGTTGTCGCCGCGGTCGTCGGGGACGGTGAAGCCGAAACCGGCGCCCTGTCCGGAAGCTGGCAGTCGATCCGTTTCCTCAACCCGGCGCGCGACGGCGCAGTCCTGCCGATCCTGCACCTCAACGGCTACAAGATCGCCGGGCCGACCGTGCTGGCCCGCATCCCCGAGGAAGACCTGCTGGCCCAGATGCGCGGGCACGGCTACGAACCGCATGTGGTTGCGGGCGACGACCCGGACACGGTCCACCAGTTGATGGCCGGGACTCTCGCGAGCTGCCTGGAACGCATCGACACGATCCGGTTCCGTGCCCGGCAGGAGGACGGGGACATCGCGAACGTGCGCTGGCCCATGATCATCCTGCGCACCCCTAAAGGCTGGACTGGTCCCCGCGCCGTGGACGGAAAACCCGTGGAAGACACGTGGCGTTCCCACCAGGTGCCGCTTGCTGCCACGCGGGAGAACCCGGAGCACTTGCGCCTGTTGGAGGAGTGGCTGCGCAGCTACCGTCCGGAGGAGCTGTTCGACGAGCACGGCGCACCCCGCCCGGAGACCACGGCGGTGGTGCCCCCGCCGGACCGCCGGATCAGCAGCAGCCCGCACGCCAACGGGGGCCTGCTGCTGCGTGACCTCCTCCTGCCGGACTTCCGGGACTACGCCGTCGAGGTAGAACGCCCCGGTGTGGACATGGTGGAAGCCACCCGGGTACTGGGCGGGTTCCTCCGCGATGTGGTCGCCGCGAACCCGCACAACTTCCGGATCATGGGCCCTGATGAGACCCAGTCCAACCGGCTCGGCGCGGTCTTCGAGTCCACTGACCGGGCGTGGACCACGGAACGCCTCCCTGTCGACCAGCAGCTCTCCCCCGATGGGCGGGTGATGGAGGTCCTCAACGAGCAGCTCTGCCAAGGCTGGCTGGAGGGCTACCTGCTGACCGGGCGGCACGGCCTGTTCAACTCCTATGAGGCGTTCATCCACATCGTGGACTCGATGGTCAACCAGCACGCCAAATGGTTGAAGGTGAGCCGCGAGCTGCCGTGGCGGCGTCCCATCTCTTCGCTGAATTACCTGCTCAGCTCGCACGTGTGGCGCCAGGACCACAACGGGTTCAGCCACCAGGACCCCGGCTTCATCGACCACGTCGTCAACAAGAAACCCGAGATCATCCGGGTCTATCTCCCGCCGGACTGCAACACGCTCCTGTGCACCATGGACCACTGTCTGCGGTCGCGGAACTTCATCAATGTGGTCATCGCCGGCAAGCAGCCGCAGCTCACCTACCTGCCGATGGAAGCGGCGATCGCGCACTGTACGCGGGGCGCGGGGATCTGGGAGTGGGCGAGCTCGGACGAGGGTGCAGAGCCTGACGTGGTGCTGGCCTGTGCGGGGGACGTGCCCACCCTGGAGACGCTGGCCGCAGCGGACCTGCTCCGCCGCCACCTGCCTGAGCTGCGGGTGCGTGTGGTCAACGTGGTGGACCTGATGCGGCTCAGCAACGAAGGCGAGCATCCGCACGCTATGACCGACCGCGAATACGACACCTTGTTCACCCGGGACAAGCCGGTGATCTTCGCGTTCCACGGCTACCCGTGGCTGATCCACCGGCTGACCTACCGCCGCGCCGGGCATCCCAACCTGCATGTGCGCGGCTACAAGGAGGAAGGCACGACGACCACCCCGTTCGACATGGTGATGCTCAATGACTTGGACCGCTTCCACCTGGTGATGGACGTGATCGACCGGGTGCCCGGGCTGGGGGTGCGCGCAGCCGGGCTCCGCCAGCACATGCAGGACGAGCGGCTGCGCTGCCGCGCCTACACCCGCCAGTACGGGGAGGACGCCCCGGACATCCGCAACTGGGTGTGGGAGCCCTGATGCGGGTCCTCATCGTCAACACCGGGTCCACGAGCGTCAAACTCCGGCTCCTAGGCTCGGACGACGCGCTGCTGGGCCGGTGCGACTTCCCTGTCGTCGACGGCACGATCCCGGTGGACGCGATGACCGGGGCGTTGGAGCAGCTCGGTGCTTTCGACGCGGTGGGGCACCGGGTGGTGCACGGCGGGACGGTCTACCGGTCGGCGGTGCGGGTCGACGACACTGTGCTGCAGCAGCTCCAGGCGCTGGTGGAACTGGCTCCGCTGCACCAGCCGCAGGCGCTGGCCGCGATCGACCTGCTCCGCACGCTGCTCCCTGGCGTGCCGCAGGTGGCGTGCTTCGACACTACGTTCCACACCACCGTGCCGGAGGTGGCGGCCACTTATGCGCTGCCTGCCTCGTGGCGGGACCGGTTCCAGTTGCGCCGCTACGGGTTCCACGGCTTGTCGCACGCGTATGCGTCCCGGCGGGCCGCCGAACTGGTGGGGGGCGACCCGGGCCGGGTGGTGACCGCCCATCTGGGCGCTGGTGCGTCCTTGGCCGCGGTGCGCCACGGGCAGTGCGTGGACACCACTATGGGGTTCACCCCGTTGGAGGGCCTGGTGATGGCCACCCGTCCCGGGGACGTCGACCCGGGCCTGGTGCTGTGGCTGCTGCGGGACGGGCGGCTCAGTTTTGCTGAGGTGGACCGCGGGCTCACCTATTACAGCGGGCTGGCCGGGCTGGGGGGAGCCGCCGACATCCGGACGGTGGTGGCGCAGGCTGAGGCGGGTGACGCCGCGGCGCGCTTGGCGCTCGACGTCTACGTGTACCGGCTGCGCAGCAAGATCGCGGCGATGGCCGCGGCGTTGGGGGGCCTCGACACGCTGGTGTTCACCGGGGGTGTGGGCGAGAACCAGCCGCTGGTGCGCTCCGGGGCGGCGGCTGGGCTCGGTTTTCTCGGCGTGCGCGTGGATGAGGACGCCGATCGGGGCGCGGAACCGGACGCCGAGGTAACCGGGGACGGTTCCCGCGTCCGGGTCTTCGTGGTTGCGGCGCGAGAGGATCTTCAGATCGCCGCGGAGACCCGGAACGTTGTGGCGTGACGGGAAAATTTCGCCGCTGTCATCCGTGATTCGCCCGCTGTCGGGTAGCGGTGTTAACAACAGTGATCCCGAATCCGACAGGGGGAGAACCGTGAAGCACATGCTCATCATGCGCGCCACTGACCAGGCGATGGCGGAAGCCGCGAACCGGGACTTCGAAGAGATCCTCAACGAGATGGGCGCGTACAACGAGTCGATGATCGACGCCGGTGTGCTGGTCGCTGGTGAAGGGCTTGCCGAACCGGAGGAAGGCGCTGTGGTGGACTTCAGCACCGACAGCCCTCAGGTCACTGACGGCCCGTACGGCGACACCGAGAAGCTGTTCAACGGTTTCTGGATCATCCAGACGTCGAGCCGGGAGGAGGCCATTGAATGGGCGCGTCGTGCCCCGCTCGGCCCCGGCACCGAGCTGGAGGTGCGGCGCGTGCAGGAAGTGGAGGACTTCGCTGACTACGCCGACAACGAGTACCTCCAGAAGGAGGCGGAGTGGCGTCAGCGGCTCGGCACGGGGTGACCGCTGGCTGACGCCCTGGGACAGGGCTTGGCGGGCCGGTTCAGGGCCGCAGGATCAGCGGTGGGCTGGCCCGCCTCCTCACCCGAGGTAGGGGGTGGTGCGGTCTTCGAGGGCGTGGGTGATCCGCAGCCGCATGGATGGGTGGATCCGGTAGTGGTCGATCTGGTCCGGTGCCACCCAGCGCACGTGGGTGGATTCGCTGCTGGGGGTGGGGGCGCCCGCAACAGCCCGGGCGGCCAGCACGATAGAGAACTCTTGGCGGACCTCATTGTTGCTGGTGTAGTGGATGACGTGGCCCGGGTCGGTGTAGATCCCGACCAGCCCGGTGATTGCGCAGCGGATCCCGGTTTCTTCCAGGGTTTCGCGGACCCCGGCTTCGGTGAGGCGTTCCCCTACGTCTACGGCTCCGCCGGGAAGCGCCCAGTTGCCGTTGTCGCTGCGGCAGATCAGCAGCAGCCGTCCCGTGTCGTCCCGGACAGCGATGTTGACGGACGGCACGATGCTGTTGGCTTTCGGCGCATTCGGATCGTTGAGGTAGTCGATGCGGCGGGCCATAGGGTCTCCCTGTTCAGGGTGGCGGCAGGGTCCGGGCGCTGACGATTCCCCGGGGCTGGTCCCCGTACGGCGGGGTGATCGTTGCGCCCTGGTATCGCCTGTCGATATCTGCCGGGGATGGTCTCCCGGGCAGAACGGTTCAGGTTCGGTCGGCGAGGCTAGCCGGGTGTTCGAAGAATTCCGCTCCGCAGGCGGTGCACTGCCATTCTGTCGCTCTCTTGAAGCAGCCGCCCAGGATGATCTCGCCGGCGTCGACGGCCTGCTTGATCTCGTCGGTGGCGGGCACTCTCCCGTACACCACCCGTGCGATCTGTCCCTGCCCGCATTCGGGGCACACTGCGTGCTTCTGGTGTTTCATCAGGCCTTTCTCCTGGGGGTGCTGTGCCGCCGGGAGGTGTGTGGCGGTGGAGCTCTGCGCGACTGTTCGGCCGAGCAGCATCCTGGCGGTGGTATCGCGGTGTTTCAAGGGAGTTTCTGCCCGGGGAACCGGTTCACAGACCTTTCTGTCGTGGTGCAGGGCTCTGCGTTGTTCGCGGCCCGCCACGGGTCGGAAAAAGGGCCGTGTTCTCGAAGGGGTTTCCGCGGTCCGCATCACGTCGGGGAATAGGGAGTACGGACGGACTGGTCGACTGCCTCGGGGATCGCGGTTCGGCAGCGGACGCTTTCCCGCTGGTCGGCATTGACGCAGAAAACGGAGAGGCGGGAGGCACCGGAAAGCTGACGGAGCGGGCGGCAAGAGCTCCGCCGCGACATTCCCGTGGGATAAGCGGCGGGAATAGCCCTGTACACCGCTCTACGGTCCTTTTCTTTCGTCCACTCTCGCCGGACGGCGATCTGCTGCCCGACCTCGGGGATCGCTACTCATTCGGCGTTGACCTGCACAAACATGAGGGAACCGCGTCCGCGGCACCCCTTCCACGGCACCGGACACTCCGTTATCTATTTTTCGGACGCATCAATTCGCACTTAGGGGCAAAGCAGACAAACAGCACTCTTCAACCACATTTTCTCCCCGTATCGTGCAACAAAGACAATCACGGAAACGACCCCTATCGAGCATCACGAGAAAACTCCAGCGAAAAACTTCTGATTTCCCCACTTTTCACCATTCCATGGCTTATGATCCATTATTCGAATGACCGGAGCGCAGTAAGGAGTTCTTCACAAAGAGACCATCTCGCACCAATCGGCTTCCGTATCCCTGCCTACCGCGCAACAACGTCCCGCGGTATCCACGAGCACACCGACTTTCCCCATCACCCCTTCTATCCGCGCCGAGAAATAGTGCTATGACCCGCTCTCCCTCCCCACCCATCCGCCTCTACCAGGCTGCCGACCCCACCGCCCTGTGGCCCGCATTGCTCGCCGAATACGGGGAGATCGCGCCGGTCGAGCTCGAGCCGGGCATCAACGGCTGGCTCCTGCTGTCGTGGCGACTCAATCGGGAAGTGATGCGCGACGCCGAAACCTACGCGCGCGACCCCGACCGCTGGGCGGACATGGCCAACGGCCGGATCGGCCCACGCTCCCCGCTCCGCGTCCTCTACGGCAAATACCAGTCCGCCCTGTACTCCGACGGAGCCGACCACAAGCGCTACCGCGCCGCGCTCACCGCTGCTCTGGACTCGCTGAGCCTGCGCCAGGTCACCGGGCACATCACCGCGGCAGCAGACCAGCTCATCGACGCCTTCTGCCTCCACGGCAAAGCTGACCTGGTCACCCAGTACACCCGGCAGCTCACCGTCACCGTGCTCGCCCGTCTCTTCGGCCTGGGACCGGCCGAAACCATGCGCATCTGCCTCGAGATGCAGGCCATGTGGGACGAGGGCCCCAACGCTTTTCCCGCCCTCATGCGCATCGCGGAGATGCTCACCGAGCTGGCCCGGAAGCGGCGCCGCACCCCCGGCAAAGACCTGGCTTCAGTCCTCGTCGCCCAAGGACTCAGCGACGTCGAGGTCCGCGACAATCTGCTGCTGATCATCGCCGCAGCCGACGACCCGGTCACCCACCTCACCGGCAACACCATCCGGATGCTGCTCACCACCCCGGAGAGCCGCGCCGCACTCACCACCTCGCCAGGGCTGATCTCCGAGGCCGTCAACACGGCGCTGTGGACCACCCCGCCGCTGCAAACCCTCGTCGGCCGCTACCCCGTCCGGGACGTGGAACTGGCCGGGGTTCCCATCCGGGCGGGAGAGTGCCTCGTGCTGGGCTTCGCCGCGGCCAGCCTCGACCTGGCGCAGCACAGCGACGCGGACACGATGTCCACGAACCGCGCCCACCTGACCTGGGGGGTGGGCCCGCACAGTTGTCCCCTCCGCGGTCAAGACATGGCTCTGGCGATTGCCGAAACCGCCGTGGAACGGCTGCTCCGCCGGCTCCCTGACGTGGCCTTGGCTGTTCCGCCCGAGCAGTTGCGCTGGCGCCCTTCACTAGCCGTCCGTGGCCTGGAGTCGCTGCCTGTCCGCTTCACCCCTACCCCCGTCAGCAACCCAGGAGGAACTGAATGGGACAGTCCCGCCGACCCCACACCGTCTACCTCGATCCGGCCAAAGGAGTCGACATCCCCGCGCAGCGACGCGAACTCCTCGACAAAGGCCCGGTGGTACGCGTGGCTTTTCCCGGGAACCTGGAAGTCTGGGCTCTGACCCACGACGCCCCGCTCCGCAACGCCCTCGCTGACGAATCGGTCTTCGTCCGCGGCTGGCGGAACTGGCGCGCCCTGATGGCGGGCGAGGTCGACCCCACCCATCCGGTCGCCAACATGCTGCGCGTGGAATCCATGCTGGCCCGCTCCGGAGCGGACCACAAACGCATGCGCGGCCTGGTCCAAGCCGCTTTCACCCGCCGTCGCGTCGAAGCCCTCCGTCCGCGCATCGAGGAGATCACGAACGAGCTCCTCGACCGGATGGCCGAGAGCGACGGGGTGGTCGACCTCAAAGCCGCCTATTCTTTCCCGCTGCCGATCCGTGTCATCAGCGAACTGCTCGGCCTCAACGAGGAAGACCACCTCACGTTGCAGACGCTGGTGACGCGCACCCTCTCCGGCACGGACCCTGAGGCCAACGCCGACGCGTTCACCTTCGTCGCCTCGCTGATCGAGGCTAAACGGAAGAACTTGGACGACGGCCTGATCAGCGCGATGATCGAGGCGCGTGCGGAGGACGGCGACCGGCTGAGTGAAACCGAGCTGATCCACAACACGCTGCTGCTCATCATCGGCGGGTTCGAAACCACCATGGGCATGATCAGCAACTCGGTGCAGCTCCTGCTCACCCACCCCGACCAGCTGCACCTGCTCCGCACCGGTCAGGCGTCGTGGGAGAACGCCATCGAGGAGTGCCTGCGCTTCGAATCAGCGGTGGTCATGCTGCCGTTCCTGTACACCACGCGGGACGTGGAGATCGACGGCATCACGATCCCGGCTGGGGACGCCGTGCTCATCGGCTTCGGCCCGGCCAACCGGGACCCGCAGGCCTATGACGACCCCGACCGTTTCGACATCACCCGCCCCAGGCCCCGCCATTTGGCGTTCGGCCACGGCGCCCACCTCTGTCTCGGGGCGGCGCTTGCCCGCTTGGAGCTCTTGATCGCGCTCCCCGCGTTGTTTGAGCGCTTCCCCGACATCACCCTGGTCGGTGAGGCCCCGCCGACGCCGACCGTGTTCATGAACCATCCGCTGAGCCGACCGGTGCTCTTGCGCCCGAAACCCTGATCTGCACTGCGCACAGCACGAGGGCCGGGAAGCTTTCTGCAGCGGTTCGTCCGCCGCTGCCTCCCGGCCCTCACCGTGTCCTATCCGCGGGTGCGGTGCGGATCAGCCCTGCTGTGTCGCGAAGTATTCGTCTACGATCGCCTGAGGAATGCGGCCTCGGTCGCTGATCTGCTTTCCCGCAGCCTTGGCCCACGCCCGGATTTCGGCGCTGCGGTCCTTGGCCGAGGTGGTGCGCTGCTTTCCCCGGGCGGCGGGGCGCTTCGCGGGTGCCCGGCGGGCCACTTCGACGTACGGGGCGAGGGCCGCGCGGAGCTTTGCCGCGTTGTCGCTGCTGAGATCGATCTCGTAGGTGGAGCCGTCGAGTCCGAACGAGACCGTCTCCTCGGCCTCGCCACCATCGAGGTCGTCAATGAGAAGCACCTGAACCTTCTGTGCCATAGGGACGGTCTCCATCCATGGGTAAGAGAGACTTCGGGTAACCAGACAAGCTATCTGGATAACTCCAACAGAATGTCAGGTCTTTCCTGAAGAAGCGGCACCTCGTATTACGATCTTTATCTTTTCTATAAGATTTCGATAGAATCAGGAGCCGCTTTGGCCTCCGTTTAGAAAACCAGCTTCATTTTACCTAATGAAGCGAGGCAAGAAAACACACTGAGGCATCCGTTCACCGCAGAGCTGCCACCGCTAATCGCGGCGGAACGGCCAGTTTTCCGAGTTGTCCACAAATGCGAATAACGGGGCTTGTCGGCTAGCACTCGTTCCTGCTGGGGACGTCGCCGACCACTGTGCGGTCTCACCCTGACACTCAGAAGACAACGGCTGTCAATAATACATCCTTTCAGCCGGACTCCTTACGGAAAAACAGCTCCTTCCTGCCACTTCTTTCTGCCCGGGTCCCCTCTTCCCTGCCGCCGTCGCCCGCTTCCCAGGGCGGCCCTCCCGGGACAGCACTGCGTGCCGAGAAGGAATGCGCAGTCCTTCATATCTCCAACGGCCTGATCACCGCTATGCCGGACACCGCTTTTAGCTCTTCTGCGGCAGGCTGCGCCCAGAGCCACGCGGAAGCGACCGGCCGCGACGCCCCGCTGCGGGGTGGCTGGCTCTGCCGGCCTCGACCGAAACGCGCCCGTGGTGCCGCGTGAAGAGAACAGGAAACCCATCGCCAACCGTTCCCGCCCGCGCCGCTCAGATAGGAGGAGAAAAGCAGGCCACCACGCTCCGAAGAAGTGTTCCTCCCGCCCTCTCTCCCTTTGACCTGTGCTGATGTCACGCAAGCCTTCGGGTGCCCGCCGGGTTTCTGCGCAGGTATCTCGAAACCCTCCGGGGACATCCGCGGGTTTCCTCCGATGCCGATAGTGCTGCTGTTCTTCTGGCCCGCCGTGGCAAAGAGACAGCGTTTTCCCTGGTAGACCTTGCACTAGCTGCAAGAAAAACGCCCTCTCGATACCGGAGGGCGCGCGGCCGCGCCATTGCCGGGGATCCCGATCAAGAAACACCTTTCCCAACGGCCCCGGGGAATGTGCGGTCAGCGGGCCCCGGAGAACTGCGGCACCGCTCTTAGGTGAAGCACGGAATAGTAGGCCCGTTCATAGTTCCGCGCCATCGTCTCCCCACTGAAGTTGCGCTGCACGTGCTCCCGGCAGGCGTGGGGGTCCAACTGGGCGGCGTGATCCACTGCCGCGGCGAGTTCGGCCTCCCGGGAAACCAGCACGCCGGTGACCCCGCCGCGCACGGTTTCCTGAATCCCTCCGCGGCTGAATCCAACCACCGGGGTGCCGCACGCCATTGCTTCTACGGCCACCATGCCGAACGGTTCTTCCCAGCGGACCGGGAAGAGCAGGCAGCGGGCCCTAGCGAGCAGGGTCAGCTTCTCCTCTTGGGAGACCTCCCCCACGTATTCGGTGGTGGGCCCGAGCAGAGGGCGGATCACTTCGTCGAAGTAGGCCCGCTCGTCGGGCTGGCTGCGTTTGAGCGCGATCACCAGTCGGCGCCCCGCCTCCCGGGCCGCGCGGATCGCGATATCGATCCCTTTCTCCGGGGTGCTGCGGCCCAGCACCAGCGCATAGTCCTCTTTGTCTGCGCGGAACGGAAACCGGTAGGGGTTGATCCCGTTGTGCACGGTCGCGGCCCACGGCAGATCCGGCGCCAACCGCCGTTGGGTATCGGAGACCGCGACAAGCTGCACGCTCTCCCGCACCGCCCGGTAGTACCGGGCGAGGTCCGGGGTGACGATCGAGTGGACGGTCGCCACAGTGGGCGCCGGGCGGACCGCTGCCGTGAGCGCTCCGATCATCGTGTGGTCGTGCACGAGGTCCGGTTGCAGTTCCGCTATGACCTGCTGTGCTTCCGCGGCGTGCGCGATCTCAACGGTGCGGTCGCCGATCCGCTCGCCCTGCGGCTCGTCGTAGGTCGTCCGGAGCTTCGCCCGGGTCCTTTTCCTCCCTACTCCGACAATGGTCACGTCGTGGCCACGGGCGACCAGTTGCTCTGCGAGCTCCCCCATGACCTCTTCGACGCCTCCGTAGGCGACGGGCGGGATCTCGTACCAGGGCGGTGCCAGCAGGGCGAGCCGCAGCCGGGGGCGTTCGAGAGTGGTTGCTTGGTCCATGACCCGATCAACTCCCACACGGATATCGAGCCGGTCGTGGCGGCATCCCTCCCAGTCACTCCACCAAGGACAGGGAGTCCAGCTCACGCGGTTCTGAGACGAGCCGCAGCCCTTCCGGCAGGCCCTCCACTGAGACCTCGTCGCCGGTGACGTCAACGGTCAATTGGCTTCCCGCAATGGGGAGGCGTTCGATCCGCAGCCGGGTGTATCCCGGCGGCAGGCTGGGGGCGAGGCGCAGTTCCCCGCGCGGCACCCACGGGTCGAAGCGGAGCAGGGTCCGCAGCAGGTGGATCGGTGTTGCGGCCGCCCAAGCCTGCGGAGAGCAGGAAGTGGGATAGGGCACGGGTTTGGGATAGTCGGTGCGGTCGAAGCCGCAGAACAGTTCAGGGAGCCGGTATCCGAAGTGTTCGGCTGCTTCGAACAGGGCGGTGGCGACGCGCTGGGCGTGCTCGGTGAAGCCGTAGCGCATGAGCCCGGACGCGATGATCGCGTTGTCGTGCGGCCATACCGACCCGTTGTGGTAGCTCACCGGGTCGTAGGCGCCCATATCGGTGGCGAGGGTGCGGATCCCCCACCCGGAGAACATGGTCGGGCTGAGCAGCCGGTCGGCCACGTAAGGCGCTTTGTCCTCGTCGACGATGCCGCTCCACAGGCAGTGGCCCATGTTCGACGTGCACGCGTCGACCGGTTTCTTCTCGTGGTCCAACGCCACGGCGTAGTAGCCGAGCTCCGGCTGCCAGAACCGTTCGTTGAACGCTTTTTTGAGGTCGGCGGCCCGTTCCGTCCAGTACCGGGCACGTTGGTCGTCTCCTGTCTGGTGGGCCAGGTAGGCGCGGGCGAGGTAGGCAGCATAAACGTAGCCCTGCACCTCGCAGAGGGCGATCGGTGCTTCGGCGATCCGCCCGTCAGCGAAGTTGATACCGTCCCACGAGTCTTTCCACCCCTGGTTGACCAGCCCCTGGTCGGTGCGCCGCCGGTATTCCACGAACCCGTCCCCGTCGCGGTCGCCGTAGCGTTCGATCCATTCCAGGGCGCGGTCGGCGTGGGGGAGCAGTTTTTCGATCTCGGCTGGGTCTGCGCCCCACCGGGACAGTTCACCGAGGAGGATGACGAACAGCGGGGTCGCATCGGCGGTGCCGTAGTAGACGGTGCCGTCGCCCAGCCAGAGGCCGCTCTCCTTGCCCAACCGTGATTCGTGCAGGATACGGCCGGGTTCTTCCTCGGTCAGGATGTTCTCTTCAACTCCTTGCCGGTCGGCAAGAGTCTGCAGGGTGCCGAGCGCGAGTGACGGGTCGAGAGGCAGCGCCATGTAGGCGGTGAGCAGCGAGTCCCGTCCGAACAGGGCCATGAACCAGGGGGCTCCCGCGGCGACGATGGACCGCTGCGGGTGCCGGGAGTCGAAGATGCGGAGGGCGCCCACATCCTGCTGGCTGCGACGCAGGACCGCGAGCAGCGCGTCGTTGTCGGTGGAGACGACCGGGGTGTTGCTCTGCCATTCCCGGAGCCGGCGGGCCGGCTCGGACTCGTCCACCGGCTGCTCTTTCGGGAAGCGGGGTCTCAGGTCCTCCCCGTCGACGACGGGACGCACCAGGACGGTGGTCGACCATTGGCCGCGTTCGGGGACGACGGCGCGGAAGGTGATCCGGTCGTGGGCGACCGAGGTGGCGTCGTCTGCCTGGATGATGACGCCGCGCTGCATGCCGCGCCACCAGCGTTCCACGATGATGCGGGTGCCTTCGCTGCGGAAGACGTAGTGGCCGTCGTTCTGGGGTTCGCCTTTCTTCACCTCGAACAGGTCGGCGAAGTCCGCGTCGACGACGAGGGTTACCGTGCAGGCCGCGGGTTCCCGGCCCATGTTGCGCAGGGTGATGTCTTCGCGCATGCCGGTGCCTACCCGCCGTTCCCGTTCGACGAAGATGGTGTTGCTGGTTCTGCCGCCGCGTCGGGCGCGGGCGAGGAACACGGCCTGGTAGGGCTGGTCGTGGACGATGACGGTGAGCGGCTCAAGCGCCTGGTTGTCGACGGAGAACTCCCATTTCGACACGATACGGATGTCGTCGTAGAAGACTCCGTGCGGGTGGTCGGGGAGCATGCTGCCGTCGCCTGCCGAAATGGCGAAGGAGGTCCCCTCGACAATGGTGACCGCGCCGCTTCCTTCCCCGCTCGTACCAGTGCTGATATTCCAGACCTTCATGCGTGCGCCTCTTCCCCTTTTGTGCGGTTTCAGCCGTAGTAGTCGGGGCTATTGCCGAAGGTTTCCACCGAGCGCCCCGCAGCGCGGCCGCGGTTGTCGGCGCGCGGCAGCATGCTCGGCCTAGGGGTGTCACGCGGGATCGCGCGGCGCGGCCGCGGCGGGCATACCGCGGATTCCGCCCGCAGTCGCCCGCCGGTTTCCCGCAGGGGAGCAGACCGGCGGGCAGTCACGGACTGTGCGGTCGCGACGGTGGGGCTGCTGCCGGAGCGGTACTACTTCTTTTTCCGGGCTGCCGGCACTTTCCCATCCGTCATGGGGATGGTGAACCCTTCCGGGATGACCAGGTCGTTCGGGCTCAGTTCGCGGATCGACTTGTGGCCCAGCCCGATGAGGGCCTCGTCGATGCCGGAACGCAGGATCTCCAGCACCTGGCGGACCCCTTCCTCTCCGCCGGCGGCAAGCCCCCACAGCCATACGCGGCCCACAAGCACGGCTTTCGCGCCCATGGCCAGGGCTTTGACGACGTCGCTGCCGCGGCGGATCCCGCCGTCCATCAGCACTTCGACCTGGTCGCCCACGGCTTCGACTACGGCAGGCAGCGCACGCAGGGAGGCGGGGATACCGTCGAGGTTGTTGCCTCCGTGGTTGGAAACGGAGATCGCTGTGGCCCCGCAGTCGACGGCCCGCCGCGCGTCGTCGGGGTAGAAGACGCCTTTGACCATGAACTCGCCGCCCCACAGCTCCCGCAGCCATCGCACGTCGTCCCAGGTGGGCAGCGGGGTCTGCGTCCATTCCACGTACGCCTGTTTGAAGGTTGGGGTGCCTTTGGCCCGGGTCCGCAGGTTGGGGGCTTTGAGGTCGGGGATTCCGCCGAGCAGGAACCGCAGCGCCCATCCCGGCCGGGAAAGCCCCATGGGAAGGAACTCCACCAGGGTGGAGAGGGTCACCCGCTCCGGAATGGTCGGGCTTCCCCAGTCGCGGCGGCTGGCGAACGACCAGTCCAGGGTGAGGATGAGTCCTTTCGCCCCGGCCTGGCGGGCGTGTTCCACGCGTTCCGCGATGTCGTCTCGGGTTCCCACCCAGTACAGCTGGAAGAACGCTTTAGGGTTGGCCGCAGCCACGTCTTCGAACGGCATGCTCGCGAACGAGCTGAGCCCGATCGCGGTGCCCGCTGCTGCGGCGGCCCGTGCCACGGCCACTTCCCCGCCGGGGTCGACGGCCTGGGCTCCCGCTGGGGAGACGATGACGGGGAAGGAGATCTCCTGCCCCATGATGGTGGTGCTCATCTCCCGTTGAGGGGGCAGGTCCGCGGCGATACGCGGGATCAACCCGATCTCGTCGAACGCTTGGATGTTGTCGTGGAGTGTGAGGCCTTTCTCTGTCCCGGCGATGAGTGACGCGTAGACCGCCGTGGGCAGCCGTTTTTTGGCGCGCCGCTGTGCTTCGGCGACAGACTCCAGTGGAGCACTCGTAAACAGCACTGGGACACCCTCCTCGTTGGCTCGGCACGGCAGCCCACCGCCCTCCACATCCAGTCACCGATGGGCTGCCCACGATGTGTGCGTCCTTCTAACCGTGAGTGACTAGGGCAAACGCCGGATAAGCGGTGTCCTGTCGCTGGGCGCGCCTCCGGGATGCCGCCGTTCGGGTGTCGAATACTCGAGGCATGGCGACCCTACGACGCAGTGTTGAGGTGGCTGCTCCGGCCGCGGACGTCTGGACTCTTGTCGGTGACTTTTCCGCGATCCACCGCTGGCATCCGCAGGTCAGCGCGCCGACCCTGCGCGGCGCATCCCCGCACACCCCGGGGGCGGAGCGCGTCTTCGGTGCGGGTACCGAGGAGGAGCTGGTGGAGCGGCTGGTGGAGCGGGACGAGTCGGCGCGTCGTCTCGTGTACACGATGCCGGATCCGCCGTTTCCGATCACCAACCATCGAGCGGTGCTGGAGGTGGTGCCGCGCGACGACCGGCACTGCACGGTGGTGTGGACGGCGATGTTCGACTGTTCTCCGGAGACCGCGCGGGAGCTGGAGTCGGTGATAGGCGACGGCGTGTTCGCGGTAGGGCTCAACGCGCTCGCCGAGCGTTACGGCCGTGGAGCATCCGCATCAGGCTGAGGGAACGCAACACTCCGTCCTTTGCAAAGTCATTGCCTTGCTGCATGAACCTTTGTCCGCTTTCGGGGGAGTTGGCGAAGAGGGGCGGAACGACAGGGGAGGGACAGTCCCCCTCTGTTCGCCTCCGGCCTAGGACAAGCCCGTGACGGGAAAGGGAAGGCAATGAACCGGACACGTTCCCGCGGCTGGATGCTCTTCGCCGCGACCCTGTTGTTCCTGACAGGGGCGATCAACCTCATCCAGGGGGTCGCTGCCCTGTTCATGACCGACAACCTGTTCAGCTTCGGTGGGGAGGCCTTTTTCTTCAACTTGACGCCGTGGGGCATCCTGCTGGGCCTGTGGGGCCTGCTCCTCTTGGGGACGGGGTTCGCCCTCGTCACGCGTAAGGGGTGGGCACGTGCCCTCGGCGTGGTCCTGCTCGCGATCAACATCGTGGCGCAGTTGGCGTTCTTCGCCGCCAACCCGCTGTGGTCGCTGGTCGTCACCGGTGTCAACCTGCTCGCGATCTACGCGTTGACGGCGGGCTGGTCGTCTGCTGCCGCGGTGGAAGAGGAGCAGGAGGCGATCCAGGAGGCCGAGGAGTCCTACCAGTCGGGTTATGAAGCCGGACTCCGGGAGGCCCGGGAGACCCAGGAGGCCCGGAAGGTTTCCTCCTCAGGCGCGCACATCCCGCAGCCGACGCGCGGCGAGCACGCGCGCTGACTGTTCTCCAGCAGAACACCAACCGGAAATCGAGAACCCCACGGCGGTGGTCTCGTCCTCTGGCTCGCCCTTCGTGACAGGCGGGCCGAGGGCAGGGACACCGTCTTCTGCTGTGGTGGCGCCGTCCGGGTGCGGCGGCGGTTGCTGCAGGGCTGTGTCGGGGAAGGGAACGGCCCCGGCGGCAGCGCGGTCGGGGCCGTTCCCCGGTGCGGTGCTCAGCGGGGCCGCACGAGCAGC
Source organism: Thermobifida fusca NBRC 14071 = JCM 3263 (assembly GCF_001592045.1). Taxonomy (GTDB): domain Bacteria; phylum Actinomycetota; class Actinomycetes; order Streptosporangiales; family Streptosporangiaceae; genus Thermobifida; species Thermobifida fusca. The sequence goes on along the minus strand of NZ_BCWB01000047.1, from coordinate 23,780 downwards.
GGTTGGCTGACTTCCCCGAGGTAGCCGTCGGTGTCGCTCAGGGTGGCGTGGGAGACGCCGAGCCCGTCGGGGGACAGGTGGGAACGGCAGGCCATGTGCACCCATTCGGTGTCGGGGAAGCGGGCCAGGGTGACGGTGATGGACGGCGGGATGAACAGCCAGTGCTCCATCGGCAGGGCCGCGGAGACGCCGTTGGCGGAGTCCGCGACTACGAGGGTGCGGGCCAGTCCGGTGAGTTTTTCTCCCGCGATCAGGGGGATCCGGACCCGGGTCCAGACGTCTGCGGCACTGTCGGCGGTGCCGTAGCCGCCCCGGGTGTACCGCCATTCGATGGCTTCCCCGTAGCCCCACCCGGTGAGGTCGAGGGCCGGATCGGCGTCGGCGAGGGCGGGCGGGTGGAGCTGTTCCCCAGTGGCAGGCGGGGTCGGTCCGGTTTCGATGGCCCAAGCCCGGGCGACGACTGCTGGACGGTCGTCGAAGACCATCCGTGCTTCCAGGAGGGCGATCCGTCGGCCTGGCCGTATCTCGACGGTGTCGACGCGGAAGGGGCGGCGCGGGATGGCACCGAGAAAGTCTGCGGTGATGCGGGCCAAGCGTTTGTCGGGGCCGGCGGCGGTGTCGAGGAGGTGTCCGAGGAGCGCGGTGGGCGGGCCACCGTGCTGGGCTTGGGAGTCCCACGGGCTTTCGGTTGCGCGGGTCGGTTCGTATCGGTTGTCCCCGAGGGGGAGGTAGAAGGCTTCCGCGGGTTCACTCATGGTTTCGTCCTCGATGAGACGGCGCAGTTGAGAGCGGAGGTCACGACAACCGACACTACCGAATCGGATTCGGTTTTGCGGGAGGTGGATCCCGCCTTTAGAACGCCCGCCCCGCCCGCGGAGCGCCAGGGATGCGGTCCGTCTCCCGACGACTACTGCCAGAACCACCGAAAGCCCCGCCACACCATGTGCAGCCTGGGCTTTCAGGGCGAGTAGCGGGCGATCCCGACGGCCAGGGGCCGGGCGTAATCCGCTCCGCTGCCGGCGAAGTCCACAGCCAGTGGGGGTCAGGGAACCCTTGAGCCGAGGTTCTTCTGCGCCACATCCCACTCAGGGTGGGTGCACAAGCCGCAGTGGGGTCCGACGAACTGCTGGCGGGCATTCTGGTCGCCTTTGAGCTGCCACTTCAGCCATTGGACACCGACCCGGCCGTACTCGCCGCCGTTGGGCTGGCCGAAAGTGCCGTAGTGGCCGACGTCCAGGTGGCCCATGAAGGCCGGGAGTCCGGCGGGCAGGCGCCCCCAGTCGTCGACGGCGTTGGCGTAGGCAATGTCGCTGGGGCCGCCGGTGAAGTAGGCGATGGGGGCGTGCAGGTGGGTCAGCAGGTGGTTGTCACGGTCGCTGAGCAGGCCGCTGTTCCACAGGACGGTCGTGGTGATCCGCGGGTCGTCGGCGATCTCGTAGACTTCGAGGCCGCCGCAGGACTGCCCCATGGCCGCGATCTTGGTGGTGTCGAGTTTGCCGCGGTACGGGCTGAGCAGGCGGCTGTTCTCTTCGATCGCCCAGTCGATCGCCTCGGTCAGCATGGCGGCATCGGTCCGGCCGAAGCCGTTCGGGCGGCCGTTCGCGATGACGAGGAAGCCGTGGGAGGCGAACTCGAGGAGGATGTTCTCGAACATCGTGCCGTTGGCTAGGCAGGCGCCGTTCCCCCACACGACGATGGGCAGCTTCTCGTTGCTGGGCAAAGTGGCCGGCCGGAAGATGGTGTGGTTCCGCAGCCGCAGGGTGGTCACGTATTCCGCCGGGTAGGGGCCGGTGCCGGAGGCGGCAACGGCTGTGCTCGAAGTGACGGGTATCAGGAGGGCTGCCGCCAGCAGACCGGCGAGGAGGGTTGCTGCACGGCGCTCCAGGGCGCGCGCTCTCATCTCTCCACTCCAATAACCATTGCGGACTTTTCTGGATTTTCCGATCTGCGGTCAAATATTCGATTGGATTATTGGAGTGTCAACACCGGGCTAAGGAGACTGGTGATTCCACTGATCCCCAATCTGATCAATGGTTCCCAAAGTCAGACATATCAATAGATGGCGTATTTTTCACAGAATTCACCAGCCGGAAGGCCGTGTAGATGCCCGGACCTTCTGGGCAAACATCGAGACAATTCCCTTCTCTATTCCGAAATATGACGGGCCCTCCTGCCCCGTTGGACGGAACTACGGAGCAAGAGGGCCCTACCGTCATCGAAAGAGTGTGTGTCTGGGCGAACACCTCCTTTGTCTGGCTTTGCCGAGGGCACGCCGCACCGGGGAGTGAGCGGTGCGGACACCTGTATCGCCGATCAGTCCCGGGCCGGGACGCTGAGCCGCTTCCGTCGCACTACCAGGGCCAACGCCACGGTAAACACCGCGAACATCAGGGCTGCAGCGACGACGTACCACGTCAGATCGCTCCAGGCACGCAGGAGGGTGAGGCTGACGACGCTTCCCGGTTCTGGGAAGACCACCTCGGCGGCAGCCGTGCGCTCCACCTTGCCGCTTCGGAGGAGGAGTTCCGCGCGCCACGGTCCATCCGGCAGCTCTTCGGTGAGCGGCACGGCGACCTTCCCGGTCTCGCCGGGTTGCAGGGTGACGGCAGTCCCAGTCGGATACGGTCCCGCGCTCAACCCCCCGGGGCCTTCGGTGAGGCGAAGTTCGCCACGCAGGTCCAAAGCCCGACCACCCGTGTTGCGGACCTGAGCGATGATGCTGGGGCGGCCTTCATCGTCGCGTTGTGCGGTGAGATCGGTGATCTCGAAATCTGAGGGAGGCTCCCCGCCTGGCCCGACGCTCAGGTAGATCCGCACTCCCACTCGGTGGGTGTGCCCGACATTGTGCTTCTCGTCGGGCGGGACGCTGCTCTGCGCCCACACCACGGCGTAGCGTTCCCCTTCCGCCGCATCCTCGGGAACCGCGATGGTGACGGTCGCTTCGATGCTCTCGTGGGGGTCGAGGACCGGTTTCTCAGGAGCGACACTGGTCCATTCCGCCAGTTCGTTGGCGGTGCGGCCCGGGGCGAAAGTGAACGCGCCGTTCTTGATCTCCGCGGAGGCGGGGTAGAGCTCGAACTGGCGGCGCTCCCCAGTGTCGTTGCTGACCTTCACCCGCCGTTCGATGGTGGTTCCCGGTTTGACATGGTCGACGATGTAGAGGTGCGCCCTCGGGTCGTCCCTGCGGTTGACCGGGGCTTCCAGCAGCTGAATGCCGATGTTTCCCTGACCGTCCGCGGGGCGGGCCGGCGTGGCCGCCGCGCTGGCGTGGACAGGAACGAGCAGCGCAGCGGCCAGGCCGAGCAGTGCGGCGAGGACGGTCATCACACCGGCTCGCACGGGGCTACGCAACCGAGTGCACCACCGTGCCGGTGTAGGTGCCCGCAACAGCCCCGCTGGGGACTGCGATGGTCAGTGTCGGATTCCAGGACACCGAGTTGGCTCCCGAGCCGGTGGTGTGGCTCATCGCGGTGACAGGGGAGTCCAGGGTCCCCGGGCTTCCAGGAGTGAACTCCCCGGGCGGAGTGGGGTCGATCGCGGCCCCGGGATCGTAGGTGACGTTCGCCGCGGGGATCGTCTCCGGCGTTGTTCCCGTTCCGGTGGTGAACGGCGCGTCCAGGGTGGCAGTAGCGACCCAGCTCGCGTCGAGCGCGGCGCGGCCGTCAGTCACGCTGACCGTGCCCAGGGCACCGGAGGTGGAGCCTCCAGGGGTCGCGTCGGGCAGGGTCGCGGTCGTGGGAGCGGTGATGGCCAGCTCCGCAGCGGTCACCGCAAAGGTCGTCGTCGTGCTCGCCGTGGTGTCTGCGGCTGCCGGAACTGCCGCGGCGGCAACGAGGGCGGTGGTCGCTGCTGCGATGCCAGCCATTCTGGAAATGCGCATCGGTGCTCCTTGCAAGAGATCGGTGGTACCCCAGCGACCTCTTTATATCACTATCCGTAACTGATATTTCACTTACGGAAACCGTGTCGGTGACACTTCTTCTCGCAGCCGCAGAGGAAAACTGACCGACGGAAACACCGCGGGCCAGCAGCATGCGCCCAGCAGCCATTCGCGCCCACCTGTTCCGCGCTTCAGACTTTGAGGCAGTACTCGGCACTTTCCGCGCCCGCCTGGGCGCTGGTCTGCACCGCCCTGAAAAAGCCCTCATCCCGGACTTGTTGCGCAGTTGCCTCCCGGTGATTGAGCGCAAGAGCCACGGACAACGGTCAACGAGACCTGCACCTCAGCGGACCTGCCCGTAGGGGTTTCCCATAGCGGAACAACTGTGACCGGATGTGCTGCGGTGCACTCCACGCGCCGGCATGATCGACTGCTCCCCCACGCCAGCACCCTGGCGTCCCAGGGACGCCTACCGCACTGGAGAGCCGACACCGCCTGGAAGACCCCACGCACCAGCGGATTCCCCTGTGTCCCCCGAGGCTGCGCTGCTGTGCCTGCAGACCAAAGCCGTATCGGGAACATCACACCACTGAGGGTGATTTTTGCAGACATGCATCATTGCTCAGGTGTAAGATTGCATTCATGCAATTTTTTGTGAGTGACAAACTACCCCCATGAGTGAGGCAAAGACGGCACGGTCCAGCGGCGAAACCCTTCGAGCGCGCAAACAGCGGCAGACCAGGGAAGCGATCCACCGGGCAGCCCTCCGCCGCGCCCTGGAATACGGGATCGACAACGTCACCGTCGCGGAGGTCAGCGCCGAAGCCAACGTCTCCCCACGGACGTTCTTCAACTACTTCCCCACCAAGGAAGACGCGATCTTGGGCCTCCGGGACGTCCAGGACAGCGTCGCCGAGGACGCGGCAATGGAGTCCCTCATGGACCGCGAACCCACGGGCGACCTCCTCGCGGACGTGACCAACCTGGTCCGCTCGGTGTTCTCGGCGACGCTCAGCGGAAACACCCGCGACCAGATCCGGGAAGCCGTGATCCGCTACCCGCAGCTCCGGCGCCGCCAGCTTGAACGCTTCTCCCTCGTCGAACAGCGGCTAGGCCGCATCGTGGCCCGGCATTTGGAGTCGGACCCCCGGTTCAGCGACGGCTCCCTCGACATCGAAGACGCGGCCCGCATGATCGTCGCGATCTGCGCTGGCGCCATCCGCTTCGCCATCCACAAGTCCGCGGACCACCACGCCGCATCCCTCGAGGAAACCGAACACCACTTCGACCAGACGGTGGAATTACTGAGAAAGGTGATACAGAAGCTCCAATGACCGTGCCTGCCCGCTCGGACTCCTCCGAGACAAGCCCGGCCCCTATCACCCGGCGCAGCGTCGTCCTGATCTTCCTCGCCTTGATGCTGGCGATGCTGCTGGCCTCGCTCAACCAGACCGTGTTGAGTACCGCCCTGCCCACCATGGTCGGCGAGCTCAACGGTGTCGACCAGATGCTGTGGGTGATGACGGCCTTCATCTTGGCGTCGACCATCATGATGCCGATCTACGGCAAACTCGGCGACCTCATCGGCCGCAAAGGCCTTTTCCTCGCCGCCATCTCCCTCTTCATCGCGGGCTCGGTGATCGGCGGTCTGGCCCCCACCATGGACTGGCTGATCGCGGGCCGGGTCGTGCAAGGGCTCGGCGGCGGCGGTCTGATGATCATGTCCCAGGCCATCATCGCCGACATCGTCCCGGCCCGGCAGCGCGGCAGGTATGCGGGGTTCATCGGAGCGGTATTCGCGGTCTCCTCGGTTGCCGGTCCGCTCCTCGGCGGCTGGTTCACCGAAGGGATCGGCTGGCGTTGGGCGTTCTGGATCAACATTCCCCTCGGCCTGCTCGCCTTGGCCGCCGCAGCTTTTCTCCTGCGCCTGCCCCGGCCGCGTCCGGAACGGCTGCACGTGGATGCGTGGGGCATGGCGTTCCTGGCCGCTGCCACCACCTGCCTGATCCTGACCAGCACGTGGGGCGGCAGTCAGTACACCTGGAACTCCCCGGTGATCATCGGCCTCATCCTCGGCACCGTGGTCTCCTCCGCCCTGTTCATCCTGGCCGAGCACCGCGCCGCTGAACCCATCATCCCGCTCCACCTGTTCCGCGACCGCACCTTTGTCCTCACCACGGTTGCCGGGCTGCTCACCGGCCTCATGATGTTCGGCATCCTCGGCTACGTCCCGACCTATGTGCAGATGGCCACCGGGACCGAGGCCACCGTGGCGGGCCTGCTCATGACCCCCATGATGGGCGGCCTGCTGGTCACCTCGATCGGCACAGGACAGTTCGTCAGCCGCACCGGGCGCTACAAGTGGATCCCCGTGGGCGGGTCCTTGATCGTCACCGCAGGGCTCCTGCTCCTGTCGACCGTCACCCCCACCACGCCGATCTGGGCCATCTGCGGCTACCTTGTCGTCGTCGGCATCGGACTGGGGTCGAGCATGCAACTGCTCGTCCTGATGGTGCAGAACGCGTTCCCGCTCTCCCAGGTGGGGACGGCGACCGCCGCCAACAACTTCTTCCGCCAGATCGGGGCGTCCCTGGGCTCGGCGATCGTGGGCAGCCTCTTCACCGTGCGCCTCATGGACTTCCTGACGGAACGCCTTCCCGGGGGAGCCGCACTCCCCTCCGGGGGCACCACGTCGTCCCTCACCCCCGAGCTGGTGCACAGACTGCCCGATTCTCTCCGCCAGGTCGTCATCGACTCGTACAATGACGCTCTCATCCCCTTGTTCCTGGTGCTCTCCCCGCTGGGTCTCGTCGCGGCCGCCCTGTTGACCCTGGTCAAAGAGAAACCACTGGCCACGACCATCGAACGCGACTAGTCCCCCGCTGTCCGGCGCAGGCTCCCTCTGGTCCCACGGGCAGCGGGCACGTTTGCGTTCGACGCGGGCGGGGCAGCAGACACACAGCCGTTGCGGTGCGCCCGGCACGGCTGGTTGAACAACGGTGCAGTCCCAAACGGACTTTGAGAAGACAGGAGTCCGGATGGCGTCGTCGCAGCGGGCCCTGCGCCACCGGGCGCGTGGGGCCCTGGTCATAGTGGTGCTCGTCCTTTTCGCCGCAGGGCTGGTGGGGAGCGGCAAACCCCACATCGCGGCGAGTCTGCTCCTCGCGTCACTCTGGCTTTTCCTTGCCTTCCGGCACCGGCCCTATCGGCCGCTGCCGTCGCTTTCCCGCAAACCCGTGCTGCACGACGAAGCCGAAGAGCCCTAATTGCCGGGGTGCTCCCTCACGTTCGCTTTGCCCGTTCTTTACACCGCGAGCTACCGGCCATTAGCATTCACAGCGGGTATCGACACCTGCACTCACGGTGCTTTCCAATCCTGGAGGAGGGAGGGGAAGCGACCTTGAGGAGTCTTTCATGTCCCGTACCTGGGCACGTGCGGTCACCGGCGCGTGCAGCGCACTGGTGGTAGCAGCGGCCACGCTCGTCATCGGCGGCGCCCCGGCAGCCTCGGCAGCCGACGGCTGCTCTGCGGAATACACGGTTGCCAGCGACTGGGGAAGCGGTTTCGTCGGCAACGTCACCGTCACCAACACCAGCGGAACGCCCGCCACCGGGTGGACGGTCCAGTGGACCCTGCCGTCCGGTCACACCATCACCAACACGTGGAACGCCGAACTGTCCGTGAACGGCTCCACAGTGACCGCCACCAACGCCTCGTGGAACGGGTCGCTCCCCGTGGGCGGCAGCGCGTCCTTCGGTTTCCAGGGCACGGGGTCGGGCGCCTCCTCCCTCCCCACCGACATCGCGTGCTTCCTCGACGCCCCGGGCGGCGGCACCCCGGGCGGCCCTAACGAGCCCGGTGGCCCCGATGAGCCCGGCGGTCCTGGAACCCCGGGCGAACCGGTGCGGATCATGCCGCTGGGCGACTCGATCACCGGCTCCCCCGGCTGCTGGCGGGCCCTCCTGTGGCGTGACCTGACCGACGCCGGATACACCAACATCGACTTCGTCGGCTCCCGCGCCGGCGACGGCTGCGGCTTCCCCTACGACCACGAAAACGAAGGCCACGGGGGCATGCTGGTCACCAACCTGGCTCGCAGCGGACAACTGTCCACCTGGCTGTCCGCCACCAACCCCGACATCGTGCTCATGCACTTCGGCACCAACGACGTCTGGAGCTCTCTGCCCACCCAGACGATCCTCGACGCCTACAGCACGCTGGTCAGTCAGATGCGGGCCAACAACCCGAACATGACGATCCTCGTGGCCCAGATCATCCCTATGGACTCGGCGCGAAGCTGCGCCACCTGCGCCCAGGGCGTGCAAGCCCTCAACGCTGCGATCCCCGCGTGGGCGGCCAGCGAAAGCACCGCCCAGTCCCCCGTCATCGTCGTGGACCAGTGGACCGGATTCGACACTGACGCCGACACCTACGACGGGGTGCACCCCAACGCTTCCGGGGACGCCAAGATCGCGCAGAACTGGCTGGAGGCGCTGATCCCGCTGCTTGACTAACCGTCTCCGCCAGCCGGGGGTGCGGCCCAGTGCCGCGCCCCTTCTTTTTCCACTCGGGAAACGCCGCCCGCGGGAGTTGCGGCACGTCCGCTCCGCAACCGGTCTACTGGACGTGCTCCCGGGCCCGCTGGGCTTCCCGCTGAGCGGTGTCCCGGGCCGCCTGCCCGCCGTGCGCCGCGGACTCCTTCACCTGCTGGGCGGCCTGCCGCGTGGACTCCTGGGCTTCTTCCCCGACCCGCTGCGCGGACTCCGTCAGCGACTGCTTGACCGGTTCCACTGCGCCGCCCATCCGTTCCTTGATCCGGCGGGCCGCTTCGCGTTCCGTCTGGCTGTCGGAGATCACCGACGCCGCGAGCAGTCCGGCGCCGAACGCGATGAGTCCAGCGGTCAGCGGATACCCCTGGGTGCGTTCCACAGTCCGGCCCGGCATCGACTTCACCGCTTCCGACGCCTGGCCCGCCCCGCTGCGGACGCTCTCTTTAGCTGAGGCAGCGTACTCCTGGGCCCGCTGCCCGGCCTCCTGTGCTTCTGCCTGGTCCGGGGAGGTTCCCATCACCCGCTCCTTGAGAGTGCGGAATGCGCCGCGGAGCTGGTCGATGCGCCGCCGCACCATCCCCCGAGGGCTGGCACGCTGGGCGATCCGGTCCACGTCGTCGCGGAGCTCCGCGCGGGTCACTTCGATGTCGTTCCTTATCTCCTCGGGTGTTTGGCCCACTGCGCGTCCTCCTTCAGCGTCTCAATAGTCCGTTCCGGCTTCGGGGAGACGTCGCGCATCTTGGCGCGGCCCACGAAGGCCAGCGCTCCGGCGGCGATCCCCCACAGCACGGCCACGATCAGCGCCGCCCACCCGGCGTCCATCACATTCGCCAGCGCATACACCAGGGCAAGGCTGGCGAAGCCGAGGAAGAGCAGTGCTGCCACGCCTGCTCCGGCGAGCATCCCCGCGGCCTTTCCTGCTTTGACCCCTTCTTCCCGGAATTCGGCTTTGGCCAGGTTCAGTTCCTGGCGGAACAGGGTCTGCAGGTCGTTCATCACCTCACTGATCAACTCGCCCAGCGAGGCTTCGTCCCGCTGCTGCGGTGCGCTGACACGCGAGCCAGTGCTCTGTTGCGGAATCTGCGGTGAAGCCATGTCACGTCCTCTCTGCGTGCTCGCCTGTGTGCGGGGGAGCCCTACGGCTCCTCGGCAGAGGGTGCGGACTCCTCCTGGCGGGGCGGAGGGGTCCGCACCGGTCCAGGGCCGGAACTCTCGACGGCCGAAGGCTCCGCTGTTTCCTCCTGCGACTCCTTGGTGACCGCCTTGGCCAGCCGCCCCACCGCGAATCCGGCGAGGGCAGCCCCGGCGAGGAAGAGTCCCGGCCGTCGCCGTGCAAACCCCCGGATCTCATCGGCGACTCCGTAGAGGCCGCGCTGGTCCAGGAAGTCAGCGGTGCGGTGTCCCCGCTCGGCGACCTGCCGCACCACATCCCGTACCGGCGAGTCGACCTCGGTCTGGTCTGCCATCGCCGCCAGGTCGTCCGACCATTCACGCACCATCTCCGCGACCCGCTGGGCCTGGGTCCACGTCTCTTCGTCGAGCTGGTCGCGTATCCTCGTGGCTACGTGCCGGGCTTGGGTGCGCGACTCGCCAGCGACTTCACGGGCCTGCTCTTTGACCGTCGCGGCGACTTCTCCCGTGGACTGGCGGGCCTGGTCGGCAACCTCCCCTGCTTTCTCTTTCGCTCCGCTGGACCGTCCACCTGCCTCGGAAGGCGCGGTCTCATAGGCCATTGCCGCCCACCTCTTCGTCTCGGGTCTGTGCGGTTGCTGGTAGTCGCAGCTACCCACAGCTCCCCCGGCCATGCCCGCACCGCCGACGAATCACGGCAGCACCACCGCTCACCCCGGTGCGTCTCCGGTTGCGTCCACCCAGTACCAAGGAGCCATGGCTTTTTTCCTCCTGCGGAAGCGCGAAGGCAGCGATGTCCGGTCCCGTGGTCCGCTCGCTGACCGGGACTTCCTTCTCCTGCTGGCGGCGACCGTCGGTGTGTTCACCAACTACGCGCCCCTGCTGTCCGTGGTCCCGCTGTGGGCCGCGGTGGGCGGCTCGGACCACAGCGGGGTGGGCACCACGACCGCGGTGACCATGGCGACAACCGTCGGCATCCAGGTGTGTATGAGCCGCCTGCTGCGCTGGTGGGGGCCGTACCGGCTCTTCGTCGCCGGGGCGCTGCTGCTCGGCGTGCCGACGTTCGGTTACCCGCTCTCCGCGGACCTGGGGTGGATCTTGGCGGTGTGTGCGGTGCGGGGCCTCGGCTTCGGCATCGTCACCGTGGTGGGAAGCGCGCTCGTCGCCGAGCTCACCACTCCTGACCAGCGCGGCAGGGCTGTGGGGTGGCACGGGGTCGCCGTCGGCATCCCCCAGATCGGGTTTCTTCCGCTAGGAGTGTGGGCGGCGGACACGTTCGGTTTTCCCGCCGTCTTCCTGGTCACAGGGCTGTCTAGTTCCTTGGCTGCTCTCCTCGTCGGCGGGATGACCCGGCGGAGCACGGCCTACGGCAGCCGACCGGAAGCCGACCAGCCGAGTTCCCGCCGCGTTCCGCTCCGCCCGCTCACCGCGCCCTGCCTGGTCATGCTCGTCTCCGCGTGCGCCCTGGGCGGCGCCACCGCGTTCCTGCCGCTGGCAGTGGACACCGTGATCGTCTCGGCCTCCCTGTTCGCGCTCTCTGCCGCGATGACCACGGGACGGTGGTGCGCGGGGGCGTGGAGCGACCGCTACGGCGCGGGACGCCTCCTCGTTCCCGGCGCGATCCTGTGCGCCGCGGGAATGGCGGGCCTCGCGGTCGCGGTCGCCGCGTTCCCGGTCCTGGCTGTCGCCGCCGCGGCGCTCTACGGGTTCGGTTTCGGCACCGTGCAGAACGACGCCATGGTCGTGATGTTCCACCGCGCTGGCCCGCAGAACCACGGCACGGCCAGCGCGGCCTGGAACGTCTCCTTCGACGCGGGCACCGGGGCGGGGTCGGTCTCGGCCGGGCTCATCGCGCAGGCCGTGTCCATTCCCGGCGCCTACGGTGCTGCCGCGTTCCTCATCACCGCCGCGGTCCCCTTCGCGTGGCGTGATGCCGGACGCAGGCGCGGCAGCGCACCCGCCCGTTGACGGACGGTCACCACTGGGCGGGGATGCGTTCCGCTTCTGGGGGAGGTCCCGGCGGGGTGCCGTCCCCGAACGGGCGGCCGCCCAGTTCTTCCCGGCCGTGCGGGGTGAGCCAGCCGGACAGGTCCGGTCCCAACGGCACGATCCCCGACGGGTTGATGTCGCGGTGGACCACGTAGTAGTGCCGTTTGATGTGGTCGAAGTCCACGGTGTCGCCGATGCCCGGTGTCTGGAACAGGTCGCGGGCGTAGGCCCACAGCACCGGCATTTCCGTGAGTTTGTTCCGATTGCACTTGAAGTGGCCGTGGTAGACCGCGTCAAAGCGGACGAGGGTCACGAAAAGCGCGATGTCGGCGACGGTGATGCTGTCGCCGACCAAGTACCGCTGCCGCGACAGGCGCTCTGAGAGAGCGTCGAGCCGGGTGAACAGGGCGGTGAACGCCCGCTCGTAGGTCTGCTGTGTGCGGGCGAAACCGCACACGTAGACGCCGTTGTTCACGTCCCGGAAGATCACTTCGCTGATCTCGTCGATCTCGTCCCGCAGCGGCTCGGGGTACAGGTCGGGTGCGCCTTCACGGTGGAGGCTCCGCCACTCGGTGGCGAAATTCGCGGGGATATGCAGGTAGTCGTTGGTGACGAGTTTTCCGCTCGGAATGTCGACGATCGCGGGAACGCTGATCCCGCCGGTGTACTCGGGGTCGCGGGCGTAGTAGGCCTCGGCGAGGAAGCGGATGCCGAGCACCGGGTCGCGGCCGTCCGGGTCGAGGGTGAACCGCCAGCTGCGTTCGTCCTGGATAGGGTCGGCCACGGCGAGGGAGATCGCGGATTCCAACCCTAGGAGGCGGCGGGCGATCATCGCCCGGTTGGCCCACGGGCAGGCCCGGCTGACGATCAGCCGGTACCGTCCCGCCTCTACCGGCCACCCTTCGGAGCCGTCCGCGGTAATACGGTCGACGAAGTGGCTCGGCGACCGTTTGAACTCGGGTTTGTTTGACGTGTCGGCTCCCATATCCACCCTTTCCGTCTGCGCTGTCGGGAGCGCATCCGCCTCTGGTTGATGCCCAGAGAACCATTCCCCGCTCCTTCCGGGATTTTCCGCTATCCCGCTTTTCGGCTGGGTAGAGGGGGCCTGTCAGGAGGGAGAGGGATGAGGCTTGACACGAGTCGGGCGGTTGACCGCCGGCTTGACGCCGTCTACCGCTGGGGTGCTGTGGCGGTCGCCGTGCCGTTGATCATCACCGGTCTCCTCGGGGCAGCGGGCCACGGTGTCGGGTTCGCCGTCGACCACGAGGTGGTCCCGGGGGTCTCGGCTGCGGAAGCACTGGGGTTCCTCATGGTGGCTGTCGGGTCGTTTCTCGTCGGCGGAGCGATCGTCGGCGGCACGGTCGCTTCCACGGTCAACATCGCGGTGGGCGCGGTGCTCGTGCTGGGCGGGCTGGGCGCGCTGCTGGTACTGGACACCCCGCACAACCTGCTCGCTTTGCGCATCTCGGACGTGATCTGCGGCTTTGTGGCCGGAATGGTGCTGTTGACGTCCGGCATGTACGGGAGGTTCAGCGGCCGCCTGCCCTACGACAACCCGTACTGGAGGTCCCGGAACCCGCGGTGGGTGCCGGAACCGCCGCGGCGGGCGCGCCCGTTCTTTGTCGGCCGGGGATGAGCGGAACCGCGGGATGCTTCCCGGCCGCGGCCTGCCCGTGCCGCAGTGGAAAAGCGGGCCCGGACAGCGGTGTCCACCCGCGGTTCCCCCGAGTGGCAGGTGTTCCACGGTGGGTAGATTGGTCCGGCTGTGCCGGTAGTGCGGCCGCGCTGTCGGAGGAGGGGGACACGCGGCGGGCTGGCGAGACGGTGATCGTGACGGGGGGACAGCAAGGGCGTGTGCGGTCCTGACGCCGCAGCACACCCCGCCGACCAATGTGGCCCGTATCACGCGGGAGGGGATGTGGTGTGATGTCCCCCGCGTCCGGTCGCAGCCAGCGGCGGCATGCACCGGATCCCGCACTGGCATAGCCCTTGTTTTCCCGTTGGTGCTACATGTGAGGAGCCACCCTTGCCGCAACACACGAGCCGGTCGGCGGCTGGTGACACCCCGCCCGGGCCTGCTGCTTCCGGGCAGCGTTCACTGTTACGCCGCCGCGCCTGGTATGGCGCGGCAATTCTGCTCATCCTGGTCTGGTTGTTCGGCGCGGGCCCGCTAGGCGCCTTCATGGGTCGGCTCACCGAAGTGCAGACCAACGACGAATCCTCTTTCCTCCCGGTCAGCGCCGAGTCCACCGAGGTCAGCCGGATCCAAGAGGAGTTCGCCCAAGAGCAGCGGGTTCCAGCGATCATCGCCTACTCTGCTGACCGCACGCTGACCGACGAGCAGTTGGCTGCCATCGGCGAGCACGTCGCGGTGATCCAAGACCACCCGGAGATCTCCGACGGCGCGGCGATCGGCCCGATGGTGGGCACCGAAGACGACTCTGTCGCCCAGGTCGTCGTCCCGTTGCGCGAGGACGCGGACGTCGGGGACGCGGTCGAAGAGCTGCGGGAGCTCCTCGCCGAGCAGCCCATCGACGGGGTGGACGTCTACGTGGCCGGCCCCGCCGGGCTTGTCGCCGATCTGTCTGCTGCGTTCGGGGGGATCGACAGCACCCTGCTGTTCGTGGCGCTCGGCGCGGTGCTCATCATCCTCATCACCGTCTACCGGTCCCCGATCCTGCCGATCGTGGTCATCCTCACCGCGATGCTTGCCCTGGTGCTGGCCGCGGCGCTCGTCTACGTCGCTGCGGCAGAGGAGTGGGTGCAGCTCAACGGGCAGAGCCAAGGCATCCTGTTCATCCTGGTCGTAGGGGCGTGCACGGACTATGCGCTGCTGCTGGTCTCCCGCTACCGGGAAACCCTGCAGGAGAACGCCCGCCCGTTGGAGGCGATCCGCACGGCTGTGCGCGGGACGGTGGAACCGATCCTCGCCTCCGGCGGCACGGTCATCCTCGGGGTGCTGTGCCTGCTCGCCAGCGACTTGGCATCCAACCGTGGACTGGGACCGGTGGCTGCGATCGGGATCGCCGCCGCGCTGATCGCGGCGCTCACCTTCCTGCCGGCGGTGCTTCTCCTGCTGGGTCGGGTCGCGTTCTGGCCGTTCCGTCCCGTGTTCGAAGGGGAGGCGAGCGAAGACACGGAGCCTACGGAGACGGTGCTGCGTCGCCACCGGCTGTGGGGTGCGATCGCGACTTCGGTGTCGCGCCACCCTCGCCGCTACTGGGTGGCGACGGCGGTTGCTCTGCTGGCCGCGGCCGCGTTCGTGCCGCAGTTCCGTGCCGAAGGCACATCGGACTTCGACATCTTCCGCACCGAAGTGGATTCGGTGGTCGGGCAGGAAGTGCTGGAAGACGGGTTCGGGCACGCGGTGACCGCCCAGCCCGCGGTGATCATCGCAGACGCCGACCACATGGACGAGGTCATCAAAGCCGCGGAGGGCGTGGACGGGGTGACCGAGGTGACGCCGCTCACCGAAGCACCAGAGATGCCGGGCGGACCGCCCGCCGGGGAAGACGGTGCTCCGGGCGGGCCGCCTGCCGGTGAGGACGGGGCCCAGGGTGGGCCGCCCCCAGGAGTTGCAGGCGGTTCGGAGGGCGGCGCGGACGGTCCCCCGCCCGGGGTCGCAGGCGGGCAGGACACAGCAGCCGAGCCGAAGGTTGTGGACGGCCGGGTGCTGCTCGAAGCGTCGCTGAGCGAGCCTGCTGAATCCACTGAAGCCGTGGAGATCACCCGGGAGCTGCGGGACGCCGTGCACGCGGTGGACGGCGCCAACGCTCTCGTGGGCGGCCCGTCCGCGGAGTCCCTCGACACCTTGGACACGGCGACCCGGGACCTCTACGTCGTGGTGCCGCTGGTGCTGGCCGTCGTGCTGCTGGTGCTGATCGTGCTGCTGCGGTCGCTGGTCGCCCCGGTGCTCCTCATCATCACCACGGTGGTGTCGTTCGGCTCGGCCCTGGGGGTGGGCGCGCTCGTCTTCAACCACCTGCTGGACCTGCCGGGCGCCGACCCCGGGGTGCCGCTGTTCGCCTTCGTGTTCCTGGTGGCTTTGGGCATCGACTACAACATCTTCCTCGTCACCCGGGTGCGGGAAGAGGCGGTCAACTTCGGCCACCGGGAAGGGGTGTTGCGCGGTCTCACCGTCACCGGCGGGGTCATCACCTCGGCCGGTGTGGTGCTGGCCGCTACCTTCGCCGCGTTGACCGTGGTGCCGCTGCTCTTCCTGCTGCAGTTGGCGTTCCTGGTGGCGTTCGGCGTGCTCTTGGACGCGCTGATCGTACGGTCCCTCCTGGTGCCCGCGCTCAGCATCGACGTGGGCCGGGCGATGTGGTGGCCGAGCCGCCTGGCCCGCGGCGCGCACTAGCCGCCGCAGCGAGCGGAGTACCGGGCCCGTGGTCCGCACCACTGGTGGGGGCCACGGGTCACTCCCACGGCCAGACCACGTGTGCCTGGCTGCGCCACAGGCCCAGCACTGAGACGTCCCCCGCCACGGTGAGCCCGTGGGGGTCGCGCCGGTTCCACAGCAGGGCGTACAGGTCGCTGGCGTTACCGGTGACCGTGCAGTCGGCTGTGCCGTAGCCGCGCACGGTCGACACTCCTTCTGGTCCGATGGTGGCCAGCCATGCGTCCCCGGTGTCTACGGCGCGGACGGCGAGAGTCCGCGGCGGTTCCGCGGTGACGACCGGGTTGCGGGACGTGAAGAAGTTGCGGAGGATCTCGTCGATCCCGTCGGCAGCGAGCCCTGCGGAGACGGGGGTGGGGGCGCGGTTCGCTGTCTCAGCGTCGATGCGGTGGATGGTGGTTTCGTGGGCTTGGCGGCGCGCCCAGAACTCCACTGGGGAGGGTGCGGGGTGAAAAGTCCAGCACTGGGTGGCCGGGTCCGCGTTCTTCAGCACGTCGATGAGCCGCGCGTGCCCTTCCCGGAACCAGTCGAGGAGTTCGTCGTCGCTGTCCGGCCAGTTCCAGATCTGCGCCGCGTATTGTTCTCCCCGCGGGCGCTGGGGTAGTTGCTCGCTGACCACGAGCGCAGCGAAACGGTGGACTTTGCCCGTGTGCTGGAGGAGGTCGCGCACCCGCCAGTCAGGGCAGGTGGGGACCTTCGCGTCCATGCCCGCCGCCGCGGCAGCCTCCGCCATCCGTGCGCCTTCCACGCGAAGCCAGCGGATATGGTCATCCCGTCGTGTCCTCACCGTTGCTCACCTCCAGAGGGGAATCTTTTCCAGGCAACCACACGGCGGTCACGCGCACATCAGGGGATTGACCTATCGTGGACGGCCCCGTATCCGGGTGGCACGGCTGGGGCGGCTGCTGTCCCAGGGGTAGGAGCGGATGCCGGGTGGTGGCTGCGGCCGAGGGCGGTCCGGGCGGACAGCGGTCAGGCGATCCTGCGGACCAGGTGCTCGTAGTCGACGACGATCCCGTTGCGGTCCACGGTCAGGTCGAAGGTCCCGTAGCCGGAGTCGCGGTACTGGTAGCGGTCCAGGCCTTCCGCGGAGGGGAGGCGCGTGTAGCGCTGCCGCATGCGGATCACTTTCAACGTGGGCACGTCCACCCAGGCGACGTGGATGTCGCGGTGTTCTCCGGGGGCCAGGCCCAGGCGGCGGATGGGAAGCGTGTTGGTGAGCGGTGCGGCAGCCACGTCGACGTCGACGCAGCCGTCCAGTTCGGGGGCTGCCTCACCGTTGACCGTCCACTGTCCGGAGCGGTTCACCAGTTCGAGGACGCGTGCTCCTTGCGCGTCGATGACGTCTACCCGGGCGGTGCGCGTGTGCCATGCCAGGTCGGTGGAGACACTGAACCGGCACGAGTAGCGTTCCCGGGCGCCCGCGACGACTTCGCCGGCTTCCAGCCGGAATCCGCACCGTTCGGTGATCAGGGTGCCAACACAGAGCCCCTCGGCGACGTCAAGCCGGGACCAGACGACAGGGAGCGTGTTCGTGGGGCTCATATCGACCGTTCTACCGGTATTTCCCGCTTGACCGCCATACCCGGCGCCCCGTTCGCGGTGTTGCGAGAGGAATGCGGAGAGTGGTGCGGGCCAGGACGTGCGGAGGCTTGCCCCGTCCGTCCTGGCCCGCTTTCAACCGACCGCCACATCGGCATTCGCCGTGGAGTGGACGACCGCGGCATCGGGGAGGACCCGCGTAGTCCGACACCGCGGCTGCCATCACCGCAGGCAGACACCACTCACCGAGAGAAAAGTAATCTACGTCACATAGTGGTCGACTGCGGGCCCCCGATCAACCCCTGTCTCGCCCGCGTTTTCCTCGCTGACCGGGGAACCCGCACGGAAACGGTCACTCTCCGCGACGCGGAGTGATGTTGACCGCGCCTCCCTGCGGCACGGGCACCACTTCGATCTTCCCGTCCTTCAACGCCTCGTAGAGGATGTAGCCCTCGGGGCCGAGCACGTCGACGAGCTGCTTGATCGCTTCCAGCTCCATTTCGACCCGCTTGTTCTCCTCCTCTTGGGCAGCGGTCTCCTCAATCGCCGTCTGCGCCCGGGTAAGGGCTTGACGCACGTCTTCCGGCGGAATCGGCTGCTGGATCGTCAACTGCGGGGTGCCGCATTCCTGGTCTTCCGCCCCCGTGTAGTTGGGGGCGCAGAAGAAGTCACCGCCGCCGCTCTGCTCCGCGATGTAGACCGAGAGCAGCTCCCCGACCTTCTGCTCCCACTCGGCTTTCGCTTCCGCCGAGGTGTAGAGGTCGCGCCAGGAGTACTCTTTCGTGGCGTCGTCGAGGGCACGGTTGAGCGGCTGGCCGATGTAGGTGACCAGCATCTCCACCCACCCTTCCGGGGTGTCGGCCTCGTACTTCAGGCCGATGCGCTCATGCCATTCGCGCAGGACCTCGCAGGTCGGGTTGAGGGTGAAGGTGACCACTCCCTCGACCGTCAGCTCCAGGTCGTCGTTGGACACCACCACAGCCTGGGACATCTCCGCGTGCTCCGCAGAGCTGAAGGTGAGCGTGCGCTGGCCTCCCGGGTAGATGTAGACCAGGTCACCCGGCCCGTAGTACTCGCGCTGCCCCGGGCCGATGCAGTTGTCGAACGTGGTGGAGGAGAACGGACCGGCGTCGTACTCCAATCCGATCTGGTCCGGTCCGGTCGACACCGAGCAAGCGGTGAGTCCGAGGACGAGCAGGGCTGCGGCAGCAATGCGGGGGGTTTTCACGAACTGTCCATCTCCCTGGTGATCTCTTCCGACGGTGGTGCCCCACCGGGAAACATTGAGCACCGAGAGCAGCAATCTCACAGATAATCACAGATTGACTACAAACCGTGCGGGACAACCACCAACCAGTTGTACGGTTCCGTTCTTTGTGAGTCCTGGACCGCCGCTGTGGTTCCCTCATCACAAATTTTTTCTCTTTGTCCCCGTCCGCCACGCGGATAACCGACCGGAGTCTCCGGCAGCGGACGCAGCCGGAAAGCCCGACGCGGCCTGCAGTCCGCCAGGGGCTCGGACCGCCTCCTGACACGCCGCACGGTTCTGTCCCGCCATCCGGATCCTCCTGCCCCTCCTGTCCTCCTGCCGCCCGGGCCCAGCGGGCTCGACGGCCGGGCCTGGGCGGCGCGGTGTGAAGAACACGACGCCGCACTGCCAAGCGGGACCGCCCAGCCCTGCCAGGCGAGCGCACACACCGGCTCTGGTCAGCACGATCACCGGGAAACACCCCGGCCTGCCGAGGGCATTCTACGGCCGCCAACCCCACAACACACCATCATGTTGTGGCTAGAATGGACAACCACCACTAGATGATGTGGTGTAAAGTCATGCCCCGCCGACGGTTCGCCGCGGAAATCCATGGCCGCGGCAGCGGGGGAACGGTGTGTTTTGGGCTGCCAAAGTTGTGGGCAGAAAGCCCCTGCCAGGACCACGTCAGCACCACACCCCCACGCCCCGGGGAGCACTACGTCCCGGTCCGCCGTCGGTATGCGCCCACGCCCATCCAGGGGCGCGGAAACCGTCGCGCAGCAGCATCCCGACAGTCGCATGCCCTGCGTTCTGTTGGCGTGCGCGGTTTTCCCACCCCGACCGGTTGTCACCTAGCAGGTTGGAGCCGCCTTGACCATCGACACGGACGTCGATTCCGCCGCAATCCCGGCCAGCATCCCCATGGAGCGGATCAGAAAGGTGGTAGCCGAGGCGTGCCAAGGGCTGCCCGGCGCGTCAGCAGAGACGGTGATCGCGGAAGCCACGCGCGGGTTCTACCCGGGTATCACCCCCGCTGAGCTTGAACTCGCCCTGATCATGGCGGCGCGCACGTTCGTTGAAACCGACCCCGACTACTCCTATGTCAGCGCCCGGCTCCTGTTGGACAAGCTGCGCCGGGAAGCCCTGACGTTCCTCAGCGGACACCCGGATGAGGCCACCCACGCCGACATGGCTCGGCGCTACCCCGAATACCTGCGCGCCTTCATCACGCGCGGTATCGAACTGGAGCACCTCACGCCCGAGCTCGCCGACTTCGACCTGGACCGGCTCGGTGCCGCGCTCCGCCCCGAACGCGACCTGAACTTCACCTACCTGGGCCTGCAGACCCTCTACGACCGCTACTTCCTGCACCACGAAGGCACCCGCTACGAACTGCCGCAGGCGTTCCTCATGCGGGTCGCTATGGGCGTGGCGCTCCACGAAGACGACCGGAACGCGCGGGCCATCGAGTTCTATGAACTGCTGTCGTCGTTCGACTTCATGTGCTCCACGCCCACCCTGTTCAACGCAGGCACCCGGCGTCCGCAGCTCTCCTCCTGCTTCCTCACCACTGTCGGCGACGACCTCGCGGAGATCTTCCGCGCCATCAGCAACAACGCCCTGCTGTCCAAGTACTCGGGCGGTCTCGGCAACGACTGGACCCCGGTGCGCGGCCTAGGCGCCCACATCAAAGGCACCAACGGCAAAAGCCAGGGCGTCGTCCCGTTCCTCAAGATCGCCAACGACACAGCGGTGGCGGTGAACCAGGGCGGCAAACGCAAAGGAGCGGTCTGCGCCTACCTGGAGACCTGGCACATCGACATCGAGGAATTCCTCGACCTGCGGAAGAACACCGGTGACGAGCGCCGCCGCACCCACGACATGAACACCGCCAACTGGGTGCCCGACCTGTTCCTCGAACGGGTGGAGAGCGACGCCCAGTGGACCCTGTTCTCCCCCGACGAAGTGCCGGACCTGCACGACCGCTACGGCGAGGACTTCGCCCGCGCCTACGTCGCCTATGAGCGTGCCGCGGACCGAGGGGAGATCCGCGTGTTTCGCCGGGTGCGCGCCGTGGACTTGTGGCGGCGCATGCTCACCATGCTGTTCGAGACCGGGCACCCGTGGATCACCTTCAAAGACCCGTGCAACCTGCGGTCCCCGCAGCAGCACGCCGGGGTCGTCCACTCGTCCAACCTGTGCACCGAGATCACCCTCAACACCAGCCTCGACGAGGTCGCTGTCTGCAACTTGGGCTCGGTGAACCTGGCCAACCACGTCGGCCCCGACGGGTTGGACGCGGAACGGCTGCGCCGCACCGTGCGCACCGCGGTGCGCATGCTCGACAACGTCATCGACGTGAACCTGTACACCATCCCCGAGGCGGAACGCGCCAACATGCGGCACCGCCCGATCGGCCTGGGGCTGATGGGCTACCAGGACGCGCTGTTCACGCTGCGGCTGCCCGTCGCCTCCCCCGAGGCCGTGGAGTTCGCGGATGAGAGCATGGAGCTGCTCAGCTACTACGCCATCGAAGCGTCCGCGGACCTGGCGGCGGAACGCGGCAGCTACTCCTCGTTTGAAGGGTCGTTGTGGAGCAGAGGCATCCTGCCGATCGACTCGCTGGAGCTGCTCGCTGAGGCGCGCCGCGGCGACCTGGATGTGGACCGCACCCAGCGGCTGGACTGGGACACGCTGCGGGAGAAGGTGCGCACCACGGGGATGCGCAACTCCAACGTGATGGCGATCGCGCCCACCGCCACCATCGCCAACATCGTCGGAGTCAACCCGTCGATCGAGCCGCTCTACCGCAACCTCTACGTCAAAGCGAACATGTCCGGCGACTTCACCGTCGTCAACCCTTCCCTGGTGCGCGACCTGAAAGAGCGCGGCCTGTGGGACGAGGAGATGGTGACGGCGTTGAAGCTCCACGACGGCAGCCTCGGCCCGATCGACCGGGTGCCCGAGGACTTGAAGAACCTGTACGCCACCGCTTTCGAAATCGACCCGATCTGGCTGGTCGACGCCGCATCCCGGCGGCAGAAGTGGATCGACCAGGCGCAGTCGTTGAACCTCTACATGGCTGAGCCGAGCGGCCGCAAGCTCGACGAGCTGTACCGGCGGGCCTGGCGCAAAGGCTTGAAGACCACCTACTACCTGCGGTCGCAGGGGGCGACGCACGTGGAGAAGAGCACGCTGCGGGGCACGGACGGCAGGCTCAACGCGGTCACCCCGGTGGCGGTCTCCGCTCCCAGCCCTTCGCCGACCCCTGCCCCACGCCCGGCGGCTGCACCGCCGCGGTCCGCCGCCGGACCGGCTCCGGACCTCACCGCCGAGGCTGCCGCGTTCTGCGCGGTGGACGACCCCGAGTGCGAAGCCTGCCAGTAGCCGCCCTCTTTTCCGGTCGCGTCCGCGAGAGCGGGCGCGACCTCGCCCACCACACAGGGAAAGGAATTCATGACCACCGTCAACACCACCGGTCTTGGCGAAATCCAGAGCGGAGCTGCCCGCGTCGACGTCGAAGACAAGCGGATGATCAACTCTCGCGCCGACGTCAACCAGCTGCTGCCACTCAAATACCGCTGGGCGTGGGAAAAGTACTTGGCTGCCTGCAACAACCACTGGATGCCGACCGAGGTCAGCATGCAGGCCGACATCGCCCTGTGGAAGTCCAAGGACGGGCTCACCGAGGACGAGCGGCTGATGGTCAAACGCAACCTCGGTTTCTTCGCCACCGCGGAGTCTCTGGTAGCGAACAACATCGTGCTCGCGGTCTACCGGCACCTGACCAACCCGGAATGCCGGCAGTACCTGCTGCGGCAGGCGTTCGAGGAGGCCGTGCACACGCACACCTTCCAGTACATCTGCGAAAGCCTCGGCTTGGACGAGGGCGAGCTGTTCAACATGTACCGGGAGGTGCCGTCGATCACCGCGAAGGACGCGTGGGCGCTGCGCTACACCCGCAACCTGGAGAACCCGAACTTCACGACCGGCACCCCAGAAGCCGACCAGGCGTTCCTGCGGGACCTTGTCGCGTTCTACGTCGTGCTCGAAGGGATGTGGTTCTACACCGGGTTCGCGCAGATCCTGTCGCTGGGGCGGCGCAACAAGATGGTGGGGATCGCCGAGCAGTACCAGTACATCCTGCGCGACGAAAGCATCCACCTGAACTTCGGCATCGACGTCATCAACCAGATCAAGATCGAAAACCCGCACCTGTGGACCGAGGAGTTCCAAGACGAGGTGCGGACCATGCTCATCGAGGCGTGCGAGCTTGAAGCCGCTTACGGGCGCGAGACCATGCCGCGCGGCATCCTCGGCCTCAACGCCAAGCTCTGCGAACAGTACATGCGGTTCATCACCGACCGCCGCGCCGAGCAGCTCGGGCTGGCACCGATTTTCGGAGAGACGGAAAACCCCTTCCCCTGGATGTCGGAAATGATGGACCTGAAGAAGGAGAAGAACTTCTTCGAGACGCGGGTCATCGAATACCAGACGGGGAGCGGTCTTTCCTGGGACTGACGTAGCGCTTGGCAGGGATTCTCCCCTCGCGAGGGGAGAATCCCTGCGCTGCCGGGGCAGGCCGCGGCAGTCCCGCTGTCTTCGCGGAGGTCAGACTACGTGCTGCCATGAGGGGCCGTCGGGGGATTCGAGCCACACCACATGGCCCTGCGGTCCCACCGTCAGCCCGAACTCTGACACTTCCGGGCGGCCGCGCTGGACCCACCAGGCGTGGGCCTGCTCGAGTTCCTCCCACAGCCTGCGAGGGCCGCCCTGCTCGACGCGGTCTGGGTAGACGCGCGCCCAGGAGGGCGAATCCGTGGCTGACAGCCACATCACCAGGCCGTCCGCGCTGCTCCGCAAGCCGTAGTTCCAGTGCGGGACCATCAGTGTCAACGGCAGCATGACCGTGGTGTCGGCGAGCAGCTCCTGCCCACCGTCGACCATCCGGGTCTCCTCGGGGTCCGCTTCTAGATCGTGCGGCGGGCCCCCTGACCAGCGCTGGGAGCGCAGCCACATGAACGCCGCCTCTTGGA
>NZ_BCWB01000046.1 GCF_001592045.1 Thermobifida fusca NBRC 14071 = JCM 3263 | reverse complement strand
CGTTGTGGGGATTCATCTGCGGGATCGGCACCGGAGTGGTGTGGGGCGGGCTGAGCGCACTGGCCCGCGGCCCCTTGGGAGCGGACCGGTTGGCGGAGATCGGCTCCTCCCCCTGGCAGGTGGGGGTGGTTGTCGCATTGGAAGTCGGGGTGAGCGCAGCGATCGCCGCGTGGGTGGTCAACTGGCGGCAGCTCCGAGACACGTTCGACGGAGTCGAGACTGCCCGGCCGGCCAGCACCCCGGCAAGGAAGGGCGAGGAGGACCGGGAAGCCGCGTCTCGCACGCTGCGGCTGCCCCGCCCGCAGTGGCGCAGCCTACGGCGGCGGTTCCGGGACGACGACGCAGACGAGCTGTACGGCATCACCTACGAGGCCGACACCGGCTTCGACCGGGAAACGGATTAAGGCTGGGCCCGGCCGCTCTCCAAGAGCTCCCGCACCCACGGCTGGTCGGGGAAGCGCTCACTGATCGCTTCGAAGTAGGCGTCGTCGCACTTCTCCTGGGCGCTGACCGTGTGCGCGCGGGCAGTGCATTCGCTGTACGCCCGGAGTTCGTCGGAGAACACCGCCAGAGCTGCGGAGATCACGAGCGCCCAGAGGATTCCGACGATGCCGACGATGATGCTGGCCAGCGAACCCGGTGCCTGCGTGCCGCGGCTTTTCGCCTTCTTGCGGGCCCGGGCCCCTTGGACGATGCCGAGCACGGAGAGCACTGCGCTGTAGGGGAGCAGGAGGAGGCCGGCGAACGAGAACATGAGCCCCCACAGGCCACCGCGTTCCACGGTGATCTCGGGTCTTCCAGGCTGCGGCGTCGACGGCTCACTGTTCACTAGGTCTCCTCACCGGTGGGGGCATGTGTGGACTAGCGTCTCCTTAGACGCTACCGGGTCGGCCGGACCGGAATGATCCGCTCCGCGGCTCCTGCCAGGACCCGGCGTCGCAAGCGGTACCGGGCGGCGGGATAGGCTGGCTTCTGCACGAGTTGCTCACTCTGCGCTGCCTTGTCGGCCACAGGGCAGCGGTATACCCCCGGACAGCGTGTGGTCGTGCCGTGCCCGGGGCCGGGCAGAAGTCCTCGAACCGTCCACCCAGGGGAGGAAGCACACTGTCGGCGCGAGTAGTCGTTCTCATCTCGGGCACGGGAAGCAACATGGCGGCCTTACTCGAGGCGGCTGCCGATCCGGACTACGGTGCGACGATCGTTGCGGTCGGATCTGATCGTGAGGCTGCCGGTTTAGTCCGCGCTCAAGAAGCGGGCGTGCCCACTTTCATAGTTCCTTTTTCCGAGTATTCGGATCGGAGCGAATGGAATCGCGTGCTTGCCGCACGTCTTGCGGAGTTCTCACCGGACCTGGTCGTCTCCGCCGGATTCATGCGCATTCTTGGCCGTGAGGTTCTCCAGGAGAACACGGTCATCAACACCCATCCGGCGCTGCTCCCCGCGTTCCCGGGAGCGCACGCGGTACGCGACGCGCTGGACTACGGGGTCAAAGTCACCGGAGCGACCGTGCACTTTGTGGACGAAGGCGTGGATACCGGTCCGGTGATCGAACAAGCCGTGGTGCGGGTGGAGGAAGGCGATGACGTCGCCACGCTGCACGAGCGGATCAAAACGGTTGAGCGCCGCATGCTCGTGGACGTCGTCGGCCGGCTCGCCCGCCACGGATGGACCCTCAACGATCGACAGGTGAAGCTGGGCGGTGCGCCCAGCCGGGACGTGACAGAGGAGAACCGGTGACACAGCAGGCCATTCGGCGTGCGTTGATCAGCGTGTACGACAAGACCGGGGTCGAGGAGCTAGGACGCGGCCTCGCTGAAGCAGGGGTGGAGATCGTCTCCACCGGTTCCACTGCTGCCCGGCTGACCGCAGCCGGGGTCGCAGTCACCCCGGTGGAATCCGTCACCGGTTTTCCCGAGTGTTTCGAAGGCCGGGTGAAGACCCTGCACCCGAAGGTGCACGCGGGACTGCTCGCTGACCGGACCAAGGCCGAGCACCGGGCGCAGCTCGCCGAACTCGACATCGCGCCGTTCGACCTGGTCGTGGTCAACCTCTACCCTTTCGCGGACACGGTTGCGTCCGGCGCTTCCCCTGAGGAGTGCATCGAGAAGATCGACATCGGCGGTCCGGCGATGGTGCGGGCCGCGGCAAAGAACCACGCGAGTGTCGCGGTGGTCGTGGACCCGGCCCGCTACGGCGACGTCCTGAAAGCGGTGCGCAGCGGCGGGTTCACCCTGGAGGAGCGCAAGCGGTTGGCGGCGGCGGCTTTCGCGCACACGGCGAGCTACGACGCTGCCGTAGCGGCATGGTTCGCCGAGGCCTACGCCCCCGACGAGGTGGCGAAGGACTCGGGGTGGCCCGAGTTCACGGCTGTCACCTACCAGCGGCAGACGACGCTGCGCTACGGCGAGAACCCCCACCAGAGCGCAGCACTGTACCGGCCGGCGAGCGCCAGCGGCGAGGGCCTGGCCGGGGCGCGGCAGTTGCACGGCAAGGAGATGTCGTACAACAACTACGTGGACAGCGACGCTGCCCTGCGCGCCGCCTACGACTTCACTGAGCCGTGCGTGGCGATTATCAAACATGCCAACCCGTGCGGGATCGCTGTAGGAGAAAATATCGCCGAAGCACATCGCAAGGCGCACGCCTGCGATCCGGTGTCGGCGTTTGGTGGGGTGATCGCCGCTAACCGCGTTGTTGACGAGGCCATGGCCGCGCAGGTCGCCGAGGTGTTCACCGAGGTTGTCGTGGCGCCCGGGTTCAGCCCTGAGGCCGTGGAGATCCTCACGCGCAAGAAGAACATCCGCCTGCTGGAGGTGGCGGAGCCGGACCGCGGGGCCCGGCGGGAGATGCGGCAGATCAGCGGCGGGCTGCTGATGCAGGACGCCGACCTGGTCGACGCGCCCGGGGATGATCCTGCGCAGTGGCAGTTGCGGGCCGGACCAGCCGCGGATGAGGCGACCCTGGCCGATCTGGCCTTCGCGTGGCGTGCGGTGCGGGCCGTGAAATCCAACGCGATCCTGCTGGCTGCCGACCGGGCCACGGTGGGCGTGGGCATGGGCCAGGTGAACCGGGTGGACTCGGCTCGCCTCGCGGTGACACGCGCCGGGGAGCGGGTGAAGGGCTCCGTAGCCGCGAGTGACGCGTTCTTCCCCTTCCCTGACGGACTGGAAGTGCTGGCCGAGGCAGGCGTGCGGGCGATCGTGCAGCCGGGAGGTTCGGTGCGGGACGACGAAGTCATCGCCGCTGCCGAGCGTGCCGGGGTGACCTTGTACTTCACCGGAACCCGGCACTTCTTCCACTGATCCGGCACAGCGTTGGTCGCGAGGCTTGCGCGGTCTCGCCGAGTAGAGAGGCATGACGGTGACAGCACAGGTACTGGATGGGAAGGCGACCGCTGCGGCGATCCGGGAGGAACTGAAGGAGCGGGTGGCCGCGCTGCGCGCCCGCGGGGTGGTGCCGGGCCTCGGCACGATCCTGGTGGGCGACGATCCGGGAAGCCACGCCTATGTGCGGGGGAAGCACCGCGACTGCGCTGAGGTCGGTATCGCCAGCATCCGCAAGGACTTGCCGGCGGATGCGACGCAGGCCGATGTGGAAGCCGCGGTGGCGGAGCTCAACGCTGACCCGGCGTGCACCGGTTTCATCGTGCAGCTTCCGCTCCCTCGCGGGCTGGACGAGAACCGGGTGCTGGAGAAGATCGACCCGGCCAAGGACGCGGACGGGCTCCACCCTTCCAACCTGGGCAAGCTGGTGCTCATGGAGGAGGCTCCGCTGCCGTGTACGCCGCGCGGCATCGTGGAGCTGCTGAACCGCTACGGGGTGTCGCTCCGGGGCGCCGAAGTGGTCGTGGTCGGCCGCGGGGTGACGGTGGGCCGTCCCCTGGGGCTGCTGCTCACCCGCCGCTCAGAGAACGCGACGGTGACGCTGTGCCACACCGGGACCCGTGACCTGGCGGCGCACACGCGCCGCGCCGACATCGTGGTGGCCGCGGCCGGGGTGCCGGGGCTGATCACCAAGGACATGGTGAGCCCGGGGGCCGTCGTGCTGGACGTGGGGGTCACCCGCACGGAGAAGGGCCTGGTCGGTGACGTGGCTCCGGACGTGGCCGAGGTCGCCGGGTACCTGTCCCCCAACCCGGGCGGGGTGGGGCCGATGACCCGCGCCATGCTGTTGACGAACGTGGTGGAAGCTGCGGAGCGGTCGCTGTCCTGAACCGGTCGGTGGGAGGCCCGACGTGGGTCGGACCTCCCACCGGACGGTCAGCTTGCCTGACGCTGCCGTTCGGAGGGCGGTGTGGGGCGGATCAGTCCCAACGCCACCACCTCGTTGGCCAGCCGGGTGCGGCGGTTGACCCCCTCCGCGATGCGGAACTTCTGGTAGAGGCGGAGCAGGTGCTGTTTGACCGCCGCTTCGGTGACCACGAGGTCCTCCGCGATCTGCCGGGCGGTCGCGGGGGCAACGAAGGCGTCGTCGGACAGGGCGGGGCGGCACAGTGAGGTCAGGACGTCGATCTCGCGGCGGGTGAGTTCGGGGGTGCCGCCCCGGCGCAGTTCCACCTCGGGGCGGAGGTCTTCTTCCGGCAGTCCGCCGACTCTGCACCGAGCAGCGCCGAAGCTGATGACGTCGCCTTCACGGAGAACCCGCTGGGCGATGGGGCGGCCGTTGACACGGGTACCGTTGCGGGACAGACCCATGTCGACGACGTACACGTACGGGCCGCGGCGGACGATCTCCGCGTGCAGTTGCGAGACACTCGGGTCGGAGAGGATGATGTCGACACCCCTGCCGCGTCCGACTGTCGTCACTTCCGCGGTGAGGGGGTGGATCTCGCCGGTCTCCTCGACCCGTATGTGGGGGCCGTCCACGGCTGTTCCTCCTGTTGTGGAGCGCGACCGGTGTGGATGGTTGCGACGGGGGGTAGCGGGGGCTGCCGTGCCGACCGCGGCACGGCGGGATGCCGTCGATTGAGTGGGATTCATAGGGGTTTTTGTCCTCGCTCGCCCGTGGCACTCATCTCCTGTCTGGTTACCCGCGAGGTAGGATTTCTATGCCCTTACCCGCCAGTAAGGCGGTGAGGTGGGGTGTCTCCAGCGTTTTTCTGGTAATCAGGTCACGATTCCCCAGTTTTCGACGAGCCCGATTCTCCACCCGGCCGTGACCGTGGCGGTCAATAGAATTGGGGCCACGTGTGGCCGACAGCAGCATGGGCTGTCGGCAGGCGGCGTAGGGCGCTCCCACAGAGTGCGTCAGCTCGGGCGTGTGCGAACCCGTTGCGCCGCGGCGGGCCCTGTCGCCTCGGCCGGTCCCCGGGGCAGGTATGCGCGAGCGTGAGGTGTGCGGTGAGCCAGGAAACGGTGGAGGCGGCGACAGCGGAGCGGTCGGACATGCCACAGCCCACAGGGGAGAATGAGCCGGTTGACCCGGAGGGGCCAGGGACGGCCGCGGATAGCGGGCCAGGCTGGTTGAACCAGGTGCCCTATCTGCTGGTTCTCGCCACGATGAGCGCGGGCATCGTCGTGGTCGCTGCAGCCCACTTCAAACGGGGGCCCGCGATTATCGCCGGTTCTCTGCTGCTGGGTGCGGTGCTGCGGGCTGTCCTGCCTACTGAACGGGTGGGCATGCTGGCGGTGCGCAGCCGCTGGGTGGACGTGGTCACGTTCGTCACCTTGGCGGTGCTTCTCATTGTTTTGGCCTGGGTAGCCCCGCAGCTATGACATATGTCCGCGACTAATAAGCTTGATATCGAGATACCGCACAGCGTCGTGTATGACTGATCGGAGCGTCCCCGGGGAGGAGCAGCCTTCCGGGCGGGCCTGGAAGCGCGCTGACCGGGACGTTCTTGCGGCGATCCATGAGCCGCGGACCAGGAAACCTCAGACGGTGCCGCGTTCGCGGTCCGGCCACACGCCATACGAAAGGGACAGCCACGAGCCATGGCCAAGATCAAGGTTGAGAACCCCGTAGTAGAGCTCGACGGCGACGAGATGACCCGGATCATCTGGTCCTTCATCAAGGAGCGGCTGATCCTGCCGTATCTCGACATCGACCTCAAGTACTACGACCTGGGTATTGAGGAGCGCGACCGCACCGAGGACCAGGTGACGATCGACGCGGCCCACGCCATCAAGAAGTACGGTGTCGGCGTCAAGTGCGCGACCATCACCCCGGACGAGGCTCGGGTTGAAGAGTTCGGGCTGAAAAAGATGTGGCGGTCGCCCAACGGCACGATCCGGAACATTCTCGGCGGTGTGGTCTTCCGCGAGCCGATCATCTGCTCTAACGTGCCTCGCCTGGTCCCGGGCTGGACCAAGCCGATCATCATCGGCCGGCACGCCCACGGCGACCAGTACAAGGCCAGCGACTTCAAGGTGCCCGGTCCTGGTACCGTGACCATCACCTACACCCCGGAGAACGGCGGCGAGCCCATCGAGATGGAGGTCGCCAAGTTCCCCGAGGGCGGCGGTGTTGCGCTCGGCATGTACAACTTCCGCAAGTCCATCGAGGACTTCGCGCGGGCCTGCTTCAATTACGGTCTCGACCGCAACTACCCGGTCTACCTGTCCACCAAGAACACGATCCTCAAGGCCTACGACGGCATGTTCAAGGACGTGTTCGCGGAGATCTACGAGAACGAGTTCAAGGAGAAGTTCGAGAAGGCCGGGCTGACCTACGAGCACCGGCTGATCGACGACATGGTGGCCGCCGCGCTCAAGTGGGAGGGCGGCTACGTGTGGGCCTGCAAGAACTACGACGGTGACGTGCAGTCGGACACGGTCGCGCAGGGCTTCGGTTCGCTGGGTCTGATGACTTCGGTGCTGCGCACCTCCGACGGCCGGGTCGTGGAGGCCGAGGCCGCGCACGGTACGGTCACCCGCCACTACCGGCAGCACCAGCAGGGCAAGCCCACCTCCACCAACCCGATCGCGTCGATCTTCGCGTGGACGCGGGGCCTGGAGCACCGGGGCAAGCTCGACAACACCCCCGCGGTCATCGAGTTCGCCCGCACCCTGGAGGACGTGGTCATCAAGACCGTGGAGAGCGGCCAGATGACCAAGGACCTGGCGATCCTGATCGGCCCCGACCAGGAGTGGCTGACCACCGAGCAGTTCCTCGCCGTGCTCGACGAGAACCTGCAGAAGCGCCTGGCGGCCTGATCTGTGTGGCGCGTGGCACCGGGGCTCGCCTGTTCGGCGGCCCGGTGCCACGGCGCGACGCCCGGAGCGGCCGCGCAGTGGTTTGCGCACTCTTGGTGAGAACCCCCCAGCGCGTTTTACCTGGCCGCCCCTAGGGTGGAAGACACGAGCACCACAGAATACGGACTTTCTTTCCGAAAGCGACGTGGCCCGTCGCGTTGCCGCTGGGGGGTAGGCACGCGACGAGGAGCGTCACCAGGGAGGCCCCGCAGCGAGCACGCGCGGGGCCTCTCTACTGGTCACGTCCACTGCGGACCGGGGGTCAGTCCTGCATCGCCGACTCGGGGATCGGCCGGCCTTCCCGCATGGCAGCGAACATCTCTTCGGCGCGGGCCTCGTCCCACAGCACTACCGAGCCGACGTCCAGTGTCGGGGTGGAGCCGACCGGGACCGCCGTAGTCGCGGGAGAGTCGCGCATGGCCAGCGCCAGCCACGCCAAGTCCATCAGGCTGTCGCCTTCGTCCACGCTGAACGTCGACGTGCCGCTGAGGACCAGCGGAATCGACCGGAACGGGTTGAACAGGGTGCTGGGGGCGGT
Organism: Thermobifida fusca NBRC 14071 = JCM 3263; assembly: GCF_001592045.1. Taxonomy (GTDB): domain Bacteria; phylum Actinomycetota; class Actinomycetes; order Streptosporangiales; family Streptosporangiaceae; genus Thermobifida; species Thermobifida fusca. The sequence goes on along the minus strand of NZ_BCWB01000046.1, from coordinate 60,364 downwards.
GGCTTGTTGGATGAGGGCACTGAAGAACTCGCGCTGGCGTTGGATGCGGTCCAAGTCGGCGCGGGGGGTTGCCCGGGTCCGCACATAGCCCAGGGCGGTGGGGCCGTCCATCACCTGGCAGCCCGCTTCGATGTCCAAGCCGGCCTTGGGGTCTTCCATCGCTTCTTCCGGGCACAACTCTACCCCGCCCACGGCGTCGACGATGTCGACGAAACCCGCGAATCCGATCTCCACGTAGTGGTCGATCCGCACCCCGCTGGCCTGTTCGAAGGTGCGCACCAGGGTGGCGGGGCCGCCGCCGAGCGCCTCCGCGTAGGCGGCGTTGATCTTGTTGGCTCCGATGCCGGGGATCTCCACGTAAGAGTCGCGGGGCACGCTGATGATGGCGGGCCGGCCTTCGGTGGGCACGTAGAGCACCATGATCGTGTCGGTGCGCTTCCCCTCGGCTTTGCCGGTCCGCAACGCCTCCATGTCCTCGTCGCTGAGGCCTTCTCGGCTGTCGGATCCGACGATGAGGTAGGTGGTGCCCGGCTGGTCGTCGGGGCGGCCCTCGTAGGGGACCAGGGCTGCCACGCGGTTCAGGCGGGAGTTCGCCCACAGGTAGCCGACTGTGGGAAGCAGGAGGAGCAGCACCAGGACGAGCACCGCCGCTTTCTTGCGGCGCCGGGCCCGGCGTTCGCGCTCTCGGCGTTCCCATCCGCCGCTGTCCCGGCCCCGGCTGCGGGGGGTGGGGCGGCGGGGCGGGGTGCCGCTGGTCCGGGAGAGCCGTCGGGTCGCGGCAGCGTCCGATGCGGAGCGCGCCGCGGGTTCCGGCCGGTAGAGGCTGTCGATCCGGTCGGGGAGGCCACCGTCGGGGTTGCGTCGGAACACGCCGGTCCGGTCGTGGCTTCCCGACGATCCGCCGGGGGCGCGGTCGTAGGGGTGGGGTCTGTCAGCCATCGTGTCGCTCGCCTTTTCGTTGACGGCGGTTCGCCTGGTCGTTGTCCTTTTGGACGTGCCACATGCTATGTGGGTTCAATGCGGCGGCGTGCGGGTTGATGTCCGGATTCAGCGCAGCCGGTGCGCGCCGGGGGCGGGGTCGGCGACCCCCAGCAGCGGCGCAGACCAGCGGCGCGCGGTGAAAGCGGCGTGGATGCCCGCACGCACCGCGTCGACCCGTTCGGCGGGGACGAGAGCGGCCGCGCGGTGGCCAGAACCGGCCATGCGGGCGCCCCGTGCACCTTTGCGGACGGCGGTGTCCGCCGCAGTGTCCAGCCTGGGGCAGACCGTGGCGAAGGCGTCCCGCAGCGACAGGTGCCCCGCGTTGAGCGCGGGACCGATCTCCGCGGCGGAGCCTGCGCGCAGCAGGCCCACGACCGCGTTGACCCGGTGGGTTTCCGCGACCGCGTGCCTGATGCGGTGCCGCAGCGCCGCGTCGTCGATGCGGGCCAGGGCAGCGGCGAGGTCGGAGACTTCGCGCAGCGAGGACACGCCGAGGGCTCGGGCGGCCCGCGCGCATTCCTCCCGCCGCTGGGCGAGGGTCCGTTTCGGTAGCGGTCCGGTCCCGGCGTCCACGACGAGGAGCCGCAGTCCCGCTTGGGCAAGGGGCAGCGGTAGCAGGCGGCCGCGGCCCGTCCAGAAGTCGGCAAGGAACGCGTGGTCGGCGGTGGCGCGCAGCGCGGTGTCGGGGATGGCCTCGGCGGCATCCGGGACGAGGTGGTCGGCGAGGAGCTCCCGCGCGGTGCGGGCTAGCGCGGACCTATCTGCTGCGGCGTCCGCCCCCTGGTGGAGTTCGGTGGCGGCGAGCAGCACCGCGTAGGCGGCGGTGAGAGCCGGGGCAGCGTCGAACGGGCCGAGGTCGAGCATGATCTGCAGCCCGCGTCCCTGGTGCGCTGCTGCGGTGAGGACCGCGGGCAGTGCTGCCGCCCAGTCGGGGAGCCGGCGGGGGAGGCGCGGGGCGGTGAAGCGCACGGCACGGTTGGGGGACCGGGTAGTGCGGATGTCCACGGCGGGCGCTGGGGCGGGGGCGAGCGCGGCCGCGACTCCCCACGGGAGGGCGACTGACAGCACTCGTGCGTCGTGGCCGCCCGCATAGTCGCCGAGGAGGGGGAGTGTGGCGGGGGACCACCACACGCCGGCCGGGGCGCGGCCGTAGGCGGCGCGGAACGCGGTTTCCGCCCGGTCTGCGGCCCGGGATGCCGCGACCGTGGAAGCATCCACCGGAATTGGTTTTCGGTCGGACCTCAACAGCTTCACAGTGTCGTCCTCCCCGGTGACTCGGTGCGGCGCAGACCACAGACCCGCAGCTCATCGCGGGGCTGTGGGCGGGGGCGTCGTTGTTCACTGTAGGAGCGGGAAGAGAGCGCCCGGTCTACGCGGGGGAGGGCCGTGCCGCCTGGGTAGGGACAGAAGCGGCGTGTGTGGTGGAACACGCTGCTGGAGTGTGACGGAGGCATTACGTGTTGGTCACTTCCGAGCGGTTTCCGGGTTCTTTCGGTAGCGTGGTGGGAGGCGACGCGTTGCAGTGTTCGGCAGCGACCGGCTGCACCCGAGTGCCGTCACCGCGGACTGAGTCCCGACCGGAGCGGCCCGGCGACGGCAACCCAAACGGAACGGGGCGGCACGGCCTTAGAGCACGCTCCGCCGCTTTTCCGCGAGCCCGGTGCGATTCCCGCGTTTTCTCGCCGTCGAGGAGGAAACGGCGTTTCGCTGACCCCGCGATCCGGTCCCTCGCGGTCCGCCACACGCGTCGGCGAGCAACAGGGAGCGAAACGGCTATGCGCTGCGCACAGGGCATCGACCCCGATGTCCGATGCGCCGTGCACCCGGAGCGGTTTCCTGCCGAACAGCGCGGAGGGCGGACATGACCATTGAATTCAACCCCTCGAAGCGGGCCACCCTCGGAGTGGAGTGGGAACTGCAACTGGTGGACCGCGACAGCGGCCACCTGCGCCAGGACGCCCAGAAACTCCTGGAAGAACTCCCGGAGCTCAGTGGCGCCGAAAGCAACCCCCCGCTGCGCCATGAGCTGATGCAGAGCACGATCGAGGTGGTGACCGGCATCTGCGAGACCGTGGACGAAGTCAAGGAAGACCTCTCAGCCACGGTCGCACGGCTCACGCAGGCCGCGGACGGCCGCGGAATCGAACTGGCGTGCGCCGGCACCCACCCGATCGACGACTGGCGGGACCAAGAGTTCGCCCCGAGTCAGCGCTACAGCGAACTGATCGAACAGATGCAGTGGCTGGCCCGGCGCATCCTCACCTTCGGGGTCCATGTCCACGTGGGGGTGACCGACCGCGACAAGGTCATCCCCATCGTCAATGCGCTCTCCCGCTACCTGCCGCATTTTCTCGCGTTGACCGCGTCCAGCCCGTTCTGGAGCGGGCACGACACCGGACTGGCTTCCAGCCGTTCCATCGTCTTCGGTGCGCTGCCTACGGCGGGGCCGCCGCCGCGGCTCGCGCACTGGGGGGCGTTCGAGGAGTACATGGACACGCTGCTGCGGGCAGGCACCATCACCAGCATCAAAGAAGTGTGGTGGGACATCCGGCCGCATCCGGAGTTCGGCACGGTCGAGATCCGGATGTTCGACGGAATCCCCACGGTGCGCGAGGTGGGCATGGCCGCCGCGCTGTCGCAGAGCCTGGTGCAGTTGTTCGAGCAGCAGCTCGATCGGGGATACCGGCTGCCCAGTCCGTCGAGTTGGGTAGTCACCGACAACAAGTGGCGAGCCACCCGGTACGGGTTGGACGCCCGGATCATCATCGATGAGCGCGGGAGCACCGTCCCCCTGCGCGACGACCTGTACGAACTGCTCCATGAACTACGGCCGATCGCTGAGCGCCTGGGGTGTGCCGAAGACCTCGACGTGGTCGCGGAGATTCTCCACTACGGCGCATCCTACGAACGCCAGCGGGCCATTATCCGGCAGGGAGGCGTCCTCAAGGACGTAGTCGACGCGCTGGTCAAAGAGTTCCGGGCTGGGGCACCCGCGGTCGGGTCGAGCCATGGTCGAACAGATCCATCGAGAAATGGGGGTCCCTCGCATGCAGGGGCGTGACCTGCGCGAACAGTTGGCCGTGTTCCTGGCGCACCGGGAACGGGAGTTTGTCGAGTTCCGCCGCGACCTTCACCGGCATCCCGAGCTCGCTTTTGCGGAGCACCGCACGACGCAGCGGATCGAGGAGCGGCTCATCGACGCCGGGCTCAAACCGTTGCGTCTCCCCCAGGGCACTGGGTTGATCTGCGATATCGGTACCGGTGAGGGTCCGACGGTGGCACTGCGTGCCGACATTGACGCGCTGCCCCTCAACGACGAGAAGGACGTTCCCTACCGGTCTACTGTCCCGGGCGTGGCACACGCCTGCGGACACGACGTGCACACCACGATCGTGCTGGCCGCCGGCCTGTTCCTCGCCCAGCAGGAGCGGGCCGGTGCGCTGCCCGGCCGGGTCCGGCTGCTTTTCCAGCCGGCCGAGGAACTGCCGGGAGGGGCCCGCGAAGTGATCAACGCGGGCGGTTTGGAAGGGGTCGACCGGATTTTCGCGCTCCACTGCGACCCGCGGCTTCCCGTGGGGCAGGTGGGGCTCCGGTCGGGGCCGATTACCGCGGCCTGCGACCAGGTGCTGGTGCGGCTGTCCGGGCCTGGCGGGCACACCGCCCGGCCTCATTTGACCGCAGACCTGGTCTACGCCCTCAGCAAGATCGTCACTGAGCTGCCCGCCGCCCTGTCGCGGCGGGTGGACCCCCGAGCCGGGCTCAGCCTGGTATGGGGGCGGATCAGCGCCGGCTCCGCGCCCAACGCTATCCCCGACGACGGGGTGGTGGAGGGGACGCTGCGCTGCCTGGACGACGAGGCCTGGCATGCCGCCCCCGATGTGGTGAAGGAACTGCTGGACTCGGTGGTCGCCGCCTACGGTGTGCAGGCCGAACTGGACTACCGCAGAGGCGTGCCGCCCACCATCAATGAGCCGAACAGCGTGGAGATCTTCCGCGCTGCCTGCGTGCAGGTGCTGGGCGAGCAGGCGGTGGCAGCCACTCCGCAGAGCCTGGGCGGCGAGGACTTCGCCTGGTATTTGGAGACCACGCCGGGCGCGTATGCGCGGCTCGGCACCCACTGGGGGAATTCCGACCGTCCCATGCTCGACTTGCATCGCGGCACGTTCGACGTGGACGAGACCGCGATCGGGGTGGGGACACGGTTCATGGTCGCCACCGCGTTGGCCGCGCTCCGCGCCGAGCAGCGCGGCGGCCTGGACGACACCGCTGAAGCGGACTGACCAGGGAGGACGCGCGCCGCAGTATGCCAGGGTGCGGCGCGGTTCCGGTGGGAAGCTGATTTCCATGGATGCTAAGCCGACCCTGGAACAGATCCGCCGCGCCCCCAAAGTGCTGCTGCACGACCACCTCGACGGCGGGCTGCGGCCGCAGACGATCGTCGAACTCGCTGATGCTGCCGGCTATACCGACTTGCCGACCGACGACCCGGAAGAGCTGGGCGCCTGGTTTGTGGCGGCGGCCAATTCGGGGAGCCTCGAACGCTACCTGGAGACTTTTCGGCACACGGTCGCGGTGATGCAGACCCGGGAAGCGTTGGAGCGGGTCGCCGCCGAATGCGTGGAGGACTTGGCAGCAGACGGGATCGTCTACGCCGAGGTCCGTTACGCCCCAGAACAGCATCTGCGCGGCGGGCTGCGCCTGGAAGAGGTGGTGGAAGCCGTCCAGGCAGGGTTCGCGGAGGGAGTCCGGCGGGTGGCGCACCGCGGCGCGGTGATCCAGGTGCGGACGCTGCTGACCGCGATGCGGCAGGCGGCGCGCTCCCGGGAGATCGCCGAGCTTGTGGTGCGCTACCGGGACGAGGGCGTGGTGGGGTTCGACCTTGCCGGGCCCGAAGCGGGCTTTCCCCCCAGTCGGCACGTGGACGCGTGCACGTACCTGCGGCAGCAGAACGCGTATTTGACGATCCACGCGGGGGAGGCGTCCGGCCTGCCGTCGATCTGGGAGGCGCTGCAGTGGTGCGGTGCGGACCGGATAGGCCATGGGGTGCGCGTCGTCGAGGACATTGAGGCGGCGGACGAGCACCTGCACGGGGCACGGCTGGGGCGGCTCGCCTCCTATGTGCGGGACAAGCAGATCCCGCTCGAGATCTGCCCGAGTTCGAATGTGCAGACCGGGGCGGCTCCTTCGTTGGAAGCCCACCCGATCCATCTGCTGCACCGGCTGCGGTTCCGGGTCACGGTCAACACCGATAACCGGTTGTTGGGAGGAATTACGCTATCTGACGAGTTTGCCGCGCTGGTGGACACGTTCGGTTACGGGTGGGATGACTTGGAGAGTTTCACGGTGAACGCGATGAAGTCGGCTTTCGCGTCGTTCGATGAGCGGTTGGTGCTGGTCAACGGCCGGATCAAGCCGGGGTTTGCGCAGCTCAAGTGGGGCGGGCGGTGACGACGTTCCGGCAGCCTTTCTCCCACTTCATGGGGTGGGCGTGGCTGGTGATCTCCGCGCTCCTGCTCGTCGACCTGGTGGTGCGGGGCAAGGATTTCAGCGCGGTGGTGTCGGGTGCGGTCCTGCTCATCACGGTGGGGGTGGCCTACGTGGTGGCGATCCGCCCCAAGGTGGTGGCGACCGAGGACGGGGTCCGCCTGGTCAATCCGCTGCGGGAAGTCTTTGTGCCGTGGTCGGCTTTCACGTGGGCTGATGTCTCCGACGTGCTGCGGGTCCACGCCGACGACCAGGTGTTCCGCTCGTGGGCGGTGCGGGAGAACAAGCGCGCCGAGGTGCGGGAGAACCTGCGGCGGCTCAACGGCTACGGGGAGGGGCCGGACGACCCGCGTCAGATGCGTCCCGCCGAGCGGGTGGCGTGGACGCTGCGCTCCCAGGCGGAGCAGCGCAAGGCCCGCGCGGGGAAGGGGGCAGGTGCCGGGGCGGGGCCGACCGTGGCGTGGTCGCCGGATGCGGTGGCGTCTCTTGCGGTTCCGGTGGCGCTGTGGCTGGCGTCGCTGATCGTGATGTGATGGACGTCCCCTTGACCCCCACACCCAAGTCGGGTTAGGTTAGGCATGCCTAAAGAGAACGGGGTGGTTGTGGGGCGCGGACCACAACCGCTCGGCTGTCTCGGGTGAAACGCGGGTCGCCCGAGAACGGTGAGTACAGCCCGGCAAGGGTTGCGCGGATCAGCGCCGGGATGTACAGCGTCACAGACCGTCGGCACGGCACCGGTGCGGAAACATCTCGGCACGGGATGCTGCTCGCCACGCCGCGCCAGGTGCCGACCCGGCGGATCGGGGCTCCGCGGCTTTCGGAGGGGAGGCGGACGTCCGCCACGACCATGCGGGCGTGGCGCTTCTCCTCCGAAAGCTGGGGCCGGAACTCTGCGCAGCCGGTTACCGCGGTTCACACGGCCGAGAACGCAGCGCCTGGACATAGTCGGCCGGCGCTCCGGCCTTCTGCGCTGCAGAAGCGATCATCTCCAGGTACCGGGCGGAAGGCAGCCCGCCCTCGTAGTCGTTGAGGATGTGGATCCACGCGGTCACCTCCCCGTTGAACAGGGTGGTTGCCCGCACTTTGATCCTGGAATACAGGCCGATGTCGCTCCCCTCCCAGCTGTCCAGCGCGTGCAGGTCCCGCTCGGTGACGTCGTAGAGCGCCACGAACACGCTGGACGTCACGTCCTCCACCACGGTGGCCAGAGCACCGTCGCCCTGCGCTCGGCCGCCGCCGAATGTCAGCCTCCAACCTTCCAGCCACCCGGTGTCCCACAGCGGGGAATGCGGCGCGCACCTGGCCATCTGATCCGGGTCGAGCGTGGTGGCGTATGCGGCGTAGAGGGGCACGGGGCCATGTTACGACCTCTTCTCCCTTTCGCGCCTGCCAAATCGCCGCTTGGGGATGCGCGACAATGGAGGGCACCGACCAGTAGGCGATACCGGCGCCCGCGGCCTACCCGGCTGGGGCGTGTCCACCACGAGCGGACCTCGCGGCCGAAGAACATTAAGGAGTGGATGGGACGTGACGAAGGTCGTCATTATCGGAGGCGGACCCGGAGGTTACGAGGCGGCCCTCGTCGCTGCGCAACTGGGAGCCGACGTCACGGTCATCGAACGCGACGGTATCGGTGGTGCATCCGTACTCACCGACTGCGTACCCTCCAAAACACTGATCGCCACGTCCGTGCGCACCTCGTACGTCAAAGAGGCAGCGACACTGGGTATCAACGTGGGCAACGAACCCGAGGACAAAGACCTTGTCCGGGTCGAGCTCAAAACCGTCAATGCGCGAGTCAAACGCTTGGCGCAAGCCCAGTCGGTCGACACCGCGAACCGGCTGAGGACGGAAGGCGTCGAGATCATCATCGGCGAGGCCAGACTGGTCGATCCGCACATCGTCGCCGTCGGCGACGAGCGGATCCGCGCCGATGTCGTGCTCATCGCTACCGGGGCGCATCCGCGCGAACTGCCCACGGCCCGCCCGGACGGTGAGCGCATCCTCACCTGGCGGCAGTTGTACGACCTCAACGAGCTGCCTGAGAAACTTATCGTGGTTGGATCCGGAGTGACCGGGGCCGAGTTCGCCAACGCCTACCAGGCCCTCGGATCCGACGTGACCCTCGTCTCCTCCCGGGACCGGGTCATGCCCACCCAGGATGCGGACGCTGCCCGCGTGCTGGAAGACGTGTTTGCCCGCCGCGGCATGACCGTGCTGGGGAACTCCCGCGCCGAGTCGGTGACCCGCACCGATGCCGGGGTGCTGGTCCGGCTCACCGACGGCCGGGTCATTGAAGGCAGTCACTGCCTCATGACGGTCGGCATGGTGCCCAACACCGCCAACCTCGGCCTGGAAGAAGCGGGAATCCGGCTGGACGAGCGGGGTTTCGTCCAAGTCGACCGGGTGTCGCGGACCTCCACCCCCGGGGTGTATGCAGCCGGGGACTGCACCGGCGTCAACATGCTTGCCTCCGTGGCCGCCATGCAGGGGCGGATCGCGATGTGGCACGCGCTCGGGGCTGCCGTGTCCCCGCTGCGCCTGTCCACTGTCGCTTCCACGGTGTTCACCCATCCCGAGCTCGCCGCAGTCGGCGCTACCGAGGACGACGTGGTGTCGGGCCGGGTGGACGGCCGCATCGTCAAACTGCCGCTGGCCACCAACCCGCGCGCCAAGATGCACAACACGCGCGACGGCTTCGTCAAGCTCATCTGCCGCCAGCACACCGGGATCGTGCTCGGCGGCGTTATTGTCGGTCCGCGAGCCAGCGAGCTCATCCTCGCGGTCTCCCTGGCGGTCCAGCAGCGGCTCACCGTCGACGACGTCGCGCACACGTTCGCGGTCTACCCGTCGCTGTCGGGAAGCGTGACCGAGGCGGCCCGCTCCCTCATGCAGGGCTTCCCTGAATAGGGAGCAGCGCGGGGCGCGACTCCTGCCCGAGGAGAAAGGGGTCCCGGCCGGATCAGCCGAGACCCCTACGCTGCCTGGTGTGCCGGAGACCGACGGTCAGAAGTCGCCGAAACCGCCAAAGTCTCCTCCGTCGAATCCGCCGCCGCCGAAGTCGCTGAAACCGCCTCCGTCGCCGCCGAAGTCGCCGAAGCCTCCGTCGTCACCACCGAAGTCGTCCATGCCAGCGCCCATACCGGCGCCCAGCATGCTGGCTCCCATCATCGAGCCCATCATGTTGCCGATCATCATGCCGGTGAACATGCCCATCATCATGTCCATACCGAAGTAGCCGCCCGCGTACGGCGCATAGGCGGGGCCCGCGTCGTAGTAGGCCACCCGGCGGCCGCCCATGTCGACCATGCGCACATCGGGGTGCATGCCGGACAGGACAGCGCTGGCGCAGGCCTGGCATGCCGGAACCGAGCGGACTGCGCCGCCCGGGGGCGCCCAGTCGATGTCCCGCACCGACGGGCCGTGCTGCGGGTTGAAGAAGCAGGGGGCGCGGCGCTCCGGCACCGGTTCACCCGCCAGCCGGGCGCGGGTCGCGGTCATGTAGTAGCGGCCGTCTTCCAAAGCGTTGGTCACCCGCTGGATCTCGTCGGCGCGGGTGATGGTCTCCAGCTCCGCCTTGGCCCGGTCGTAGGCGTTCAGCGCTTTGGCGTAGTCCTCGCGGGTCGCCTCGTCGGCTGTGCTGAGGTCGAGGTCGAGGCGGGCGATGTCCTCGCCGAGCAGGGTCACGTCCTCGGCGACAGCCTTCTTGACTTCCGCCAGCTCCCGGGCTGCCTGGGCTTCCCGCTTCTTCTTCGACCGGTAGAGGAAGAAGCCGGTGCCGACGATGGCGAGGATGAACAGGCCCAGCAGCACCATGCCGAAGATGCCCGAGGCTGCGGCCGCGTCCGCTTGGGCTTCGGCTTCGTTGGCGAAAGCCACGGCTGCGTCGGGGACGGTGCTCATCCGCTGGGCGGCCTCCTCGGCCGCGGCGACATCGGAGGGAGAGAGCACGGTGGAGTCAGCCGCGGTGGTGTTGCCGATGAAGACCAGGTAGGAGCCGTCGCCGACGTCTTGCTGCACTTCCGCCATGAAGGAGCCGAGCTCCGCCTGCGACGTGAACTCTTCTTCGGGGAAGACGACAAAGTAGACCGGGGTGTCGACGTTCTCCGCGGCCTGGCTCATCAGTTCCGCGTCGCGGTCGGTGACACCGGTGGCGTCCGGGTCGATGTAGACGTGGGAGCTGTTCAGCGCGTCGGCGACTTCGTCCACGCTGGGGTCCGCGTATGCGGGTGCGGCAGCCACGGCGGCAGCGGCCACCGCGGCGAGTGTGGTGATTGCTAGTCGGCGCACCATGATCCGTCCGTTCCTCTCGCCTCTCTCACCTATGACGACGAATGGGGTGGGGGTTTGGGTTCCCGCGCGGGCGGTCCATGACCGCGCAAGCTCGGAAAAGCCGGCGGGAGCCGTGCCGGGCGGTTGTGCTGCTGCGCCCGTGCGAGGGAGCGGGGGAGCCTTACCTCGTGGCGTCTATCTTCCTCGCTGCGGGCCCAGGGCGGCCAGGGCGAGAGGACATCCACCTCGGGCGGGAGTGCGCGCAGGCCGGGCGGGCCGCTGGACGGTCCGCCCGGCCTGGTGAGGAGCGCTACGGGTCAGGAGCTTTTGATCTCGCAGATCACCGCGCCGTTTCCGACGGTCTCGCCGGCGCTCACCGACAGGCCGGTGACGGTACCGGACTTGTGCGCGGTCAACGGCTGCTCCATCTTCATGGCTTCGATGACGACGATCGTGTCGCCTTCCGAAACCTCCTGGCCGTCGGAAGCCACGACTTTGACGATCGTGCCCTGCATCGGGCTGACCAGGGCGTCGCCGCTCACCGCTGCCGCGGACTTCTTCCGTGAGCCGCCGCGTTTGCCCGACTTCTTCGCGGGGGCGGAAGCGGACAGGTCCGCACCCAAGCCGGCAGGCAGGACCACTTCGAGCCGTTTGCCGTCGACTTCGACGGTGACCTTCTCCCGTTCCGCGGCTTCGGTCTGCTCCACGTCGCCCGAGAACGGCTCGATCACCCCGTCGAATTCGGTTTCGATCCACCGGGTGTGCACGCTGAACGGCTGCTCCGGGTCGGCCGGGGCGAACGCCGGGTGGCGGACGACCGCCTGGTGGAACGGGATCACGGTGGGCATGCCGCCGACTTCGAACTCGGCGAGGGCGCGCCGCGCCCGCTCCAGGGCTTCGGTGCGGGTCCGGCCGGTGACGATGAGCTTGGCCACCATCGAGTCGAACGCCTGCGGCACGGTGAAACCGGGCTCGCAGCCGGTGTCTACGCGCACGCCCGGTCCGCCGGGCAGCCGCATCGACGTGATCGTGCCGGGGGCGGGCATGAAGTTGCGGCCGGCGTCTTCGGCGTTGATGCGGAACTCGAAGGAGTGGCCGCGTACCTCAGGGTCGTCGTAGCCCAGTTCTTCCCCGGCTGCGATGCGGAACATCTCCCGCACCAGGTCGATACCGGTGACTTCTTCGGTGACCGGGTGCTCCACTTGCAGGCGGGTGTTGACTTCCAGGAAGGAGATGGTGCCGTCGGCGCCGACCAGGAACTCGCAGGTGCCCGCGCCGACGTAGCCGGCCTCCCGCAGGATCGCCTTGGAGGAGGAGTACAGCAGTTCCACCTGCTCGTCGGTGAGGAAGGGGGCGGGGGCCTCTTCGACCAGCTTCTGGTGGCGGCGCTGGAGCGAGCAGTCGCGCGTGGAGACCACGACCACGTTGCCGTGGGCGTCGGCCAGGCACTGGGTCTCCACGTGGCGCGGCCGGTCCAGGTAGCGTTCCACGAAGCATTCGCCGCGGCCGAATGCGGTGACTGCTTCACGTACCGCCGACTCGTACAGGTCGGGGATCTCCTCCATGGTGCGGGCGACCTTCAGGCCGCGCCCACCGCCGCCGAACGCGGCTTTGATTGCGATGGGCAGGCCGTGCTGCTCGGCGAAGGCCAGCACTTCGTCGACGCCGGACACCGGGTCCGGGGTGCCCGCGACCAGCGGCGCGCCGACCTTTTGCGCGATGTGGCGGGCCTTGACCTTGTCGCCCAGGGCGGTGATCGCCTCGGGGGGAGGGCCGATCCAGGTCAGTCCAGCGTCGATCACGGCCTGGGCGAAGTCAGCGTTTTCTGCGAGAAATCCGTAGCCGGGGTGGACGGCGTCCGCCCCCGACTTGGCCGCGATCGCCAGGATCTTGTCGATGTCGAGGTAGCTGTCGGCGGGGGTCTGCCCGCCGAGGGCGTAGGCTTCGTCGGCGACTTTGACGTGGAGCGCGTCGATGTCGGGTTCGGCGTAGACCGCGACGCTGCCGAGGCCTGCGTCCCGGCAGGCGCGCGCCACCCGGACAGCGATCTCGCCTCGGTTGGCGATGAGAACTTTACGCACGGTCGAACATTCCTCCTGGAGGGGCATCGGGCGTCGATGCCGTGGGCAAGTCTGCGGGCTGCAGGCCCGCAGCGGGGTGCGGGCAGAGGGGCCGGCGGGTTATCCCGGGTGGAAGCTGCGGCGCCAGGCGTCAGGGCTGGGCCGCGGCGGCACGCCGAGCAACCGGGCGCGGTCGCGCCAGCCTGAGCGGGGGGCAGCGCCCGCGGCCCGGCTGCGGGCGGCCTGGATGGCCCGGGCGCGGGCGGTGAGGACTGCGACGAGCGCCGCCGTCTCCTCAGGTGTGGGGGAGCCCCGCACGACCCGCAGGAAGGGGGCGGGAGTGGGCTGGGTGTGGTCGCTGGTCATCAGAGTGGGATATTCCCGTGCTTCTTGGGCGGGAGCTGCTTGCGTTTGCCGCGCAGCGCACGCAGGGCTTTGATGACGGACGTGCGGGTTTCCGACGGCATGATGACGCTGTCGACGTAGCCCCGTTCGGCCGCGCTGTACGGGTTGAGCAGAGTGTCTTCGTATTCGGCGATGAGCTGGGCGCGGGTCGCTTCGACGTCGTCGGCGGCGGCGAGGGTACGCCGGTGCAGGATGTTGACGGCACCCTGGGCTCCCATGACCGCGATCTGCGCGGTCGGCCACGCCAGGTTGATGTCTGCACCCAGGTGCTTGGAGCCCATGACGTCGTAGGCGCCGCCGAACGCTTTGCGGGTGATGATGGTCACCAGGGGGACGGTCGCCTCAGCGTAGGCGTAGAGCAGTTTGGCGCCGCGCCGGATGATGCCGCCGAACTCCTGGTCGGTTCCGGGCAGGAAGCCGGGGACGTCGACCAGGGTCAGCACGGGGATGTTGAAGGCGTCGCAGGTGCGGACGAACCGGGCGGCTTTCTCGGAGGCGTCGATGTCCAGGCAGCCCGCGAGGTTCATCGGCTGGTTGGCGACGACACCTACCGGGTGGCCTTCGACCCGGCCGAAGCCCACGATGATGTTCTGCGCGAACAGTTCGTGGACTTCCAGGAACTCCCCGTCGTCCACGATGTGTTCGATGACGCGGCGCATGTCGTAGGGCTGGTTGGCCGAGTCGGGGATGAAGGTGTCCAGCTCCCGGTCTTCCTCGGTCACCTCCAGGGTCACCTGGACGGGTTCGACGGGCGGCTCGTCCAGGTTGTTGGAGGGCAGGTAGGACAGCAGCGCCTTGACGTACTCCAGGGCGTCGTGCTCGTCGGAGGCCATGTAGTGGGCCACGCCCGACTTGGTGTTGTGGGTGCGTGCGCCGCCCAGCTCCTCCATGGTGACGTCTTCACCGGTGACCGTCTTGATGACGTCGGGCCCGGTGATGAACATCTGGGAGGTCTGGTCGACCATGACGATGAAGTCGGTGAGGGCGGGCGAGTAGACGTGGCCGCCTGCTGCTGCCCCCATGACGAGCGAGATCTGGGGGATGACCCCGGAGGCGTGGGTGTTGCGTTTGAAAATCTCGGCGTAGAGGCCCAGCGCCACCACGCCCTCTTGGATGCGCGCGCCGCCGCCTTCGTTGATGCCGATGACCGGGCAGCCGGTTTTGAGCGCATGGTCGAGGACTTTGACGATCTTCTCGCCGTAGACCTCGCCGAGGGAACCGCCGAAGACGGTGACGTCCTGGCTGAACACGGCGACCGGTCGGCCGTCGATGGTGCCGTAGCCGGTGACGACGCCGTCGCCGTAGGGGCGGTTCTTCTCCAAGCCGAAGTTGGTGGACCGGTGACGCGCGAAGGCGTCGAACTCCACGAAGGAGCCCGGGTCGAGCAGGGCGTCGATGCGCTCGCGGGCGGTCATCTTGCCCTTGGCGTGCTGTTTTGCTACGGCTCGTTCGGAGCCTGCGTGGACCGCCTCGTAGCGGCGTCGCTGCAGGTCTGCGAGTTTGCCCGCGGTGGTGCGAATGTCGATCTGGTCCGCGGGCAGCGGTTCAGGGGCTTGGGTCGCCATAAGGCCTCAGAGTATTAGTCCGGTTCTTCGTTCAACTGGGGAGATACGGGTTACTCATCGGTGGTGTCGGTGCGCGGGTCTTTGACCTGGCACATTCCGTCTCCACGGGACTTCTTTTGATGATAACAGTTCTCATGTTTATCGCTCGAGGTGCCTACGCTGCGCGATAAAAAGAACACCCCTACGTTCAAGTGGAGTAGACCAATCTGGGTATCGTCTGTGCCATGACACGCGACAGCGCCCGCCAGGAGATGCCCGACCAGCTTCGCCGCGACGTCCGGTTGCTCGGCGAAATGCTCGGCACCGTACTTGCCGAGAGTGGCGGTCAAGACCTGCTTGACGATGTGGAACGACTCCGCCGCGCCGTCATCGGAGCTCGCGAGGGGACGGTCGAGGGCAAAGAGATCACCGAGCTCGTCGCCTCGTGGCCACTGGAACGCGCCAAGCAGGTGGCGCGTGCCTTCACCGTCTACTTCCACCTGGTCAACCTGGCTGAAGAGCACCACCGTATGCGCGCCCTGCGGGAACGCGACGACGCGGCCACACCGCAGCGCGAATCGCTGGCTGCCGCAGTGCACTCCATCCGCGAAGACGCCGGGCCAGAGCGGCTGCGCGAACTCATCGCGGGCATGGAATTCCACCCGGTCCTGACCGCGCACCCCACCGAAGCGCGCCGTCGCGCCGTCTCCACCGCGATCCAGCGCATCAGTGCCCAACTGGAACGCCTGCACGCGGCCCACCCGGGAAGCGGCGCCGAAGCCGAGGCGCGTCGCAGACTCCTCGAAGAAATCGACCTGCTGTGGCGAACATCACAGCTCCGCTATACGAAGATGGACCCGCTCGACGAAGTGCGGACCGCCATGGCCGCCTTCGACGAGACCATCTTCACCGTCATCCCCGAGGTCTACCGCAGCCTCGACCGGGCGCTCGACCCCGAAGGCTGCGGACGGCGCCCCGCGCTGGCGAAAGCCTTCGTCCGCTACGGCAGTTGGATCGGCGGTGACCGCGACGGCAACCCCTTCGTCACCCACGAAGTGACGCGGGAAGCCATCACCATCCAGTCCGAGCACGTGCTGCGCGCCCTGGAAAACGCCTGCGAACGCATCGGCCGCACCCACACCGAGTACACCGGCCTCACCCCGCCCAGCGCGGAACTGCGCGCCGCGCTGAGCAGCGCCCGGGCTGCCTACCCGCGCCTGATGCAGGAGATCATCAAGCGCTCGCCCAACGAACCCCACCGCCAGCTCCTGCTGCTCGCCGCGGAACGGCTCCGCGCCACCCGGCTGCGCAACGCCGACCTCGGCTACCCCAACCCGGAAGCGTTCCTCGCCGACCTGCGGACCGTCCAAGAGTCGCTTGCTGCCGCGGGCGCTGTGCGCCAAGCCTACGGCGAACTCCAAAACCTCATCTGGCAGGCCGAAACCTTCGGCTTCCACCTCGCGGAACTGGAAATCCGCCAGCACAGCGCAGTCCACGCCGCCGCACTCAAGGAGATACGCGCTGGCGGGGAACTGTCCGAACGTACCGAGGAAGTCCTCGCCACCCTGCGGGTCGTCGCCTGGATTCAGGAGCGGTTCGGCGTGGAAGCATGCCGCCGCTACATCGTCAGCTTCACCCAGTCCGCTGACGACATCGCCGCCGTCTACGAGCTCGCCGAGCACGCCATGCCCCCGGGCAAGGCGCCCATCCTCGACGTCATCCCGCTCTTCGAAACCGGTGCCGACCTGGACGCGGCCCCCCAGGTCCTCGACGGCATGCTCCGCCTGCCCGCCGTCCAGCGCCGCCTCGAGCAGACCGGCCGCCGCATGGAAGTCATGCTCGGCTACAGCGACTCCGCCAAGGACGTCGGCCCGGTCAGCGCCACCCTGCGGCTCTACGACGCCCAGGCGCGGCTGGCCGAATGGGCGCGCGAGCACGACATCAAACTCACCCTGTTCCACGGCCGCGGCGGTGCCCTGGGCCGCGGCGGCGGGCCCGCCAACCGGGCCGTCCTCGCCCAGGCCCCCGGATCGGTGGACGGCCGCTTCAAGGTCACCGAGCAGGGCGAAGTCATCTTCGCCCGCTACGGTCAGCGGGCGATCGCCCACCGCCACATCGAACAGGTGGGCCACGCCGTGCTCATGGCCTCCACCGAAAGCGTGCAGCGGAGAGCCGCCGAGGCAGCCGCCCGGTTCCGCGGTATGGCTGACCGCATCGCCGAAGCCGCCCACGCCGCCTACCGCGCCCTCGTCGACACTGAAGGGTTCGCGGAGTGGTTCTCCCGGGTCAGCCCGTTGGAGGAGCTGAGTGAGCTGCGGCTGGGGTCGCGTCCGGCGCGCCGCTCGGCTGCCCGCGGCCTCGACGACCTCCGCGCTATCCCGTGGGTGTTCGCCTGGACCCAGACCCGGGTCAATCTGCCTGGCTGGTACGGGCTCGGCAGCGGCCTGGCCGCGGTCGACGACCTGGAAGCGCTGCACACCGCCTACAAGGAGTGGCCGCTGTTCGCCTCGCTGCTGGACAACGCCGAGATGAGCCTGGCCAAGACCGACCGGGTGATCGCCGAGCGCTACCTCGCGCTGGGCGGGCGTCCAGAGCTCACCGAACAGGTCCTCGCCGAATACGACCGCACCCGGGAACTGGTCCTCAAAGTCACGCGGCACACCCGCCTCCTCGAGAACCGCCGGGTGCTGTCCCGCGCGGTCGACCTGCGCAACCCCTACGTGGACGCCCTTTCGCACCTGCAGCTGCGTGCTCTGGAAGCCCTGCGCACCGGGGAAGCCGACCGGCTGTCCGAGGAGGACCGCAACCACCTGGAACGGCTCCTGCTGCTCTCGGTCAACGGTGTGGCCGCAGGGCTCCAGAACACTGGGTGAGCGCCGAGCTGCGGCAATTCCATGGCAAAGCCGCCCTCTCCCTGCGGGGGAAGGCGGCTTCGCCGTTGCTTGAATGGGACTATGCCTTCTTCGCTCCACTCCGACCTGAGCAGGCCGCCCCTGGACCAGCAGGCGCTCCACCAGGCCCTGGTCCAGCCGGGAGCGCTGTGGACCAGCGTCCACGTCGTGCCGTCGCTCGGATCCACCAACACCGAGCTGCTCGCCCAGGCGCGGCAGGGCGCTCCCGCGGGCACGGTGCTCGTCACCGAGCACCAGACCGCGGGACGCGGCCGGCTCGGCAGGTCGTTCCACACCCCGGCGCGGGCCGCACTGACCTTCTCGGTCCTGCTGCGCCCCACGGTCCCGTCCGCCCGCTACGGGTGGCTGCCCCTGCTCATGGGGGCGGCGACCGCCGCCGGGGTGCGGCGGGTCGCCGCGGTCGACGCCCAGGTGAAATGGCCCAACGACGTTCTCGCCCAAGACCGCAAAATTGCGGGCATCCTCTCCGAAGCCGTCTTCGGCCCGTCCGGGCCGGCCGTGGTGATCGGCACAGGGCTCAACGTCACCCAGACCGCGGCGGAACTCCCCGTGCCCACGGCCACCTCGCTGGCGCTCGCCGGAGCGTCCTGCGTCGACCGCGGCCTCCTGCTCTGCGCGATCCTGCAGGCGTTCGCGGACCGCTACACCCGCTGGGTCGAGCACGATGGGGACGCTGAGCGCAGTGGACTGGCCGCGGAGTATCGTTCTGTGTGTTCTACTCTTGGTCAACAGGTGCGCGTCCACCTCCCCGGCAACAGCGTGGTGGAGGGTACGGCCATGGGGATCGACACGGACGGGCGACTCCAGGTACGCTCCGACGGCGGTCGCGACCACGCCCTGACCGTGGGAGACGTCGTCCACGTCCGCTTCGCCGGCCCCTGACCACCTCCCGCTTCGCCCATCCGCCGGCCCGCAGCCCTTCAAGCAGGTGTTTCTTGACGGGGAAGCCCGAGAAGGGCTAAACCGACAGTCATGCGCGCCTCACCTCGCTAGGAGGGGTGTCGGCTCACCCATGTCCAGCGGGCGTCACCCCTACCGCCCCGACCTCGAATACGAGAGAACCCATGCCGTCTCGTCCTGACCCCAAGGAGACCGAAGCCGTCCTCATGGGAGGCGAGGCGCGGTATACCCGTGATGAGGTGGTGCGACTCGCGGGAACCTCGCCTGAGTTCGCCGCCAGGATCTGGCGGGCGCTGGGATTCGCTGCCCGCGAGGACGACGTTCCCGCTTACACCGACAGCGATGTCGAGGCGATGCGGGTCACCGCCCGGCTGATCCGCGACGGTCTCCTCACCGAAGAGGCCTCTATCCGTCTCGCCCGCGCCATGGGCCAGACGATGATCCGCCTCGCCGAATGGCAGACCAGCATCCTCACCACCCTGTCGTACAAACCGGAGGTCGACACCGACGGGCATCTGGGACCGCTGGTGGGGCTCGCCAAAGAGCTGCTGCCCGACATGGAGACCCTGCTGCTGCATGTGTGGCGCCGCCAGCTCGTGGCGGCTGTCTCGCGCAGCCTGGCAGTCCAAGAACAGCAGAGCGAGGACGCTTCCCCCCACTACTTTCCGCTCATCGTCGGTTTCGCGGACCTGGTCTCCTTCACCACGCTCAGCAGGGAACTGGACGAGGTCGCCCTCGCCGACGTGGTGGAGGGGTTCGAAGCGACCTCCGCCGACATCGTCGCCTCCTGCGGCGGCCGGATCGTCAAAACCCTGGGGGACGAGATCCTCTACGTCGCCGACGACGCCCGCTCGGCCGCGGACATCGCCCTGCAGCTCGCCGCCGGCGTCAAAACCCACGTCGAAGTGCCGGACGTGCGGGTCGGAGTGGCCTACGGTCCGGTGCTGGCCCTCCTCGGCGACGTGTTCGGCACCACGGTCAACCGGGCCAGCAGGCTCACCTCCTTCGCCCGCCCCGGCACGGTCCTCATCGACGAGGCCCTCGCCGCCCAGCTCAAAGACGAAGAGGGCTTCCAGGTCGTAGCGGTGCGCGCCCGCCACGCGCACGGCCTGGGGCAGCTCCAGCCCTACGCGCTGCGGCGCAGTTTCGGGTCGGCAGCGGCCGCACGCGGGTGACCCCGCCGCGTTACTCTCCCACGGCTGCCGGGAAGGCCTTGAACGAAGAGGTCGCCCGCGCGGTGCCGTGAGACGACGGAAAGCGGTGGTACATCCCATGACCGACAGTCCTGACACGGCAGTTCCCGTCACGGTCAGCGGGGTCGTCACCTCGGGAGTGCTGCCTCCCGAAGCCCGGACCCGGGAAGGCAGCGCCAACGTGTGGATCATCGGGGACGACCGCGGCGCGATCGTGATCGACCCGGCGCACGACCCGGTGGCGATCTCCCGCGGTCTCGGTGACCGCGAACTGATGGCAGTCGTGTGCACGCACGCCCACGAAAGCCATGTGAACGCAGCGGAAACCCTCGCAGACCTCACCAGCGCACCGATTCTGCTCCACCCGGCTGACCTGCCGCTGTGGTACCGGCGCCACCCCCGCCGCGAACCGGATGCGCCCCTGCTGGACGGGGAAGTCCTCCAGATCGGTGCGGTTGAACTGGAGGTGCGGCACACCCCCGGGTACACCCCTGGCTCGGTCTGCCTGTATGTGCCTGCGCTCGCCACCGTGTTCACCGGTGACACCCTGCTCGGGCACGGCGCGAGCGGAGAGTATGCTCCGGACGACCCGGAGACGCTCCGCACTTCGGTGGCGGGACGCCTCTTCACCCTGCCGCCGGAGACCACGGTCTACTCCGGGCACGGCGCCGCGGCCCCGATCTCCGCCTGGGCAGCCCAAGCGGAGTGAGACGGGAGCGGCGGGTCAGGCAGGCCCCGTGGTCCGCGCCAGAGTGGCCCGGCCCGGGGGGAGGAAGAGCGCGAACGTCGTCGGCTTGGACTGGATGAACTCCACCCGGGCGCCTTCGGACTCGGCGATGTGCCGAGCCAGCGCCAACCCCAGTCCGGTGCCGTTGCCACTCGTCACTTCACGCTCGAAAATGCGGGGGACGAGGTCTTCCGGAATCCCTTCGCCTTCGTCGCTCACCTCGATCCGCACGGACTGTCCGGTTTCGACGCGGCGGACAGTCACCGTGCCAGCCCCGTGCTTGAAGGCGTTCTCCACGAGGGTCGCCAGGATCTGGGCCAGGTCGGTGGGCACGGTCATCGCGGTCAGCCCCGGCTGGCCGGCGAGCTGGATCTTCCGCCCGGCCTGGGTGAACACCGGCCGCCACTCTTCCATGAACTGCTCGATCACATCGTCGATCGCGACCGGTTCCAGTTTGGGGTTCTGGGTGCGGCGGGCTCGTCCGAGCAGGCTTTCCACGATGTCGACGAGCCGTTCAGTCTGGGCGAGCGCGGCCTCGCCCTCCTCGCGGACCACATCGGGTTTGTCTGCTTCAGCGATGATCTCTTCCAGCCGCATCGACAGCGCGGTCAGCGGAGTGCGCAACTGGTGGGAGGCGTCGGTAGCGAAGTGCCGCTCAGTGGAGATCAGGCTGGCGATGCGTTCGGCGCTGCGGTCTAAGACTTCAGCCACGGCGTCGGCTTCGGGAATGCCGTAGCGGTGACCCCAGGGGCTGATGAATCCGGAACCGAGCCGTTCTGCGGCTGCCGCCAAGTCCACGAGCGGCAGGGTGAGCCGTCTCGCCTGCAAGATCGCCAGTCCTACCGCCACGCCGATCGCCAGCAGGGACAGGGAAGCGATCCCCAACCAGGCGCTGATGATCTCCTCGCGCACCCCCCGGGTGTCCCGCCACACCGAGATGGAGGCTCCGCTGGCGGAGACCACAGTCGCGTTGAGCGCTGCAGGCGCGTCGGAAGCGTGCGGATCGTACTCCCAGCCTCCGGTCACCACGGTGGAGGAGCCGCTAGGAGTGATCTGGATATGCCGCTGGGGGTAGACCTTGGCGAAGTAGGCGGCGTCGACGCGGCCCTCGCGCATGAGCTGGGTGTCCACCTCGGTGCCGATGATCTCGGCTTCCCGCTGGAGTTGGTCGATGTTCGCGTTGTTCACCTGTTGGTAGGTGAGCGCCCCCAAGGGCAGCCCGAGCAGTAGTACCGCGACGATGGCCACCACGAGGGTGGAGAACAGCATCCTCCTGCGCATAGTGCCTCGTCAACGCCGCGGGCGCCTCACTCCTTCTCGAACCGGAAGCCGACCCCCCGCACCGTAGTGATGTAGGAGGGCTGGTTGGCGTCGTCGCCGAGCTTCCGGCGCAGCCAGGAAATGTGCATGTCCAGTGTTTTCGTGGACCCCCACCAGTTGGTGTCCCATACCTCCCGCATGATCTGCTCCCGGGTGACCACCTTGCCCGCTTCGCGGACCAGGACCCGCAGCAGGTCGAACTCTTTCGTGGTCAGTTGCAGTTCGCGGTCGCCGAGCCAGGCTCGGCGGGAGTCCGTGTCGATGCGCACCCCGTGGACGACGGGGACTTCGCCGCCGCCGCGGCGCAGCAGGGCCCGGACCCGGGCCAGCAGCTCTGCCAGGCGGAAGGGTTTGGTGACGTAGTCGTCGGCCCCCGCGTCCAGTCCGACGACGGTGTCCACCTCGTCGGCCCGGGCGGTGAGGATGAGAATCGGAGTTCCGTGCCCTTCGGAACGCAGCCGCCGGGCTACTTCGAGCCCGTCCAGTTCGGGCAATCCCAAGTCCAAGACGAGCAGGTCGATGTCGCCGCTACGGGCACGGTCGAGTGTTTCCATACCGTCGACGGTGACGTCGACTGAATATCCTTCCCGCCGGAGCGCGCGGGCCAACGGTTCAGAGATCGAAGCATCGTCTTCGGCCAGCAAAACGCAGGTCATAGCACTGATCGTAAGACTCTCGCTGAGATTTTCGGGTTACGCTCGCCGATGGACCAGAGATTTCCTAAAAATGTGCAACTCCTGTCTTCGCCAGGTGCTGCCTATTTCGCGCAGTCCTCTGGTCCTAGAGATAGCGGCTCTGTGAAAAAAGAAGTTTACTGAGCAAATAATCCTTTTTGTTGTTGGCCTTGTCGAAAGTAAGTAAAAACCTTTTTACGAAAAATTGAGTGAATAGGGCTACCCCTGCTCCGCTTCTGCGGCAGACACCCGGTGCGGGGCGCGGAACACCCACCGGCGGTAGCTCCAGAACCGGAACAGGGTGCCCAGGCCCACCCCCACCACATTGCCTGCGATGTTCCGTGCCAGCGGGCCGTCCAGCCCGAGGACCGCGATCGTGAACCACAGGCAGGCGACCTGGATCCCCAACCCCACCGCGTTCAACCCGAAGAACATGACATACGACCACAGCAGATGGCCGTGCGAACGGTGCCGGAACGTCCAGAACCGGTTGCCGAGGAACGCCACCACGGTGGCGCAGACCGTGCCCAGCGCCTGCCCCACGAGTTCCGGAAGGCCCAGCGCATACCAGAACACGTTGGTGGCGACCAGTTGCGTCACATAGGCCACCGCGCCGACCACGCCGAATTTGGCCAGCTCGTGGATGAGTTGGGCGAAACGCTGGTACACCGTGGAGAGCAACCGCACGAGCCGTTCCGATCTGAACCAAGAGGATTACTAGACTTTTCCGGGTTCCCGCGTCGGTGGAAAGCGGGGCCGCACCCCAGTATCCGTGAACGAGAGGTGAGGCAGCCGTGAGCGAGACTAACCGGACCGTCCCCGTCGTCGGCATGGTGGGAGGCGGCCAACTCGCCCGGATGACCCACCAGGCGGCGATCGCGCTGGGCGTGGACTTCCGCGTCCTGGCGGCCCGCCCCACCGACAGTGCGGCGCGGGTCGTCGCCGACGTGCACCTCGGCGACGACCGGGGCCGCGACGACCTGCTCGCCTTCGCCAAAGACAGCGACGTGGTGACGTTCGACCACGAGCACGTCCCCCAGCCGGTGCTGCGGGAACTCCACGACGCCGGGATCGTGCTGCGCCCCGGCCCGGAAGCGCTGCACCACGCCCAAGACAAGCTGGTCATGCGCACCCGGCTGAGCGAACTCGGCGCCCCCTGCCCGCGGTGGCGCGGCATCACCAGCCTGGACGAGGTCACCGAGTTCGCCGGGCAGACCGGCTGGCCGGTGGTGCTCAAAGCGGCCCGCGGCGGCTACGACGGCAAAGGCGTGTGGGTAGTCGGCGATGCAGCAGAGGCCGCGGCCGTCGTAGAGCGCGCCGCCCGCGAGCAGGTCCCGCTGCTGGTCGAAGAGAAGATCGCGTTCCGCCGGGAACTCGCGGTCCAGGTCGCCCGCTCCCCCTACGGCCAGGTCGCGGCCTACCCGGTGGTGGAGACCGTGCAGCGCGGCGGAATCTGCCACGAAGTGATCGCTCCTGCCCCCCACCTGTCCGAAGACCGGGCGGTGGCCGCCCAGGAGCTCGCCATCGAACTGGCCGCTGCGTTGGACGTGGTGGGGCTGCTCGCCGTGGAACTGTTCGAAACCGACACGGGTGTCGTCGTCAACGAGCTGGCGATGCGGCCGCACAACTCCGGCCACTGGACGATCGACGGCGCCTGCACGTCGCAGTTCGAACAGCACCTGCGGGCCGTCCTGGACCTGCCCCTGGGGTCGCCGCGCACTGTGGCCCCCTTCACGGTGATGGCGAACCTGCTCGGCGGGCACGACCCCCACGTGTTCAACCGCTACATTCATGTCATGGCCCGGGACCCGGAGCTGAAAGTGCACTTCTACGGCAAAGAAGTCCGGCCCGGCCGCAAGATCGGACACGTGACCGTGGTCGGGGACGACCCCGAAGCCCTGCTGGAGAGAGCTAGAACTGCCGCCGCCTACCTCAAGGGAGACGCACAGTGAGCCAGAGCCCGCCCGCCGTCGGCATCGTGATGGGAAGCGACTCCGACTGGCCGTTCATGGAAGAGGCAGCCGAGGCACTGGACGAGTTCAGTGTCCCCTACGAGGTTGACGTGGTCTCGGCGCACCGGATGCCGCACGAGATGATCGCCTACGGCTCCCAGGCAGCGGAGCGGGGCCTGAAAGTCCTCATTGCCGGGGCCGGCGGGGCAGCCCACCTGCCGGGCATGCTCGCCTCGGTCACTCCGCTGCCGGTCATCGGGGTGCCGGTCCCGCTGAAGTACCTCGACGGGCTCGACTCGCTGCTGTCCATCGTGCAGATGCCCGCGGGAGTCCCGGTGGCCACGGTGGCGGTGGGCGCGGCCCGCAATGCGGGCCTGCTGGCAGTGCGGATCCTCGGCGCCCACGACGAGGAGCTGCGCGCGAAGATGGCCGACTTCCAGGACGACCTCAACCAGCAGGCCAAAGCCAAGGGGGAGCGGCTGCGCCGCAAACTCACGGAAGGCTCCTCGTTCGGCTTCGGCGCCCGCTGAGCCCGGAGCACCCGCCCAGCGACATTCCGAGCCCGGCCCTGGATCGAGCAGTCTCGTCGGCCGGGCTCATCCCACCAGGCGCGGCCATTCGATCGCGGGACAGCGGTCCATCACCATGGTGCGCCCCGCGGCCAGCACCCGGTCGGCAGCGGCAGGATCCACCACTCCCAACTGGAACCACACGCCCTGGACTTCAGGCCGGGTGAGCGCCTCGTCGGCAACCGCGCCCGCCTCTGCGGAGCGGCGGAACACGTCCACCACGTCCACGTCGAAGGGAATGTCGGTGAGCGAGGCGTACCCCCGCTCACCGTGCACTGTTGCCGCGGTGGGGTGCACCGGCACGATCCGTTTGCCGCGCTCCTGCAGGAACCGGGCCACCGAGTAGGCGGGGCGGTGCGGATTGGCGCCCAGCCCCACAATCGCCCACACCTCGGTGTCCACGAGCAGCCGGCGGATCGCTTCCGGATCATTGAGCTGTGCCATACCGTGTCCCCCTCGTGCGGAACAGCAACGGGCCGGTCACGGGCGCCCAAGAGCCCGGTACGTCCAGCCGCGGGAACGCCAGTAGTCGGGGTCCAGCGCGTTGCGGCCGTCCACGATCCGCTTCTCAGCCACCACCTTGCCGAGCTCGTCCGGGTCGGCATCCCGGAACTCGGCCCACTCGGTGAGGAGGAGAACCACTTCGGCGTCCCGGACCGCTTCCAGCATCGTGTGCGCGAAGTTCAACTGCGGGTAGGCGCGCTTGGCGTTCTCCAAAGCCTCCGGGTCGTAGACCGTGACCCGGGCGCCCAGCGAGTTGATCGTAGCCGCCACGTCCAGTGCGGGAGAGTCCCGGATGTCGTCGGAGTTCGGTTTGAAGGACGCGCCCAGCACACCGACGGTGCGTCCGGCGAAGCTCCCGCCGATGAGGCCGCGCGCGATGTCGATCGTGCGGGCACGGCGCCGCTGGTTGATGGCGTCGACCTCGCGCAGGAACGACAGGGCCGATTCCACTCCCAGCTCGTCGGCGCGCGCCATGAACGCGCGGATGTCCTTGGGCAGGCAGCCGCCGCCGAAACCCAGGCCAGGGCCGAGGAACTTGCCGCCGATCCGGTCGTCGTAGGAGAGCGCCTTGGCCAACTGGATCACGTCCGCGCCCACCGCTTCGCACACCTCGGCCATCGCGTTGATGAAGGAGATCTTGGTGGCGAGGAACGCGTTGGCGGAGACTTTGACCAGTTCCGCGGTCTGCAAGTCGGTGACCAGGAACGGGATGCCCCGTTCGATCTGGCTGGCGCAGATTTCCCGCATCACCTGCTCGACCCGGGGGGAGTCGGTGCCGAGGACGATCCGGTTCGGGTTGAGCGTGTCTTCCACCCCGTGGCTTTCCCGCAAGAACTCCGGGCTCCAACCCAGTTCCACGGCTTCACCCGCGGGGGCGAGGGCCCGGAACCGGGCGGCGAGGCGGGCCGCGGTACCCACCGGCACCGTGGACTTTCCGATGATGACGGCGGGCCGAGTCAGCAGGGGGGCCAGCGTGTCGACCACGGCGTCGACATACCGTAAGTCGGCTGCGTTGGAGTTGGCCTGCTGCGGGGTCCCGACACAGATGAAGTGCACGTCAGCGAAGGCCGCGACTTCGGCGTAGTCGGTGGTGAAGCGCAGCCGGCCAGCGGCCAGGTTGCGGTTGAGCACCTCTTCGAGACCCGGTTCGTAGAACGGCACCCGACCGGAGGAGAGGCTTGCGATCTTGCTCTGGTCCGTGTCGAGCCCGAGGACGTCGAACCCCAGGTCCGCCATGCACGCGGCGTGGGTCGCTCCGAGGTATCCGGTGCCGAGCACCGCGATTCTGAGGCGCTGCTTCTCCGCCAATGGAATCAGTCCTTCCTCACCGACCGGCCTAGGAATGCTATCTGCGGGCTGTTCCACCGCCCCAGGGCCCCCTCCGGGTCACGTGCCGCCACGACCGCTCACTGGCGTGCACGAGGGGCGGTTAATCCCAACACGGTAGTCGGCTTGAACCCTGTCGAACTCCCGCACAGCACAACAGACTGCAAGAAATTGGACAGCGTCTGGTGAGGCAGGACCGTGGTTTACCGTCCGTCGCCGAACACCCGAGTGTGATGGTCGTCATCCCCCGCCAGCGGATGGATGCCGTCCTCGCCGCGGCGGAACGGGAGAGTCGTCCGAGTAGCCAGGTCGTCGGCCTGGTCGGAGGCGGGAGGCGGGTCTGCGGGAGGCGGCGGGGTCGGCGTGGGGCCGTGTTCCCGGGCCGGGGGCGGAAGCGGCGGGTACACCTCCTCGGACCAGGGCTGGCTTCGCGAACGCCATCGGGACGGCACGAGCGCGGAGAGGAACAGCAGCGTGCCGAGCGTGCACAAGAGCGGCAGCCCGGGGCCCAGCGGATGGACCAGCGAGTCGGAGCCTACCAGCCACGCCGGGAGGAGCTGCGTCAGCGAGCCGGGGTCGAGGAGCGCCCACAGGGGGCCGCCGAGAAGCACTCCGCCGGAGACGAACGCAGCAAGCGGCGAGAACCGGGTTGCAGCGAGGACTGCGCCGAGCAGGCCGACCCCCATCAGGACGGCGCAGGCGGTGGGCAGCGGGACGCTGGACTCCTGTCCAGCGGCGTGTCGAGCGATCTGATCGCCCGCCCATGCCACGCCGACCCACAGCAGCGGGGTGACCGCGACTCCGGCGAGCAGACCGAGCAGGTGGCGTACCACGGGCCCTCCTTAACAACCGGTGTTCTCTCTCCCTACCACCGGGAGGCAGGAAACTCACTTCTGTCCGCCTCACCGGGACAACGCGCGGTAGCCGCCCGTGGTTTCCGGGACCGCGTACGGCCCGGAGTTCACCGGCACACGTTCTCCGCTGCGGTGCGCGTGTGCACGGTCTCCCGGCCGCCGACGTCCACCGGCTGCTCGGCAATCGGGGAGGCGGCGTGGGCGGGTACGGCTACCCCGGTGTGGTTCACGCCGGCGATCACTTGGAGGCGGCCTCCCAGCCCCGGGTCGACTTCGGCGCGCGCCCCCGGAATGCTCTCCACGAGCAGGGTGGCGGCGTCCTCGCGCTCCGGGGAGTAGCGGACCAGGGTCTCGGCGAGGTCCTGCTGCGGCCAGTTCCCGGCGCTCTCCGGCACCTGGAACCCCGACTCCAGCAGTTCGACACGCACCTGGGCGCCCAGCCCGGGAATGGTGGTGCCGTTGTAGACCTCCACGGTCACCTCGTCCGGGGAGGGGAGGGCTGAGTCTTCCGCGGACTGCGGCTGGGGGATGGGCCGGTCCGCAGCGATCGCGGTGAACAGTTCGGTGGCGTGCTGTTCATGCCAGGTGACCGCGACTTCGCCGCTCGGCGTCCAAAAGTCGATCCGGTCCACCGGAACCTGGGTAAACGTGACGTCGTCGAGGCCGAGGGAACGCAGCTGCGTGCCCAACTGGATGAGGGCAGCGGTGTCCAGCGTGTCGTCGACCGTGATCGAGCCGAGCGCGGTCTCCACGAACTGGGCGAGCCGGGCCGGGTCGCTGAGGATCTGCGCATTGAGCGCCTCGTCGAGCAGTGCGGCCAGCACCTGCTGCTGCCGGTCGATGCGGTCCAAGTCGCCGTGCGGGCTTTTACGGGTGCGGGCGAAAGCCAGCGCTTGGGTGCCCTGCAGGCGGTGGGTTCCGGCTTCGAGGGACAGGTGGGCCTTCTCGTCGTGGATCGCCTCGGGCAGGCAGACGGTGATCCCGCCGAGCGTGTCCACCACTTCCACGAACCCGGTGAAGTCGATCTCCACGTAGTGGTCGATGCGCACCCCCGTGGCCGCTTCCACGGTCTGCACGGCCAGTTGCGGTCCGCCCAGGGAGTAGGCGGCGTTGATCTTGTCAGGGCCGTGGCCGGGGATCCGCACCCAGGAGTCCCGGGGGATGCCCACCACGGTGATGTGCTCCCGCTGGTGGTTGAGGTGGACCAGCATCATGGTGTCCGAGCGCCGCCCTTCGACGTTGCCCACCCCCAGTTCGGAGCGTTGGCGGGAGTCCAGACCGCTGCGGTCGTCGGAGCCGATCACCAGGAAGTTCAACGCGCCCTGGGAGGCCGGGGGACGGTTCTCGTCCAGCAGGCCCGTGAAGACGTCGTAACGGTGCAACTGGTCAGAGAGCCAGCCGGTGACCGCCCATGAGCTTCCCGACACCAGCAGGACCACAGCGGACAGGAACCCGCACAGCAGTAGTGCGGCGCGGCGCCGTCGGGCGGCCGCGCTGGGCAGCCACGGCAGCTGGTCTGCGGGGGCGCGGCGACGGGGCGGGATGTTCTGATGCGGGGGGAGCGGTCCCGACCGGATCCGTCGAAACTCGGGTACTTCCCCTAACGGGCGGGGTGTGTCGTTACCGTCCTCGTTCACCGGTTGTCCTCCCGAACCATCCGGCCCGCCGCTGCCGCGGGAGCAGTCCGAGCCGCCGACTCTTCCAGAGTGGCAGCACCACCCTTCCGGATCGGGAAAATCCGGTTACGGCGTGTTGCCTCCACGTCCCGTCCACCGGGATGGGACGGTCGTCGAGCGGATCCCGGGCACCGCTGTATGCAGTACCGTTGCGACAGCGGATTCCCGCACTCACATACCCAGATTCCTTCCCGGATCGCGTGAAAATCTTGTGGATATGCCCGTGAGCTGGCCTGCCGTTTCGGTTGTCATGCCTGTCCTGAACGAGGAACGCCACCTCGCCTCCGCCGTGCGCCACGTTCTGGAACAGGACTATCCAGGTGAAATCGAGGTCGTCCTGGCCGTGGGGCCGTCCAGCGACCGCACACAGGAGATCGCTGACGGACTCGCTGCGGCGGACCCGAGGGTCAAGGTGGTGCCCAACCCGTCAGGCCGTACCCCGTCCGGACTCAACGCGGCTATCGCTGCGTCCTCCCACGACATCGTTGCGCGCATCGACGGCCACGCCATGATGCCCTCCGACTATCTGCGGATCGCGGTGGAGACGCTGGAGGAGACCGGCGCGGACAACGTGGGCGGCATCATGGCCGCGGAGGGGGAAACCCCGTGGGAGAAAGCGGTGGCCGCCGCGATGACGTCGAAGATCGGCGTGGGCAACGCCCGCTTCCACACCGGTGGGGAGAGCGGGCCCGCTGACACCGTCTACCTGGGCGTGTTCCGGCGCTCCGCCTTGGAGCGGGTCCAAGGCTACGACGAGGCGTTCCTGCGGGCTCAAGACTGGGAGATGAACTACCGGATCCGCATGACCGGCGGGACCGTGTGGTTCCAGCCGCGGATGCGGGTGTCCTACCGGCCGCGCCCCAACGTCCGGGCGCTCGCCAAACAGTACTTCCACTACGGGCGGTGGCGCCGGGTTGTGGCCCGGCAGCACCCGGGCACCCTCAACTTCCGCTACCTGGCTCCGCCGGTTGCGTTGACCGCGATCGTCCTGGGCCTGGTGGGCGGGTTCTTCTTCTGGCCGGCGTGGCTGATCCCCGGCGGCTATGTGGCGGCGATCCTCCTCGCCTCGATTCCGCTGGGCTCCGGACTGCCGCTGGCTTCCCGCCTCGCGCTCCCGGTGGCGCTGGCCACCATGCACATGGCGTGGGGGGCGGGCTTCCTCACCAGTCCGCCGAGCCTGGGCTCCGACTCGCGGACTGCGCAGGCGCGGCGCCAGCAGAAAGCCCAAGCCAACTGAGTGCACGGTCCTTTCCCCAGCCTGGGGAAAGGACCGGTGTCCTATGCAGAGGACGCGGCCGTAGCGGTGAGGGCCTGCACGGTGCCGGGAACATCGTCGACGACCACGGCGGCCACTCCGGCAGCGGCGAGGCGCGCCGAGTCCGCCGGGTCGGGGCACCACGACACCACCTGCAGACCGGCGCGGTGCGCGGTCGCAACCGTCTCCTCAATCGAGCGCCGCCCCGGGCGCTCCGGTTCGCCGCCCAGGCCGAACGATCGGGCATCGACGGCGACCAGGGCGCAACCCAGGGCCACGGCCCCGGCGAGGGCGTGGTCGACGGGGTTGCGGACGAACGGCATCCAAGCGGTGGCCACCCCGGGCACCTGTTCCTGCACTGCGAGCAGGGCAGAGGGGTCGAAGGAGCACACGAAGACCCGCTGGAGGCGCGCGTGCCGCTTCAGGTACGGCGCGAGCAGGCTGACCGTGCGCCGGGCAGGCGGGTCGACAGCGTCCTCCAGCACAGTTTTCACGTCGAAGTCCAGGCCGATGTCCGAGGGGATCGCTTCCAGGACCTCGTCGAGGGTGGCGACCCCGGCGGCCCGGGCTTCCGCGGCGGGCAGGTCCACGATGAGCCGCCCGTCAGGCAGGGCAGCGTTGTGGTACGCCAGCAGGACGTCGTCGGCGCTGCGCCGCACGTCGATCTCCACCCAGGAGGCGCCGTGCGCCACAGCCGCGGCGCACGATTCGGGGGTGTTCTCCACCAGGCCGGCAACGGTGCCGCGGCCGAAGCCGCGGTGGCCGATGACCTCGGTCGGGACGAATATCACTGCGCCACCCCGGTGCGGAGCAGGGCTTCAGCCACGGCAAGGTCGCTGGGATGGGTCACTTTGATGTTGCTCTCCTCCCCGGTGACGATACGCACGGGTTCCTCAGGCAGGTAGCGCAGGACGACACCGCAGTCGTCCGTGGCGGTGAACCCGGGTTCGGCGAACGCTCGCGCATAGGCCCGGCGGATCACGCCGAGCCGAAAACCCTGCGGGGTCTGCATCCGACGCAGCGCAGCGCGGTCGGGGACCGCGGCGATCACTTCGCGTCCAGAGGCGTCCAAGGTGACCTGGACCACGGTGTCACTGGACGGTACAGCCACGCCGACCGCGCCGACTTCGGTAAGTTCAGTCACACAGGCAGTGATCGTGCGGCCGCTGACCAGCGGACGCGCGGCGTCGTGCAGGAGCAGCAGGTCGTTGTCGTCGTAGTCGTCGACTGCCTGCAGGGCGGCGAGAGAGCTCTCGGAACGGCTCGCTCCTCCCGGAACGATCCGGGACACCTTGTCGTACCTGCCTTCGGCGAGGATCTTCTCCGCTTCCGCGAGGTGGGCGGCGTTCATGACCACGACGACCTCGTCCACCTCTGGGGCGGCGCACAGGGCGGCGACCGAGCGTTCCAGGATGGTCTGCCCGGCCAGCCGCAGGAGCTGTTTGGGGTGCGCACTGCCCATGCGCGACCCTACGCCGCCGGCGAGGACAGCAGCGGCGACCCGCGGCCGGCGGTGCGCGGGCTGATCGAGCGACATGGCCTCTCCCGGGGTGACAGCAACACAGCGGCGTGACAAGGAGAGGCTAGCCCACGGTTCCGGAACACTCTGGGCAGCGATTCAACAATGGAGGAACAATTCACCGCGAATGGGACAGCAGGGCGGTATCACCGGTAACCTTAGGACGCCTGGAATCACAGGGCCACCGGTCGTGCAACCATGGATCTGGTCCCGGTGTTCTCCCGGAGAGGCGGCGGACGTGCCCCAGCTTTCGTCAGCGGCGCCGCTCACTCCTGAGCATCCCCGCCACAGATGTGGCATGTCATGACGGTGGCCTCGAAATATCCGCCGTGGCGCACTAGCGGCCCCGTCGGAGACTTCGGATGCCACAGGCAAACCCCTACGAATCCCACGGCGATCTCTATCGCGCGATCGTTTCCATACGACTGCATCCTGAGGAGGTGCGGTGGCGTCGAGGACGCTGGACGTCTGGCAACACCGGAAAGTCGTCAGACACCTGGTCCGCCGTGACCTCAAAGTCAAGTACCAGAATTCGATCCTCGGTTACGCCTGGTCGATGTTAGAGCCGCTGGCGATGGCCTGCGTCTACTACTTCGTCTTCGGCGTGGTGTTCGCGGCGACTGGCGGAGCGCGCGAGGCACCGGGCGGCCCGGACGCGCCCGGGGGCTACGCCCTGTTCCTGCTGTCAGGGCTGCTGCCGTGGATGTGGTTCAGTGCGGCGCTCAGCGACGCGCCCCGCGCACTCACCACCCACTCCAAGCTCATCACCACGATGAAAGTGCCCCGGGAGATCTTCCCCCTGGCCATCGTGCAGACCAAATTCGTGGAGTACCTGCTCACCTGGCCTGTCCTGCTGATGTTCGTCGTGGTGCTGCGGGGCGAGACCGGGTGGAACTTCTTCTGGGTCATCCCGGCGATCGCGGTGCAGTTCATCCTGTCGCTGGGGATGACTCTGCTGCTCTCCTCCATCAACGTGCTGCTGCGCGACGTGGAACGGATCGTTCGTATCCTGAATCGAGTGCTGTTCTACAGCACGCCCGTCATCTACCCGCTGTTCCGCGTCACGGAGATTGACGCGCTGCCCGACTGGTTCAAGTGGCTCTACCAGCACAATCCGCTGGCAGGGATTTTCCAGATGCACCACGCGGTGTGGTACGCCAGCGAAGCGCCTCCGGCGTCCGTCTTGTGGACGACGGTCGGCGGAGCCATCCTGGTGATGTTGGTTGGGTACGTCACGTTCCGACGACTGGAGAGCGCCGTCCTTAAGGAGCTGTAATGGCGGAGCCGATCATCGAGGCTGAAAGGCTCGGTATCAAGTTTGCGACGAACCGCCGGCGCAAACGCAGTCTGCGGGAGATGTTTATTCACGGAAACCGGCGTGACCCCAACCGAGGTGCCTCCGATTTCTGGGCGCTGCGCAACGTCTCCTTTACGATCACTAAAGGCGAGTGTGTCGGTATTGTCGGCAAGAACGGGACGGGTAAATCCACTCTGCTCAAATTGATCGCCGGGGTGCTGATCCCCGACGAGGGCAGAGTCACTGTCCGCGGAAAAGTCGCTCCGCTGCTGGAGCTGCGGGCCGGGTTCAACGACCACCTCACCGGGCGGGAGAACGTCTACCTGGTGGGCGCCCTGCACGGGATGAGCAACGAGATGCTCCAGGAGCGGTTCGACGAGATCATCGAGTTCGCCGAGATCGAGTCGCGGTTTATCGACACCCCGGTGCGCCATTACTCCAGCGGCATGAAGGTGCGGCTCGGATTTGCGCTCATCTCCCAACTGGAACACCCCATCATGCTGGTGGACGAGGTGCTCGCGGTGGGGGACAAATCCTTCCGCAACAAATGCTACGACGCCATTGAGCGAATGCTGCAAAACCAGCGCACCATGGTCCTGGTCTCGCACAACGAAGGCGACCTCAAACGCTTCTGCGACCGCGGCCTGTACATCAAGAACGGCGAACTGGTGTTGGACACCGACATCAAAGCCGCCCTGGACGCCTACAACGCCGACACCAAGGCGGAGATCGCCAAGCGGAAGAAGAAGAGCAAAGCCGCCTAAGCCGTCCCGTTCCGCCCCGTGTGGCCCCTTGCCAAGCGGTCTGTGGCCGGGTAACCGTTGACACCTACAGAACGTGTGTGGGAAAGGCGCGGCGAGTGACGGAGACCGGAGTACTCACCGCCTACGGGATGCGGCCGCTGGCCGAGCCCGTGGTGCGCTGGGCGGTGCGGCGAGGCACCACTCCGGCTGCCATGGCCCGGGCCGGGGCCGTCCTCACCGCAGTGGCGGCCGTGTGGTTCACCGACACTGCCCTGATGGGCAGCCTCGTCGGGACGCTCGCGCTGGCGCTGGTGCTCTACTGCGACGCGGTCGGCTCTCGCATAGCGGAACACCGCTGCGATGCGCTCAACGCCTGGGCGGTCGCGATGCTCAGCCGGGTACGCGAATACGTGCTCTTCCTAGGACTGGCGCTCGGCGCGTCCCTGGCAGGCCAGACCGACGTCTGGCTCTGGGCGGCGGGGGCACTGACCGCCCACGCGGTCCGCGAATCAGTGGCGGAGGCCCGCGCGGCACACCGCCCGGAGGCTCAGCCCCGGGACGCGTCCAGGGGAGCGCCCCCGCCGATCGAAGCGATCGACCCCAGCTACCGCAGCCGGGAACCGGCCGACCCCGACTTCACCGCGGAGCTCCTCGGCCTGGCCCGCGACCCGGACGACACCGCTGAGCCGCCCGGAACCGTCCGGCTGCGCCCGGCCCCTGCGTCCCAGAAGACCAGGGACCGTGGCGCGGCGCCCGGGAACGCCGCCCCACCCCGCCGGAGGCGGCAGGCCGTGTCCCGCGGACGCGCGGGGAGGCTCCTCCGCGACGTGGCCCGGTTCGGCCCGTCGGAGCGCTTCCTCGTCATTGCCGTTTCGGTAACGATTTGGCATGCATCGGTGGCTTTCGGGGCGTTGATCGCCGGATCCGTGGCTGCTATGGCAGTTGCCACATTGCTTCCGCAATCCGACTCCCGGTAAGGCCCACCATGAGCTCTGCGACGCAGTCTCCCCACGTTGACCTGCGTTTTCTTCGAGACGACGGGCATTTGAGCACGGGCATCGGCGTTCTCGTCCAGGGCGCGCTCCCGCCGGTTCTGCCGGCTTTCGCCGGAATCCTGGTGATGGGAGTCTTGTTATTCACCGGTTTTGAGGATCTGAACGGGGTTACCCTGTTCGCACCGGCGGCGGCACTCCTCTTGTCGGGAGTGGCTTCCGCGCATCCGCACAATGGGCGGTTCGACTGGATTGTTCCGCCATTGCTGCGAGCAGCCGAATACCTGTACCTCTGTGCGCTGGGCTACGGTTCCGGCGTACCAGGTCCCCTAGTATTCGCACTTGTCGCGTTAGTCATCTTCCATCACGGTTCCGCCGTACGCCGGGTACGCCACGGTATTCCCCCTTCCGAGTGGGCCAGGCTGGCTATGCTGGGCTGGGACGGTCGGATGCTCCTCATCGCGGCCGGAGGGGCGCTGGGATGGCTGCCCTTCACCTACGGTCTGCTCCTGGGCTATCTGGCGGTCCTGCTGGCGTGGGAGACCACCACAAGCTGGCTTTCGGCACCGGTGACCGCGGTGGCGGTAGAACCACGTGAAGGACAAGGGGGCGCTGTGGCCTCCGACAACTGAGGGAGGGAAGCGCCGACATGCTCGGCATGATTCTTGCCGCTGGGGCAGGGCGCCGGCTGCGCCCGTACACCGACACGCTGCCCAAGGCTCTGGTGCCGGTCGATGGTGACACCACCATCATGGACATCGCCCTGCAGAACCTGGCCTCGGTGGGGCTCACCGACGTAGTGGTGATCGTCGGCTACCGCTCCGAGGCGGTGGAGGAGCGGCGCGAGGCACTGGAACGCCGCCACGGCGTCAAGATCACCACCGTCTTCAACGACAAGGCTGAGGAGTGGAACAACGCCTACTCCCTGTGGACTGCACGGGACTACTTCGCTGAGGGCGTGGTGCTGGTCAACGGTGACACCGTGCACCCGGCCAGCGTGGAAAAAACACTACTCGCCAACAGGGGACCGGAGATCGTCCTCGCGGTAGACACCGTGAAAACACTTGCTGATGAAGAGATGAAGGTGGCTCTGGACTCCTCCGGACACCTGCAGCGGATCACCAAGCTGATGGACCCCGCGACAGCCGCAGGCGAGTACATCGGAGTCACCCTCATCGAGGGGAGCATCGCCGGCCGCCTGGCAGACGCGCTCCGTGCCACCTGGGAACGCGACCCCCAGCTCTACTACGAGGACGGCTACCAGGAACTGGTCGACCGAGGCGAGAGGATCGCTGTGGCGCCGATCGGCGAGGTCGACTGGGTTGAGGTGGACAATCACGACGATCTGGCTCGCGCTCGGGAGATCGCATGCCGCTACTAGCCCGGATGCTGGCCTCGCCGCTCTCCATTGACGTGCGGCGGGGAGCGATCGCGGACCTGGGACTTCTCCTCGCGGACCGGAGGATCGCCAACGAGGGACGGATCGCGGTGGCGGTCGGCCCCGGCCAGGGCGCCCGGATCGTCGCGGACCTCAACCTTCCCCACTGCGAGGTCTTCCAGGTCGACGAAGGTACCGTCGACGTCGCCAACGAACTCGGCAAGAAGCTGCGGACGGAGGCTTTCGAAGCGGTCGCGGGGATCGGCGGCGGCAAGACCATCGACGTCACTAAATTCGCCGCCACCATGGCGGGAATCCCGATGATCGCGGTCGCCACCAACCTCTCCCACGACGGCATCGCCTCCCCGGTGAGTTCGCTGGAGCACGAGAGCGGCAAGAGCTCCTACGGGGTGAACATGCCGGTCGCCGTCGTGGTGGATGTGGACTACGTCCGCTCCGCACCTGACCGGCTGGTCCGCTCGGGGATCGGGGACGTGCTCAGCAACCTGTCCGCGATCACCGACTGGGAGCTGGCCGGCAAGGAGATGGACGAACCGGTCGACGGGATGGCCGTCACCTTCGCCCGGGTGGCCGCCGAGTCCGTGCTGCACCGCCGCGACTCCGTGGAATCCGAGAGCTTCCTCACCGCGCTCGCCGAGGCCCTGGTGCTGTCGGGGATGGCCATGTCGGTGGCCGGGTCGAGCCGGCCCGCTAGCGGCGCTGACCACGAGATCCTCCACGCCATCGACCAGCTCTACCCGGGGACCAGCAACCACGGAGAACTGGCTGGGCTGGGCACGCTGTTCGCCTTCTTCCTCCGCTCCCGCTACCTGGGCCACGGGGAACAGCAGCTCGAGGACATCCGCGCCAGCCTGCTCCGCCACCGGCTTCCGACTCTCCCCTCGGACGTGGGGCTGGACGAAGAGCAGTTCGTCAAAGCCGTGGTCCACGCGCCGTCCACTCGGCCGGGACGCTACACGGTCTTGGAGCACCTCAACCTCTCCGAAGACGAGATCAGGCGGAGCGTTCGCGACTATGTCCAAACCTTCGGTCGCTGAGGTGCGGGCCGGCGGCCAGCCGGAAGGAATCAAAGAGCGGGTCAACGAGGAGCATTGGGCGGGACGCCTCTACATGCGGGCGATCTCGCCCTATGCGAGCACGTTCTTCGTGCGCCTGGGGGTGCCCCCGAACCCGATCACCTACCTGATGGTGGTCTGCGGTGTGCTCGCCGGGATCGTCGTGGCCTTCGGCGGGCTGTGGTCGGCCCTGCTCGCGGCCCTGCTCATCCAGGTCTACCTGCTGTTGGACTGCTCTGACGGCGAGGTCGCCCGGTTCACCGGGCGTACCAGCGTGACCGGTGTCTACCTGGACCGCATCGGCCACTACTTCGCTGAGGTCGCCCTGCTGGTCGGGGTAGGGATCCGGGCGCAAGGAGAGTTCACGGCCGGAGGCTGGGTGGTCGCCGGACTGGCCGCGGCACTCGGCGCCGCACTGATCAAGGCGGAGACCGACAACGTGGTGGTGGCCCGGGCCAAGGCGGGGTTGAGCGACCACGTGCCGGCCGCAGCCCTGAATCCCCGGTCCTCGGGCCTGAGCCTGGCGCGCCGGATCGCTTCTGCGCTGCGTTTCCACCGCATCATCCAGGCAGTGGAGCTCTCCCTCCTGGTCGTGGTGGCCGCAGTGGTGGATGCGGTCCGTGGCGACCTGGCTGCCACCCAGGTGCTCATGGCTGCCTGTGTGGCGGTGGCAGCGCTGCAGACCGTGCTGCACTTGGTGAGCATCCTGGCCTCCAGCCGGCTGCGGTGACGCGCGGGCGTTCCGCTCACCCTGCCGGTGTTGATACGGTCGTTACCTGGTTCATGAGACCGTTGAATTCCGTTGTCCTGTCATCCATCTTTGGTGTGTTGAACGGTTGTCGATGAGCGGTTCCGTCCCCTCCCCTAGCGCGACACGGCAGGGTGAGGCATCCGGAGCGGACACGGGGTCCTCCCAGGACGCGCTCCCCTCCGGCGGATCAGTACGGGCCGCGCCGGGGCAGGAGCCATCCGTTCCCCAGCGCGGAGGTAAACAACAGTTGAAGCTCTCCTGTGTGCTGCTGACGATGGGCAATCGGCCGGCAGAGCTGCGCCGGGCCATCGCCAGCGTGTTCGAACAGGAGGGTGTCGACATCGAGGTGGTCGTCGTCGGGAACGGCGCAGACCTCCCGGACTTGGATGAGCGGGTGGTCACCGTGCGGCTTCCCGAGAATGTTGGAATCCCGGCTGGCCGGAACGCGGGAGTGCGGGTCAGTACCGGCGACATCATCCTGTTCCTCGACGACGACGGATGGTACCGGTCCCGCAACCTGGGACGGCACGTCCACGACCGGTTCGCAGCAGACCCCTCGCTCGGTGCGCTGTCCTTCCGGATCTCCGACCCTGACGGCGGCCCGGACCAGCGGCGGCACGTGCCTCGACTCAGAGTGGGCGACCCGGGCAGGTCGAGCCGGGTCACCACGTTCCTCGGCGGGGCGTCGGCGATCCGGCGCACCGCGTTCGAACAGGGCGGCGGGCTGCCTGACGCGTTCTTCTACGCGCACGAGGAAACAGACTTGGCGTGGCGCATCCTGGATGCGGGATACCACATCGAGTACGACGCTGAGGCGGTCATGTACCACCCGGCGACGTCCCCGACCCGGCACGCCGACTTCTACCGGCTCAACGCCCGCAACCGCGTGTGGCTGGCCAAGCGGAACCTGCCCTGGCCGCTGGCCGTGGTCTACGTGGCGGTCTGGGTGGCGCTGACCGTGCTG
This sequence comes from Thermobifida fusca NBRC 14071 = JCM 3263, assembly GCF_001592045.1. GTDB lineage: Bacteria > Actinomycetota > Actinomycetes > Streptosporangiales > Streptosporangiaceae > Thermobifida > Thermobifida fusca. The sequence continues at coordinate 21,036 of NZ_BCWB01000046.1, read as the reverse complement.
CGCGAACGTTCCCTCAGCGCACTGCGTCCCTGGTTCTCCGGGTTCTGGGAAGGGTGGCGGACCGACGCGGGGGAGCGCCGGCCGATCCGATGGTCCACGGCCTGGCGGATGACTCTCGCTGGACGGCCGCCGATCATTTGAACGGTCGCAGCGGCGTAGAACGAGGTGTGGCCCACCCCGCGCGGCGGAGTGGGCCACTGTGCATGCGGCGGGCCTAGAGTTCGGTCACCACATCCTCGTAGTCGAGGCGGGGCAGCCGCGGGAACTGGGGATGGTCCGCGCCAGGCTTGCCGATGTTCATGACGACGAGCGTGCGGTACCGCCCGTTAGGGAAGAACTCGGCGTCGATCGCGGCGGCGTCGAAACCGGTCATCGGCCCCGCTGCCAGCCCGGCCGCGCGGACTCCGATAAGGAAGTACCCGATCTGCAGGGACGCGTTGAGTTTCGCGGTCGTCGCGCGGGCTTCAGCGCTGCTGGAGAACATGTCCCGGATGCCCTGGGCACGGTCGGGGAAGAAGCGGTCGGCCTTCTCGTGGAACTCGCTGTCGTAGGCGAGGATGGCGGTGAGCGGAGCCGACAGGGTCTTGGCCTGGTTCCCCTCGGCCATGTGCTGGACGAGACGCTCCCGGCTTTCGCGGGAACGCAGCAGCACGATGCGCAGCGGCTGCGTGTTCATCGCGGTGGGACCGTACTTCACCAGGTCGTAGATCGCGCGGACCTGTTCTTCGGAGACGGGTTCGCCACTGAAGGTGTTCGCGGTCCGCGCCTCCCGGAACAGGAGGTCCTGGGCGTCCTTGGCGAGTTCCAGCGGTTCGGAGATCTGGGACAAGGTCTCTCCTGGAAAGAAAGTACGTCGAATACGGGGCTGTCCGGCGGTGCAGGCCGGATCAGCAACGTACAACTTATCTTCCCAGGAAAGGATTCCGGGGTTTCGTGTGTTTCCGCTCACCCAGCGCCGATGAGGCGCGCACCCCCGGCTGCGGTCCCGCATCCAGAGCTCCGCGCCGTTGCGGAAGCTCTGAAAACGGGACCGGGAACCGTACCGGGCGCAAACAGCTAGCCGAGAACAGGCGATCAGAGGACTTGGACGCCCTTGCGGCTGATCGAAGCAGTGAGACGGCCCCCGGGCAGCTCGGAGTCAGCGCGGCGCAGCACCCCCCTGGTGTCGAGGAGGCGCTGGCACCGCTCCAGCAGCATCTTGGGCGTGTACTCGGAGTGGTCGGTGAGGAGCACCGTCAGGTCCGCTTCACCCAGTGCCTGCTCCAGGTCGTCCGCGCGCGGGATCGGAGACCCGTTCACCTGCCACTCCGGAACATGCGGGTCGTGGAAGAGCAGCGTGGCGCCTTTCTGCATGAGCTTGGCTGCCACGGCCCGGGACGGAGACTCCCGCTGGTCAGCGATGTTCGCCTTGTAGGTGACCCCCAGCAGCAGGATCGTCGACCGCGACAGCGCCAGCCCGGCCTCGTTGAGCATGTCCTGGACCCGCCACAGCACATAGTCCGGCATGCGCGAGTTGATCTCCTGGGCGAGCTCCACGAAACGGAAGGGGTAGCCCAGGGTCTTGACCTTGTACGACAAATAGTTGGGGTCGATAGGGATGCAGTGGCCGCCCACCCCTGGCCCGGGGTAGAACGCCTGGAAGCCGAAGGGTTTAGTGGCAGCGCAGGCGATGGCGTCCCACAGGTCCACCCCCAGTTCGCGGCAGAAGATCGCCATCTCGTTAACCAGGGCGATGTTGACGTGCCGGTACGTGTTCTCCAGGAGCTTGGCCATCTCCGCTTCCCGAGTGCCGCGCGCCCGCACCACCGTGCGCACGAACTTGCCGTAGAAGGCGGCCGCGATCTCGCCGCAGAGTTCGGTGTACCCGCCGACGACCTTCGGTGTGTTAGCCACGCCGAACAGCGTGTTGCCCGGGTCGATCCGCTCGGGGGAGAACGCCAGGTGGAAGTCTTTCCCCGCGACCAGGCCGGAGCGTTCCAGAATCGGCCGGAGCACCTCGTCGGTGGTGCCGGGGAAGGTCGTGGACTCCAGAATGACCAGGGTTCCCGGGGACAGGTGGGCAGCGATGGTCTCAGCCGCGGAGGTGACCGCGCTGAGGTCGGGAGAACCCTCCTCCGAGAGAGGCGTAGGGACGCAGATCACGATTGTTTGGGCGTTGCGGAGCACGCTGGGGTCCGAGGTTGCGGTGAACCCGGCAGCCCGCATATCCGCGATGTCCAGCTCGGAGAGGTCGTCGATATGCGACTTTCCGGCGTTCAGCCCGTCGACCACGCGCTGGTTCACGTCGAGGCCGGTCACCTTCAGACCGGACCGGCATGCTTCATGCGCCAACGGAAGCCCGACATAACCCAAGCCGACGACCACCAGGTCAGAGGTGTAGGTCGAGACGCCCACAGTTGATCTCCCTCATATGGAAAACGTGCCCTCGGGGTGTTCATTTTCCCGGTAGCTAGACGCGCGAGATTGGTACCGCGTTGCCTTCCGATATCTTTCTGGCCTGTTCAGGACATTCTTGTTCCCGGAGACATAAGAAGGTCGATATCTGGGTATGCGGCTGCGGGCTGCTCTCGGCGTGCGATCGATGATAGCGCTTCTACCAGCGGTAAGAAGGGGGAAAGTAGGGCAGGGAAACGATTTCGCGAAGATTGATGAATTACCTGAGAGTCAAAGACTCCCGCGGGTGTCATCGGCAAATTTAGTGATTCTGTTTACGGAGATGCTGCTACGGTTTGTATTTGCTTACCGTCGCAGGGCGACAGGGTTTTCCTGGCTGTAACCGGATCGGGCACTACGATGGCGGTGCGCCACGCCCGATGCGGCGCGGTGGCACTACCGGAGCGACCTGAAGCGTGTCATCCGGTTCAACACCCGTTCATCCGCGTCCGCCAAGGTGAAGGAGTGGCACAGTGACGTGCGCACCTGGCCCCCACGGGCGACCCGCGCTCCGGAAGGACGGACGATGAAACGGCGTGAGCAGAGCCAGACCGAGCAACTCCGCAAAGCGCTCGCCGAACGGGAAGCGCAGCTCCAAGAAGCCCAGGCGCGCCTCGCTGCCCTGGAAGGATCCACCTCGCTCCAGGTGGGCCGCGCCCTGGCCGGGGCTGCCCGGCGCCCCGCCCGAGGACTGGTGAACCTGCCGCGGGAACTGTACCGGCTGTGGCGGGACAGCAGCAGCCGCTCAGCGGGCAGCACGCCGAAACAGCGCGTACGGTCCCCCGAACCGGTCCGTTCCTATGAGACCGAACGCCAGGAAGCCCGGCTGCTTGCCGGGCAGCCAGCGTTCAAAGACGAGCGGGTCGTCATCGCTGGGGTGTTCTCCGCCGTAGCCCGCGCGGCCGTGGAACCGTACGCGCGGCTCGTCCCGCTGCGCCCGCACGACGTCCAGATCGTCTTCGACTCCGCCGACGTCGACGCGGTCATGGTCACCGCCTCAGCCGCCCAACCCGGAAACCTGTGGGCGCACGTGGGCGACCCGGCCGCGGTCGACCGCACCCGGGCCCTGCGATGGGTGCTGGACGCGGCCGCTGCCCGCGGAGTGGCGACCATCCTCGTCTGCGACGCGCCCGCACCCCCCGCACTGGCCGGGCTCGGCTTCGACTACGTCCACCAGGGCGACCTCGGCGTCCCCCTCCACCGCTACAACCCGATCGCCGCCCCCGAAGATCGCGCCGCCACCCTGCTGCGGGTCAGCGGAGCTGCCCCCTACTGCCACCCTCTCGTCGCGGAAAGCAAAGGAGGGGTGCGCGCCGACGCGCGATGGGAAGAACTGCCGGAACTGCTGCGCGCCGCCGCAGTCGCGGTCGTGGACACGCCGACGCTCGCCGACCAGGCACTCGCCTGCGGAACCCGGGCCCTCCTCGCCGGAACCGCCCCCGGTCCCGGATTGCCGGACACTGCGGCGCGCACCGCTGCCGACGAAGCCGACTTCATCCAAGCCGTTGCTGAAGGGCCCCTCAGCCCCGCCGAGCTCCGCCTGGCCCTCCGCACGCTCTTCCTGACCCGGGCCACCCCGGTAGTCCTGGCGGACCTCCTGGAACGGGTCTCGCTTCCCGCGGGGGGAGGCTCCGCCACCCAGCCGCTGGCGGGACGGGCCACCACAGTCCTCGCCTGCCCGTTTGACGACACCGAATCGCTTGCCCTCGCCGACGACATGTTCCGCCAACAGCACCCGCCTGCCGAAGTCGTCGTGCCTGACTCCCGCGCCGCATTCGCCGGGATCCAGCGGTTGAAAGACCGTGGCATCCCCGTGCGTACCGTCGCCACCGCTCCGGAGGACCGCTGGTCTGCGGCTGAATGGGCCCAGCTCGCCGCCGCCGCAACCACCCCCTGGACGGCACTGTGGGACCAGCCCGCGGGGGAATTCTTCCTTGCCGATGCACTCTGCGCCGCGGAATGCTCCGGAGCGGACGCGGTCGGCCCCGCCGTCGACCCGGCAGCCTCCGGAGCCGACTACGTCTTCGTCAGCGCAGTACGCCCTGTCCTCGCCCGCCGCGAACTGGTCCGCAAAGGACTGCCGCCCCAGCAGTGGAGCCGGCATGGGGCGCGCCTGCTCGCTCTCAGTGCCGCGGGCCCCGCAGCCTCGAGCCCTGTCCCGGAGCACACACCCGGCGGTTAAGCGGCACACTGGAACAAACGGAGAAGCGCTGACAAGGCCACCACCGTGGATGGTGCCACGCCACAGGCGTACCCCCGGGGCGCAGAAAGGACATCCGTGAACATCCGCGCACTCGTCTACGGCGATGCTGACCCTGACTCCATGGACGCCACCGCCCGGTGGGCGCAGTCCATGACCCAGGCACTGGCCGCAGCCGGGTGTGCCACCATGCTGCTGCTCCGCAACCAGCCGGGCACGGACGTCCTCACCGCCCCCTTGGCCGGGCTGCCGAACGTCACGGTAAGACATCCCAAGACCGGGGCGCACCGGATCGACCCCGGTCCGCACGGGCTCGACCCTGAGCAGGCGGTGGAACTGATCACCCGGCTCGACGCGGAACGGCGCTTCCACCTCATCGTCATCCGCGGGCAGCGCGTCGCCGCGGTCGCCGCCCACGCCGAAGAACTCGCTGGACGACTGTGGACCTGTGTGGACGACGTACCGCACACCCTGGCCCGGATGACCCCCAGCGTGGTCTCCGAGCTCACCGAGATCGCCCTGGCCTCCCGGTACCTGCTGTGCGCCAGCGAAGAACTGCGCTGCTTCGTGGAATCCACCGTGCCCGCCGCCTCCGGCCGCGCCGTGCTGCTTCCCCCCATGCTCACCGCGGCACCCCGCAGAGCAGACCGGCCCGGCGTGCCGCTGCGTATCGGCTATGCCGGGTCGATCGCGGAAACCCGCAACATGGTGACGCTCACCCAGCTTCCCGCGGCGCTCGGTTCCCGCGGTATCCCCGCGGAGCTGCACGTGGTCGGCGACGCTATCCGCAACGGCTCCCCGGAGTGGGTGAGACGAGCCACCAAAGCACTCAAAGATACCCCCAACGTGGTCTGGCACGGCGGCCGCTCCCACGAAGAAGCCCTCGACCTGCTCGCCCGCTGCCACCTCGCCGTGTCCTGGCACCGCTCGGACATCGACGCTGCCCTGGTGCCCGCGTTGACGGCACTGGAGCCCGGCACGCTGGGGATTCCCGTCGTCGTCAACCGCACCCCGCTCTACGAGCGACTGCTCGGCGCCGACTATCCGCTCTTCGCCGCCCCGGACCTGCAGAGTCTGGCGGACGCGGTGGAACGGGCTGGCCAGCCGGAGGTCTACCGCACAGCAGGGGAACGCTGCGCGGCCGCGGCCGCCCGCTTCACCCTCGACCAAGGAATCCAGGTCCTCCGCTCCCTCCTGCAGGCAGCCCTGCCGCCGCCACCCCGGGGAACCAACCCGGACCTGCCGCTGAAAGTCGCGATCGCCGGCACCGACCTCAGCGGTCTCGACCGGCTCATCCAGCATCTGAGGAGCCTGCCCGGTATCGAGCTGCGGCTCGACGAATGGGAAGGCCCGCACACCCACGACGAGTACCTCAGCCGGGAACTGGCGGCCTGGGCCGACGTGGTGATCTGCGAGTGGTGCGGCCCGCACGCCCTGTTCTACGCCAAGTACAAACGGTCCGGGCAGCGGCTGCTGGTGCGGCTCCACCGGTTCGAACTCGCCACGGAGTGGCCGCGCCGCCTCGACATCGAAAAAGTCGACGCGGTCATCTGCGTCAGCCAGCACTACGCGGACCGCGCCCGAGAGCACGCTAGTTGGCCCGCCGACCGGATGGTGGTGCTCCCCGAAGGCATCGACGTGGACCAGTTGTCCCGGCCCAAACTGGACGGCGCCCGCTACACGCTGGGCATGCTCGGAGTCATCCCCTCCCGCAAGCGGCTGGACCGGGCGCTGGACGTCCTTGCCGCACTGCGTGCCCGCGACCCCCGCTACACGCTGGCGCTCAAAACCCGGCAGCCCTGGGATTACTGGTGGGTGTGGAACCGGCCCGAGGAGCGCGCCCACTACGAGCACGTCTACCGGCGTATCCAACGGTCCAGGACGCTCTCCGACGCTGTCGTGTTCGACCCGTACGGCCCGGATGTGGCGGTATGGCTGCGCCGGGTCGGCTTCGTGCTCTCCACCAGTGACGACGAGAGCTTCCACCGGGCGGTAGCCGAAGGGGCGGCCTCAGGCAGCGTCCCCGTGGTGTGGGCGTGGCCGGGCGCCGACACCGTCTACGCGCCGCGCTGGGTCCACGGCGACGTGGCGCAGATGGCGGACGCGGTGCACACCATCGTCACCGAGGAGCGGTTCGACGCGGAACGTGCCGCAGCCCGTGCCGAGGTCGCGGAACGCTATGCGCTACCGAAGATCCTCGAACAGTGGGTCCGCTTGATCGTGGCGGGCGAGCCACCCGAGGCTGCTCCCCGCGCCTGACCGCTACCCGGCAGGAGGCGGTCAGCAGGCGTCGTCTTCGGGTGCCTCGGCGGTCTTCGCGTTGAGCGAGTCAAGCACGTTGCTGGAATCCCCGGAGGACTGCCCTTTCAGCCCGTCCCAGTCCATGGAGATCACCAGCTGCACGGTGGAGCCCAGATACGGGCTCTCCTCAACGACGGCTTTCTTCACCTGCGCGGCGACCGTGTGGGCGTGCGCCTCCATACCGGGACCGTAGAAGACGGTGGTCCGCCCGGGAACCGACCCCTGCGGGTTGCCCGTGCCCGCCACCACGAACCCTCGTGCCTGGAGCTCCTCGCCCACCGTGCCGGCCAGGCCCGAGGTGGTCGTGCCGTTGATGACCTCCACCGAGACTTCGGCGGGGTCGACGGTGGGCACGTCCTCCTTCTCCTCGTCCTTCTCCTCGTCGTCGGACTTCTCGTCGGTGATCTCCGTGTCGTTGGCGATCGCCTGGAACAGCCGGTCGGCGTCAGGCTGGGTCCACGCCACCCGGTTCGCGTCGTCAGGGTGCGCCCCGTTGGGGACGGTCACGAACCGGATGTTGCTCATGTCGACCTCGCGCATCTGGATGGCGATGTCGGTCATCTTGTCGACGGTGAACTGGTCGTCGACGGTAATGGAGTCCGTGACCGAGCTGAGGAATGCGTAGATGCTGCTGGGGCTCGACATGATCTCCCCGCTCATCACCTTCCGCAGCATGGCGCCGAGGAACACCTGCTGGCGGTCGATACGGCTCAGGTCGCTGCCGTCGCCCTGGCCGTAGCGGGAACGCATGTAGCCCAGTGCCTGCTCGCCGTTGAGGGTCTGCCGCCCCGCATCCAGTTTCAGATGCGCTTTAGGGTCGTCGATCGGGTGTGGGATGCACATCTCCACCCCGCCGATCGCGTCGACCATCTCCTTGAACCCGGTGAAGTCCACGCTGACGAAGTGGTCGATGTGGATGCCGGTGAGCTGCTCCACGACCTTCCACTGGCACTGGATGCCGCCGTAGTTCATCGCGGAGTTGAGCATGCCGCGGTGCGCTTCCATGCCCGGGCGATCCCCGTTGGGCTCGCACGCCGGCATGTCCACGATGGAGTCGCGGGGCAGGTTGACCAGGATCGCGCCGTCGTGGTTGGGGGAGATGTGCGCGATGAGTAGCGTGTCGGGGCGTTCGCCTTCGATCTCCCCGCCGTACTCCGCGTTCGCGCCGCTGCGCACGTCGGAGCCGATGATCATGATGTTGATCGCGCCCTCGACCTTGGTGGGCCGATCCCAGGCGTCGGTGTCGACCGTCTCCTGGCTGATGTTGCCGTAGATGTCGTAGTAGGCGCCGTAGGCGGTCAGGCTACTGGCGATGACGAGTGCCGTCGCCCCTATTGCCACCCAGCCGCCGAGGCTGAGCTTGCGTTGCAGGGCACGCGATCCTGCGGACCGTCGGGAGGAGGATCTCTTCGGCATCGAACACCAGGAGGGGAGATAGGGGTCAGGGAAGCGACCTGTAAGAAGCCTGCGGCGGCAGAGGAGAAGGGAAATCACCGACGACTGCCGTCACGCGCTCCATGTCGAGCCGCGATTGCAGAGTAGTGGAGTCACGGCTCGGAATGAGCACAAGTGAGGAGGCCGCGGACAGTACGCCCAAAAATTTGGACAGATCATCCCCCAGCGCCGCAAGAGGGGCATGATCGGAAGTGATGATAGCCACTCGGTCTTCGGCTGTCAGCTTTCCGAGACGCGCAGCGTCCCGGCCCCTGTCGGCCAGCTCACCCCCCGTCCAGGAGCGGCCGCCGTGCACCAGGGCCGCCGCCTGGGGATCACCCTTAGGCGGAGCGAACACGTCGCCGTACCCGCGGGCCTCCTGCGTGTAGTCCGTCGCCGCGGGCGGGCAGTCGTCCATCGGCAAGCCCAGCGGGTGCAGGGAGGCCCCAACCACCTCGCGGGCCCCCGAGGCGAGTGCGGCGTCCACCCGGGACGCGTCGGCCACCACCACGTCCGCTTCCGGGATGTCTGCTTCAGCGAGCACCACGGTCGTCCCCGTCACCCAGCACGCCACCGTCCAGGCGAGGCTCTGCCAGTGCAGGGGCAGGGCGAGCGCCACCGTGTCCCCGGGCAGTGCGCCCAGCCCGTCCACCAGCATGTTGGCTGTTTTCGCCACCCAGTTGTCGAAGGTGGCGAACGACATCTCCACCCGGACGTCAGTGGCAGGGTCGTAGGAGGTGAGGAAAGGGCGGGTAGCGTCGACGCTCTTCGCCGCCCACCACAGCTCTCCCGGAGTGTGCGCTGACAACAGCAGGCCCTTTCTCGGTTTGGTGGCGAATCGGGGCACATCGTACCTGCGGGAGGGCGGGGAAAGCAGAACACCGCTGCCGGGGCGGGCCAATGCCGGGGCCGTGCCCGCGCCGGCCGTTCCTGGCCGGGGAAAGATTCCGGTTCCGGAGCCGCCGCGCAGGGGAGCTGGCATTGTTGCATTCATGCACCTGTCTCCCGGCACCCTGCTCGCCCGGGTCACACTGGTTCCGGTGGTGGCCGCCACCGCCTGGCTGGCGGTCGCGTTCCCTCTGCTCTGCCTCGGCCACTTCACGCCGCTCCTCGGAGTGCTGCTGGGAGGACCCGCACTCGTCGCCGCGCTCGTCCTCCTGCCCCGGCTGGCCCCGGACATTGACGACACCCCGTGGTGGGCGCTGCTCCTAGTGGTCCTGGTCACCGCCGCCTTTGCCGCGGTGCAGCTCGCCTACCACTCCGAGCAGCTCGTCGTCCGGCGGGACGCCGCCTCCTACGCCCAGTACACCGCGTGGATCGCCGAGTACGGTTTCCTGCCGATCCCCCAGCAGCGGGAGCTCATCGCCGGGAACGATCCGGCGCTCACCTACCACAGCCTCGCCTACTACCAGGTCGACGACGTGGTCTGGCCGCAGTTCCTCGCCGGCGCCCCCCTGGTGTACGCGCTCGGGTTCTGGGCCGCGGACCTGGAAGGACTTGTGCTGGCACCGCCGGTCACGGGTGCTCTCGCGGTGCTGACGTTCGCGGGACTCGTCGCGCGGCTCGTCGGTGCCCGATGGGCGCCGCTGGCCGCCCTCCTCCTCGCGGTGTGCCTGCCCCAGCAGTGGATCAGCCGCTCCACGTACAGCGAACCGGTCGCCCAGATCATGCTGCTCGGCGGGCTCGTGCTTGCCTACGACGCGCTGGAGAGAAGAGCCCGGGGCCGGTGGTCGGCAGGGCACACGCTCGCTCTTGCCGCGGGGCTGAGCTTGGGACTGGGGCTGCTGGTGCGCATCGATGCGCTCCGCGACCTGCTGCCCGTGGTGGGGTTTGTGGGGCTGCTGCTTGTCGCCCGGCGCCGGGAGGCCACCCCCTTGGGGCTGGGGTTGGCAGTCGGGGCCGGCTACGGGTTCGTGGCCGGATTCGGATACTCCCGCCCCTACCTGAACTACCTCGCGGACTCGCTCAATCCTCTCCTGTTCATCAGCGGGATCGTGGTGGGCGGCACGGCCGCGGGCGTGCTTCTGCTGTGGCGGCGCGGCATCCCTCGCCTGGACCGCCCTCCCTGGCTGCCTACCGCGGGGGCGGTCCTCGTCGTCGTCGCTATGGCGGCGATTGCCGCCCGCCCGCTGCTGTTCGTCCAGCGTGGCCACGGCGACGAAGCCACCGGCATCTATATCGGGCAAGTCCAGGAGATCGAAGGGCTGCCTGTCGACCCCGACCGCACTTACGAGGAGATGAGCCTGACCTGGGTCGGCTGGTACGTCGGCTGGGCCACGGTGCTGTTGGCGACGCTCAGCGTCGCTCTCCTGGTGCGCCGGATGGCGCTGCGCCCCACTCCCCAGTGGGTGCTGCCGCTGATGGTGCTGTCCTGGACGGTCGGCACCACGCTGCTGCGCCCTGCCATCACCCCCGACCATCCGTGGGCCAGCCGCCGCCTGGTCACCCTGGTGCTCCCGGCGTTCATCCTGTTCGCGGTCTTCTTCCTCGCCTGGGCCCGGCGCCGGGTCCGCGACCGTGCGCCGCACCGGCTGCGCCGGCTGGGCACTCCCCTGGCCGTGCTGGGCGCGGCTACCCTGCTGCTGCCCACTGCGGCTACCGCAGCCGGGATCATGACCTATCGCATGGACGTCGGGTCGATCGCGGCCACCCGGCAGACCTGTGCAGAGCTTCCGGACACGGCCAGCGTGCTCATCGTCGACCCCAACACTGCCGCCAAGTTCATGCAGCTCATCCGCGGTATGTGCGGGGTGCCCACAGCGCAGGTGGTGGAAACCGACCCGGAGACCGTGCACCGGATCGTCGCTGAAGTCCACGATCGCGGCCGCGACGCGGTGCTCGCCGCCGACCGAGCCGAACGGCTCCACCCGTACCTGCCGCCGTGGATCGTCCCGCGCCACTCGTTCGACGTCCACACCGAGCAGGACCCCAGCACGCTGATGAAGCCGCCCACGGGAGCATGGCGGTTCAACGGGGACCTGTGGATCGCGGTCATCCCCGCGACCGCGGCAACTCCCTCGATATCCTGATCGCACCGTGAGTGAGACCGCCCCCAGCCCGCAGCACGCCGATCCCCGCGTCACGATCGTCCTGCCCTGCTATAACGAGCAGGACCACGTGGTCGCCGAGATCGAACGGATCTGTGCGGCAATGGACGCCAGCGGCCATTCCTATGAACTGCTCGCGTTCGACGACGCCTCCACCGACGACACCCTTGCCCGACTGCGCGACGCCGAACTCCACTTCCCGAACCTGAAGGTCATCGCGTTCTCCACCAACGGCGGGGCGGGAACTGTGCGCCGCATCGGAACCCAGCGCGCTCGCGGCGAGATCGTCGTGTGGACCGATGCGGACATGTCCTATCCCAATGAGCGCATCCCCGAGCTCGTGGACATCCTTCTCAAGGACGACACCATCGACCAGGTGGTGGGGGCCCGCGACCAGGAGATGGGCAGCTACCGGTTCCTGCGCGTCCCCGCCAAGTGGCTGGTCCGCAAGCTCGCCGAGCTCCTCACGAACTCGCACATCCCTGACCTGAACTCGGGGCTGCGCGCCTTCCGCCGCGACGTGTCCCTGCCCTACCTGCGGCTGCTGCCCCCGGGGTTCTCCTGCGTCACCACCATCACCCTGGCCTTCCTGTCCAACCAGCACGCCATCCACTACGAACCGGTGAGCTACGCCAAGCGGGCCGGGCGCTCCAAATTCCGGCCCGTGCGCGACGCCTACCGCTACCTGCTGCAAGTGCTGCGGATGGTCATGTACTTCAACCCGTTGAAGGTGCTCATGCCGCCTGCCCTGTTCCTGCTCGGCACCGGCGTGCTCAAGGTCGTCTACGACGTGGTCACCGATCCGGTCTACATCCGCAACAACACGATCATGCTGCTCATGACCGGGCTCATCGTCGCCGCAATGGGGCTGCTGGCCGATCTCATCGTGCGGTCCCGCGACTCCTGACAGGGAAGCAGCCATGCGGATCACCCTGGTGGGCCCGACCCACCCGTACAAGGGCGGAGGGGCCCGGCACACCACCGAACTCGCCCACCGGCTGGCCGCTGCAGGACACCGGGTCGTCATCGAATCGTGGCGTGCCCAGTACCCGGCGCTGCTGTACCCGGGGCAGCAGACCGTCACAGAACCGGAAGGCCCGCCCTACCCCGGCACCCGCCGCGACCTCGCCTGGTACCGGCCCGACAGCTGGTACCGGGTCGGCCGCAGGGCGGGCCGTGAAGCCGACCTCGTCGCACTCGCCGTCTTCTCTCCCGTCCAGGTTCCCCCCTATCTCGTCCTGCGCGCCGGCTGCGGGACAGCAGCCCGCGTGGTGGCGCTCTGCCACAACGTCCTGCCGCACGAACAGCGGCCCGGGGACACCGCACTGATGCGGGCCCTGCTCCGCCGCGTCGACGCGGTCCTCACCCATTCGCCGCAGCAGCGTGCTCTCGCCGACCGCTTGCTGGGCGGCAGCGGCCCGCCCGTGCGCATGGCGGAACTGCCCCCGCACCTGCCGGACATCGGCCCGCGCCAGCCGCGGCCCCCGGGGGTGCGGCACCGCCTGCTGTTCTTCGGGATCGTCCGCCCCTACAAGGGGGTGGACGTGCTGCTGCGGGCGCTCGCGGCCGGGCCGCCGGAGGTGGCGTTGACCGTGGCGGGCGAGTTCTGGGGCGGTTCCGCGGAGCTGCGGGCGCTCGCCGAGCAGCTCGGCGTCGCCCACCGGGTGGAGTGGCGGGAAGGATACGTGCCCGCCGGGGAGCTGCCCGCCCTGTTCGCTGAGTGTGACGCGGTGGTGCTGCCCTACCGCTCGGCCACCGCCACCCAGAACGTGTGGCTGGCCCACGCCCACGGCGTGCCGGTGATTGCCACCCGCGTGGGCACCCTGCCCGACCAGGTCCGCGACGGGGTGGACGGACTGCTGTGCCGCCCCGACGATCCCGCGGATCTGGCGCGAGCGATCGCCGACTGCTATGCGCCCGGCCGTCTGGACGCGCTGCGGGCGGGGGTCCGGCCGGTCGACACCGACGCCTCCTGGGACCGGTACCTTGCGGCCCTCACCGACACGGCCGGATAGGGGTCATTGCGGATCCGGAGCAGCCGGGGGGCGTACCGCGGCCAGGCAGAGCAGGGCCCACAGGAGGTCGGCAACGGTCATCACCAGCCGAGACAGGGCGGCCACCACCAGCGCTGCCCCCGCGTCGAGGAGCGGGGCCAACGCGGTCACCAGGACCGCTTCCCGGACTCCCAGCCCGGCAGGCGCGAACACGACGAGCAGGCCCAGGGTCCACGCCAGGGCGTAGCCGCCGGTAGCGGCAGCCCACGAATCCCAGCCGCCGCCCACCCCTGCCACCAGCAGCCACACGTGCGCCCCGAGCGGCAGCCAGGACAGGAGTGACCAGCCCACGGCGGCGGCCATGCCCCGCCCGCTCACCCGGTCGAGTTCCGCGTCCACGTCGGTGCGCACCCGGCCGATCCGGCGCAGCACCCCGTGCAACACCCAGGTCACCAGCCGCGGGTGGGTGAAGAGCAGCAGAAGCGGAGCCGCGGCCAGCACCCACCACCAGCGCCGTGCCGCCTCTTGGGCCGCGATCGGCAGCAGCACCGCGGCGACCAGCAAGTTCACGGTCAATGTCACCGTGATCGCCAGGACGGTGGCGGCGGCCGCCCGGTAGCGCGGCACCGCGCGGTCCCGGGCGAGTTCTACTTGGGCGAGGAACGCCCACACCGACCCGGGTACGTACTTGCCGAGCTGGCCGACGAACATCACCCGGGCCGCGACCGGGACGGGCAGGGGAGAACCCAGGTCGGCGAGCAGGGCCCGCCACGCCAGCATCTGCGTGCCCAGCCCGGCGAGTGCGGCAGCGAGCGCACCGGCCACGGTCCACGGGGACAGGGCGACGAGCGCGGCCCCGGCCTCGTCCCACCGGGCGCGGAGCGCAAGCACAGCACAGCCGAGGACGACGACCACCACGGCACTGCGCACCCGTCGCTGGACGCGGAGACGGCTCACCACCCGGCCAGCCTAAGCCGCCGCGTCGGCCCGGGGAGCAGTCCTGGGCGCACCACTACTGTTTTCCGGCTGTCCGACAGGGCCAGTAGGGTGGGCCCGTGTTCGCTGACGCCGTAGCCTTCCTGGGCCACCAGATCCACGTGTGCCGCTACCGGGAAGCAGGCACACTGCTGCGGTGGCTGGGCCGCGACCTGACCGGGCAGGTGGTGCTCGACGTCGCGGGCGGCGACGGCTACTGGGCGGCGCAGGCCCGCCGCCGCGGCGCGCGAGCCGTCTCCCTCGACCTGGCCCGGCACAAGATGCTGCGCGGCCAGCGGATCTCCCACGCGCCGGCGCTCATCGAAGGCGACGCCCTGCGGCTGCCGTTCGCCAACGCCAGTATCGACAAGATCATGTCGGTCTGTGCTCTTGAGCACTTCACTGACGGGCCCGCGGCCCTCCGTGAAATGGCCCGAGTCCTCAAACCCGGCGGCGACCTTGTCCTGTCCGCGGACTGCCTGTCCCGCCGCGCCGAATGGCCGCACCTGTTCGACGCGCACTGCCGCCGCTACCACGTGCACCGCACCTACACCCACGAGACCTTGCAAGCCCTGCTCGGCGCGTGCGGCTTCACCCTGGTGGACTACCGCTACCAGTTCCGGTCGCGCCGCATGGAGCGCGCCTATCTCACCCTGTCCGCCTACGGCGGCCGGGTCGGGTTCAACGCTGCGGCCCCGCTCATCCCGTTCGTCGCGTGGAGCGACCGCCGCCACCCGAACACCCAGGGCAGCATCGTGCTCTGCCACGCCCGCAAACAGTAACCCCTTACCCTTCTAACAATAATCATGAATATGGTGGGGTGGTGGAAGGGAAGAAACAGACGGGACATACCGGCGGGCCCGCGCGCTCAACGGTGAAGCCCACGGCGTATTGTGCGCCCATGAGTGGTTCTGGAAACGGGATGAAGGAAGTGGTTCCCTCGGCCGCTGCTCTGCGGCGTGCACTAGCCCGGGTCAGGGACGGCAAGACCCTGGACCCGACCGAAGCGGAAATCCTCTTGCACGCCCGCGGCGACGACTTGGAGGCCCTCCTCGACCACGCCTCCCGCATCCGCGATGCTGGGCTTGCCGCGGCTGGACGCCCCGGCGTCATCACCTACAGCCGCAAAGTCTTCATCCCCCTGACCCGGCTGTGCCGGGACCGCTGCCACTACTGCACGTTTGCCACCGCCCCCGCGAAACTGTCCGCCCCCTACCTGTCCCCGGACGAGGTGCTCGAGATCGCCCGCCAAGGCGCGGCCCTCGGCTGCAAAGAAGCACTGTTCACCCTCGGGGACCGGCCGGAAGACCGCTGGCCGCAAGCCCGCGCCTGGCTCGACGAGCAAGGCTACGACGACACCCTCTCCTACGTGCGGGCCATGGCCATCCGCGTCCTCGAAGAAACCGGGCTGCTGCCGCACCTCAACCCGGGAGTGCTCACCTGGAGCGACTTCCAACGCCTCAAGCCGGTCGCCCCGTCCATGGGCATGATGCTGGAAACCACGGCGCGGCGGCTATTCACGGAACGCGGCCAAGTCCACTACGGCAGCCCGGACAAAGACCCCGTGGTGCGGCTGCGCGTCCTCGAAGACGCGGGACGCTCCACGGTCCCCTTCACCACGGGCATCCTCATCGGCATCGGCGAAACCCTCGCGGAACGCGTCGACTCGATCTTCGCGATCCGCAAGATCGCCCGCCAGTACGGCGCGATCCAGGAAGTCATCGTGCAGAACTTCCGCGCCAAACCGGACACCGCGCTGCGCGACTGGCCCGACGCCGACCTCGAAGACCTCGCCGCCACCATCGCCGTCACCCGCATCCTGCTGGGCCCCAAAGCCCACATCCAAGCGCCGCCCAACCTCATCACCGACGACGGGAACCCGGAGCAGGGCACAGGCGACGAGTTCACGCTCATGCTGCGCGCCGGCATCGACGACTGGGGCGGGGTCTCACCGCTCACCCCCGACCATGTCAACCCGGAACGCCCCTGGCCGCAGATCGACCTGCTCGCCGAACGCACTGCCGCGGCAGGCTTCACCCTCCGGGAACGCCTCACCGTCTACCCCGAATACGTGCGCCAAGGCGAACCGTGGATCGACCCGCGCCTCCACGACCACGTCGCTGTCCTCGCCGACCCGGAGACCGGGCTGGCCCGCCCCGACGCCGTCATCACTGGGCGCCCCTGGCAGGAGCCCGCCAGCCTCGAATCCGGGGGCCGGACCAACCTCCACAAGGACATCGACACCGCAGGCCGCAGCAGCGACCGGCGCGGCGACTTCGACTCCGTCTACGGCGACTGGTCGGAACTCCGCGCACGCATCGCCCAACCCGCCCGCGACACGCGGGCACCCCACCGGTTCGACCCGGAGATCCGTGCCGCCCTGCGCCGTGCCGAAGACGATCCTGCCGGGATCACCGACCGCGACGCCCTGGCCCTGCTCGCCGCGGACGGCCCCGAACTGGAAGCGCTCGCCGACCTCGCCGACCGGGTCCGCCGCGACACCGTGGGCGACGAGATCACCTTCGTCGTCACCCGCAACATCAACTTCACCAACGTCTGCTACACGGGATGCCGGTTCTGCGCTTTTGCGCAGCGCCGCACCGACGCCGACGCCTACACCCTCTCCCTCGAACAGGTCGCAGACCGGGCCGCCGAAGCGTGGGAGGCCGGGGCCACCGAAGTGTGCATGCAAGGCGGGATCCACCCCGACCTGCCGGGAACCGCCTACTTCGACATCGCCCGGGCAGTCCGGGAGCGGACCCCCGACATGCACATCCACGCGTTCAGCCCCATGGAGGTCATGAACGGCGTGTCCCGCACCAACCTCCCGATCCGCGAATGGCTGCTCCGGGCCCGCGAAGCCGGACTCGACTCCCTTCCCGGCACTGCCGCGGAGATCCTCGACGACGACGTGCGCTGGGTCCTCACCAAGGGGAAACTGCCCACCGCCCAGTGGATCGAGGTCATCACCGCCGCCCACGACCTCGGCATCCCCACCACGGCCACGATGATGTACGGGCACGTGGACGCCCCGCACCACTGGGTCGCCCACATCCGGCTCATCCGCTCGCTGCAGGAACGCTCCCTGGAACAGAACGGCCGCCCCGGGTTCACCGAATTCGTGCTGCTCCCCTTCGTGCACACCAACGCGCCCATCTACCTGGCCGGGCTGTCGCGGACCGGGCCCACCGAACAGGAGAACCGGGCCGTGCACGCCCTCGCCCGTCTCCTGCTGCACGGCGCGATCGACAACATCCAGTGCTCGTGGGTGAAACTGTCTGAGGAGCAGTGCCGGCGCCTCCTCGCCGGCGGCGTCAACGACATCGGCGGCACCCTGATGGAAGAGACCATCAGCCGGATGGCGGGCTCCACCAACGGGTCGTTCAAAACCATCAGCGAGATGCGCGCCATGGTAGAACCGCTCGGACGCCCTCTGCGCCAGCGCGACACCCTCTACCGGGAAGTGCCCGCGGAGCGCCGCGCCATCGCCGAAGCCAACGACGGGGTGGCCGCGAGCCTGCGCCGCACCCGGCTGCCCGTGGTCTGATCCGGGCTTGCTGCCCGTGGCGGCCGCGCCTCCCCGGAAGCGCGGCCGCCACGTCCCCGGTTCTCGCGGGCTACCGCACTTCGATGAACGCTTCCGGGTCGCGCGGCGGCCGGTGCTTGGGCGGCGCCGCGGGATGCCCAACCGCGACCGCCCCCATCGGCTGCCAGTCCTCGGGAAGCTTCAACACTTCGCGGACCACGTCGGGGCAGAACATCGTGGACGACACCCACGCCGAACCCAGGCCCTCAACCGTCAAGGCCAGGAGCAGGTTCTGCACCCCCGCACCCATGGCCACCAGGAACATGGCGCGCTCCGCGGAGGCGCGGCGCTCATCCGGATAACTGTGCGCGCCCTCCGCCACGAGGCACGGCACGATCAGATAGGGGGCGCGACGTAGCACATCCCCGCGCCGGATCCGCCGCGCAATGCGCTCCTCAGACAGCCCGTCCGCCCGCAAGTCCGCAACCCACGCTTCCGCCATCGCGTCCAGCAGCCGTGTGCGTTCGTCCGCGGACTCCAGGAGCACGAACCGCCACGGCGTGGTGTGGTGCGGGGCAGGCGCGGTAATGGCCGCGGCCACCGCGCGGCGCACCGCCTCCGGGTCCACGGGGTCGTCGGTGAATTCGCGGATGGTGCGGCGCGCGTGGATGACGTCCCGGGAACCGTAGCGGAACAGGTCCTGGTCGGCGGGGCGTACCAGGACTCGCGCACCCTCCCCGTCCTCCGCGGTGACCATGTGGCCTAGGCCGCGCACCACAGCCACCGGGATCCCCGAGGCCTTGCCTTTCACCAGCTCCCCGGCGGAGGCGAGCTCGTCAGCAACCGCGTTCAGCGTCACTTCGAGCACGTTGCCGTGGGTGTCGCGCTGCCCGCGCATGTCCTCCAGGGCGGCGATGCCCGCGGCCCCGATCGCGATATCGGTCTGGCCCATCCGCCACGGCCGCCCGAACGTGTCCGAGATGATCACCGCGACCTGCACGCCTGCGCGGTCCCGCAGCCCGGCGCGGATCCGCCGCGCCGACGCGTCCGGATCCTCGGGCAGCAGCAGCACGTGCCCCGGGGCCACATTCGAGGAGTCCACCCCGGCCGCCGCCATCACCAGACCGTGCCGGGTCTGCACGATCCGCGTACTGCCGTGGCGGGCCACGACCCGCACGGTCTCCGTGTCGATGGCCTCCTCGCGGCTCATCGCGCGGATCCGCCCCTCGGCTTTGCTCACCACCTTGGAAGTGACGACGAGGATGTCGCCGTCGGCGAGCTCCGTCCGCTCCGCGATCAGCGCGGCAAGGTCGTCCCCGGGCTGCACCTCGGGGATCCCCTCGACTCCCCAGATCGTGATCATGACCGTTCCTTCAGCTCCAGCGCCAGGTCCACGGCGGCGCCCGCGATCGCCGCGGTGCGCTCCGGATCGCTCATGTACAGCGGCATGGCCCGCACTTCCACCCCCGCGACGACGGTGTCCGCATCGGCCTCGTCGACCAGCCAGCCGTCCAACAGGTCGGCGCCGTAGTGCTCAGCCACCGCCCGGGCGCTGGTCTCCACCCCGATCGTGCGCAGACAGGCGTCCGCCATCCCCCGCACCGGGGCCCCGCCGATGATGGGGGAGACCCCCACCACGGTCTTGGCGGCCACCGCATCCCGGATTCCGGGAATGCCGAGGATAGACCCGATACTGACCACGGGGTTGGACGGCGGGAAGAGGACGAAGTCGGCTTCGTCGATCGCGGAGAGGACGCCGGGCGCGGGTTTGGCGGAATCCGCGCCGACGCTCACGAACGACTCCGCGGGAATCTGGGCGCGGTACCGCACCCACCACTCCTGGAAGTGGATCGCGCGGCGACCCTTCTCATCCGCTACGACCACGTGGGTCTCTACCTGGTCGTCGGTCATCGGCAGCAGCCGCACCCCCGGCTTCCACCGGTCGCACAGCGCCTCAGTGATCGCAGAGAGCGGGTATCCGGCCGCCAACATCTGCGATCGCACGATGTGGGTGGCGATGTCCCGGTCACCGAGCCCGAACCATTGGGGATGCATGCCGTAGGCGATGAGCTCTTCGCGCACCGTGAACGTCTCGTCGGCGCGTCCCCAGCCTTGCTCCTCGTTGATCCCGCCCCCCAGGGTGTACATCACCGTGTCCAGATCGGGACAGACCCGGAGCCCGAAAAGAGTGATGTCGTCTCCAGTGTTCCCGATGACCGTGATCGAGGACGGGGATTCCCCCTGTTCAGCACGGTGGTGCAGGGCATCTTTGAGGCCGCGGAGAAAACGTGCGCCACCGATGCCGCCAGCCAGTACGACTATCCGCATAGGGTCAAGTCTGGCAGTCTGGGATTGCGCGCCGCGCCCCACGGTGCCGCATGTCCGTCCGGTCTCCGGCGGAAACACGGACACGGGCGGCATGTCGAATGGTGATCAGGCTTTGGCCTCGTGGAGACCCTTTCGCCTGATTTCCCAAGCCACACCACGGATATGTAAAGCTTCCACCGACGCGACAAGAAGTAGCCTGCGGAGGGGAACCTCTCTTGAATAACGAATCCATTCAACGGTTGCGTGAGCCGGCCGCTTGGGCGCTCCTCGGCGCCACGGCAGCAGTCCTGCTCGGCGCACTGATCCACATCTTCGGTGGGCCTGGACCCGATACATCGGCCCGGTTCGCGGACGTCGGCGGCAGCGTGATCGGTCCCGGCACCGTTGCGCTGATCTTGGCCGCTGTGGCGCTCGTGCTGACCGCACCGAACCGTTCGCCGCGTACCTTCGGCATCGTGATGATGGCGATCATCGAACTGGGTGTCGGTGCGCTCCTCGGCGTCATCTCGCTCATCATGGGCTTTGTGGCCTACGGCGACCTCAACCTCGCCGGCGCCTTCCAGCACTTCTTCACCATAGGCGCCTACCTGACGGTCGCGGTTTTCACCGGGATCTTCTTGATCCGGGCGTTCAACGACCCCAACCTGGTGCCCCGCGCCACCGCCTCCTCGTACCCCAGCGGTACCCAGCAAGCCTTCAACCAGCAGCAGACCCCCGGATACGTCACCGGCGCCCAGCAGTCCGCGGGACAGGCAGGTGCCTGGCAGCAGTCCCAGACCGGAGCAGGGGCTGAGGCCC
>NZ_BCWB01000045.1 GCF_001592045.1 Thermobifida fusca NBRC 14071 = JCM 3263 | reverse complement strand
GAGGAACCGTCCTTCGGCGGCACCGTCCCGCACCTGGAGGCGGGCCAGGGCCCCGTGCGGCCCGAACCGCTGCGGCGACCACGGGGTGACGATAATCCCGCCGTCCCGCACCTGGGTGAGCCACGCGTGCGGCACTTCCCATACCGCGCAGGTGGCGATGATCCGGTCGTAGGGGGCGAGCGCGGGGAATCCTTCAGCACCGTCGCCAACAACCACCCGGACCTCGTACCCCGCGGCGCCCAGGGTTTTGCGGGCCTGCGCGGCGACCACCGGGTCAACTTCGATGGTGGTGACCCGGTCTGCGTCCCCCACCAGTTCACACAAAAGTGCGGCGTTCCACCCGGTTCCGGTGCCGATCTCCAACACCTGCTGGCCGGGCTGCACGTCGAGCGCGTCCAGCATGGCGGCCACCACACTGGGGGCGCTCGATGAGGAGGTGGGCACGCCCATCCCCCCGACGCGTCCCTCGTCGATCTGGGTGACGACCGCGGTGTCCGCGTCGACCAGCTGCCACCACCGGTCCGGGGTCTGGGTGCGGTCCACCGGTTCGGTACCGTCCCAGATCCGGTCGGGGATGAACCGGTGGCGGGGAACCTGTTCGACCACGGTGGAGACGAGAGTTTCGGTCACCGCTGTTCTCCTGTTCCGTTGCATGCCTGACACGCCACCCAGCGCACGAGGTTCTTGCCTGGCGACGCACCGTCCTGGGTCACCCACGTACCTCCCTTGCCGTGGCAGGCCCCGCAGGGCTGTTGTCCCTTTCCGCTGCCGGGGCTGCTGTCTTTCTTTCCCCAGGTCATCCGCCCTCCTTCGGTGCCTTAGGGATGCTGTTCACCCAGTTCCCTCAGACTCCGTGCGGTCACCGCTAGGCGGGATTCGTTCTTTTCGGGGCGGCGGAAGGAGGAGTGGGGCGGCTGCACTGTGGCCGATGGGCAGTGGGATCGGGACTGGTTCTTCCGGGTATGCCGCGCCTGCTGGGCTTCTCCGCTGTGCTGTAGCTGTCTGCGATCGGTCAGCCGCGGCGCGTGTCACCGCTGGGCACGGTAGAAAATCGCGGCGCCCACGGGCAGGAAAACCACAGAGCGGGCTACGGTCGCCGCGTTCTGGACAGCACACAAGGCCACTTCCGTCGCGGCAGGCGTACGCGTCCCGTCCGCCCGCTCGGCGCCGACACGCACCGGCCAGCCGTGCAACGGCTGACCGGGGAAGTCGCTGGTCTTCTCGGGGTCTGCGGGAGGTTCCCGACGCTGGGGGTTATGCGTCGAGCAGCTTGTCCAAGTGGTCTTCGTCCAGTCCCAGGTCGACGCGGATGCGGTAGCGGATACGCAGCAGTTCGAGCAGCAGGTCGTGCATGTAGGGGGAGACGTCTTGGTGCTGGAAGCACTCCACGCCCCGGGTCGCCCAGGCGAGCGCGTTCTCCAGGTCGGAGTGGGCCATCAGGGTTTCCGTGACGTGGATATAGGTGGGGAGGTTGCGGACCCCCACCGCTTTGAGACGTTCCAGGTAGGCGTAGGCCTCGTCGACCCGGTTGAGTTCTAACAGCGCTCCAGCGAGCAGCGCGCGGGCGTCGATCATGGTCTCACCGCCGTCGTCGATCGCCCGCTGGTAGGCGCGTGCTGCCCGTTCCGCGTCCTGGGCCATCTCCCACTGTTCGCCCGCACGCACGAACAGCTCCGCCCGACAGACCTCACTGTCGGCTTCCACTCGGTTGGCCAGGTCAAGCAACTGCTCGGCGACCGCACTGTGGTCCCCTGACTGCACTGCTTGGAATTCCAACCGGTCGAGGTCGGCTGTCGTCACACGGGTCATCGCGGTCCTTCCTGCTGCTCGCGGCCCCGGTGGTTATGTGCGGGAACGTTCCAAAGCATCCCAGAAGCCTTGGCGTAACGCGTGCCTGACTTCGTCTCGGAGCAGGTAGTCGACTGGCAGCGTGGAACCCTGGAGCAGACGGGCTTCCAGGTCGGAGGGCATGCGGGGTTTACGTGCCAGCACCGCTTCAAGCCACAGTGCGGGAGCATCTCGGGCGATCGATTCGGCGAAGTCGTTGCCCTCCTTGTGGGCAATGCTGACGGCTTCTTCAATGGTACGACTGCCGGGCTGCTGGTGGCCGAGGCGTGGTGCGGGACCGGCGTGGTGCGGTACCTCGTTGTGCTGGAGGCGGGGGCCAGTAGCGGATCCGAACCCGTGGCGGGCTCGTTGAGCGCTCTGGTGTCGAGAGTCAGCTCCCGTACTGGCCCCAAAAGTAGGGTTTGCGCTGGTATTACCCCCATATCCCGGATTCTCGCCGGTGTTGCTTCCGAACCGTGGCTCAGGGGGAGCTTCCCGTGGTGGTGGTGAGGCTTCCCGTTCATAGGCGCTGCCCATGGCCGTCTGTTCTCGAGGCTGGGCTGGAGGCTGTTGCGGGGGTTGGCCCTGGCCCGGGGTGGGATAGCCCTGGTGGTGCATGGCCGGGTGCGCACCGGTAGGAGCGTTGCCGACCAGGCCCGCCATCCCGGGGTGGGCCCCCGTGGCGTGCTGGGCCGGATAGCCCCCGGTCTGGGCCTGTCGCAGGGAGGGCTGCCCGTCGGTGCGGGGTTCCATGGCGGCGGTGTCCTGGGCTACCAGGTGGTCGCCGCGCTGCTGAGCGAGGCTCTGCCGCATCGCGCGCAACTGTTCCATCGCGCTTCCCGGGACCGCCTGCTGTGCTCCTGTCGCCGCGAACACCGGGTCTAGGGCCCCCTCGGGTTCCACCCGTGACGAGCCCGGGTGGGCGGCCGCGGGCTGGCGGACCGTGGACCCGGTGGAGGGGCGCGCTTGACCGTTCGCGAGCGGACCGGACTGCCCGGAAGGAATAGTGTCGTCAGCCGACCCGGCGCCGGCCTCCAGCAGGTTGACGTGCGGCCGCAGGTGGCCCGCACCGATCTCGATCAGGTCGTCGCACTCGTGGCGGAGGGCACGCGAGACCGTCCAATTCCCTTCGATCGAAATATGGACCACGGTGACCCGGACCCCGTATTCCTGGGCCTCCGCGATCACCGGAGCCATGTCCTCGTCGCCGCAGACGAGCACGGCGTCGCAGATAGCGCGGTTGCGGGCTAGGGGGATCAGGTCTTTTTGGACGTAGTTCTCGACGCCTTCCCTCCGGCCTGGGCGGATGCGGGCGGCACGGAACTTCACACCGGGGATTTCCGCGATACCTTCCTGCTCTTGGGAGCGGCGGCTGTCAGTCACCGCCTCATACCAGTAGCAGCGAAGCGGTGGGAGTCCCGTGCGGTCGCGGGCGACCTCGTTGAGGAGCTGCACGAGTGCCGCATAGTCCCATGACACCGAGTCGCGGTCGCGTGTTCCGTGCACCGCCATCGCGCCCTCGGCCAGGAGGTAGCCGGCGTCGACGAACAGCGCGCAGCGATCCACGTGACACCGTCCCTTCCTTGGTTTTTGTGGCTTCGGACGCGTAAGCGCGACCGAACTGGTCCAAACATCGGTTTATGCCGGATAGGGACCAGGGCAAAGCCTAGCCAAGTCTGGGTGCGTTGTGTGGCGACTCTGGATCCTAGGCTTGGCTGCTCTCCGGCCACACCTGGGTGACCAGCACTGTCAACGCATCGACGAGCGGCATATCGGTGATGTGGCAGACCGGCCACGACCGCAGCTCTGCCAGGCGGGCGGGGTGGGCGTAGGCGTCCCCGGTCCGCAGGTAGCCGCACGGCGCGTCCGGCCAGTCCGCGGTCATGGGCAGCGGTTCGGTGAAGAAGTCGGGCGGCCGCACCGGCGGATCCTCGTGCTGCTGCGCGGCGGCGAGCTCGGCCCGGGTCGGGGTGCCGGACTGCGGGAGCAGCGCGTCGACCAAGAGGTATCCGGCGACCTGGCGGTGCGCGGCGCGCTGGGCGGCAGCGACTGCGGGCACCAGAGGTCCGGCCGCACCGGCTGCGACGAGCAGCAGGGGCCGCTGCGGGGCGGCGGCTGCGACCTCCAGTGCAGCGCGGGCGACGTAGCGGGCGGCGTACGGGGGCCGGTCGTCGTCGGTGACCGTGACGGCCACGGTCTCGACTCCGCGGTCGGCCAGGTCGTCGGGCAGGCTCCCCCAGTCTGCGACCGTGCCCAGCGGGCTGTGCAGGAGCACCACGCAGAACTGTGCTAGCGCGGTCACTGCGCGGGCCGTGTGGACTCGGTGACCCAATCGAGGTACTCGGGGTTGCCGCCCTCGATGGGGACCGCGATGATCTCGGGGACTTCGTAAGAGTGCCGGTCGATGAGGAGTTCGGTCAGCTCCGCCAGCCGGTCGTCCGCGGTTTTGAACACGACCCGCCACTCTTCATCGGCCTGGATGCTGCCCTGCCAGTGGTAGACGCTGGTGATGGGGCCGCTGATCTGAGCGCACGCCGCCAGACGGGCCTCGACCGCGGCGTCGGCCAGCCTCCGGGCTTCCTCACTGCTTCCTGCGGTGATCTCCACCCGCACATGACCAACAGCACTGTCGACGTGCGTCATACGCGCTCCCTTGGCTGCCTGGCGGTGTCCGGGACGCTCTAGGCTCTTCACCCATGAGCGACCGCGACGATCTTCTCCGACAGATCAACGATAAGGCCGTTGTCCGCGGCAGGGTGATCCTCTCCTCCGGAGCCGAGGCGGACTACTACGTGGACCTGCGGAAAATCACCCTGGACGGGCAGAGCGCACCGCTGGTGGGACGCGTGATGCTGGACTTGACCGCCGACCTGGACTACGAGGCGGTGGGCGGATTGACCCTGGGTGCGGACCCGGTGGCCACAGCCATGATGCACGCGGCAGCGGCGCAAGGGCGGCGCCTGGACGCGTTCGTGGTGCGCAAGGAGAGCAAGACGCACGGCTTGCAGCGCCGGATCGAAGGCCCCGACGTCCGCGGCCGTCGCGTCCTCGCGGTGGAAGACACGTCAACCACCGGGGGGTCGGTGCTGACCGCAGTCTCCGCGCTGCGCGAAGCCGGTGCTGACGTCGTGGGCGTGGCCGTGATTGTGGACCGGGGCGCCCGGGACCGGATCGTCAGTGAAGGGCTGACCTATCGGGCCGCCTACACACTCGACGATCTGGAAATCTGAAGGCCCGCCGTGCCCTGCCGGGCCGGCGGGGCCTACTCAGATTCAGACTCGGATTCAACAGTGAAGGTGTATCCAGGTTCCTCGTTGCTGACGTCCTTCGGTTCTCCGTTGACGTACACCTCGACTGCGGAGGGGTCTCCCAAGGTCACGTCCATTCGGGGTTTGTCATAGGAGACGTACTCGCCCTGGGTCATGGTCGTGTCGATGAGTACTTCCCCGCCAGGGACCCGGACGAGAACGTCGCTGGACTCCCCAACGACCCGGATGTACAGCGCCTTCTGCTTCTCTGTCGCGGAAGCATCGAGCTGCTGCGGGGCGGAGAGGGAGCCGCCGGATTCGTTGGGCACCAAGACTTCGCTGTTGCCCGGAAGAGAGCGGTAGAAGAAATATCCGCCCAACACGACGAGGATGACCAGTAGCGCGATCGCTCCGGCGATCGCCAATGCCTGGCCTATACCTCTCGGATCACTGCGGTGTCGTCCCACGGTGCTGAATGTAGCGCGAATCACCCATAACAATCGACAGGGAGGTGCTTCTTCCTTCCTGCCTGGTGGGATGTTGGGTGTGGGGGTAGTGCTACCGCTGAGCGTACCAACACTCTCCGCATCGGTTCGGCTCGCTGTTGCGCAAGAAGGACGTTACCGGCATTGTGGTCTAGACCTTTAGACCCTCGCGGCGGACACACCCGCCGGAGCACCATGTCGGTGACCGTCGGAAAACCGTCATGGAAAAATCAAGGTGGCGGAACTTCTTGACCGAGAGTGTTCCGGCACCACTCCAGGCCAATCAGGGGAGTCAACACTATGCCTATCGCAACGCCTGAGGTCTACGCAGAGATGCTGGGCCGCGCGAAGTCTGAGGGCTTCGCCTACCCGGCTATCAACGTCACGTCCAGCCAGACCCTGCACGCGGCCCTGCGCGGTTTCGCCGAGGCTGAAAGCGACGGCATCGTGCAGATCTCCACCGGCGGCGCCGAGTTCCTGTCCGGTACCACCATCAAGGACATGGTCACCGGTGCGGTGGCTTTCGCCGAGTACGCCCGGGTCGTCGCCGAGAAGTACCCGGTGAACATCGCGCTGCACACCGACCACTGCCCCAAGGAGAAGCTCGACACCTTCGTGCGTCCGCTGCTGGCGATCTCCAAGGAGCGTGTCGCCAAGGGGCAGGAGCCGCTATTCCAGTCCCACATGTGGGACGGCTCCGCCGTGGAGCTCGAGGAGAACCTGCAGATCGCCGAGGAGCTGCTGAAGGAGTCCAAGGAGGCCCGCACCATCCTCGAGATCGAGGTCGGCGTGGTCGGCGGTGAAGAGGACGGCATCGTCGGCGAGATCAACGAGAAGCTGTACACCACCCCGGAAGACGGCCTGCGCACCGCTGAAGTGCTCGGCCTCGGCGAGAAGGGCTACTACATCGCCGCCCTGACCTTCGGTAACGTGCACGGCGTGTACAAGCCGGGCCACGTGAAGCTGCGCCCCTCCGTGCTCAAGGAGATCCAGGACGTGGTGGGCGCCAAGTACGGCAAGGAGAAGCCGTTCGACCTGGTCTTCCACGGCGGCTCGGGCTCCAGCCTCGAGGAGATCCACGAGGCGATCTCCTACGGTGTCGTGAAGATGAACATCGACACCGACACCCAGTACGCCTTCACCCGGCCCATCGTCGACCACATCATGAAGAACTACGACGGTGTGCTGAAGGTCGACGGCGACGTCGGCAACAAGAAGGCCTACGACCCGCGCTCCTACGGAAAGGCCGCCGAAGCCGGCATGGCCGCCCGGGTCGTCGAGGCTGCCCAGCAGCTCAAGTCCGCTGGCAAGAAGCTCAAGTAAGCGACAGCCAAGCGGCGTTCTACGCTCCTTGGGCCCCCGGTTTTCCCGGGGGCCCAAGTGTTCATACCGGTCATCCCCGCACCACCCTGGCAGGATGGGAGGTATGGAGCTGCATCAGAACCTGTTGGGCGACCCGCCGCCCACCAAGCTGCCCGACCTGCCTGAAGCGCGCGAAGCCCTGGCTTCGGGCACCGACCCGGCCGAGGTCGCGGCGCGTTTCCCCGCGTATTCGGCTGCCTGGGCCGCACTCGCCGAACGCGCCTACAACGCGGGGGACGACATCGCCGCCTACGCCTACGCGCGCACCGGCTACCACCGGGGCCTGGACCAGTTGCGCCGCAACGGGTGGAAGGGGCACGGCCCGATTCCGTGGGAGCACGAGCCCAACCGCGGTTTCCTGCGTTCGCTGTACTACCTTGGCAAAGCGGCCGAAGCGATCGAGGAGGCCGACGAAGCGCAGCGGTGCGCCGCATTCCTGCGGGAGAGCAGCGAGACCGCGGCCCGGGAACTCGAGGGCTGACCGCTGGGTGGGCACCCCTCCCACTGGGCACGACGGCCGCTTCGGCCCTCAACCGGCAGGAGTCGGTCATGTAACCTCGTTGTGCAAGAGCCCCTGCCGCTTCTTGCGCCAGGGGCTTCGGCACGTTCGGGACAGATTGTGGTCCAGATTTCGAGGAATGAAGAGGTAGACGGCGATGCCGGCGATCGCGCTCGTTGGGGCTCAGTGGGGTGATGAGGGGAAGGGGAAGGCAACCGACCTTGTCGGTGACCGCGTCGATTACGTGGTCCGTTACCAGGGCGGCAACAACGCGGGGCACACGGTCGTCATCGGCGACCAGGAGTACGCCCTGCACCTTCTGCCGTCGGGCATCCTCACCCCCGGTGTCATTCCGGTGATCGCCAATGGCGTGGTCATCGACCCGGCGGTGCTGTTCGAAGAGCTCGACGCGCTCACCGCGCGCGGCGTCGACGTGTCACGCCTGCTGATCTCCGCCAACGCGCACCTGATCATGCCCTACCACCGGGCTCTGGACAAGGTCAGCGAACGCTTCTTGGGCAAGGGCCGGATCGGGACCACCGGTCGCGGCATCGGCCCGACCTACGCTGACAAGACCGCCCGTGCCGGGGTGCGGGTCCAGGACATGTTCGACCCCAAGATCCTGCGTAAGAAGCTGGAGCTGGCGCTCAACGACAAGAACCAGATCCTCACCAAGGTGTACAACCGGCGCGCCCTGGAAGTGGATCGGATCCTCGACGAATACTTGGGCTACGCCGAGAAGATCCGGCCTTACGTGGTGGACACTTCCCTGGTGTTGAACCGGGCGCTCGACGAAGGCAAGACCGTGTTCTTGGAGGGGTCGCAGGGCACCCTGCTGGACATCGACCACGGCACTTACCCTTTCGTCACCTCCTCGTCTCCTACCGCGGGCGGCGCCTGCTCGGGGTCCGGGATCGGCCCCACCCGTATCACCAAGGTCATCGGCATCCTCAAGGCCTACACCACCCGGGTCGGTTCGGGACCGTTCCCCACCGAGCTGGAAGACGAGTGGGGGGAGTGGC
The DNA here is from genome assembly GCF_001592045.1 of Thermobifida fusca NBRC 14071 = JCM 3263. Classification (GTDB taxonomy): domain Bacteria; phylum Actinomycetota; class Actinomycetes; order Streptosporangiales; family Streptosporangiaceae; genus Thermobifida; species Thermobifida fusca. The sequence continues at coordinate 64,059 of NZ_BCWB01000045.1, read as the reverse complement.
TGCGCTCCCGGGGCCACGAGTACGGCACTACCACGGGCCGCAACCGCCGCTGCGGCTGGTTCGACGCGCCGATCGCCCGCTACGCCACCCGGATCAACGGCATCACCGACTTCTTCCTCACCAAGCTGGACGTGCTGTCCGGGCTGGAGCGCATCCCGGTCTGTGTCGCCTACGACATCGACGGGGTGCGGCACGACGAGATCCCCATGACCCAGACGGAGTTCCACCACGCCACACCGATCTACGAGTACTTGGACGGCTGGAACGAGGACATCAGCCAGGCGCGCTCCTTCGACGACCTGCCGAAGAACGCGCAGGCGTATGTGCGGGCGATCGAGGAGATGTCCGGGGCGCCGATTTCAGCGATCGGTGTCGGCCCGGGCCGGGAGCAGACCCTGGAGCTGCGTCCTCTCGTGTAGCCGTCTGCCGTGGGACGGGTGCGGCGCCCGTTCCACGGAGCGGTGCAGGGCCGTAAAACCCTGTGCACAACTGTGCCGTTGCCCCTGTCCTCCCATCGAAACCTATTAGGGTCCATTGCTGTGAAAGCCCTCGTGATCGGCGGCGGAGGCCGCGAACATGCGCTGGTACGCGCGCTGTCCCTCGACCCCGGCGTGACCAGCCTGCACTGTGCCCCCGGCAACGCTGGAACCGCTGAACTGGCGGAGAACCACGTCATCAACATCACTGACGGCCTGGCGGTCACTGAGCTCGCCGCGCGGATCGGCGCGGAACTGGTGGTCATCGGCCCGGAAGCCCCGCTGGTTGCCGGTGTCGCCGACGAACTGCGGCGACGCGGTATCCCCGTGTTCGGCCCGGACCAGGCGGCGGCGCGGATCGAAGGATCCAAAGCGTTCGCTAAAGAGGTCATGGCCGCGGCGGGCGTCCCCACGGCGGAGGCACGGGTCTGCCGCTCCGCCTCCCAGGTCTCCCAGGCCTTGGACTTGTTCGGCCCGCCCTACGTGGTGAAGGACGACGGACTGGCCGCGGGCAAGGGCGTGGTGGTCACCGAGGACCGGGCGGTGGCGGAACGGCACGCCCAGGCGTGCGGGCGGGTCGTCATTGAGGAGTACTTGGACGGCCCCGAGGTGTCGCTTTTCGCGCTGAGCGACGGCCGCAACGCCGTGCCGCTGCTTCCCGCGCAGGACTTCAAACGCGCCTACGACGGCGACCAGGGCCCCAACACCGGCGGTATGGGAGCGTACGCGCCGCTGCCGTGGGCGCCGTCCGACCTGGTGGACGAGGTCATGGAGACCGTGGTGCGGCCCACGATCGCGGAGCTCGCCCGGCGCGGCACCCCCTACCAGGGGCTCTTGTACGCGGGGCTGGCGCTCACCTCGCGCGGAGTCCGGGTGGTGGAGTTCAACGCTCGCTTCGGCGACCCGGAGACCCAAGTGGTGCTGGACCGCCTGGCTACGCCGCTGGGGGCGCTGCTGCAGGCCACCGACACCGGGAACCTGGGCGGGGTGACCTCGCTGGAGTGGCGTCCGGGGGCTGCTGTCACCGTGGTGATCGCCGCGGAAGGCTACCCGGAGGACCCGGTGAAGGGCGACCTGATCAGCGGCCTGGCGGAGGCCAACGCCGTGGAAGGCGCCTACGTGCTCCACGCGGGCACCGCGGGGACCGGCATCAACGATGTGAAGGCCAACGGCGGCCGGGTGCTGAGCGTGGTGGGCTCGGGCGCCGACTTGGCGGAGGCGCGGCAGCGCGCCTACGAAGCGGCGAGCCGGATTAAGCTGCGCGGCTCGTTCTACCGCACGGACATCGCGGAGAAAGCGGTGCTCGGCCAGGTCTCCTGGGAGCGGCCCGCCCAGTAGGCCCGGAGGCGCGCTCGGCTCGGATGCGGGGCGGCTGCCTGCCGGTCTCGGGGGTGCCACGGTGCACTCCGGGATGCTGTCGGGCGGGTCGCCCCGGGCAGTCTGGGCCTTCCTCGGGTTGGTGCGCGGGAACGGTCGGGTGCCCGGGGCAGCGGACTGGTCTGACAAGGCGGGCAGAGCGCTCGGATCACTGTACGGAATACGCGGTGTCCCGGGCGGGGCGTGGTCCCGAGCGTGCCGAGTGCGTCGCTGTCTGAACGGTTTTCCTGCGCCCTGAGACAATGGGAGGGTGATCGAGCGCTACACCCTTCCGGAAATGGGCCGCATCTTCAGCGACGCCCACAAGTACGAACTCTGGTGCCAGGTGGAAACCCTGGTGATGGAAGCCCATGCGGCGGCCGGGACGATTCCCGCCGACGCGGTGGAGCCGGTCCGCCAGGCTCCTCCGCCGACACCGGAGCAGGTGGCCGAGATCGAAGCGGTGACCCAGCACGACGTCATCGCGTTCCTCACCGCGTGGGCCGACAACACGACGCCTCGCGAGGCGGCCAAGTGGGTGCACTTCGGCATGACCTCGTCCGACCTGCTGGACACGGCGCTGGCAAAGCAGCTGGTGGAGGCCACCGACGTTCTGCTGGCCAAGGCGGACGAACTGGTGGCGGTGCTGCGCGACCACGCTCTGGAGCACCGGGGGACGCTGCGGGTGGGCCGGACGCACGGCATCCACGCCGAACCTGACGTGTGGGGCCACCGGGTGGCGGACTTCGCGTTCGCTATGGCGCGGTCCCGGGACCGGCTGCGCCGCGCCCGCGAGGCTGTGGGTGTGATGGCGATCTCCGGTCCGGTGGGCACCTATTCGAACATCGACCCGGCGGTGGAGGACTACGTCGCCGAGAAGCTGGGGCTGCGCCCTGCAGACGTGTCCACCCAGGTGGTGCTGCGCGACGGGATCGCCGAGTGGGTCAGCACGCTGGCGGTCATCGCCACGGTGTGCGAAGCGATCGCGCTGGAGATCCGGCACGGCCAGCGCACCGAGGTGCGGGAGCTGTGGGAGCCGTTCGGCAAGGGGCAGAAGGGCTCCAGCGCTATGCCGCACAAGAAGAACCCGATCCTCTCGGAGCGCATCTGCGGTCTGGCGCGGATCGTGCGCGCCCAGATCGTGCCGGTCATGGAGGGGATCCCGCTGTGGCATGAGCGGGACATCTCGCACTCTTCCACCGAGCGGATCGCGCTGCCGGACGCGGCTATCGCCACGGACTACCTGCTCCATTTGACGACTCGGCTGATGCGGGGACTGGTGGTGGACGCCGAGCGGATGCGGCAGAACCTGGAGTCCACCAACGGCTTGATCTACTCCTCCACGGTGGTCTCCGAGCTGATCGAGACGGGCATGTCCCGGGAGGACGTCTACGCGCTGGTGCAGGCGGCGGCGATGCGCACGTGGGAGACGGGTGTGGCGTTCCGACAGACCCTGCGGGAGCAGGCCGCTGAGCACGGTGTGGAGCTGGACGAAGCCCGGTTGGACGAGGTGTGCCGCCCGGAGCGGTTTGTCAGCCGCCTGGACCGGGTGTTTGACCGGTTGAAGAACCTGAGCTGAGTCGTTTCCCGTCCGGTTCGTGCTGTCGGCGGTGGGCCGCCGGCAGCACGTTCCCACGCAGATCGGAAAGCCACCATGAGCGGTTTTGTCGACAAGCCGGTGCCTGTCGAGGTGCCGGGCCTCACCCACCTGCACACCGGCAAGGTGCGGGACCTGTATGCCACCGAGTCGGGAGAGCTGGTCATGGTGGCCAGTGATCGCGTCTCGGCTTTCGACTGGGTCCTTCCCACAGAGATTCCGGACAAGGGGCGGCTGCTTACTCAGTTGTCGCTGTGGTGGTTCGACCAGTTGTCCGACATCATCGACAACCATGTGATATCGGACACACCTCCTCCGGGTGCTCCGGACGACTGGGCGGGCCGCACTCTCGTCTGCCGCCGGCTCGACATGGTGCCGGTGGAGTGCGTGGCCCGCGGCTATCTGACGGGGTCCGGGCTGGCCGAGTACACCGCCACGGGCGCGGTGTGCGGGGTTCGGCTGCCGGAAGGGCTGGTGGACGGGTCCCGGCTCGATCCGCCGATCTTCACCCCGGCGACCAAGGCCGAGGTGGGGGAGCATGACGAGAACGTCTCGCTGGAGACCGTGGCGGAGCGGCACGGTCCAGCGTTGGCGGAGCGCCTGCGGGAGGTGACGCTGGCGCTGTACGAGCGGGGCCGGGAGATTGCGGAGGAGCGCGGCATCCTGCTCGCCGACACCAAATTCGAGTTCGGGTGGGACTCCGACGGTTCGCTGGTCCTTGCGGACGAAGTGCTCACTCCGGATTCTTCGCGGTTCTGGCCGAAGGAGGAATGGCGCCCGGGCCGGCCGCAGCCGTCATTCGACAAGCAGATCATCCGGGACTGGCTGTCATCTGCGGAATCGGGGTGGGATCGTACCTCAGAGACGCCTCCTCCTCCACTGCCGGACACTGTGGTGGAACACACCCGCGCCCGATACATCGAAGTATTTGAGCGGCTGACGGGACAGACCGCCGATTTTGTCGGGATTTCACGGAGTTGACGCAGGTGGGGCGCGCTTGTGTGGTTAATCGCGCAACGCCGCCCCACTGAGGTTGTGCCCGTTTCGCACCGGTGCGACGTAAAGTGGTGCACGGCGCCCAAGCACCCTGAACAGGTGCAAAGTTTCTGACGCGGCGTCAGGAAACCTGCAGAGTAACTCACAACCAGAAATCGGCCACAGGTGGTGTGACCATGCCGTTAAGCCTGTGATCACCGTAGTGTTCGCGGCCAGGAGAGTGCGCTGCTCTCTGTCATACCGCGGAAAACGGCTGAGATCTGCCCGCTTTCTTGCCGGAACTTGCCGCGTACTTTCCTCATCAGATATCTCGGACTAGGTCACACCGAGAAGACCACCCTTGAATTTTCTGCCTCACGAAGGAGCCAAGGAGCATGGGCCAGGAGGTTCGCTACCGCGTCCGCGGCGGTCATGCCTTGCACGGAACCGCGTTCATCCAAGGTGCGAAAAACGCTGTCTTGCCGATGATCGGAGCGGCCCTGCTCGCATCCAAGGGCAGGACCGTTCTGCGGAACGTCCCCGTGATCGAAGATGTCCGTCGCGCTTTGGAGCTCGCCGAGTACGTGGGGGCCAAAGTCGAGTTCCACGAAGCGGAGCGGACCATCGTCATTGATGCCACCGGGCTGAACGATCCCAACCGGGCGGTGCTGCCCGCCTCCATCGCCTCCCGCTTCCGCGGCTCCGTGCTGTTCATCCCCGCGCTCATGCACCGTATGGGCCGCGCCCGGATCGAGGGGGTGGGCGGATGCAACCTCGGCAGCCGCAACCTTGACTTCCACTACCGGGGTTTTGCGCGGCTGGGCGCCGAGGTCACCGAGGACCCGGAGCGCAAGCACATCAACGTGAAGGCGGACAATCTCAAGGGCGGACGCCTCTACCTGGACACCCCGTCGCACACGGGAACCGAGAACCTGATCATGGCCGCGGCCCTCACCCCGGGCACCACGGTGATCGAGCACGCGGCCCTCGAGCCCGAAGTGCTGGACGTCATCGAGTTCTTGGGCAGCATGGGCGCCAAGATCAGCGGCGGCGGCACCGGGTTCATCAAGGTCGAAGGCGTCTCCGAGCTCACCGCGGTGGAGCACACGGTGATGCCGGACCGTATCGACACGGGTGTGTTCGCGATGATGACGGCCGCGACCGGCGGTGACGTGAGCCTCGTCGGCGCGAACCTGGACCACCTGGGCGTGGCCCGCTGGAAACTGGAGCAGATGGGCGTCCAGTTCACCCAGCAGGGCGCTGTACTGCGGGTACGCCGCGACCCGAACGTCCCGCTGCGGCCTATCAACGCCGTCACTTCGCCCTTCCCCGGTTTCGCCACGGACCTGCAGCCTCCGCTGATGGCGTTGGCCACCCTGGCCGAGGGGGAGAGCTACATCCGCGAGGCCATCTTCGACGGCCGGTTCGCCCTCGCCGACGAGCTGAACAAGATGGGCGCCAAGATCGAGGTCGAGGGTAACCGGGCGATCGTGCACGGTCCCAGCGAACTGCACAGCACCAAGGTCACCGCCCACGACCTGCGCTGCGGTGCAGGGGCGATCATGGCGGGCCTGGTCGCCAAAGGCGAGACGATCGTGAGCCCCGCCTACCAAGTGGACCGCGGCCATTCCCACTTCGCGACCCGCTTGTCGGCTCTGGGCGCCGATGTTGTCAGGGAAGAAGTCTCCTAGTCCGAAAAGTCGGATTCGCTGCGGGCGGGAAGAACGTCTTCCCGCCCGCGTATTTTGACGTTCTGGAGAAAACGATCTTCACTGGCTTTCAACAATGGGTACGATCGCGGCAATGCTGCGATGGAAAGAACATGGGTCGGGACCGGTGGGCGCACAAAGTACAAGGCGTGAGACGGTAGCGGGGAGCAACCCGAGGTGAGTGCGCAGCGTACTGGCGATTTGACGATCGGTGTCATCGGGCCGCACGAGGTTGTCGAGCGAGTCATGTTGATGGGCCCGGGATCGACCGGCCCTTTGAACGCCAGACTCATTGCGGCTGCCTATCGGGACGAGCAGGAGGCCGCCGAGAAGGTACTCCGCCTAGGGTCGGCTATCGACGCATACCTGTTTGCGAGCCCTGTGCCCTACGAGTTCGCCCGGAAAGCCGGTGTGCTCACGATGCCGGCAACCTACGTCCCGCTCAACGGCGCGAGCCTGCACGAAGCGCTGCTCCGCGCCACCCTCGACGAGCGGTTCGACCCCACTCGGGCGAGTTTAGACGTCCTCAGCCGCGCGGACGTGGTTGAGGCGTACTCCGAAGTGGACCTTCCGGTTGACGGGCTCCACGTGCACGAGGAGCTGGCAGGGACGGCGGCGCTCACGGCCTTCCACGAAGGCCTGTGGCGGCGCAAGATCACCAAGATGGCCATCACCTGTGTGCGGGGTGTCGCGGAACGGCTGGACGCCATCGGCGTGCCGAATCTGCGGCTGCGTCCGACCACGGCGGGGGTGCGGAGCGCGCTGCAGACCGCGGGTCTGCTGGGCGCCCACCACCGCTTGGAGGAGGCCCAGCTCGGCGTGGTGATCGTGGATGTGCCCACACTGCGGGATTCCAGCCGCCGGTCCACTCCGCGCTACTGGCGGGAGGAGCTGCGGCTGTCGCTGTACCGGCTCCTCACGCAGGAGGCGCATCGGATGAACGCTACCGCGCATCAGATCGACGACCACACCTTCATGATCACCGCGACGCGGGGATCGCTGGTGGCCGCCACCGAAGGCTTCCGCAAGCCGCCGTTCGTGGAGCGGGCCAAGGCGGAACTGGGAATCACCATCGAAGTCGGTATCGGCATGGGTCGCACCACCCAGGACGCGGAGACGCACGCGCGGGCGGCGCTGACCCGCTCCCAGGCCACGACCCGGCAGAGCTTCGCGGTGGACCGGGAGGGCCGCTCTCTGGTGCCCGCGCAGCGAGCCCCGCAGCGCCAGCAGAGCGAGCCGCTGCGGACCAAGGGCCGGGAGACCCTGGCTCGGCTGGCGGAGAAGATCGCCGAAGAGAACGCTCCGCTGGTGGTGGACGCGGAGACCGCGGGCCGCATGCTGGGGGTGACCCCGCGTACTGCCAGGCGGCTGCTGCGCACCCTGGTGGAGGAGGGCTTGGCCTGGCCGCTTCCCCCCAATCGCACCCTGCAGCCGGGACGGCCCCGCCAGTTGTACCGGCTCATTGTGGAGAAGCTGGACCGGGACAGGGCAGACAACAGGTAGCCGCCGGACGGCCGTCAGCTCCGGCGGCTGGCCTGCCACAGCCCGGAGGCTAGTTCCGTTTCGGATAGGTCCGGGCCACCGTCAGGAAAGCATCGTTGTCGTCGGGAAGGCCGATGCTGACGCGGACGCCTTCCCCGGCGAACGGGCGGACCGCGATCCCGGCTTGTTCACACGCGGCCGCGAAGTCGAGCGTGTCCTCGCCGAGCCGCAGCCAGACGAAGTTGGCTTCGGTTTCCGGCACGGTCCATCCGTCGGCGAGCAGCGCGGCGCGGACCCTCTCGCGTTCCTTGACGGTGACAGCCACCCGCTCCAAGAGTTCCTGTTCGGCCGCGAGCGACGCGACAGCCGCGGCTTGGGCGAGGTGGTTGACCGCAAAAGGCACGAGGGTTTTGCGGACTGCGTCCACAACCTGTGGATGGCCGATGAGGAAACCCACCCGCAGTGCAGCAAGCCCGTAGGCCTTGGAGAAGGTGCGGAGCACGGCGACGTTAGGCCGGTCCCGGTAGAGCTGCACCCCGTCGGGCACCCGGGGGTCTTGGACGTATTCGCGGTAGGCCTCGTCGAGAACCACCAGCACGTGCTCGGGGACCGTGTCGAGGAACTCGGCGAGTTCGGTCTCCCGCACCGCGGTGCCGGTGGGGTTGTTCGGGTTGCAGACGAACACCATGCGGGTGCGGTCGGTGACTGCCGCGGCGAGCGCCTCCAGGTCGTGGGTCTCCTCGCGCAGCGGGACGTGGATCGGGGTCGCCCCGGCAAGACCGGTCAGCAGCGGGTACGCCTCGAAGGACCGCCAGGCGTAGACGACTTCCGCCCCCGGCTCGGCGGTGGCTTCCAGCAGCTGCTGGAGGAGGCCCACGGATCCTGCGCCGAGCGCCACGTGCTCTTCGGGGACGTGGAAGCGGCGGGCGAGGGCAGCGGTCAGCTCGGCTGCCGCGGGATCGGGGTAGCGGTTGAGGTCTGCCGCGGCGTCCGCGATGGCCTGGCGCACCGAGGGCAGCGGACCGAACGGGCTCTCGTTGGAGGAGAGTTTCGCTGACCGACCGTCCGGCCCGACGACCTTGCGTCCCGGCCGGTAGGGCGGGATCGAGTCGAGCGCTGACCTCAGGTAAGGGGGTTTCCGCTCCGACACCGTCATCCTCTCTCAATACTTTGTGCAATCATTTGATTACTCTTAATGACCAGTGTTTGCCTCCCAGGGGAGGAACACCGCCCTCATTTCACTGAGCAAACCGCATGGGCGTCCGTTCTCGGGGTCCGCACACCCCGTCGCGGTCGCTGCCCGGTACCGCCTCCGGCGGAACACCAGAACAGGAATGACGTTTCATGAACTTTCCCCAAAAGCTGTCTACTGCCGTTGCAGTCGTGGGAGCCGCCGCGCTGGTCTGCGGACTGGCGGGCTGCGGAAGCGAGTCGGAGACCGCATCGGAGGCCTCCAACAGCCACTCCCTGTCCGCTGAGGAAGCCGCGGCTCGGCTGCACGAAGCCCAGTTGAGCGAGTTCCAAGGCTTCGAACGCGTCGAAGAGGAGAGCCGCACCGGCATCTACAGCGAGCTCGACGTGGTGCGCCAAGCCGCGGAAGAGCGCGAGGCATTGACGCTGGACAAGCCGCAGTGCGCGGACGCCGTGAACGAGTGGGAGCAGCTTCCCGACGTGCAGGAGGCGCCGGCTTCGCTGGCCCTCTTCCGCGGCGCGGAGGGCGCGCTCACCCACGTGCTGCTGGAACTCCCCGAAGACCTGGCCATTCAAGCGGTCGAGACCGTTCCCTCGGACGAGTGCGCGACCTACGAGGCGACCACGGAGGACGGCTCCTCCCACTCGTACCGGGTGCGCCAGTTCCACGTGGAGACGGTCGGCGACCAGTCCCGCGGCGTGGTCGTCGAAATGGAGTCCGCGGAAGGGGCTCCGATAGCGCTCTACAGCCTCCTCTACCGGGAGGACGGGCGTCTGGGGTCGGTGTCCATGATCGGGGGCCCGGAGACAGAGCAGCGGCTCACCGAGTTCGCCATCGCCGCCCTGGAGCACCAGCACCAGGTCCTGGGGTAAGGCACCGCCCCCTTCACGTAGCCCCCACTGTCGCGTTCCACCCTCATCGGTGGTGAGGCGAGCGGAGGTTCCCCAGCGGCGGGGGACGGACACCGGCCGGTCGTGCAGGCCGTGGCGGGTCGGGCAGCCGCCCGGTCCGCTACGGCAGGGCCGTCTCCGCCCCCGCCCCCTCGCCTCCCACAACCGTCCGCGGGCCGCCACTATCAGCACCCCCTATTCCGCCGGAGGTTCCACGACCAGGGACCGCACGTCGGGGCGGCGCCGCCCCACCTCAACCGCGAAAACCACGGAGAACTCCCGATCCCCTTCCTGACCGGCGAAGCGGGCGAACCACCAGCAGCCGTGCCGCCACGTGTCCACGGGCTCCGGGGAGGCCAAGAGGGGACGCTGCTTGTGCCACTCCCGGCTGGCGTGCAGCCGCCGCACCATCTGCTTTCGGGACACTTCGCGCAGCTCGCACGGGACCGGGGAGCGCAACCGGACTACGGCTTCCCGCAGTTCCGGGGAGAGCACCGCCACGACAGCGACTTCTGCAGCGCACAGCACCCCATGCCAGGGCGTGGCATGGACGAGGGCCGCCCATCCGGAGTGCGGCAGGCCGAACGTGGCGACCGCTGCCGCAAGGAACAGCCCGCTGCGGGTCAGTGCCCGCCAGCCGATGGGCTCCGTGCTCAACCCGCCGAAACAGCCGCACCCCATCTCCGGGTCGCGCTGCCGCAACCGGACGAGCGCCACCAGGCCGACCGCGAAAAGAACCGCAGTCGCCCCTCTGACGGCATATGCCGCGCCCCCGGAGCAGAAGAGCAGCCCCGCCGCTAAACCCGCTTCAACGGCCGCGTGAGCCACGGTGAACGGCCGCCGCAGCGGGACCGGGAGCAGCACTGCCGGTCCTTGGGCGGTGCGGTCCACCGCCTTGGTTCCTGCGCCGAGCAGCAGGACAGCGGTCAGGATCCACAACTGGACGTCTTGGAGGGTTTCGCTCACAGTCCACCTACGGTCAGGGTCGCGCTCCAGCAGCCGGATTCCGGCTGTCCCCCCAACGCCACGAAGGCGGCAAGGGTCAGTTCCGCGATCCGACCGCTGGCCGGGGCGTCGCACACCGTGCAGCGGTCACAGAAGTGGCTGGCTGCCGCCCCGCAGGCCACGACAGGCAGGACCGCGAAAACACGCGTGCACTCGTTGACCACGCGGACTGTCGCCCCGAGGGACAGCAGCGGCAGCGGTGCGCACGGGGTTGCCCGGTCGCAGGCAGGGCCGCAGTCGCCCGTCCGGTCCAGGGCCGGGTAGGCCACCCCCATGAGCATGCCGTCCGGGTCGGTGTCCGTGTCCTGTCCGCGCACCGGGTCGTACCAGGAGGCGATTCCTGCCACCTGCGCGCTGGAGCGGTGCTGCGGGGGCCGCCGCGGAGTCTCCACTACGGGGTAGGGCGGCTGGGTGGTGGCGGGGATGAGGGCCCGGACCGTGTCCCCGTCGCGCACGCCCACCGCGTCGAACAGGTATCCCGGTTCCAGGCGGGGGTGCCGGACCCGCATCCGCCCGGATGCCCGGTAGGGGATGACCGCGGTGACCGGGGCACGGTCGTGTCCCGTGGCGACGGTCACCGTGTCGCCGTCGACCGCGGTGATCACCCCGGTGGCCCGGGCGAGGTCCGCCCAGACCCGTTCCACGACGAGTTCGGCCCCTGGAGTGCAGCGGAGGAGGACGTCCTGTCCGGGGCGCAGTTCACGGGGCGCGCATTCGCCCCCGTACCAGAAGGTGGTCTGCGGGGTGAGGATGAAACGCCGCTCGCCTTCGGGGGTGGCGAGGCCGAGCATGTGCGGGCTGATGTCCGTGAGCGTCCCCCGGACGACGTGGGCGGGGGCCGGATGGGGGTCGGGGGCTGCCTCCGGGCCGAGGAGGGCAGCGGTCAGCCGACGACGGTCGTGAATGTACCCTGTCCGGTCCGCTGCCACCGTGTGTCCTTTCCACTGGGGACCAGCGCGTCCCGCTGTCCACACGCTGGGGAAAAGCCCTCCCATTGTCCCCTAGTGCCGTGCCCAGCAACGGCACGGCGGCTGTTCTCGAGGCGTGCGCCGCCACGCGAGCCCGTCCAGCCCTGACATACCGAACCAATGTCCTCATCTCGGCAGCTTCGGACCATGGGGCGCATATCCTCCCTTTTTACCAAAGAATGCCCCTGAGCAGGGAAAACACGGACATCGTCCATGCCACAGTGAGAACACTATGGCTATGTGACGGAAAACACTCTCCCCAGGGATCGGTGGTCATGTGGACAGAGCGACGCAGGCCACGCACGACGAGTTCGCCGAATACGTGCGGCGCCGTGGCCCTGCCCTGCGGCGCATGGCGCAGTCGCTCGTGGGCAACCACGCTGACGCCGAAGACCTCCTCCAGAACGCGCTACTCAAAACGTTTTTCGCCTGGGACCGCATCACGAGCCCGAACGCCAGGGACCAGTATGTGCGCCGCGCGATGGTCAACACGCAGATCTCCGAGTGGCGACGCCGCCGTCTCGACGTCTACCCCACCGACGAGATCCCCGAGCAGCGGGTCGACGATCCGAGCTGGCGCACCGACCTGACCGACACGGTCAGCCGCGCCATCAACCGGCTGCCGCACCGGCAGCGCCTCGCCGTGATCCTGCGCTACTACGAGGACATGTCCGAAGCAGAGATCGCCTCAGTGCTGGGAATCAGCGTGGGCACGGTGAAAAGCACGGTCTCCCGCGCCGTGGCGAAGCTGCGGCACGACGCCGACCTGGTGCGGGAACAGCCCTCCCGCCCACGATCCGGCTGACGCTACGCCTGCCCCCGCTGGGCCCCGCCCCACCCCAGCAACCTGCGCGTTCCCGGCCACAGGAGCCGTCTCCCGTCCCACTGTCCCCAACCGCAGAACCCCGCTAAAGTATCAGTAGGTGGACGGGTGCTCAGTTTTGTTTTGCACCTTGGCCCCTTCTCTCTGTACCCTTGTCCCAGCCAGGAGGATTCGCCTAGTCCGGTCTATGGCGCCGCACTGCTAATGCGGTTAGGGCGTAAGCCCTTCCGGGGTTCAAATCCCCGATCCTCCGCGACAGAGCCGGGACCTCGACACGAGGTCCCGGCTCACTGCTTTTCCCGCTCTTTGCCTCACCCGGGTCAAGCCGACCCCCTGGCACAGGCCCGCCCCGGCTTACCTGGTGACCATGGTCAACTGGGCAGCGATGCTCTCCGCCCAGTCGTCCACCTCTGCCCAGTCCCGGAAGTCGCCGTAACGTCCCCCCATCGCCTTGTAGAGGAAGCGGCCGAACACCGGCAGATGGCTGGGCTGGATCGCCCCCGCGAACAAGTGGTGGTCGCGCGCCCCGGTGTCGCGGATCACCTCCGGCACTCCTTTAGGCACGTCCCCGGCGGAAGCGAACCGGCCGCCGAGGACCCGCGCCAATCCGACACTGAACAGCCACACGGGCCGCCGCGACAGGATCTCCGCCTCCCGCTCAGCAAAGCCGGTGGCCTGCCGCAGCCACGACCCGCCGTGCACGGCACTGCCCAGGATGAACGCGTCGTAGAGGACGAGCGCATCCATGGGCTTGTCCAACGGCCGGACGTCCACGCTGTGGCCGTAGGCGCGGAGACGGTCGGCTAACCGCCGCGCAATCCCCTCCGTGGAACCGTGCACGCTCGCGTATCCGATCATCACCAGCATGTCGTGCCTCCCGAAACCGTGTCCGGTGTCCCCTACCCGGCGTCGGCCGGTTGTGACCTGGTACGACGGCACGGGACAGGCCGACCGCGCCAGTGGGCTCGCGCACCCGCTCTTTGCCGCGCCCCGCCCAGCGCCTGCTTTCCGGAGTGTTGGCTGCTTGCTTGGACTGCGCGGACCGGGAGTGGTGAATCGTGGTCATCCGGCTGGGTAGCCGCGTGCCTACCGCACAACCTCGAGGAGGTGGCGAGGTGTCCGAGTTCGCGGTTCCTACCCGGCACTATCCGCTCCATGTCAGCGGCACTCTCGACCCCGGGGTCAGCCGGTGGCTGTGGCTTGTCAAATGGCTGCTGGCGATCCCGCACTACATCGTGCTGTTCTTCCTGTGGATCGCGTTCGCTGTCCTGACCGTGGTCGCTTTCTTCGCGATCCTGTTCACCGGCCGCTATCCGCGCGGCATCTTCGACTTCAACGTGGGCGTGCTGCGCTGGAGCTGGCGGGTCACGTTCTACGCCCACGGGGTACTGGGCACCGACCGCTATCCGCCGTTCTCGCTCTCCGCCGACGTGGACTATCCAGCACAACTGGATGTGGCCTATCCCCAGCGGCTGTCCCGAGGGCTGGTCCTCGTCAAGTGGTGGCTGCTGGCGATCCCGCACTACCTGGTGGTCTCAGCGTTCTCTTCCGGCGGGTTCCGGAAGTCCGGAGGCATGGACTGGTTCAGCGACAGCACCACCACCGTGTCGGAGAACGGCCAGTGGATGATGCAGGGCTGGTTCATGCCCAGCCTGATGAGCCTGCTCGTCCTGATCGCCGCGCTCGCGCTGCTGTTCACCGGCGGATACCCGCGCGGCATCTTCAACTTCCTGCTGGGCCTGCACCGCTGGGCGCTGCGGGTCGTCGCCTACGCCGCGCTGATGACCGACCAGTATCCGCCGTTCCGCCTCGACCAGGGCGGCCCGGACCCGACCTCGAACACCGGACCGCAACCTACCCGGCAAGCCACGTGACCGGGGCATAGGGGGCAGCGACCGCGGGTAGCCGGCCCCCAACCGGCAACGACGTGAGGAGGAACTGTGAAAGCGGTCGTGTACAAGGAGCCGTTCACTGTCGCAGTGGAAGAGGTGGCCGATCCGCGGATCGAGGATCCCAACGACGTGATCATCCGCGTGACCACGTCCGCGATCTGCGGCTCCGACCTGCACATGTACGAGGGGCGCACCGGCGCCACCCCCGGCATGGTGTTCGGTCACGAGAACATGGGGATCGTCGAAGAGGTCGGCTCCGGGGTGGCGAGCATCCGCAAAGGCGACCGGGTGGTTCTCCCGTTCAACGTGGCGTGCGGGTTCTGCAAGAACTGCCTTGCGGGCAAGACCGGGTTCTGCCTCACCGTCAACCCGGGCTTCGCGGGCGGCGCGTACGGCTACGTGGCGATGGGCCCCTACCAAGGCGGCCAGTCCGAATACCTGCGGGTGCCGTTCGCGGACTTCAACTGCCTGAAGCTGCCGCCGGGCACCGAGTTCGAAGACGATTTCGCGCTGCTGGCCGACATCTTCCCCACCGGCTACCACGCCACAGAGTTGGCGCAGGTCAGCCCGGGGGAGACGGTGAGCGTGTTCGGTGCGGGACCGGTGGGGCTCATGGCGGCCTACTCCGCGATCCTGCGCGGCGCTTCCCGCGTGTTCGTGGTGGACCGGGTGCCGAGCAGGCTGTCTTTGGCCGAGCGGATCGGAGCCATCCCCATCGACTACTCCAAGGGGGACCCGGTCGCCCAGATCAAGGAGCACACCAACGGCGAGGGCACGGACAAAGGCATCGACGCGGTTGGCTACCAGGCGACGGCCCCGGAAGGCGAAGAGCAGCCCGCGCTCGTCCTCAACACGCTGGTCGACACGGTCCGTCCCACGGGCGCTCTCGGGGTGGTGGGCCTGTACGTCACCGAGGACCCGGGCGCCCCGTCGGAGAGCGCGAAGCAGGGCGAGCTGCTGTTCGCGATGGGCAAGCTGTTCGAGAAAGGCCAGCGGATGGGCACCGGGCAGGCCAACGTCAAGGCCTACAACCGGCAGTTGCGCGACCTGATCATCGCTGGGCGGGCCAAGCCGAGCTTCGTGGTTTCGCAGCGGATCCCGCTCCAGCGGGCTCCCGAAGCCTACGAGAAGTTCGACAAGCGGGAGGAAGGCTGGACGAAGGTCCTGCTCAAACCGCAGCAGGAGAGCTGAGGGGGAGTACGGTGAGTGTGACGTTGGCGGAGGCCCGCCGGGTCATCGAAGCTGGCGAGGCCAAGGCAGCCGAGATCGGGCAGCCGATGAACATCGCGGTCGTGGACGCGGGCGGCAACCTGGTGGCGCATGTCCGGATGGACGGCGCGTGGATCGGCAGTATCGACATTTCGATCAACAAGGCGTACACGTCGCGAGCGTTCGACATCTCCACCAAGGAGCTGGCCGAGCACTCTCAGAGCGGAGGGCAGTTCTTCGGCATCCACGCCTCCAACGGGGGCCGCGTGATGATCTTCGCGGGCGGGGTCCCGCTGCGGCGCAACGGCACGGTCGTGGGTGCGGTCGGGGTGAGCGGCGGAACCGGGGAGCAGGACCAGGCGGTGGCGGAGGCCGCCGCAGCCGCGTTCTGACCGCTGCCGCACCTGAGGCCGACGAGGGCGCCCCGCCGGGTGGGGCGCCCTCTGCTGTCGGCTGGGAGGCTGCTGCCTGCCCTCACGCGTCCCACCCGCTGCTTCTCGGCAGGCAGCGCCTCCGGCTGCGGGGTGTCCGAGCGCTGCTCAGATGGGGGTGAGGATTTTCAACCCGGTGTTCCAGTTGAAGTCCTGTTTCGCCGGATCGGCTTGGAGCGTCATCATCAGGAACTGGAACCCTTCCAGCTCCTGGGCGCGGCGCAGCGGTCCCACGTCGATGGGTCGCAGCCCCATCTCCTCGACCAGGTTCGCGACCGCGCGTTTGGCTTCTGCGTCATCCCCCGCGATGAAGACGTCGAGCGGCTGGCCCGCCACTTTCCCTTCGGTCAGGGTCTCGGCGAACGTGGTGTTGAACGCTTTGACGACGGAAGCACTGTCGGGGGCGAGGTCGGCAATGATTTCGGCTGCGGAAGTGCCCGGTGGGACGACCAGCGAGTCGAACGTGGCGAAGTCGACGGGGTTGGAGATGTCCACGATGGTCCGTCCGGCCAGGGCGTCCCCGTAGGAGCGCACCACGGCTTTCGCTGATTCGAAGGGCACCGCCAGCACGACGATGTCCCCGTCGGGGGCGTCGCCGACAGCTCCGGTGAGGATGTCTCCTCCTAGCTGGACGGCGAGGCTCCGCGCCTTGTCCGGGTCCCGGTCGAGGAGTTGGATTCTGCGGCCCGCCGCGACAGCACGGGTGCCGATTGCCCGGCCCATACTGCCAGCGCCGATGATCGTGATACCGGTCATGGTTGGCCTTCCTCGCGCAAGGTGACAGGGACAGGGCCTGCGGTTCGACAGCGCCCAGCACGGGCGCTGGGCGTGGGAACCGCGCGGCCGTGACTGCCGACTACCCGGGAAGGCAGTCCGGTAACGGCGGCCGCGGCTGTGCAGCAGGGCTCAGCGGCTGTCTCGGCTCGGCTGGCCGGTGCCGGACGCAGCCTCCCGAGGGGGTTCCTGGTCTCGGCACACCAGGTGGGCGAGCACGGTCTCGCTGATCTCGGTGAGCGCGTCGAGCTGTGCGGGGGTGAGCAGGTCGAGGAAGTCGGCGCGGAGCCGCGCCAGATATTCGGGGGTGGCTTTCTCGATGGCTCGGCGGCCTTTGTCGAGCAGGCAGACGACGGCGCTGCGCGCGTCGGCGGGGTTGGGTTCCCGGCACAGCAGTCCGCGTTCGGCCATACGGCGGACCTGGTGGGAGAGGCGGCTCTTCTCCCAGCCGAGAGCGCAGCGCAGGTCCAGGGCCGGGAGTCGGCCCTCCGGGCTGGAGTGCAGGGCGCGCAGCACTTCGTAGTCGGCCCAGGACAGTCCTGTGTCCCGGTGGAGGGTCTGCTGCAGGTGCGCGTACAGCGCGGCGCTCATGCGCTGGTAGCTGGTCCACGCGCGGAGTTCCCGCGGTCGGAGGGGGGTGCTGTCGCCCATGCCCCCAGAATAGTTGACAGATCATCCAGTGCCTGGGGCTGCGCGGTCACCGCAGGAACCAGCCGACCGCAGCCATACCGAGCACTGCCGCGCCAACCCCTGCGGCGAGGTTCGCCCCGATGTTGCCCAGCGCGTGCGTCCACTTCCTCTCGGCGAGCAGCCGCACCGTTTCGTAGCTGAACGTGGAGTAGGTGGTGAGTCCCCCGCACAGCCCGGGACCCGCCAGAGCCGCTACCGCTGCAGGCAGCGGCAGCGCGGCCAGCGCCCCGGCGAGCAGGCAGCCGAGAGTGTTGACACACCACGTGCCCCAGGGAAAACCGGTGGTGCCGCGGGCTGCTGCGGCACAGTTGAGGCAGTAGCGCAGTAGGGCGCCGAAAGCCGCTCCTACTGCGGTGAGCAGCGCTGTCATCACGTCTTCTTCCGTTGCGCGGCCCGGTCGAGGAGCGTCGCGGTTGCGCCCGCCGCGGCACTGACGGCGAGGAGGGCGCCGATCAGGTTGGCGGCGATGGCGAGCAGCGCCTCTCCTGGCTGGTGGGCAGCGAAAGCGTCCGTGGCGTCGGTTATGGCAGCGGAAAACGTGGTGAAACCGCCGAGGACGCCTACGCCAAGAAAGGGGCGGAGCAGCGGATGGGGGTTCGGGCGGCGGGTAAGGGTCTCCATGAGCACGCCGATCAGCGCGCATCCGAGCACGTTGACCAGGACTGTTCCCCAGTCCGCGGTGGCCGGATGCTGCGGGGTGGCGGCGAGGAGCCCTGCGCGGGCGAGTGCGCCCAGTGCGCCGCCTGCGGCCACAGCCGCCAGCACCGGCCAGGACATCGCGGTCTGCCCGGGTCTGGGCGTGGCGGGGGCGGCAGGCGAGGTTTGACCCCGGTCAGCCATGGGTTTCCTTTCCGCGGGTTGTCGCGGGCGTGCCGGTGCCTGGCACCACACCCACCCTAGGTTGATAGATCACCCACGTCGGATAAGGTTGATTAATCAACGATATGGACGACGGTGTCGGGGCATGCGACGCCCCGGCCGCTTCCTCGGGGGACCGCTCTTGACCGACTACGGCCACGAACTGCGTTTCGGCACCTTCCTCACGCCAAGCAACCAGAATCCCGAACGGGTAGTCGGCCTCACCCAGCTCACCGAGCAGTCCGGGCTGGACCTCGCCACCTTCCAGGACCACCCCTACCAGTCCGCGTTCTTCGACACCTGGACCCTGCTGTCCTACCTCGCCGCCCGCACCGAGCGGATCACCCTGGCAGGCAACGTGCTCAACCTGCCGCTGCGCCAGCCCGCCGTGCTGGCCCGCAGCGTAGCCAGCCTCGACCTGCTCAGCGGCGGCCGTATCGAACTGGGCTTGGGCGCGGGCGCTTTCTGGGACGCGATCGAAGCCATGGGCGGCCGCCGCCTCACCCCCGGCCAGAGTGTCCAGGCGCTCACCGAAGCCATAGAGATCATCCGCGGGATCTGGAACACCGAGGAGCGGCGCGCCCTGCGCATCAACGGCGAGCACTACCGGGTGGCGGGCGCAAAACGCGGCCCCGCCCCCGCCCATCCCATCGAAATCTGGCTGGGCGCCTACAAGCCGCGCATGCTCCGCCTGGTAGGCCGCGCCGCGGACGGCTGGCTGCCTAGCGTGCCCTACCTCTCCAGCCTGGGCGACCTCGCCCGCGGCAACGCGATCATCGACGAGGCCGCCGCGGAAGCAGGCCGCGACCCCGCCGCGATCCGCCGCCTGCTCAACATCAACGGCGTGTTCGCCCGGTCCAACAACGGCTTCCTCAACGGGCCCGTGGACCAGTGGGTGGAGGAGCTCGCCGAACTCGCCCTCACCGAAGGGATCAGCGTGTTCCTGCTCGGCACCGACCACCCGGAGGCAATCCAGCGGTTCGCCCACGAGGTCGCCCCCGCGGTCCGGGAACTTGTCGCCGCGGAACGGTCCCGCCCGCGTCCCGCGGACGCACCGGGTGCCGCCCTCGTCACCGAACCTTCCGCCGCCGAACCGGCTTCCAGCCAGGCACCGGCCGCCTCCGAGCAGGGCCAATACGAACGCCTCGGCGTGGCCCCCACCCCCGACGACGGCACGCGCCTCCACCCGCGCAGCCGGGAACTGCTCGACGAAGACACGCGGCCCAGCCGTCCCGAATCCGGTCCCGACGTCGCCTACGACGACGTCTCCCGTGCCCTCGGCCAGCACCTCATCGACGTGCACGACCACTTGCGCGCCGAACTCCGCCGCCTACGGGAACTCATCGACCAGGTCCGCGTGGGGACGCTGAGCGCCGGGGAAGCCCGCTCCGCGATCAACCAGATGACCCTGCGCCAGCACAACTGGAGCCTGGGCGCCTACTGCGCCTCCTACTGCCGGGTCGTCACCCAGCACCACACCCTGGAAGACGACTCCGTCTTCCCGCACCTGCGCACCCAAGAGGAGGCACTGGAACCCGTCATCGACCGGCTCACCGAGGAGCACCAGGTCATCCACCGGGTCCTCAACGACGTGGACCGGGCCCTCGTCGAGTTCATCTCCCAGCCGGACGACTTCGCTCCGCTGCAGGAAGCCGTCGACGTCCTCACCGACGTGCTGCTGTCCCACCTCTCCTATGAAGAGCGGGAACTCGTGGAACCGCTGGCCCGCTACGGGTTCTACGAAGGGCAAGTCCGCTCACTGCGCCGCTCCCCCCGGTGATACGAGAGCGGCGCTGCGCGGCGGCTGCTCACTCCTCCCAATCGTCGTTCCGGTGCCGCACCACCGCGACCGGTGCAGCAGAACGGTGCAGCACCGACTGGCTCACCGAGCCGAGAAACAGCCCGGCCACGCTCCCCCGCCCGTGCGAGCCCACCACCACCAGGTCGGCGTACCGGCTGGCATCGAGCAGCGCCTGCACGGGGTGCTCGTAGACGATCCGCACCCCCACGGGCACGTCCACAGCCTCGTCAGCCCTGGCCTGCTCAACCAGCTCGTCGATGTATTTCCGGGTGCGCTCCTCGAACACGGTGAAGTTCATGGTGTACCCGGCGGCAGACAACGCCATGGGGTCGAGGGGTGCGGGCAACTGCCAGCCGTGCACCACGGTGAGCGAACCGTCCAGCCGAGCTGTCTCCCGAAGCGCGAACCGCAGCGCTTCCGTGGACACATCCGAGCCGTCCACACCCACCACGACCTGGCAGCCGTACCGGTAATCCACCTCGGCACCGGGCGGAACCACCACTACCGGGCAGGACGCCCGGGCACTCACCCCCACACTCGTCGACCCCAGCAGCAGCGAGGCGAGCGCCCCGTGCCCGCGCGTTCCCACCACCAGCAGTTCCGCGGTCTGCGAGGCGGTGCTCAGCGTGCTGACTGCCCCTCCCGGGACCATCGTGGTCTGCACGGCCAGCCTCGGGTACGCGGCACGCGCCTGGCTTTCCGCTCGGGCCAGGAGTGCACTGGCCTGGTTGAGGGTGTCGTCGGCGTCCGCGGCCAGGGGGTCGACGAGGGCGTACACGATCTCCAGCCCGGTGCCGCGCTCCACCGCGGCCCGGGCCGCCCAGTCCAGTGCCCGCCAGCTCTCTTCGGAACCGTCCACTCCCACGACGACTCCGAACCGGGTGCGCCCGCCGTGCTGCTCCACCCCCTGCTCCGCGCTTTTCGTCGCCACGTGGCCCCTCCATCTCCCGGTTTTTCCCTCCGCACACTGTGTTATCCCGAACGGCCCTACCGCTGACAGTGCCCATCGGAGCGGACAATTCAGGACGTTCGTCCTTCCATTTCTCCTGGCTGGGGAACGTTAGGCGCCGAGGGAAGGGACTCCTGTCTCGGCCACTTGGCCCGAACGGCCCGCTACAGGTCTGAGCGCGCCGAGCATGATCAAGGGGAAAGGGGTTAGTCGCGCAGGTGAGGCACCAACAACTGGGAGGATGTCGTGAACATCAAGGACCAACGGGCCCGGGGTGATCTCGGACGTCGGGTTGCCTACCGCCGTGCCGAACTGGGCCTTTCCCAGGAGGAAGTGGCCGAACGCGCGGGCATGGCCGCAGGGTACATCGACTATCTGGAACGCAACCCGCCCAATCTGAGCCCGGGCGCGCTCTCCCGCCTCGCCGACGCGCTTCAGACCACCCCGGAAGCACTCCTCGGCATGGGCTTCGACGAACCCGAAGGAGCCCACGTCACCCGGGTTCCCAAACCCAAGCTCCAGGAGATCGACTCGCAGGAATGCATGGAGCTGATCAAAGCCGGCGGGGTGGGGCGTATCGCCTTCACCATGCCCGGTGAAGCCGCGCCGACTGTGCTTCCCGTCAACTTCCTCGTCCGCAACGAAACCATCATCTTCCGCACCTCAGGGCACGGAATCATCGCCGAACACGCGTCCAACCAGTACATCTCCTTCGAAGTCGACCGCTTGGACGGGATGACCAACGAAGGATGGAGCGTGCTGGTCGTGGGACTTGCCCGCCCAGTCCGCGACCCCGTCGAACTGGAGCGGCTGCGGAAGACCGCGCCGGTCCAGCCGTGGGCGGCCGGGGACCGGGACTTGTTCATCACCATCATCCCCAAGCAGGTCACCGGGCGGCGCATCGAGCACGAGTCGATGCCATGACCGCGCAACCGCAGTCTCTGCCGATCGTGGTGGGGGTGGACGGTTCAGCCAACGGGGACCGTGCCCTCGACTGGGCCGTCCGCCACGCGATCCGGGCGCAGCGGCCGCTGCGTATCGTGCACGTGCCCGAGCCGAGTCTGCTAGCCCGCCTGTTCCCTGCGCGCCGGAGAGCCGGCGAGCAGGCGGCCCGCCAACTCGCCCAAGAGCTCGTGGACTCCCGGGTGGCGCGCGCTCGCGCAGCCGACGCAGCCCTCGACGTCGTCGGGGAGGTGGTGTCGGGGCCGCGCGATGCCTGCTTGGAGCAGGAGAGCCGCCGGGCCGAGCTGATGGTGGTGGGCTCTCGCGGTCTCAGCGGAACCGTGGAGTCGCTGGTGACCGGGTCAGCCACGACTCGGCTCGTGCTCCGCGCCTCTTGCCCGGTGGTCGTGGTTCCGGAAGGAGCGTCCCGCACAAGCCTCTCCCGCGTGGTGGCGGGCACCGATGCCTCACAGCAGTCGCGTGCCGCTGTCGACCTGGCGTTCACCCTGTCCCGCACGTGGCAGGCCCGGTTGCGTGTCGTCTTGGCGTGGGATCCGTCAGCGTTCGCCTGGCTCACCGAAGAGGACCCCTCGTGGCCCGCCGAGCAGACCCCATCCCCCGAGCAGGCCCGCACCCGCATCTCCGGTTTTCTCACCGCTTTGCAGGACGAATACCCGGATGTGGCACTGGAGTGGGATGTCGTCCCGGGCGCAGCGATTCCGGTGCTGGTTGCCGAAAGTGACCAAGCGGACCTTCTCGTGGTGGGTTCGCACGGACGCGGGCACGGCATCATGGAAGTGCTTCAGGAATTGGGATCGGTGAGTTGCGGAGTGTTACGTTACGCGCGCTGCCCGGTGGCGGTCGTCCCCCAGCGGTGGACGAGCACATCCGCGAGTTCACCGGCTGCTGCGCACTCCGCGTGAAGGCAGGAGCAGGCCACACGAGGGAAGGACAAGCCGATGGCGGAAACCGCGGACCCCATCCGGGTCTTCCTCGTCGACGACCACGACGTGGTGCGCCGTGGCATCACCGCCTTTCTGGAGTCCGAAGGCGACATCGAAGTCGTCGGTGAAGCGGCGACCGCGGCCGACGCGATCGCCCGGATCCCCGCGGTGCGCCCAGATGTGGCAGTCCTCGACGTGCGGCTTCCCGACGGCAGTGGGGTGGAGGTCTGCCGCGAGGTCCGCTCCCGGCTCCCGGAGCTGGCCTGCTTGATGCTCACCTCCTACTCCGACGACGAAGCCCTCTACCAGGCGGTGATGGCGGGGGCCTCCGGGTATGTGCTCAAGCAGATCCACGGCTCGGACCTGGTGGGCGCAGTCCGCACAGTGGCGGGCGGCGGCTCCCTGCTGGACCCGCAGAGCACGGCCCGCATCATGGAACGCCTCCGCGAACGGGAACGACGCGAGGACCCGCTCGCCAAACTGACGGAACAGGAGCGCCGCATTTTCGAACTCATCGGTGAAGGGCTCACCAACCGGGAGATCGGCGAGCGCGTGTTCTTGGCGGAGAAGACGGTGAAAAACTACGTGTCCAGCATCCTCGCCAAGCTGGACATGCAGCGCCGCACCCAGGCTGCCGCCTATGCGGCCCAGTTGAAAGCGGAAGCGGCGCGCCGCCACATCGAGTAGCGCCCGCCGGTCCTTCGAAGGAGCACCATGTCCACACCCAGCAGCGGCCTGATCGTGGCGGCAGTCGACGAGTCGGAGGGGAGCCTCCGCGCACTCGACTGGGCGGCGCAGGAGGCGCGCCTGTGGGGCCGGAAGCTGCGGGTGGTGCACGTTGTCGACCATCCGTTCCGGAAGCGGGCGTCCCGCGACGCTGAAGGGGGGACCGCGGAAAGCCACGCCCGGCAGCTCGTACACGAGGCCGTGGAGCGGGTGCGGAAGCGGGAACCCGACGTCGAAGTGGATGCTTTGCACGTGGTGGGCGCCCCCGGTCCCACACTGGTCCAGCAGTCCGAGGGGGCGCACGTGATCGTGGCGGGGTCCCGCGGGCTTGCCGGGCTGCGCGCCGTCCTGCTCGGCTCGGTCGGCATCCAGCTTGCGGCGCTCGCGGAGTGTCCGGCGGTCATCGTGCCGGACCGCGAGGAGCGGACGCTGACGAACCGTGTCGTGGTGGGGGTGGACGGTTCCCCAGCGGCGTGGGCCGCGGCGGAACGGGCGTTCGCGGAGGCGGCGGCCCGACAGGCGACCGTGCGGACGGTTGCGGTAGCATCCCGTGCCTCCCACGGGGTGTTCGCCGCGCTGGAAACCCCTGACGCCGAGGGCACTCCGGAGCAGGGTGCAGCTTTGGCGGAGGCCCGCCGGTTCCTCTCCGAGTCGCTGGCCGGGCACCGGGAACGCTACCCGGACGTGCCCGTGGAAGAAGAAGTGGTCGTCGGGCATCCCGCCGAGGTACTGGTCACCGAGTCGCAGCACGCGGATCTAGTGGTGGTGGGGTCCCGGGGCCGCGGCGGTTTCACCGGCATGCTGCTGGGCTCGGTCAGTCAGACCGTGCTGACCCACGCGTGGTGCCCGGTCATGGTGGTGCACGCCGAGAAGCGTTGACCGGCAAAGGAATCCGGATTCCTGCCGGGGCAGTCTCGGGGCGACGAGGCGCCTTCCCCCGCAGCGCATGGGATGCTTCATTCTCGTCCCCAGGCGCGGGTGGTTGCGGATTCCATGTGACGGTGAACATGGACACCCGCGGGATGCATACCGAGCCCCGCACCCAGGGCACCCTCCCCCACGCGACCAAACCTGAGGACCTGCTGGCCGAGCACGAGCGTGGTTTGTATCTGGTGGAGCAGCTCGCCACCACATGGGGCACCCTCGCCCCGACACCACGGCGTCTACACCCACCTCACCTGGGACAACAGCCAGCCCTGAGGTCAATGAGGAAGCAGCTCTAGCACTTCCTTGCAATAGACGAAGGCTGTTCCCCGGACTTCGGATCCGGGGAACAGCCTCTCCTCCTTACGCCAAGAAATGCGACGCCTGAGCACATCCGCTTGCAGGGAGCCGGTTCCTGAGTCACCCGTCGAACGAGGAATCCCTGGGCAGGCATTGGTAAGGAATTCCTCGCCGACTGGTGTCCCTGTTCCAGAAAACCCCGTGAACCCCACCGGTCAGGAAACCTGGGAGAACACCTCGGTGATCACCACAAAAAGTCCTGGTGTCCACGCTTCACTGCGGGTCTAGAACTGGTCGGAGCCAGCAACCTGGCCGATAGTGAAGACATGGCGGGACGCAGCGCACACTGTCTCCAAAGCGTGGATCGGCACATCGTCGGTAGACACGCTCACCCGCAGGATCTGCACCACCCACTCGCCGGGCACCTCCAACAAGTCCGCCTCGTACAGAGTGGGCGGGCGCGCAACCAGCGTCTCCGTAGCGCGAGAAAACCGGTGTCCCAGCTCTTCGATCGCTGCTTGCAGGCTGGGGAGGACGAACCCGTCTTCGGCAAGCCGGGTGCCTTCTGCCACGTCGGTACGGACAAAACATTTTGCGGCGGGCGATGACATCGTCGCCGGGATCAATCCGCAGCCCGGCAGCAACATGCTCACTGGCGGGTTCCCGGCCGACATAGAGCATCTTCCGTTCCGCCGCCAGTCCTTGCTGTTCTGTCTCGGTCAAGCACAGGTTTTGAGAACCACGCACCCGCGGCGGTGTAGACAGGGCACGCTCCACCAAAACCCGCGGCTTGGGCCCGGTAGCCCCGCGACAGGGGGACGGTGTGCGTCCTTTTCCATTCCTGCTTTCTTCATCTGCGAAATCCGCCCCGGTGTCACCCCAAGCTGGCGAGCAATCTCCTCCTGCCGCATCCCGACCTGCTGGGCTTCGACAATCGCCTGGCAGCGAATCCGAGACAGTTCAATCGACTGTCCCTGCAGCGTTGCCATGGCGTTTGAGGCGGCGCGGGCCTGGTCAAGCGGATCGGGTAGAGCTGCGATGTCGTGCAGCGTCCTGACGTCCACGTTGATCATCCCCTGTCGGTTGTCCGCTCACGAATGTTCATCCCCCGTAAAAAGGCGGTAGGCGGACACGCGCACACCGCAACGCATTCGGCTGCTCAAAGAATGACAGGAATACTCACCAGCGGTCGATCATGGGCAGCGCGGATTTCGTCTCCGAGCTACTGCCAGCCTCCCCACCTGGTCCCTAGAAAAATCGGCCGACATTGTCGGTGACGACAAACCCGCGGCCGCCCGTGGCTACAGATCAGCGGCCAGCCGCACGCGGCTACTGCCGGGCCCCTGATGGCTCCCCGTGCCGCGCCCACGCGCGGCGCACCATCTTCTCCAGCTCAACCACCACCACGACACTGACCGCCACCGCAGCGATCCGCGCCCACGCGGCAGCGTCCAACGGCTCCACCCGCAGCAAAACCTGGGTCGGCGGGAAATACAACGCTGCCACGTGCAGCGCGAACGAGCCGGCCACGGCCACCACCAGGTAAGGGTTGTACCGCAGCGGCATCCCCAGCACCGACCGGGTGTCGGACCGGGCATTCCCCGCCTGGAACGCCATGAACACCACCATGGTCGTCAACGCCATCGTCTGCGCCGCCGTCAACGATGCGGTGCGCTGCCACTCCCACCAGAACATCGCGAGCGTGCCCGCTGCCATCACCACACCCGTCACCCCCACCCGCTGCCACAGCAGCCGCGAGAGAATGCCCTCGTGCACCGAGCGCGGCGGCCGCCGCAGCAGGCCCGGTTCGGCGCGTTCGAACACCAAAGCGATGTCCTGCACCCCGCTCGTCACCAGGTTCAGCCACAGCAACTGGGCGGGCACCATGAGCAGCGGCCACCCCAGCAGCGTGGACACGGTCAACGCCACCACCATGGCCGCGCCGATCGACACCAGGAAGAACACGGCGCGCCGAATGTTGTCGAACGTGACCCGCCCCTCCTCCACCGCGTGCACGATCGTGGTGAAGTTGTCGTCAGCCAACACAATCTCGGCTGCCTCCCGCGCTACATCGGTGCCTTCCTGGCCCATCGCCACACCCACCGATGCCGCTTTCAACGCGGGCGCATCATTGACCCCGTCCCCGGTCACCGCCACCACTTCGCCGTTGGCTTCCAACGCCCGCACCAGCCGCAGCTTGCCTTCCGGGGGAATCCTGGCGTAGACGTTCACCTGGGCGACCGCGGCCCGCAACTCCTCGTCGTCCAACCCCGCAATCTGCTGGTAGGTGAGCACCGGCGCATCCGGCTCGCAGATCCCCAGCTCTGCGGCGATCGCGCGGGCCGTGACCGCATGGTCCCCGGTGATCATCACCACCCGGACCCCTGCCTCGCGGCAGTCCTGAACCGCCTCCCGCACCCCGGGGCGCGGCGGATCCATGATGCCGACCAGGCCGAGCAGTACTAGCCCCGACGGGTCGTGCGGATCCACGGATACGGCTCCCGGCTCGTACGGTCTGCTCACCGCCAAAGCCAGCAGCCGCAGCCCTTCCGCGGCCATCCGCTCCCCGGCCGCGTGCAGCTCCCCGGGCCGCAGCGCAGCGGGCTGCCACCGTCCCGCTTCCACCCGGCCCACTTGGGCGTCGCACATCTCCACCACCCGTTCCGGGGCTCCCTTGACGAACAAGACCTCCCGGTTCCCCCAGCGGCGGGCCGTCGCGGAAAAACGGCGGGCCGGTTCGAAATGCACCTCCGCGGTCTTCGGAAACCGCACATCCCGTGCCGTGTGCAGCAGTTCCGCGTCGTACGCGGCTTCCAGCAGCGCCACCTCGGTCGGATCCCCGGAAGCTTCCCTCCCCTCCTCGGAAGCCATCGTGGCCTCATTCGTCAACGCCCCGCACAGCACCAGCAGCACATACGGGTCGACCTGTTCGAGAGGCAGCTCCGTGATATTCCCCCAATAGGGGGTGACCGCTGCCGGGCCGGCCTCCCCGCCCGCCGGGCTCCACAACCGCCGCACCGTCATCCGGTTCTCGGTCAGCGTGCCCGTCTTATCCGAGCCGATCACCGTGGCGCTGCCCAGCGCTTCCACCGCGAGCATGCGGCGCACGATCGCGTTGCGGCGGGCCATGCGGGTCACCCCGACCGCCAAAGCCACCGTGAGCACGATCGGCAGCCCTTCGGGCACCGCGGCAACCGCGAGCGCCACCGCCACCAGCAGCAGCTCCATCGGGTCGCCGCCCCGCACCAAACCGATCGCCATGACCAGCAGCGCAGACACCAGGGTGGCGGCCACAATCACCCGGGACAGCCGCGTCATCCGCTCCTTGAGCGGAGTCGCCGTCTCCGGTTCGCTCTTCAACAGCCCAGCGATCGCGCCCAGCTCGGTGCGCCTACCGGTGGCGTACACCACCCCCATGCCGCGCCCGCTGACCACCATCGTCCCCGAAAACGCGACGCCGCTGCGGTCCCCCACCCCGGCGTCGGCGGCCGCCGTCGCCGTGGACTTCACCACCGGCTCCGACTCCCCGGTCAGCAGCGACTCGTCGACCTCCAGGGCGTGCGCCTCCACCAGGCGGATGTCAGCGGGGATACGGCTGCCGGACTCGATGAACACCACGTCCCCGGGCACGAGATCGGTGCTCTCCACCTCGCGGCGGCGGCCGTCCCGCACCACGCGGGCACGAGGCTGACTCAGATTCATCAGCGCCCGCACCGCCTGTTCGGCTTTGCGCTCCTGGACGAAACCGATACCCGCGTTCACCAGCAGCGCTGCCGCGATCACCGCGGCGTCCAGCCATTCACGGAGGACAACCGTGAGGAGCAAAGCGAACAGCAGGATCGCGATGACCGGGCTGGCGAACTGGCGGAGGAACACCGCCACGGCTGACGGAGGCGGGGCCTCCTCCAACCGGTTCGGCCCGTACTCGGCGAGACGACGACGCGCCTCCTCCTCGGTGAGCCCGTCCGGGGACGTCTCCAAGGCCGGGAATACTTCGTGGGCGGCCACAGTGTGCCACTGCCGGTCCACAACCGCTGGTCCAGTCATCCGGTTTTGTCCCTCCACGCCTGGAACAGGACCCGTCCCGCCGGTCTGCCCCGGTCATTGGACCGGCACAACCATGACCGGCCGGGACGCGTTATGCAGCAGACCGTGGGCGGCCCCGCCCAACGCCAGCCGGGTGATCCCCCGGCCGCCGCGCGCGCCCACCACGATGAGCCGGGCCGCGCGCCCGGCCTCGGCAAGCACCACCGACGGCTGGCCTTCCACTACGTCGCGGACCACGGTGACATCCGGGTAGCGTTCCTCCCACGGCCGCAGGGCCTCCGCCAGCTCCCGGGCGTGCGACCCCCGCACCTCGTCCGGGTCGTACAGCAGCGGCCGCATCTCCGGCGACGGCAGGATCGGCTCCGACCACGCGCGCACCGCACGCAGCCGTTTGCTGCTCGCAGCGGCGGCGGCGAACGCTTCCGCCAGCACAGGGGCGGCGCGGTGGTCTCCGCTCACCCCCACCACGACCTCGGTGTCACCCAGCGGCACCACCCCCGGCACTACCACGGTCGGCACCGGCGAATGCGCTGCCAGCCGGTAGGACACGGAACCGATCCGCAGCCCGGGGAACCCGCCGCGGCCCCGCAGGCCCACCACCACCATCGCCGCGTCCCGGGCCTTGCGGAGCAGAGCGGACACGGGCGAATCCACGATCACCGCGTCGTCGACCGCAAGCCCGGGAGCCACCTCCTGGGCGCGTTCCCGAGCAGCGCGAATCACGCTGGCCGCGTCCTCTTTGATCGCCTCCGGCGACCATCCGAACGCGGCCTCCGCCCGCGGCATCACATAGGCGTTCACCACGAGCAGTCGACAATGCCGCCGTGCGGCCTCATCAGCGGCCCAGGCAACCGCGTCCAACGCTTCCGCGGACCCGTCGACCCCGACCAGGATCGCTTTCTCCATGCCGACCTCCGGTTGCCGCCCTACTACCCCTCCCGCGACCGGTCCGCCTGCTTTCATCCTCACACCGTCCGGCCCGGCGGCACAGTCCCGAAAGTCGCGGACTCGACGGTCGTCCTCCCACGACATCCGCGACACCAAGGTCTGATCACCCAGGCCCTAAGGCACTACCGAAAAAGGTGTTGCGAGTCGCACAGTGGTGGGCAGAGGGCGATGGGAGCGGACTACCCGGTCCACGGCACGACATGCGCCTCAACAACGCACGGAAGGGCTGCCTTCCACCGGGGGGTGAGTCCGCGAAGTCCAAGGGAGTGAACAGATGGACAGCACCGTCGTCCGTGATGTCATGACAGCCGAACCACCATCGGTAGTCGCCTCCACCAGTTTCAAAACCATCGTCAGAACCCTCATCAACCACCGGGTCAGCGCACTGCCCGTCGTCGACGAAGCGGGCCGGGTTGTCGGCGTGGTGTCGGAGGGAGACCTCCTCCACAAAGAAGAGTTCATTGGCGGCGACGACTATTCACCGCCGCTGCGCGCCCGGCTCCGCGCCCGGATCAGTGGGGCGGGCGGGGCCAACAGTGCGGAGAAAGCCGCTGCCAACCGCGCCGACCAGTTGATGTCGCACCCCGCGGTCACGGTCTCCCCTGGAACATCGGTGGCCCGGGCTGCCCGGGTGATGGAACGGCACGGGGTGAAACAACTGCCGGTGGTGACCGAAGGCGACTACCTGGTGGGCATGGTCACCCGCCGCGACCTGCTCATGGTGTTCCTGCGCAGCGATGAGGACCTTGCCAGAGAAGTCCACACCGAACTGGTGGCAGCCCTCCAGCCCGTGGGAGGAGAACCGCCTGCCCTGTCCGTGGACGACGGGATCGTCACCCTGTGGGGCACCGTGGAACGGCGCAGCCTCGCCCAAACCCTGGTGCGGCGGGCCAGCCACGTGGAAGGCGTGGTGGACGTCGTCAGCGAACTCGACTGGCGGGTCGACGACGTCGTCCCCGAGTACGTGCACTGGCGCGGCAGTTCCTGGTGAGTGGCGGCCGCACGCCCACCGTCCTCGCCCCGTGCCAGCCGTGTCGGCGTCACCCGGCGCTGCTGGAACACCGGAACGCGGCCTTCGCCGCAGCCGCCCCGAACCTTGTTCGAACGACGTGAAGGAAACACAGTGACGGTGCGCGACACAACCAGGCAGGTTCTTCCGCTCGACCGGATCACCGCGGTGCTCTTCGACATGGACGGGGTGATCACAGACACCGCGTCCGTGCATGCGGCCGCCTGGAAACGGACCTTCGACGAGTTCCTCCTCGACCTGTCCCGCAGTGGCGGGCCCCCGTTCCGGCCGTTCGACCTCATCGAGGACTACCGCCGCCATGTGGACGGCAAGGCACGGACCGCAGGCATCCGCGACTTTCTCGCCTCCCGCGGCCTCACCCTGCCTGACACCGCGCCACCCGACCGGCCCGAAACCATGACCGTGGCGACGCTGGGCGACCGCAAAGACCGCTACTTCAAGGACTACATCGACCAGTACGGCGTCACCGCCTACCCTGCCACGGTCCGGCTCATCCACCGCCTGCGGGAGCGGGGCATCCGCCTCGCCGTGGTCTCCGCGAGCCGCAACTGCGCCGCAGTGCTGCGCGCTGCCGGAATCAGCGACCTGTTCGACGTCCGGGTTGACGGGGTTGACGCGGCCCGGCTGCGTCTGCCCAGCAAACCCGACCCTGCCCTGTTCCTGGAAGCGGCCCGCCGGTTAGACGTCTCCCCCGCTACCACCGCGGTCGTCGAAGACTCCCTATCCGGGGTCGAAGCGGGCCGACGCGGCGGTTTTGCCCTGGTCATCGGGGTCGACCGGGCGCATCAGCGCGCCGCACTCTACGAGAAAGGGGCGCACATCGTCGTGTCCAGCTTGGCGAGCCTGGAACTCACTGGTGCGGAGGTATCGCCATGAACCCGTGGCTGCTGCGCTACGACGGTTTCGACCCTGCCACGGAAGGACTCCGGGAAGCGCTGTGCACCCTCGGCAACGGCGTGTTCGCCACCCGGGGCGCAGCCCCCGAATCCCGAGCCGACGGAGTGCACTATCCCGGCACCTACCTTGCCGGCTGCTACAACCGGCTCACCTCCATCGTCGCCGACCACGAAGTCACCAACGAAGACCTCGTCAACATCCCCAACTGGCTGCCGTTCACCTTCCGCGCCGCCGACGGGTCATGGCTCGGCGACGGCGCCGAGCTCACCGACCAGCAGCTCGAACTCGACATGCGGCGCGGAGTGCTGACCCGCACCGGAACCGTGGTCGACAAGGAAGGCCGCCGCACCCGGCTCGTCCAACGCCGCCTCGTCTCCATGGACGACCGGCACCTCGCCGCATTGGAAACCACCCTCATCCCAGAAAACTGGGCCGGGCCGCTCACTGTCCGAGTCGGCTTGGACGGGCGAGTCACCAACAGCGGGGTTGCCCGCTACCGGGACCTCAACAGCGACCACCTGCGCCCAGGCGGCACCGAGGGCGATGAAGCAGGCCGCATGTGGCTGCGCTGCCGGACCTCCACCTCCGACATCGAAATCGTCCTCGCGGCCCGCACCACGGTCACCACGGGACCAGCACCCCAGAAAACCCAGGTGACTTGCCAAGACGAACTAGTGGAACAGACCCTGGAGATTCCCGCAGCCCAAGGGGAACAGGTCACGGTGGAGAAGATCGTGGCCGTCTACTCTTCCCTCGACCACGCGGTCAGCAACCGCAGGGAAGCGGCCCGTGCCGCCGTCGAACACGCCGCCGACTTCACCGGCCTGCTCCACCGCCACGCCACCGCGTGGCGGCACCTGTGGCGCCGCTGCGACGTGACCATCAGCAACCCCGAGCACACCATGGTGCTCCACCTGCACCTGTTCCACATCCTGCAGACCCTGTCCCCCCACACCGCCGACCTCGACGTGGGCATGCCCGCGCGCGGCCTGCACGGGGAGGCCTACCGGGGGCACGTGTTCTGGGACGAACTCTTCGTCTTCCCCTTCCTCAACACCCGGTTCCCGCAGATCGCGCGCTCCCTGCTGCGCTACCGGTGGCGGCGCCTGCCCGCCGCGCGCGCTGCCGCCCGGGCCGCCGGCTACCGCGGCGCCATGTTCCCCTGGCAGAGCGGCATGGACGGCCGGGAGGAAACCCAGCGCCTGCACCTCAACCCGCGCTCCGGGCATTGGATTCCCGACGCCTCCCACCTGCAACGCCACGTGGGTCTCGCCATCGCCTACAACGTGTGGCAGCACTACCAGGTCACCGAGGACGTGGACTTCCTCCTCGACTTCGGGGCCGAACTGCTCGTGGACATCGCCCGGTTCTTCGCTTCGCTCGCCACATTCGACCGGTCCCAGAACCGGTATGTGATCCGCGGAGTCATGGGGCCGGACGAATACCACGAGGGCTACCCCGACCGGGACGAGCCCGGCCTCGACGACAACGCCTACACCAACATCATGGCCGTGTGGGTACTGCGGCGGGCCCTCGACATCCTGCGGATCCTGCCCGACGGCAGCCGGGCTGAACTCATGGAACGCCTCGGCATGGGGCTCGACGAGCTAGCGCTGTTCGAAGACGTGCGCACCCGCATGCGCGTGCCCTTCCACGAAGGGGTCATCAGCCAGTTCGCGGGCTATGAGCACCTCGTCGAACTCGACTGGGAGCACTACCGGAACACGTACGGCGACATCCGCAGGCTCGACCGGATCCTGGAAGCAGAAGGGGACACCTGCGACCGGTACAAGGTGTCTAAACAAGCCGACGTGCTCATGCTCTTCTTCCTGCTGTCCCCGGACGAGTTCGCCGACATCCTCACCGACCTGGGCTACGAGTACGATCCCGGCCTCATCCCGCGCACCATCCACTACTACCTGGCCCGCACCTCCCACGGGTCGACGCTGAGCGCCGCCGTCCACGCCTGGGTCATGGCCCGCACCCGGCACACGGCCTCATGGCAGTTCTTCGTGGAAGCGCTGCGCTCCGACATCGCCGACGTGCAAGGCGGCACCACCGCGGAAGGCATCCATCTGGGGGCGATGGCGAGCACCGTCGACCTGGTCACCCGCTGCTACACCGGCTTGGAGATCCGCCACGGCGTGCTGCACCTCGACCCGGAGCTGCCCTCCGAGATCGGCTCCCTCTCCTTCGTCCTGCCCTACCAAGGCCATTGGGGAATCCGGCTGTCGTTCCACCGCAACGAGGTGCGCATCAGCGTGCCGCCTTCCACCGCTCCCCCCGTTACCGTGCACGTGGCGGGGCAGACCGCGCGCGTGCCTGCCGGCTGCGACCACGTGTTCGTCCTGGGAGGCGGCGCTTCCCAGGACCAAGGTCCCCCGCTGTGACCCCCTTCTCCCGTAGACGGGTGTCACCCCGCCTGATTGGTTGGGTAGTGGGTGGGAAAACCGCACGCAGGGGGACTTCCGATGATTCCGACACAGCGGAAAAACCGGATCGTTGTGGGGTTCGACGGTTCGGCGATTTCCCTCGCTGCCCTCAAATGGGCGACTGAAGAAGCGCGTTCCCGAGACTCCGAACTGTGGGTCGTGCACGTCCTTGAAGAAGAACAAGTCACCTGGCCCAGCTACGCGGGCGCGCCTCCCTCCGCCGCAGAACGCCATTCCCGGCTCGTCCGGCACCTGCGCCGTGCCGTGCGCGAAGCGGAACGCCTATGGCCGCGTATTGTCCCGTTCGTGGTCGGCGGCAGCCTCGTCGCCCCCGCCCTGCTGCGCGCTGCAGCAGAAGCCGACCTGCTCGTCGTGGGCACCCCGGAACACCGCTCCCTGGACACTCCCACGCTCAGTTCCACGGCCGCGGCCTGCGTGCGTGAAGCCCGCTGCCCCGTCGTGATCGTCTCGCACGTGCCCGAACCGGCAGTGGGGGAGCGGAGCCCGCTCGCCCTCCTGCCCGCCACCCCCGTCGGATCCTGAACCACCGCCCGGCTGTCCTGTTCCGGGCGTCTTGTGAGGTCGCCAACCAATCGCTACCTCACGATCACTTTTCTGGGGGCATGCCTAGACTGGCCCCAAGGACGAAGAATCGTCTACCGCAACGGAGCGGACACCCACAGGTGAGGGCAGGCATGGCCGACGACACCCCCAACGGCGAGCGCGGCAGCGTGTTCGTCCCCCAGATGCGCCTGGACGAGCTGCTCAGTGAACTCCAGGTTCGGATCAACGCCGTCATGCTCGTCCGGGACCGTGTGCGTTCCCTCCTCGACGCGGTCGTCTCCATCGGCAGCGGCCTCGACCTGGAGAGCACGCTACGCCGCATCGTCTCCACCGCCATGGACCTGGTGGACGCCCGCTACGGGGCGATGGGGGTCATCGGCCCCGGGGGAGAACTGGAACAGTTCATCCCCCTCGGCATGAGCGACGAGGAGATCGCCGCCGTCGAACACTGGCCGGAAGGGCGCGGCCTGCTCGGCATCCTCATCAAAGAGCCGAAGACCCTGCGTCTGTCGTGCATCTCCGAGCACCCCGAGTCTGCGGGCTTCCCCCCAGGACACCCCCCGATGCGCACCTTCCTCGGTGTGCCGATCCGGGTGCGCAACGAAGTGTTCGGCAACCTCTACCTGACGGAGAAGCGGAACAACGCGGTCTTCGACGAGGAAGACGAGGCGATCGTCACCGCCCTCGCCACTGCGGCCGGGATCGCGATCGAAAACGCCCGCCTGTACGAGGAGACACGCCGCCGCGAAACCTGGCTGGACGCCTCCGACGAGATCACTACGCGCCTGCTCTCCGGAACCGCGCCCCGCGAAGTCCTGCACCTGGTCGCTAAGAAAGCCCGGCACATGGCCGACGCCGACCTCGTCGCCATCGCCACCCCCGACCGGGACGAGGAAGAGCTCGTGGTACGGATCGCCGACGGCCCGGACGCGTCCGTGGTCCGCGGCCGCTCCACCTCGGTGGAAGGATCGCTGACCGGGCGTGCCTTCCGTGGCGCGGACCCGATCATCACCGAACTGGCCCGCGAGTCCGCTACCTCCCCGACCCTGTTGCACGGGCTCGACATCGGCCCGGTAGTGCTGGTG
Organism: Thermobifida fusca NBRC 14071 = JCM 3263; assembly: GCF_001592045.1. Lineage (GTDB taxonomy): Bacteria > Actinomycetota > Actinomycetes > Streptosporangiales > Streptosporangiaceae > Thermobifida > Thermobifida fusca. The sequence goes on along the minus strand of NZ_BCWB01000045.1, from coordinate 28,143 downwards.
CCGTTCGGTGCCCCCGACTCCCGCCGGGGAGTGCTGATCCTCGGCAAACGTGCCGGACGCCTCCCCTTCCCGATGCCGACTGTGCAGATGCTGCACGCGTTCGCCGGGCACGCCGCGGTCACCTTGGAGCTGGCTGAGGCGCGCCGCCACGCGGAACGGCTCATCGTCCTGGAAGACCGCGACCGTATCGCCAAGGACCTGCACGATGTGGTGATCCAACGGCTGTTTGCGATCGCGATGTCGCTGATGAGCTCGGTGCGGCGGATCGAAGACGACACGGTGGCGCAGCGGATCCAGCAGGCTGTCGACGACCTCGACGACACGATCCGCCAGATCCGCTCCACGATCTTCGCGTTGCAGCACAACACGGAAGGGGGCCCGGCCTGGCTGCGGAGCCGGATTCTCGACGTGGTCGGTGCCGCCACCGAGTCGCTGGGCTTCTCCCCCGGGGTGCGGCTGGACGGCCCCATTGACAGCGCGGTGCCGGACTCTATCGCCGAGCATGTGCTCGCCGTGCTGCGGGAAGCCCTGTCCAATGTCGCCCGGCACGCCCGCGCCTCCCAGGCCGACATCGTCGTGCAGGTGGACTCGCACGTGACCCTGACCGTCACCGACGACGGGGTGGGGCTTCCCGAGCAGGGGCGCCGTAGCGGGCTACGGAACCTCGCGGAACGCGCCGAATCCCTAGGCGGTTCCTTCGAAGCGGCGCGTCGCCCTGAAGGGGGCACCATGCTGCGCTGGCAGGTGCCGCTGCCGCGGGAGTAACCCCGCTGCTCCGGGGCTGGTGCGCCGCGGTCTTCTCGAGTACAGGCCGGATTTGTCCGCCGGTTCCCGGACTGATTCCGCGTTCCTGCCACGCCGAGCAGCGTGGCAGAATTGACCGTGAAACGCCCCGTTCCACGGGAAACCAGGAAGTCTCCGCGCGTATTCAGCGGGGATGATCAGGGGGTCGTTCCCAGTCGTCGGCTGTGGTCCGCCGGTCGGGACCGCGAGGGAGCTGCCGGCCGGAGCCCGCTTCGTCCATTCTCCGGAACAGAAACGGCCAGGACCGGCCGTGGAACGGCCACCACTGCGCCGTGCGCCCTTCGGGGATCATTTCGTCCAGCTTGATGGTCAGCCGCAGCGCGAAAGCGCCGGCGACCATGCCGGTCGCCAGGTCACTGAACCAGTGGAAGTGCAGGTAGATCGAGACCACGGCTTGCAGGAACGCGATTCCTGCAATGCAGTAGGCCAACCGGGGCACGATATGCGGCCGTACCGCCCGGTAGCGCACGATGAGGAACAGCACGAGGCCGTAGATGAGAATGGCGTTCGCCCCGTGCCCCGACGGGAACGAGACACCGCCCTCCGTGAAGAAAGAGGGGTCGTTGGTGCGCGGGTGTGACCGGCCCAGGATGAGCTTCATGCTCGCAACCAGGCAGATCATCCCGAATACGCCGCCGGTTCCGAGCACAATGGGCCGCCAGGAGCGGTGCCAGTACGCCAAGTGCAGGGCGACTACTGCCAAAACTGGTAGGGCCACGGCTCGCGAAGCGACCGTGTCAGGCCATAAGATGAGAAACGTCCTGATCTCATCTTCGAACGGGCGCGGCAGCGTGTTGATCATGACGTCGATCGGCTGGAGTGCGCCCGCAGACAGGACTGTCAACGTGACCAGGACCACAGCCAACAGAATCGCGGTCTTGTCCGACGCAAGCCCCCAGGCGATCTCGCTCGCACTGGGCCATTCCACGACCTCGGACCGTCTCGGCTCCGTCGGGCGGGTCATCACCCTCCCCTCTTGGGGACCGTGGTCGACGCTATGTCGCTTGGGGACAGATACGGGCCTTCCGTCGGGGTAGTGCGGTCTTGGTCGGATCCGCGATGTATGCATCATGTGCTCAGTGCTCTCTCCCAGGTGTGGGCTAGCCTGCGGCACGGTTGGACAAGGGGATAGCTGGCTACTGAAGGTCCTCAGGGTCGCAGGGATGCGTCCACGCCCTTCACTCGTGGACGCATGGACCGGTTGGGGGAACCGGCCACTTGACGGCTGTCCTGTCCAGTGCCGCCACCGACGGATGCGGGGGGCACAACTGTCGGCAGCGCACCGGCATGGCCGCTTTCGACGCGGGGTTCCGCCCCGAAAGCGGCCGGTGATCAGAACATGTCCGACAGATGAGCATACCTGGCGACTCTGTCAAGAGACTCTGATACCCATTGGCTACGATCGCTCCTACCTCGTGTTTTCATGTCCGGCAGGGTTCTGCTAGGGCACTGTTCACGGGGCCGAGACCCAGGTGTGAGCGTTTCGTGAAGCAACAGCGCCCCAAGGCACGCATTCGGCGGGCCGCGGGGGTATGCGGGAGGCGACCGAAATTCGATATGGCACGCTTGATCAGCCCGCCCGGCCGTCGTCTACACAGCAAAGCAGAGAAAGGCCGTCGATGGTCGAACTTTCCCAGAAACCGGGGGACGCCTCCCGTCTGGATCGCAATCCGCTCCGCGAACAGATCCGCCGCGTCCTAGTCGACGGCTTGCTCTCCGGCCGGTGGAAGCCGGGAGAGCGGATTGTGGAGCGCCGGGTGGCAGCCGAGCTCAACGTGAGCCAGGCCCCGGTCCGTGAAGCCCTGCGCGAACTCGAAGCACTGCGGTTGATCGAATCAGTGCCCAACAAGGGCGCCCGGGTCCGAGACTTCGGCGTCGCGGACATGGCCGAGATCTATCCGGTGCGTGCCGGACTGGAACTGGTCGCGGCCCGCCTCGCCGCTCCCCGCCTCGCGGAAGACATCCGGCCACTGGAACGCGAAGTGGAAGCGCTGCGCGAAGCCACCGCCGCGGGAGACGTGGACGGACAGATCAAACACAGCGTCGAATTCCACCGCGAAATCGTGCGCGCCGCCCACAACAGTGTGCTGCTGCACACCTGGGAATCGCTGGGCGTGGAAGTGTGGACCGCGCTTTCTGTGCGCTGGCTCAACATGGAGCTCCATGCCAAGGTCGCCGACCACTGGGCGATCACCCAGGCGTTCCGCAACCGGGACCCCCACGTCGGCCAGATGCTCAGCGACCACGTGCTTAACTACGTCGAGGCGGCACTGCGCTCCCGCGACTCCGTGAGTTGACTCGCTCCTCCCCGGAGCTCTTCTCCGCTATCTGCGAAAACAGAGGATTGCCCGTAAAGTCGTATTGATCGATCATCGATCGATACCTAAAGTGGACGCGACATAGATCACATCAGCCACAAGAAAGACGGAGAACCCAGCCACACCGCGCACCACCGTTGAGCCCGGTGGGTAGCGCACCGGTCGTACCGCGCTCCGTCCGCGGCACGACCCCGGCCCGTGAAGGGTCAACACCAGACACGGGTCCTTTCACACACAGAAAGGCAGCGACATGGCTGACACGGCCAAGCCGAAGGCGACCGGCAAGACCGGTTCTCGCCGCCGCGCGGCCCGTAATAACGCCGACTCTCACTTCAACGGTGAGAAGCCCGAAGTACTCCTCGACTACTACCGGCAGATGCTGCTGATCCGCCGCTTCGAGGAGCGTGCCGCGCAGGCCTACACCCAGGCGCGTATCGGTGGCTACTGCCACCTCAACCTCGGTGAAGAAGCCACCATCGTCGGTCTCATGGAGGCGCTCCAGGAGCGCGACTACCTCTTCACCAACTACCGGGAACACGGCTACGCCATCGCCAAAGGCACCCATCCGCGGGAAGTGATGGCAGAGCTCTACGGCCGCTCCACCGGCGTCTCCAAGGGCTGGGGCGGCTCCATGCACCTGTTCGACGCCCGAACCCGCCTCCTGGGCGGCTACGGCATCGTCGGCGGCCAACTGCCGCTCGCCGTCGGCGCTGCCCTCGCCATCACCTACCGGGGCAGCGACGAAGTCGTCATGTGCCAGATGGGCGACGGCACCACCAACATCGGCGCGTTCCACGAGTCGCTGAACATCGCCAGCCTGTGGAACCTGCCGGTGATCTTCGTGGTGATCAACAACTTCACCGGTATGGGCACGCCGGTCGAGCGCTCCTCGGCAGAGCCCGAACTGTACAAGCGCGGCTCCGCTTACCGGATTGAAGGGGTGCGCGTCGACGGCCGGGACGTCCTCGCCGTCCGCGACACCGCCACCACACTGGTGGAGCGGGCCCGCAGCGAACACCGCCCCTTCCTGCTGGAAGCCTTCAGCTACCGGATGAAAGGCCACTCCGTGGTGGACCCGGCCAAGTACCGCACCAAGGAGGAGGCGGAGGAGGCCCTCGCCAACGATCCGATCGCCATGTTCGAAGAACGCCTGACCGAGGCGGGCATTCTCACCGACGAGATCAAAAAGGAGATCGCCGAATCGGTGAAAGCCGAGGTCGCCGACGCCGCCGATTTCGCGGAGAACAGCCCGCACCCCGAGGTGTCCACGCTGTTCGACTACACCTACGCCACCCCGGTGGCCAACGAGTCGCGCCGGATGCCCGCCGACCCGGTGTTCGCCGAGTAGACAAGGAGCGACTCCGCACCATGCCCGTCATCACCTACCGTCAGGCCCTGCGCGACACCCTGCGTGCCGAGATGCACCGCGACGAAAACGTCTTCCTCATGGGTGAGGAGATCGGCGTTTTCGAGGGCTCCTACAAGATCACTGAAGGCCTCCTCAAAGAGTTCGGGGAGCGGCGCGTCCGCGACACCCCCATCGCCGAGGAGGGGTTCGTCGGTGCAGCCGTCGGCGCAGCCATGCTCGGCCTGCGCCCGGTCGTCGAAATCATGACGATCAACTTCTCCCTGCTCGCCCTGGACCAGATCGTCAACCATGCCGCGAAGATCTACGGCATGTTCGGCGGCCAGAACAGTGTGCCGATGGTGATCCGCACCCCGGGCGGCGGCGGCCAGCAGCTCGGCGCCACCCACTCGCAGAACGTCGAGCTGTACTACGCGTTCGTGCCCGGGCTGAAAGTCGTGGCGCCCAGCACGCCCGCTGACGCCGCAGCCCTGCTGCGTGCCGCGATCCGCGACGACGACCCGGTGCTCTTCCTGGAGAACCTCGGCCTGTACAACACGAAGGGCGAAGTCCCCGACGAAGAAGTCGTCGGCGAAATCGGCCGGGCCGCCGTCGTCCGTGAAGGCACCGACATCACCCTCGTCGGCTACTCCCGGATGGCCATGATCGCCACTCAGGTGGCGGACCGACTCGCTGAAGAGGGAATCAGTGTCGAGGTCGTTGACCTGCGCTCCCTGCGTCCGCTAGACCGGGAGACGATCGTGAACTCGGTGAAGAAGACCGGGTGTGCGGTCGTTGCCGAAGACGACTGGTTGACCTATGGGATCGGCGCGGAAATCGCCGCATCCATTCAAGAAGGCGCATTCGACTACCTCGACGCTCCGGTGCGCCGGGTGGCGATGGCCGAAGTGCCCTTGCCGTACGCCAAGCCGTTGGAGAACGCCGCACTGCCGTCAGCGGAGTCGGTCACGACCGTGATCTACGAAACCCTGAGAGCCGTCGGCCGGAGAGTCGGTTAAGGAACCACAGATGTCTGAAATCTACATGCCGCGCCTCTCCGACACCATGGAGGAAGGCGTCATCAGCTCCTGGGTGAAGCAGGTCGGTGACAAGGTCTCCGTGGGCGACGTGCTGGTGGAGATCGAGACCGACAAAGCCGTCATGGAGTACGAAGCCTACGAAGACGGCTACCTGGTCCAGCAGACGGTCCGCGAAGGCGAAACCGTGCCGATCGGCGCGGTCATCGGGGTGATCGCCGACAGCCCGGACGCTGTGCCTGCCGCCCCGGAGGGCGGGGAGGGCGCCGAGCAGAAGGCGGAGGAGCCGCAGCAGCCCGCGCCCGCCGCCCAGGAGGCCAAGGAAGAGCAGCCCACGGTCCCGGCCCCGGCCGCCCCGGCAGAGCAGGGAGGCAAACCGCGTCCGCTCTCCTCGCCGCTGGCCCGCCGCCTGGCCCGCGAATACGGTCTCGACATCACCAAAATCCAAGGGTCGGGCCCCAAAGGCCGGGTGGTGCGCGCCGACGTGGAAGCCGCAGCCCAGCAGAAGCGGGAGCAGGAGGCTGCTGCACCGCAGCCCGCTGCCGCCAAGGCACCCGCCCCTGCCGCGGCCCCGCCGCAGCCGGAGTTCGAGGACCTGCGTGCCTCCGAAGAGGTTCCGGTCACCAACATCCGCCGGGTGATCGCCCGCCGGCTGACCCAGGCCAAGCAGGAGATCCCCCACTTCTACCTGCGCCGCCGGATCGACGCCGAAGCGCTCAGAGAGTTCCGGGCGCAGATCAACGAGCAGCTCGCCCCGACCGGGGTGAAGGTCAGCGTCAACGACCTGATCGTCAAAGCCGTAGCCACCGTGCTGCGCGACCACCCGGAGGTGAACTCCTCGTGGGTGGACGACAAGCTGCTGCGGCACAAGCGGATCAACGTGGGCATCGCGGTGGCTGTGGACACCGGCCTGGTGGTCCCGGTGCTGCACGACGCCGACACCCTGGCGCTGTCGGAGGTCGCCCGGCGCTCCCGCGCCCTGGTGGAGAAGGCCCGCGACGGCAAGCTGAGCCCGCAGGACATGAGCGGCGGCACGTTCAGCGTCAGCAACCTGGGCATGTTCGGTGTGGAGAGCTTCTCCGCGGTGATCAACCCGCCGGAGGCGGCGATCCTCGCCGTGGGTGCGATGCAGCAGGAGCCGGTGGTGCGCGACGGGGAGATCGTGGCCCGGCACACCATCGCGCTGGAACTCTCGGTGGACCACCGCGCGGTCGACGGCGCGGTCGGCGCCGCCTTCCTCAAGGACCTGGCCGAAGTGCTGGAGTCCCCGATGCGGATCGTGCTGTAGCCCGTATCCCGTGCAGAGCCCGCCCTGCCTTCCGCGGGGCGGGCTCTGCCGCGTGTTCCGGAGCCCACCCGGCCCTGCCTGTGCTTCGCGGTACGGCGGAGGGCCCCGCCTGCCAGCACCCTCCCCCATGTCAGGACCGGCAGACGGGGCCTCGCCGTTCACCACCCCAACGAGGTCGCGCTGTCTACGGGGTGGTGAACACTTGGTGGGGCTGGAAGATGCAGATGTTGGTCTCGCTCTGCACGTTGGAGTCGGTGATCTCCACAAAGTAGGCGTAGGTGGTGTCGGGCTTCAGTTCCGCGGCCACGGTGACGCTGTCCCGGTTGAGGCCCGCGGTCGCGTCTCCGCGGAGCTTCTGGAAGAAGATGTTGTCCCACCAGGTCAGGTTCTGCGTGTCGAACTCTCGCGCGGAACCGCCCTCCGCGAGCCGGTAGATGTAGTAGGCGTCGCGGCCAGCCAGCTCTTTGAGGGTGCGCCACGAGCACACCAGGTCGGTCAGCGCGGTCCCTTCCGGCAGCCGCTGGCGGCCCGAAGGCGCAAAAGAGTCCAGGATCTGCTGCCGGTGTTCCCGGTAAGCGGGGACGAGCGCGTCGGTGGACTCCTGCCGCTGCATGCGGGACCGGCGGTCCACGGTGCCGTCCTTGCCCGTGACCTCGATGGTGTACTCGCCTTCCGGCAGGAAACCGGTGGCGAGGTTGACCATGTACCAGTAGTAGTCGAGGGTCCGGTCGTAGATGTAGCCGTTCTTGTTGTCCGGGGTGAACCGCTGATTGGCGAACTCTACACGGTAGCCGTCGGGGCCGTAGGCGACGATGCTGTCGATCAGCTCGGGCGTGGGCGCACCCTTGGTGGGATAGAACGAGACCAGGAACTTGTGCTGTTCGCGGGGCAGGGGCGAACCGTCAAAGTCCCAGTAGACATTGCAGGCCATGATGTCGAAGATCCGGACGGTGCTCTCGGCCATGGTTCGCGCTCCCTCATCGTGATCGGCTGCGCGGTAACGCCGATCCGGTGCTGCTTCCTCTTCCAGCCTGAACCGAACACCGCCTCACGCCTATCGGTAAGATGACCAGTTCTCGCGCGCCCGTCGCCTGGCCAGCAAGAACTCAGGGCAGGCATCCGTGCCCGCCGGGCGCGGCGCTCCCCGGGCACCCGACAGGCCCCGCTGCAAGGAACCAGCAGGCACATCCGGGTGAGTCCCGCCGCCGGCCGCCGACAGTCCGCGGACCGGCACGCACCGTCACCGCAGGAAAAATGCGGCAAGCACAGCGCAGCCCCGGGGCGTTGATGATGAGACCGCAGTGGCGCGCCCGCCGACGGTGTTCCCCGCCGAACCGGTTCTCCCCACCCGGGCAGGCCCGGCCGCACCCGGCCTGGGTGTCAGTCGACCTGTCCCGCGCGGATGCGGGCCAGCCACCGCTCTGCCTCGTGGAAGTCGTCGTCCGTAGTGCTGACCCGGGCCTGCGGCCGCCTCTGCTGCATGCCTGCGTCCGAACGCGGATAGCTGCCCAGGAACCGCACGTCCCGGCAGATGCGCCGCAGCCCCATGAGCGCCTCGCCGATCCGGGCCTCCGCCACGTGGCCTTCCGCGTCCATGAAGAAGCAGTACGTGCCCAGCCCGTCCCCGGTAGGCCGCGATTCCAGGCGGGTCAGGTTGACGTCGCGGACCGCGAACTGGGTGAGCAGCTCCACGAGCGCCCCCGGATGGTCGTGGGGCAGGAACGCCACCAGCGAGGTGCGGTCAGCCCCGGTGGGCTCGGGCAGCGGCCCCGGCCTGCTGAGGTAGATGAACCGGGTAGCGGCGTCGGCGCGGTCCCCGATCCCTTCCGCCAGAGGCACCAGCCCGTACCGCTCTCCCGCGATCCGCGCGCAGATCGCCGCGTCATAGGGGGACGCGGGATCGGACACGGACTGGGCTGCCGCGGCGGTGGAGGAGACCACGTACGACTCGGTGTTGGGCAGGTTCTCCGCCAGCCATCCCCGGCACTGGGCCAGTGCGTGCGAGTGGGTGGCGACCCGTTTCACGTCGTGGAGCGTGGTCCCAGGGCGGGCGAACAGCGTGAACTCCACCGGCACGGTGATCTCCGCGGTGATGAGCAGCGGTTCACCGTTGACGAGTTCCGCTGTGGTGGCGCTCACCCCGCCCTCCACAGAGTTCTCCAGCGGGACCACCCCGCCCTCGACCTCACCGCTGCGTACCGCCGCGAACACCATGTCCACGCCGTTGCACGGCACAAACTCCGCGGATGGCGTCTCCGGTTTGAGTGCGCGCAACGCAGCCTCGGTGAACGTGCCTTCAGGGCCGAGGTAGGCATAGCGGTTCGACATGTACAGCAGGCTACTCCGCTCGTTGGACCTGTTCGTTCGCTATCCGCCCTAGAAGATCGGCCCGCGCTCTCCGCGCCCGTACGCCGCGCAGCTCCCGCACTGCGAGAGCGCGGGCCACGTCGACGAACTGGCGGGCCCGGTGCAATTGGGAGCGGAGATCGGTGCCGGTGGCACGGTGCTCCATCGGCACTTCCACTTCCACCACCCGGAACCCGCGGCTTAGCAAGTCGATCGTCAACCCGGTCTCCACCCCGAACCCCGGGGCGAGCGGGCTGGCCGCGTCGAAAGCACGCCGGGTCATACAGCGCTGCCCGTTGAGCGGCTGCTCCATCTCCCGCCCCGTGGCGCGCCGGATACCTTCGCGGGCCAGTCGGACGACCATGCCGTGCCCGCCGAGCCGCAGCCGGGTGGCCGGGAACCGCGCGATCGTCATGTCCGCTTCCCCCGCGCAGACCGGTTCGATCAGAGCCGCGGCCGCGCCAGCGGTCTCCCCAAGGTCGGCGTCCACGAACAGCAGGTGCCGGGGGGCCACGTCAGCGCCGGACCGCCGCTCGTCCGCTTCATAGCCGCGGACCCCTTCCGCACCGGTCTCCATGGCCGCGCCTTTGCCCCTGTTTCGGGCATGCCGGAACACGCGGGCCCCCGCGGCACGGGCCACGGCCGCTGTCTCGTCGCGGGACCCGTCGTCCACGACCACGACCAGGTCCACGTGGGGCAAGGCGCGCACCGCCCGCACTGTGGCACCGATCCGCTCCTGCTCGTTCCTGGCAGGGATGACGGCGGCGACCCGGCCCGGTCCCCTGGTAGATGCCATGGCTGCTCTCCGGCTAGGTGGCGACTCCCGTAGCAGTCGCCACGAAAGTGTCGACGGACTCGTGGATGGTGAAGACCTCGTCCAGACCGGTAATCTGCAGAATCCTGCGGACTGCGGGTCGGGGAGCTGCGAGTTCAAGGTCGCCGTTGTTTCCGCGTGCCTGTTTGAGCGCCGCTAGGAGCACCCCCAGGCCGGTGGAGTCGCAGAATTCCACCTCGCCCAGGTCGACCACGGTCTTCCCACCGGACACCACCGCGTCGGCGAGTTCCCCCCGGAGCACCGGCGCGGTGTACAGGTCAATCTCCCCACAAACGGATACTATTACGTGATCTAGGCGATACTTCTTTGAGATCTTCAGCTCCACAGGGCTGACTGTAGCGACCGGAGGCCGACCTCGGCCAGCGCCCGAACGGTGTTTCGCCCTACCGTTTCCTTCCCGTGCGTTTTCCGCGCTGACCGGCGCAAACACGGTGAAGCGTCATGCCGAGGAGGCACGCGGCAGTTCTGCAACGGCTTCCGTCACCGCGATCACTGGAATGTCGATCATCGCCCACACCGTGGTGGTGTTCGCATCCAGCTCCGTGCCCCACTTCGCGGAGATCTGCTGCACAATGCCCAAACCGCGGCCGCCCCGGGCCGAAACCGACGGCCCCGCTACCCGCGGCAGGGTCTCCCCGCCCCCGTCGCTCACCGCGATCTCCACCCAGTGGCCGCCGTCCTCCTGGCTCTCCTGGTCCTCGGCACACACCAAGCGCCACGCCACCCGGACCCGGTTCGGCGGGTACGGCGGGGGGAGCGGGCTCGCATGCCGCAGCGCGTTGACCAGCAGTTCAGTGAGGACAAGTGCAGCATCGTCCACGAGCGACCGAGCAATCCCCGCAGCACGGAGGTCAGCGCACAGGTATCGGCGCGCAACGGCGACGCTCGACAACGCATATGGCAACAGTACGGCCCGCGACACGTCCCCACTCCTCAGTTCTCCGAAGGCCCGCCCGCCGCCCTGCTCTCCCGGGGCAGCGACCCTACCCGTCTCCTGGTTGTGCTGGTTCTCGGCTGATCAGCGCGCGACGCCGTCCCTGAATACCACCAGGTGCGGGATGCCCGGTTCGGCTTTCCAGGAAACCCGCGTGCCCGTGGCGGTATCCCCCCCGCGGTCCTCGACTGCCGAATTGATGTCCGCACCCCCAGCCAGGTTTTTCTACTCTCCCATCCGAGACGCCCGTAGGGCCGGAAACGCACTGTAATGTGAATCTCATCTGCGTTTCTCCTGGTCGACGGGCATACGAGGCTTTTGTCCGCGACTGCGGCGGCTCTGCCGCCGCCCGGAGACACCGCGGGCCGCCTACAGGCCCGCCCCACCGTGGGAAGACCAGAACAGAAAATCGCCGCGACACCAAGACGACAGCCGCGGACACGCCCTCCAGCCGGGCACAGGCCGGCGTGCCGTGCCCGCAGCACTCCTCGCCTGCGGGCGATCCCGTCTCCCTTCCGACAGCAGGAAAGGGCCGCCGCAGCGGCCCCCACGCTGAGCGCTCGTGCAGCCCGCCTAGAGCACGACCGGAGGCTCTCCCGTCTCACTCACCATGGGACGCCGCGCCAGCGCCCAGGCGCTCATCCCCCCAGCGACGTTCGCGGCCCGCCACCCTGCCTCGTTGAGGGCCTGGACGGCACGTGCGGAGCGTCCACCGACCCGGCACAGGACATACACCTGGGTGTCCTTGGGAATCTCCGCGGCGCGCTCCGCCAGTTGCCCCAGCGGAATGTGGACGGCGTTAGGCGCGTGCCCTGCCCGCCACTCGTCCTCCTCGCGCACGTCGAGCAGGTAGCCGTTCTCCGGAACCGCGCTCACCTCGACCACCGGAATGCTGACACCGGACACCTAGACCCCTCTCCGCACTGAGAAGATCACGATCAGTAGCAAACGGAAACCCTATCCCGTTCGTACGCGTTTGACAGAGTATGCGCCGTCTCGTTACCGCCGCCGTGGGAATCCCGGTCACCGCTGTCTGCATCCTGCTCTGCGGCTGCAGCCCCGCCACCGACACCTCGCCGCCCGCCACCACACCCGGCGTCTCCCCGCAGCCACAGACCGAACTGACCATCGAACGCTTCTCCGCCGTCGAGGACAGCCCCACGCCCCGCGCCGAGCCCTCGCCAGACGTGTGGACGCTCACCTGTGGACCAGCCGGCGGCACCCACCCCGACCCTGCAGCAGCCTGCGCCGCCCTCGACCGCGCCGGCACCGACGTGTTCGAACCGGTTCCCGCCGACCAGCCCTGCATCCTCGTCTACGGGGGCCCGGAAACCGCCACCGTGCGAGGACGCATCGACCACACGGACGTCAACGCCGAGTTCTCCCGCACCAACGGCTGCGAAATCGCCCGATGGGAGCAACTCGCCCCGCTCCTCGACCCGTAGCCGTCGGAAAAGAACAAGGCCCCGGCACTGCCGGGGCCGCTTGTGGGCGGGGAGGGATTTGAACCCTCACATCCTCTCGGACACACGGACCTGAACCGTGCGCGTCTACCGTTCCGCCACCCGCCCGAGTGGCATTTCATTGCCATTGTATCCGCCGTTGACAGTGCCCTGACCCTGCGGGTTCGGGATCCCTGTCCGCGGTGTGCCTCAAGGCTAGCACGGTCTCAGAGGAGTCCGTGCATCTTTTCTCCTTCACCGGTCACTTGGTAACGACTCCGTCCAGTGAAGCAAAAGAGGCCTTAGCCCGGTTACGATCATCTCATCGGGACGTGGAGTCAAGGGAGGTACCTCGTGGGAGTGCTTCAACGCTTCGAGCGCCGGCTCGAAGGGATGATCGAAGGCACCTTCGCGCGAGCCTTCAAGTCGGAGCTCCAGCCCGTCGAGGTCGCCAGCAACGTGCAACGCGAGATGGACGAACGCGCCGCGATCGTCGCTCAAGGCCGCACCCTGGTCCCTAACGACTTCGTCGTGGAACTCTCCGCCTCCGACAGGGAGCGCCTCGCCGTCTACGCCGACAACCTCGGCCAGGAACTCTCCAAACTCGCCCGCGAGTATGCAACCGAACAAGGCTACTCGTTCGTTGGTCCCGTGCGGGTGAGATTCGAGACGGCCGACGACCTCCAAACCGGTCGCTTCCGGGTTCGCTCCGCGGTGATCCGCGGAGACACTGTCAAGGACGGCGAAATCATCAAACCGGTCACCGACCATCCCCGCCGCGGTAGCGTGATTCCAGGACGTCCCCGACTGCTGCTGTCGCCCGGCGGCGCAGCAGCCGACGGCTCCCTCACCGCTCAGGGAGCCCAGCAGGCCTACGAGCTCACCTCCGAGGTGACGCTCCTGGGTCGGGGTACCGACTGCGACCTGCGCCTGGTGGACAACGGGGTCTCACGCCACCACGCCGAGATCCGGCTGGAAGGAAACGAGGCCATCCTGGTGGACCTGAACTCCACCAACGGGACGTTCGTCAACGGCCAGCAGGTCCAACGGGCCCGCCTCGTGGACGGCAGCCGGATCAGCCTCGGCAGAACCACCATGACCTTCCGGCGGGACTAAACAACTGAACGGAACCGAGACCCGCAACGTTACGCGACGGAGCGGGTCTTCCTCCATAGCTACACCCGTGAGAATGACCTATCCCCCGACCGAGACTTTATTCCGAATACCGCTTCAATCGGGCACAATAACCGGGTCCAATGGGTTCACCTGGCTTCCGAGGCGGTAGACACGGTTCAACGCGACAGCATGCGCTGGCGGAGCCATCACCGCTGACCCAGCCGGAGCACGACAGGGGCTGAAGAGCACTGCAATGTCCGAGTTGACTCTCTTGTTGATCAAGCTCGCGTTCCTCGCGGTGCTGTGGCTGTTCATCATCATGGCGGTGGGAGTGATCCGCACCGACCTGTTCGGCCCGGCCACCAGCAAGAAACGCAGCTCCGCCCGCGGCCGAGAGGCCGGACGCCCCAGGCCTGCCCGCCCTGCACGCAGGCGACGCAACGAACCTCGCTCCCTCGTGATCGTCAAAGGCCCCCTCGCCGGGACGAGTATCGACCTCACCTCCCAGCCGATTATCATCGGCCGCGCCAAAGACTCCACGCTCGTCATCAACGATGACTACGCCTCAGGTCGCCACGCCCGGCTCTTCCCCGACAACGGCCGCTGGATCGTCGAGGACCTCGGTTCAACGAACGGCACCTACCTCGGCCAGTCCCGCCTGACCCGTCCCCAGCCCGTCTCCATCGGACAGCCCATTCGCATCGGCAAGACCGTTCTGGAACTACGCAAATGACTATCGCACTTCGCTACGCGGCGTACTCCGACGTCGGCTGCCTGCGAGAGGGCAACGAAGACTCCGGTTACGCGGGCCCCAACCTGCTGGTCGTGGCTGACGGGATGGGAGGTCACGCGGGCGGCGAAATCGCCAGCTCCCTGGCCGTGCACTCGCTGATGCCTCTCGACGAGGACATCCCCAGCGGCGAGATGGTCAAAGCCCTCCAGGAAGCTGTCGCGGCAGCAAACGAGGCACTGGCCCGCAAGGTCATCGAAGAGCCCCACCTCGAAAACATGGGCACCACCCTGACCGCCATGCTGTGGTCAGGCTCCCGCATGGTCCTCGTTCACGTGGGCGACTCCCGCGCCTACCAGCTCCGCAACAACGAGCTCAAACAGATCACCAGCGACCACACCCTCGTGCAGACCCTGGTCGACGAAGGCAAGATCACCGAGGACGAGGTCGCCACCCACCCCCAACGCTCCCTCCTCCTCCGCGCCATCCAAGGCCAAGGCCGCGTCGACCCGGACGTCTCCGTGTGGAAAGCCGAAGTCGGCGACCGCTACCTCCTCTGCTCCGACGGCCTGTCGGGTGTGGTGAGCAAAGAAACAATCCACGAAACCCTCGCCAGCGCTCCCACCCCCGCAGATGCGGCGTCCCGCCTCATCGAACTCGCCCGCCGCGGCGGCGGACCCGACAACATCACCGCGGTCGTCGCCGACGTCATCGACACCGCCATCGACCCGGTGGGGCCCACCGCTACCCCCACCGTGGTTGGCGCGGCAAGCCAACGCCGCGAACCCTTCTTCACCCCCTCTGACACCCCTGCGGGACGCGCCCAGGAACTCGCCCGCGCCACCACCGCCAACGCTGGCGACACCGCCGAAATGGAGCGCATCCCCCCCTACGAACCGGAGGAAGACGACTTCGAACCGCCCCGCACCCGCCGCTGGTGGCCGATGGTGGTCACTTTCCTCATCATCGTGGCCGTCGTGGCCGGCGTGGGCTTCTACTTCGGCCGCCAATTCCTCCTCAGCCAGTACTTCGTGGGGGCGAGCCCCGACGGCGAAGTCGCCATCTACCAAGGCATCAACACCGACATCGCGGGCTATAGCCTGGCTACTGAACTGCAGCGCACCGGCATCCCCCTCGACGGGCTCCCCGTCACCGAACGCGAGTCGGTTGAGCGCAGTATCACCGTCGACAGCCTCAGCGAGGCCGAAGAGCGGGTCGCTGCCCTACGGGAGACCTTCGAAAACTGCCAGCGTGACCCTGCCTCCTGCGGCCTCGACGACGCCGACGACGACCCCCAGCCGCCGGTCACCCCCAGCCGGGGCACGACGACGGACACACCAGCAGGAGGACCCTCCGCCCCCACCCCCGCCACCGACGCGGAGCAGCGGGCGAACGACGCGCAGGGCAATGGAGGCCAGCAATGAGCGAGGCACTGTCGGCCGCGCTGCCGCCGGTCAAACGGCGCAACGCCGAACTGGTCATGCTGCTGTTCGCGATCGGCATCACGCTGTTCGCGCTCATTGAAGCCAGCCTGACCCGCAACGGTGAAATGCCGCCGAACCTCTTCCTGTACGGCGGGCTGTTCGGCGGGCTGGCGCTGCTCGCGCACGTCTTCATCCGGTTCTTCGCCCCCTACGCCGACCCGCTGCTGCTCCCGCTGGCCACCCTGCTCAACGGACTGGGCATCGCCATGCTGTGGCGCCTGTTCGAAGCCACGGGCGACACTTCGCGAGGCAGCGCGATGGACCAGTTGATCCTCACCGCTGCCAGCCTGGTCGTCTTCGCGGCGATCGTGTACTTCCTCAAAGAACCCCGCGTCCTGCAGCGCTACCCCTACATCACGGCGCTCACCGCGGTGTTCCTGCTCCTGCTCCCCCTCATCCCCGGCCTGGGCATGACCATCAACGGTGCCCGCCAGTGGATCAACCTGGGGATCACCAGCCTCCAGCCGTCCGAGTTCGCCAAGATCGCGCTGGTCATCTTCCTCTCCGGCTACATGGTCACCAAGCGCGACGTGCTCTCACTGGTCAGCAAGCCGCTGAAAATCGGCCGGGTCAAAGTGCTCGACCTGCCCCGGATGCGCGACACGGCGCCGATGGCAGTCATGTGGGGCTTCTGCATCATCGTCCTGGTCATCCTCATGAACGACCTGGGCACCTCGCTGCTGCTGTTCGGCACCTTCCTCGCCATGATCTACGTGGCCACGCAGCGCTCCTCGTGGATCATCCTGGGCCTGACCGCGTTCTTCGGGGCCTGCGTCATGCTGTACCCGCTGGTCCCCCACTTCCGCACCCGCGTGGTCACCTGGCTGGACGCCTTCAACCCCGAAGTGTTCTGCACCGACGAGGTCATCGCCAACAACGCCGACGCTTTCTGCGTGCAAGCCGGGCAGAACAGCCAGCAGCTCGTCCAAGGCCTGTTCGCCATGGGAGAGGGCGGCATCCTGGGCGCCGGACTCGGCGGCGGCAAGCCCGGCCACGTCCCCGAAGTGCAGAACGACTTCATCTTCAGCGCCTTCGGCGAGGAGCTCGGGCTCACCGGTCTCATGGTGATGCTGCTGGCGCTGGCCCTGCTCGCCCAGCGCGGCATGCGCATCGCCCTCGCCTCCCGAGAGCTGTTCGTCAAAATGTTCGCCTCGGGCATCTCCTTCCTCATCGCTTTCCAGAGCTTCGTGGTCATCGGCGGCGTCACCCGCGTCATCCCGATGACCGGTGCCACCATCCCCTTCGTGGCCAAGGGTGGTTCAGCCCTGCTGTCTAGCTGGATCATGCTCGCCCTACTGGTCCGGATGAGCAACAACGCCCGCAAACCGGCCCCCGTGGCCATCCAGGACGAGGGTGCGACCCAGGTGATCTCCCGATGAACAAGCCCATTCGCAGACTCGCGGTGTTCTCCCTGGCCTTGTTCGGGGTGCTGCTGCTGAACACCACCTGGATCCAGGCGTTCCAAGCCGATTGGCTCCGCGAGCACGAGTTCAACCGGCGCGACGTCGCCGAACGGACCTCCCTGCCGCGCGGCCCAATCGTGGTGGGCAACGAACAGATCGCCACCTCCACCTACAACGAGGACGGGGAGTACTACCAGCGCGAGTACCCTGAAGGGGAGCTGTACGCGCACCCGGTGGGCGTGTTCAACCCGATGGGGAACTTCGGTATCGAACAGACCCACAACTCCTACCTCGACGGTTCCGACGAAAGCCTCATGGTCCGCAACTTCCTGGACATGCTGACCGGAACCGAGCCCCAGGGTGCTTCCGTCGTCCTCACCCTCAACCCGGACGCCCAGCGGGCAGCCCTGGAAGGGCTGAAGGCGTACGCCACCAACGGCCGGGGAGCAGCCGTCGCCCTCGACCCGAAGACCGGCGCGGTGCTGGCCGCGGCCTCCATCCCCACCTACGACCCGAACTCGGTCGCTGACCTGAGCGACGTCAACACCTCGGTGGAGAACTGGAACAAGCTGGCCGACGACAAGAACCAGCCCCTGCTCAACCGGGCCTTCAACGAGCTCTACCCGCCCGGCTCCACGTTCAAGATCGTCACCGCCGCCACGGCCCTGGAAAACGGCCACACCATCGAATCCACTATTGACGCGCCCGCGTCGATCCAGATCGGCGGCAGCCAGCTCCCGAACGCGTTCAGCGGCCCGTGCAACGGCGGGGCACCCGACTCGATCGCGCACTCGATCGAGATCTCCTGCAACACCTCGATGGCGAACTGGGCCATCGAACTGGGCGCTGAAGCCCTGCACGAGCAGGCCACCGCTTTCGGGTTCAACTCCGGCCCGATGGACATCCCCGTCCGGGTGACGGAAAGCTCCGCACCGCTGGAGCCCGACGACAACCTGCGCGCCCAGATGGGCATCGGGCAAGGCCAGTTGCAGGCCACCCCGCTGCAGATGGCGATGGTCGCAGCCGCGGTAGCCAACGACGGCACCCTCATGCAGCCCTACCTCGTCCAAGAGATTCTCGGACCGGACATGTCCGAGATCGAGTCCACCACCCCCAAGGTGCTCAGCGAAGCAATCAGCGCCAACACTGCCGAACAGCTCACCCAGGCCATGATCCTGGTCACTGAAGGAGACGAAGGCAGTGGCAAAACCGCGGCGATCCCCGGTATCCAAGTAGCGGGGAAAACCGGTACCGCTGAGGTCGGCGACGGCGACACCCACAACTGGTTCATCTCCTTCGCTCCCGCTGACGACCCCCAGGTCGCGGTGGCGGTCGTCATCGAGCGCGGTAACGCCAGCGGTGGCACTCTGGCGGCTCCGGTAGCCAAAGCGATCATGGAAGCAGTGATCAACGGTGAGTGAGACCCCTGAGCGCGGACTTGGTTCACGGGCCGGGGTGGTACTGGTCGACCGGTACCGCCTCGACGAGCGCATCGGCGTGGGCGGCATGGGCGAAGTGTGGCGGGCCACCGACATACTGCTCAGCCGCCCCGTGGCAGTGAAGCTCCTGCACCTTGCCCAGGTCAGTGACCCGGTCTCACAACAGCGCTTCCGCACCGAAGCGCAGATCACTGCGGCGCTGTCGCACCCGAACATCGCCCAGGTCTACGACTACGGCGAACAGGACGGCTTCTCCTTCCTGGTCATGGAGCTGATCACGGGGGAGTCGCTGTCCGCCATCATCAAACGCAACCCAGGCCTCGACCCCGACATCACCCTGGACGTGGTGGACCAAGCCGCCCAGGCGCTGTCCGCCGCCCACGCCAACGGGGTCATCCACCGCGACATCAAACCGGGCAACCTGCTGGTGACCGAAGACGGCACGGTGAAGCTCACCGACTTCGGTATTGCCCGCGGCAACGAGTCAGTGACCCTCACCCAGACCGGCATGGTGATGGGCACTGCCCAGTACATCTCCCCGGAGCAGGTATCGGGAAAACCCGCCAGTCCGCTGTCGGACATCTACGCGCTGGGCATCGTCGCCTACGAGTGCCTGGCGGGCCACCCGCCCTTCACCGCGGACACTCCGCTGGCGCTGGCACTCGCCCACTCCCGGGAGCCTCCCCCGCCCCTGCCGGACAGCGTGCCGCCCGCGGTGCGGGAACTAGTGGAGTGCATGCTGGCCAAAGACCCGCAGGAGCGCCCCTCGTCTGCTGCCGAAGTATCCCAGTGGGCCCAGCGGCTCCGCGCCGCACTCAACGGAGGAGACGCCACCGAGGCGCTAGGACTGGTGTCGGCCACGGCGGCCACCGCAGTGGTCCCCGCCCAGCCCGGCCCTCCTACCGGGGACAGCACCCCCGTTGACGGCCCGCATTCGGGCGCTCAAGCTCAGACGTGGCCTCCCCCGCAAGGCAAGGACTCGGATAGAGTTGCCGAGAGATCTGCAGCACCGAACAGCCGCCTGAACCTACCCGTCGTGTTCGCTCTGATCGCAACCGTCGGAGCTGTCGCGGTGGGGATCTTCCTGGTCGGGCTGCTGGGGAAGGAACCTGGTACCAATGGGGCTCCAACCAGTCATCGGTCGGTCGTCCCGACACTCTCTCGATCCCCCGACACAACAGAGAACATAACGACCGACTCGCAGACCCCTGTCCCAGACAATCCCGGCGGTCAGCTTCCCCCGCTCAACGACGAGCCGGAGGAGAGCTACTCGCCGGCCCCGCACCCAGAACCAACGACGCCTCCACAGTCCGAGTACCCCTCCCCACCCGGGGACGGCGCCGACTCCACACCCGATCCCGGGGAGGAACCCGGTGGCCCTTCGGACGAGGACGACGCGGATGGCGGCGGTGCGGCACCGGGCGGTCCCACCGGAGGCACCGGTGAGGAGTCGCGAGGCTCCACGCCGCCCTGACGGCCGCTCAGGTCCTTTCACGACTGTGAGGAACAGTTCACGACATGTCTCAGCCACGGCTCCTTGGTGGCCGCTACCAACTTGAGGCCCCCGTTGGGCGGGGTGGCATGGCCGAGGTCTTCCGTGCCCGTGACCTCCGTCTCGACCGGCTGGTGGCCGTCAAGACCCTGCGCTCAGACCTCGCCCGGGACCCCACCTTCCAGGCCCGCTTCCGCAGGGAGGCGCAATCCGCTGCCTCTCTGAACCACCCGTCGATCATCGCTGTGTACGACACCGGCGAGGACGTGATCGACGGCGTACCCATCCCGTACATCGTCATGGAGTACGTGGACGGGCGCACCCTCAAGGAGCTGCTCGAGGACAACCGGCGTCTGCTGCCCGAGCGGACGCTGGAGATCACCGACGGCATCCTCCGAGCCCTGGCGGCGGCCCATGCCCGAGGCATCGTGCACCGCGACATCAAACCGGCCAACGTCATGCTGACCCGGCAGGCCGAGGTCAAGGTCATGGACTTCGGCATCGCCCGGGCCATGA
Source organism: Thermobifida fusca NBRC 14071 = JCM 3263 (assembly GCF_001592045.1). GTDB lineage: Bacteria > Actinomycetota > Actinomycetes > Streptosporangiales > Streptosporangiaceae > Thermobifida > Thermobifida fusca. The sequence goes on along the minus strand of NZ_BCWB01000045.1, from coordinate 7,614 downwards.
ACGACGCCCAGGCCACGATGACGCAGACCTCACAGGTCATCGGCACCGCCCAGTACCTCTCCCCGGAGCAGGCACGCGGTGAGCGCGTCGACGTCCGCAGCGACATCTACTCCACCGGCTGCGTGCTGTACGAGCTGCTGACCGGCCGTCCGCCGTTCGTGGGCGACTCTCCGGTGTCTATCGCCTACCAGCACGTGCGGGAGGAGCCGATCCCGCCGACGGAGCTGGACCCGGAGATCCCGGAGTGGATCGAAGCGATCGTGCTGCGCGCAATGGCCAAGGACCGCGAGCAGCGCTACCAGACTGCGGAGGAGATGCGCGCCGACATCCAGCGCGGCCTCCAAGGCATGCCGACCGCGGCCAGCACGATGGCGCTCTCCGCGGCGAACGACGGGGCGACGACCGCGCTTCCCCCCACCCGGGACGACGGCTACGACGATTACGACGACTACCCGTACGACGACGAGGACCGTCGCCGCGGCAGCGGAAACAAGGTGCTGTGGGTGCTTTTGGGGACCGCAGTGCTGGCGGCCGCCGCGTTCCTCGGCTGGCTGCTGTTCAACCCGGGTACCGACAACATCACGATCCCCAACGTGGCGGGCATGTCGGTGGAGGAGGCCACCGAGACGCTGCAGGAGAAAGGCTTCGAGAACATCGAAGTCGCCGACGAGCCGACCCCGAGCAACGAGATTGAAGAGGGAAAGGTGGTCGGCACCGACCCGGAGATCGGGGAGACAGTCCCGCCGGACACGGAGATCACCATTCTCATCTCCGGTGGACCGGAGATGATTGAAATGCCTGACCTGGTGGGGATGAGCCAGGCGGACGCGCTCGGGGAGATCAACCGGGCCGGCCTGGCACGCGGCGAGATCACCCACCAAGAGTCTGACGAGCCGCAAGGCACCGTGCTGTCCACCGACCCCAAGGCGGGGACCGAGGTGGAGCCGGGGACCAAGGTCAACCTGGTGGTCGCCAAGGCCAGCACCAAGGTCGAGGTGCCGAGCCTCGCCGGCATGAACGAGGACCAGGCCCGGGAACGGCTCGCCGAGCTGGGTCTGACCCTCGAGGCGCAGACCCAGGAGACCAGCGACGCGACCCCGGGGACCGCGATCGCCCAGTCTCCGCAGGCGGGCACCAAGGTGGAGCGCGGCACCACGGTCACGGTGACCTTCGCCAAGGAACCGCAGCGACCGGAGCCGCCGACCCCGCCGGATCCGGGCTCGCCGGGCGACGAGACTCCCTTCCCACCGTTCCCGCCGGACATGGAGGAATGGAACCCGTTCAGCAGGCGCGGTGAGGGAGACTGACCACTGACGCCGGGGGCCGTACGATCCGCGGATCGTACGGCCCCCACCAGCGTCGATAACGGTCCGTCGTGAGAAGTATTCGCCCGCACGTCCGGTTGTGCCGTAGACTGCGTACCGTCTCGGAGTATCTTTCGATCACCTGTATTTGGAGCAGCGACCGTGCCCAAGTCTCGCGTTCGCAAGAAGAAGGCTGTTTACACGCCACCCCCGACGGCTCCCCAGCCGAAGATCGGCGGGCGCTGGGTGCTCCCGGTCATGCTGACGTTCTTCGTCCTGGGCATCCTGTGGATCGGGACCTACTACATCATCGGCAACTTCATCCCGGTCTCGTTCCTGGAGAAGCAGCCCAACTGGAACCTGGCTATCGGGTTCAGCGGCATCATCATGGCGCTGATCGTCTCCACACGCTGGCGTTGATTGTCCACAGGACATAAGTGGCGCTGTTTTCCCAGCTCAGCAGGGATATTGTGAGCTTTATCCACAACTTATTCACAAGGTTATCCACAGAGTTATCCACAGGCTGGTTCCAGCGCCACCACACGGATTTCCCGGCAGCACAGCCGGCATAGCAGGCCACACCGTCGCAAAGACGAACCCCAGCCGGCGGCCCGCGCCTCACCCCAGCGACGCGATCGGTGCCACCGCTATCGCGACGCCCAGCAGCACCAGGTAGGCCACGGTGACCCCTCCGTGCCAGAGCGCGCGCTGCCACGGCTTGCTCTCCCTGCCCGCCTTCGGCGGAAGGTAGGCATACCCCAAGCCCAGCAGCAGACCGCTCACGAGACCGCCGATGTGCGCGGTCCAGGAAATCCCCGGCACCAGGAAGGTGATCAACAGGTTGGCGACAAGCAGGCCCAGGATGAACCGGGTGTCCAACCTGAGCCGCTTACCGAACACGAAGACCGCGCCGAACAGTCCGAAGATCGCCCCAGACGCCCCCACCGACATCACTGTCGGCTGCACCAGCAGTCCAAGCACCGACCCGCCGAGGGCGCTCACTCCCCACAGTGCCGCGTAACGCAGGTGGCCGAGCCACCGCTCCAACTGCGGCCCCAGCACGTACAGCGCGAACCCGTTGAACGCCAAGTGCATGAGGCCGCCGTGCAGGAACACCCCGGTGAGCAGGCGGTACCACTGGTGCCACGCCAGGACCGCCCCGCCCCACATCCCGAACTCGTAGACGAGCGGATCAGCGGTGGTGCCGAGCCGGACGAGACCGCCCGAGGACACGACCTGGGCCGCGAACACTGCACCGATCAGCCCCAGCAGCGCCCAGGTCACATAGGGCTTGGCGATGATCCTGCCCCCGAAGACGGTGCGCGCCTCTCGCACACTCCGGTTCCCCTCAGCGACGCATTCCACGCACTGGAACCCGACCGAGTCCTCCCGCATGCAGTCCGGGCAGATGTACCGGTTGCACCGGCGGCACCGGACATAGGTCTCGCGCCCCGGGTGTCGGTAGCAGACCGGGACCGCCTGGGACGTCGGTTCAGAACTGGGAGAGGCGCTCATACCGCTTCGCCTACCTACGTTCGATCGTGACGGACTCGAGGACGACCGGCTCCAAAGGCTTGTCCATCTGGTCGGTGGCGACCTCGGAGATCGCCACAGCCACCTCACTGCCTTCGACAACCTCACCGAAGATCGTGTGACGGCCGTTGAGCCAGTCGGTGGGCGTCACAGTGATGAAGAACTGGGAGCCGTTGCTGTTCGGGCCGGCGTTCGCCATCGCCAGCAGGTAAGGGCGGTCGAACTTCAACGACGGGTGGATCTCGTCGTTGAACTTGTATCCGGGGCCACCGCGTCCATTACCCAGCGGGTCGCCGCCCTGGATCATGAAGTCCTTGATGACCCGGTGAAACACCGTGCCGTCGTAGAGCTTGCTCGTCGTCGGCCGTCCCGTGCGGGGGTCCACCCACTGTTTGGTTCCCTCGGCGAGCCCGACGAAGTTCGCCACCGTCTCCGGCGCCTTGTCGGGGAAGAGCCTGACGACAATCGTGCCCTTGGTGGTGTTCAGCCGAGCGAAGAGCTCCTTGGTGTCGGACACCCGAATACCTTTCCGTTGCGGATGCTTACCCCTGACACGTTACCGCCCGTTCAGCTCCCCCATTACTGCCCCGTCCGGTCCGCCAGCGGAAAAAGAGACTTCAGACACGACCTTCAACACGTGATTGGCCACGATCAACCACGTATGTTGAGATAACACCCCGATAACGGGCGAGTCGAAAGCTTCGGGACTGACGTCTCAGGTATAGAACGTCCTGCTCGGGGGGAGGGCACCGAGCAGCCTGCGAACCAAAGGAGGACCACGTGTCGATCGTGTTGCAGCGTGGACAGACCAAGAAGGGAGCCGAGGAGGCCCTGAGCCGTCTACAGGAGGTAGCCCGGGAGCAGGCAGAACGGTTTGCCCCCTACGCCGCGCAAGCCAAAGAGGCCGCAGTCCAGCGCATTGAACAGGCCCGAGGGTGGACCGCTCCCCGGCTCCATAGCGCGGCCCAGCGCGTGGAGGACACCGTGGCTCCCCGCGTCGCCGAACTGCTGAGCACCGCCGCGCAGAAAGTGGACCCTGCCCCCGCCCCTCCGCGCCGTAAGCTGCCGCGCGCGCTCGTCTACGTCGGTGCCGGAGTCCTCGGCCTCGCCGCCGTGTACGCCGTGCTGCGGCTGCGCCAGGCCGCCCAGGACGCCGAGTGGCACGCCCACCTGGAGAACGCCCGGGAGCAGGTGCGTCAGACCCGCCAGCAGCTCGCTGCGCGAGCCCGCCAGACCCGTGGAAAGCTCTGGGACAGCCCCGAAGCCGCTGAGACCGCAGCACCCCCCGAGGCTGCGGCCACCGGGTCCACCTCGAGCGAGTTGAACAGCCAGATCAAACAGTAACCACCGTCCCTGTGTCGTCCACGAACGCTGGGCCCCGCACGATGCGGGGCCCAGCGTTCGTACTGCCTTCACTGAAGCGGCGGCGTTTCTGGGGGGCGGGGATGCTCTTTGACGATGTCGATGGTGAGCGGATACTTCCAGTTGCTTCCGATCAGCGAGGCCACCCCACCGACCAGCGGGAGGAAGACCCACCCCAGGAACAAGAAAAGGTAGATGGGGATCGTGACGAGCAGGAAGATAGCGAACGGCGCCAGCACGGTGGCGATGAGCAAGTTCAGGTGGTAGTTGAGCGCTCGGATCGCCTGGGTACGCGCGTACGGGGAGCCGTTTTTGACCAGCATCACGATCAGCGGGCCCAGGACGGGGAGGAAGTACCCCGACAGGTGACCGCCTGCCGCCCAGAGACGCTCCTCCTTCGTCGGTTCCCCTTGCTGCACGGGGTGCGGGACTGCCGCTGAAGCGGGGGTAAGAGACAGGTCGGCGACCAGCGGCTGCAAGTCTCCCCGGGTTTTCGCTTTCATCGCCCGGCTCAACCGCTCGTCGAGCTCCTCCTCGTCGAGCTGTCCTTCCGCGTACGCATCCCGGAGCATTTCCGCGATGCGGTCACGTTCCGCATGGGTAACGCGCATCTGGGACGGCGGGACGGGGCGTCCCCCATAAGAGGGGATTGGAGGTGTCGGATTGCTCACGGCCACGTTCACTCCCTGCCGCGCTCTATGGGTGTCCTCTGGCTGTTCTTCCGCTGCGTGAAGTCTGTGTGTCTCTTTCTATCGTTCAGGGGATGCGGCACTCTGCGCCAGCGGGATTTCCCTGAAAATCCCCTGATACGCACTTCTGTCACCGGCGGCTCATCAGAAGTATCGCCTGTGGCCAACAGACGCACGCCCTCAAGGAAACGTTCCACGCGACGCCGCGGGTTCCGCACCGGGTCTTCGTCACAGGCGAGGACGAGCAGCCGCCTATCCCCGCTGTGCCGTTGGCGGCCGCGACTCGTCCCAGCGGGCAGGGGAGGACTGCTGCCCCGCGAAGACCCCGCGGATGGGCGGTGTCCACTCCCTTAGACGCTTGGAGCCGGCTCGGTGAGAGAGGAAGACCGCATACCCCCTGTAGGAGCACGTGGCTTGGCCAAGGCCGTGAAACGGGCAGAGGAGCGGCGCTGCTGGGCCTCACGCGCCCCTTGAGGGCACTGTGCCGAGGCCTAGACATGCGAAACGGAGACCTCCGGGGAGGTCTCCGTCCCAGTTCTGATCTGCTGCTGTGGAGCCAAGGGGAGTCGAACCCCTGACCTCCGGTATGCAAAACCGGCGCTCTGCCAGCTGAGCTATGGCCCCTCGGCACATACTCATTGTCGCATGTTTCTACAACAACGATTGAAGAGCATACCGCTCTTTCGCCTCGGGTGGGCAACCGGTGGTCCAACAACCGGAGGACAGCGCCAGGGTTCTGTCGGTGGAGTCCGGTGATGTCTCCGCTCAGCTCTCGTTAGCCGCCGTGGCCTCGGTCCAGAGGTCCAGCTCGGCGCGGTCAGCCTGGATCTTGCGGTAGATGGCGAACGCTCCGAGGGCCACCAGCACCAGGACGAGGATCTTCTTCACGTTCACGGTGAGGACCCCTTTACTTTCTTGTGGGATGTTGAGAACGAGACTTCACGCACAGCCCTAGGCCAGGCTGATGAGTCACAGCCGACAGGTCGGTCCCCGTCCACAGGTCCGCCAAACCGGGCCTAAGGCGTCTTTACAGCGCTTTATGGGTTGCTCTTCAGCAGCCTAGCAACCTCACAGCACTGTCACCTTGAATAGCGTACGGTGACGCGCCTGCCGCCACTCCTTGATTTTTTCATTATCGTCTTCGAAAGCCGGTAAACGAGACCGGGATTGCGACCGTCCCCTGGCCACACTAGGACACCAAATACCGGTTGACTCACATCTGGCTGCCGTGTCCTCCGGCTTTCCTCCCCGTCCATCACGGGATGCCCTGGTGTGCGGGCAGCCTGCCCCACGACGCAGCACAGCGGCGCTGCTCCGGCAGGAGTCGGAGTGCGGCCCGACGTCGTACTCGGCGAGCACCGGGCTCGCCTCCCCTGCTGTCCAGGCGTGGCTTCACGAGGGTTTCGGAGCCTCAGGCCTGTTCAAGCACCCGGCACGCTTCGGGAAGGCGCTCGTGGCCGACTCTGCCGGCCTGAGGCATGCCGCGTCCAGCCCCGCGGGCAAATCCTGAGACTTCCAGCGGTACACCGGCGGTTCCAAGCAGTGAAGCTGCAGGAAGGCTGCGCGGTTTTCCCCGGGAAATCACGCAAACTCTGACGCGATAAACCGGAATCGCTACGGTGAGCTACAGGCAATGCGTTCCCAGAAATATTCATCTTTGTGTCAGGGAACGTATTGGTTATGCTCGCCACTCTCTCCTTAGGGAGAAAGCGATGATTTCGATCTGAAGACCGCGTACGATGCGGTTGAGTCAGGAGGACATCGAAGCTTCCGTCCACTCATAGGAAACCGATGAATTACCCCATTGATGACGTCGAGCAGGTGATTGAGGCGACGGAGAGGGAGTTCCCCCCGTCTACGCGCTCCAGGCTGATTGCGAAGCTCCGCAAGGGGATTCACCTCGACGACGCCGCACGCGAATTGGGCACGACTCCACAACGCGTGTTCGCCGCGGCACGTGTCCTCCGCGAGTTCGGGGACCAACTCGACGCCACTCTCATGGCGGAACGTGACCCTGCTCTGCCGCACGGTACCGTCACCGGCTACAACAAGCGGTGCCGTTGCCCCGAGTGCCGTGCCGCCATCCAACGGCGGATGTGACCCTGCTTGAGCCCGTATTCGCAGGTCAGACCAGTAAATCCCGAGAATGAGGTGAGATGTCCTAGAACGTCGCTCAGTTCTTTTTATTTTCTCAGCCAGACACATGCTTATTGATCTTGCATTCGGGGAACCGCGTCATCATGAACGAGCATGTGGACTGGGCTGCGATGAGCGATGAAGAGTTCATAGCGCTGGTGCGCCAGTTGCTCGAGGTGCCTGCGGGGGTGGATTCCGAAGAGGATTGACACCCCTTTCTTGGTTTGTGGTCGGTTCTTTTCCCGGGTCGCATCCATCGAAACGTTCCCCATAGAGACATGAGCGCCAGTTAGGGTGGCCCGTCTCTCGTTGAGGCCTGCGATTCCGGTTGGGGGGCAGACCGGTGGTTCGGGGATTCTCCACCGAGCTGGCTCGGAGACACTCGACAACCACCAGGCGTCCTGAACGCCGGCCTGGTCGAGCGTGGCGGCGGAACGGGAACAGATCCGTCCGCATGCGCAGGTTGACCTGTTGAGCCCTCGTCGCCCCAGTTTTCTTCCCAGGGGCCTGTGGCCGTGCAGCGACGGCGGAACTCCTGCCTCGTCCTGCAAGCCGAATTCTGTAGGTCCAGTATTTGTTTTAACGCAGAG
>NZ_BCWB01000044.1 GCF_001592045.1 Thermobifida fusca NBRC 14071 = JCM 3263 | reverse complement strand
CCCGCGAACTCCGACATCTGGTCCGCCATCCGGTTCACCGACGTGGCGAGCCGCAGCAGGTCGCCGTGGAGCTCCCCGTGCCGGCTGGCCAGATCCACCCGCTGTGAAAGGTCGCCGTTGGCCACCGAGTCCAGAATCCGCGCCACCGCGGTCACCGGCTCACTGACCTCGTCGAGCATCTGGTTGAGCGCCCGCACGCTCTGGCCCCAGGAGCCACGGGCCGGACTGATCGAGACACGTTCGGACAGCCGCCCGTCCGTGCTGACCGTTTCACTGACCCGCTGCACTTCGTTGCTCAACTGCTCGCACTGGTCGAAGACCTCGTTGAGCACGCGGGCGACTTCGCTGAACCTGGTCGCACCACGGGGGGAGAGCCGCACGGTGAAATCCCCGTCGCGCATCCGGTAGAGCGCGTCAAGCAAGGCATCCAATTCGCTTTCGGTCAGGGTCCGGTTCTTCATCCTGGGCATCAACCTGGGCATCAAATCCCCTCCTCCAGCGGCTGAAGCATTGGCTGCGTGCGTCCAGGCGTGCGGCGTCACCCAAGAGAGTCCGGCCTCAGAGTTCCCCCACGACCGCGATGCACTACGTTAATCAGACACCTGATCATTACTATGACGTTTCGGCAGCGTGGGGGAATTTCACCACCCGGAACAAACCGGCCCAAGCATCCGGTTCCGATGCTGTCCAGAACTGGGCAGCGCCGCCTATTCTCGCAATAGGTCGGCATATTCGATAGTCCGCTCCGCCCGCTGAAAGATCCACGGCTGCGCCATGCCACACAGTGTCACGAAAACCGTCCGCCGAGAGTTCTCACCCACCCCGGAAACGGTGGGGGAGGCACGCACGTTCGTCAAAGACACACTGCAGCACTGGGAGGTGCAGCGGAGCGCAGACGAGATCGTCCTGCTGACCAGCGAACTCGTCACCAACGCGGTCGTCCACGCGAAGACGACCCTGGAACTCACCGTAAGCCTGATCGGCAGCGATGTCGAGGTGGTGGTCGCCGACCGGGTGCCGCATCAGGCGCTGCCCAAAGCCGGTCCCCTCCGTGTCGTCCTCTCCTCAGACGAGGACAGCCGTGGCGGCCTGGGCCTCGCTTTAGCGGAGGCGATCGCCGACACGTGGGGAGTCAGCTACAGCAGGGACGACAAAGCAGTCTGGTTCCGGATCTCGACTCAGGAACGCACTAAAGAAACCGCACGCTCCTCCTTGTCGCCGCCGCGGAGCATCCGCAGCCACCCCCGCTCCAGCCCGCCGGAACCGTGGGCGCGCCTCGACGCGTTGCTCTCCGCACGGCTGTCCCCCTCGGAACTCCTGGAACGGATCGTGGAGCACGTCCGCGTGGTGCTCGGCGGAGACGCCGCCTATATCGCGCTCGCCACCGCCGACCACACCGAATGGGAGATGGCTGCCGCGGTCGGACTCTCCGCAGGCCCGTGGCGGCCGTTCCGCAGCCGCATCGAAGAGACTTTCCCCGCTGCCACCCCGGAAGCCCGGCCGATGATCAACGACGACTTGATGATCGCCAGCGCCCACCGGGGAGTGCTCGCCGCCGCAGGAATGCGGTCCCTGGTCACCGCACCGCTCAGTGTCGACGGCAGGATCACCGGGCTGATCGGGGTCGCTTCCCGCCGGGTCCGCCACTTCGGGAAGAACGCGGCCCGCCGCCTCCAAGAAGCCGCTGACCGGATCGCCCTCACCGTGGAACGCGCCCGCCTCGCCCAAGTGGAAATCCACCGGCGGGCCGCGCTCAGTTTCCTCGCCGAAGCCAACGACCTGCTGTCCGGGACGCTCGACGAGCAGATGACCGCGGCGCTCGCCGCACAGCTCAGCACGTCGCGGCTGGGCCACTGGTGTGTGGTGCACACGGTCGACGAGCTGGGCACCCACCAGTTGGCGTTCGCCATGCACCGGGACGAGAACGTCACCGACATCCTCCGCGACCTGGTGACCGCGCTCATGCCTGAAGAGCGGCGGGACCCTGGGCCGCTGTGGCCGGTCGAGAAAGTGGTCGCGGCCGGCCTGGGGGACGAGCTCAGCCTGGAGCTTGCCCAAGGGCCGGGGATCAGCCTGCCGCTGACCGCGTACGGCCGCATCCTGGGCCGGATCACGATCGGGCGGGACGTCGGCGAAGACTTCCCGAAAGAGGACGTGGACCTCGCCGCCGACCTGGCCCAGCGGGTCTCCTCGGCCATGGAGAACGCGCGGCTGTATTCAGCGCAGACGTCCATGAGCGAAGCGTTGCAGCGCAGCCTGCTACCCGCCCAGGAGAAGCAGCCCGTGGTTCCCGGCGTGGACTACGCGGTGTTCTACCAGCCCGCTGGGGAGCGCACCGTGGTGGGCGGGGACTTCTACGACCTGTTCGCCACTGATGGGCGCTGGTGTTTTGCGATCGGGGACGTGTGCGGGACCGGCCCGGAGGCCGCCGCCGTCACCGGACTGGCCCGGCACACGCTGCGTGCCCTGGCCCGGGAAGGCTTCTCCCCCGCGCACATCATGCACCGGCTCAACTTCGCGATCCTGGAAGAAAGCCTCACCATCCGGTTTTTGACCATGCTGTACGGGGAGATGACCCCGATCGGGCCGAACGCGGAACGCGGGATGCGCATCCGGCTCGTCTCCGCCGGGCATCCACTGCCGCTGCGGTTGAACCGCCACGGCGAGGTCACCACGCTGGCGACCTCTCAACCGCTGCTGGGGGCTTTCGAGGACGTGGAGTTCTTCACCGAAACCGTGGAGGTGGAGCCCGGCGATGTCCTGCTCGCGGTGACCGACGGGGTTACCGAGCGGCGCAACGGCGACGAGATGCTCGGCGATGAAGGACTGGTGGAGATCTTCTCCCGGTGCTCCGGGTTGACCGCGCAGGCGGTCATCTCCCGTATCGGCCGGGAACTGGAGGCGTTCGCGCCGGGCGGGCACACCGACGACACGGCGATGCTTGTGCTGCGGTTCCTCGAACCTCGCCCTGCGGAGCAGCAGGAGCGGATGCTGCTCGGCGGGTGAGGAGTCCCGCGCAGGTCCGCCGCCTAGCGCGGAGGTATCGGCTGGAAGGCCAGCGGCAGGGTCACAGCCAGCCCATCGCATTGGCTTTGCGGATCGCCGCGATGCGGTTGGCCTCCCCCAGTTTGGAGATCGCGCTCGACAGGTAGTTGCGCACCGTGCCTTCGCTCAAGTGCAGGGTGCGGGCGATAGCGGCGACCGACGCCCCGGTCGAGGCGGCGCGGAGGACGTCGATCTCCCGGGCAGTGAGCGGATTCTCCCCGGCCATCATCGCGTCGGCTGCAAGCTCAGAGTCGATGAAACGCCCCCCGCGGTACACGGTGCGGATCGCCCCGGCCAACTGGTCGACGGGCGCGTCCTTGGCGAGGAACCCCCGCGCCCCCGCGGCCAGCGCACGGCGCAGGTAGCCGGGGCGGCCGAAACTCGTGAGGATGAGAATGCCGCAGGAGGGGACCTCCTGGTGCAGTGCGGCTGCGGCCTCCAACCCGGTCATGCCGGGCATTTCCACGTCGAGCACCGCAATGTCCGCGCGGTGCTTCACCACTGTGGCCACCACTTCGTCGCCCCGGCCCACTTCCGCGACGACTTCCACGTCGTCTTCCAAGTTGAGCAGCGTGGCGATCGCGCCCCGCACGAGGCGCTCGTCGTCAGCGAGGACCACTCGGATCATGCGACAGCTTTCTTCTCCTGGGTTTCCCTGACCGGCTCCTCGACGGAGGCGGGGACGGGCAGGACCGCGCGCAGCAGGAAGCCGCCGTTGCAGGTGTGGCTCGCGGTGAGAGTGCCGCCGGCGGAGGCCACCCGCTCCGACAGGCCGGTCAGCCCGTTGCCGAACCTGGTGGCTTTCCCGGCGCGCACCCCGTCGTTGTACACCTCCACCACCCAGGTGCGGTCTTGGCGGGAGAGCGTGATGTCGCAGCGCTGTGCGCTGCTGTGCCGCAGCACGTTCGTCGCCCCCTCCCGGACAAGCCACGCGATCAAGGACTGGGACTGCGCTGGGATGTCCGCGGGGTTGCCCGTGACCGTGGCGGAGACCCCCGCAGCCAGCAGCACGGAGCGCACGCTCGCCAGTTCGTCGGCCAGGTTCACGGCGCGGTATCCGCTGACGGCGGCCCGCACCTCGCGCAGTGCTTCCCGGGCGATCCGCTGCACTTCGGCCATTTCTGCCGCGGCGCGCTCCGGGTCGCTCCGGGCAAGCCGGGCGGCGAGCTCGCTTTTCACTGCAATACCGGACAGGCTGTGGCCGAGAAGGTCGTGCATGTCCCGGGCGAACCGCAGCCGTTCCTCACTGACCGCGAGCCGGGCCCGCGCCTCCCGCGCCAGGGTGGCTTCGCGGGCGACTTCCCACAGCCACACCACCGAGAAGCTCGCTGCCGCGTTGAGCAGCGCCATCGGAAGGTTGAGGATGATGAACGCCAGCGCGACCACGGGCGGCTGCGAGGACAGGACCAGGGTGTAGCTGATGAGGAAGCCGACGACGGCCGTGGACAAGAGGACTGCGGTGCGGCGCGGGATGACGAGGATCGCTGCCGACCACCACGTGGCCACGATCGCAACGGAGAACACGGTCACGTCCATGACCGAGACCAGGGCGAGGAGCACTCCGAGCGACCAGTAGAGCAGCGCAGGGGGACAGGAGCGCCGCCCGTTGATCCGGCAGCGGACAAGAAGAACGGTGAGCACGGCCACGGCCCCGGCCAGCACGAGGAGGAGCGCCGCATACCAGGGCAGCGTCATCCCGGACCAGGAGAGCGGCCCCCACTGCACCTCCTCCGGGGAAGTGAACGCCAGCTCCACCTGGACCAGCGCCATCACCAGGATGAAGACGGCGTACAAGGCTACGCAGATGAGCACGAACCAGCGGGTGATCCGCAGCCGTCGCATGCTGCGTTCGTCGGCTTGAGGTATGTCGGACCAGTGGGAGGGCGATCGTGGCATGGGGAGCTCCTCTCATGGAGAGGGTAACGGCGGTCTGCTCCGAAGAGCAGAGCAGACCGCCGCAGTGGTCTCTCACTTGTTGACGCGCGGATCCCACTGGAAGATCCGCAGCAGCAGGGTGAGGAGCACCATCCAGGCGACCAGGATGAGCAGGGAGGGGCCGGCAGCCAGCCACAGGTCCACGCCCGTGGCCGCTTCCGCGTTCGAAATCCCGTCGAACAGGTCGTAGCCGAGGTAGGCGGACTGGGCGAGTCGGACCGCAGGCAGCATGGGGAGCAGGCCGATCGTCATCGCGATGCCGTCCGGCAAAAGATCCACGGGGACGAACAGGCCGCTCAGCATTATCAGGAGGAAGAACGGCACCATCGAGATGATCTGCGCGCTTTCGCCGTTGCGGGCGAAGTTGGCGATCAGCACCCCCAGCAGCACCATGACGACGGTGGTCAGCGCGAGGGACACCAGGAAGAGGACCGGGGCTGTCGGGAAGACTTCCTTGAGCGCGGCGAGGAGAGCCGCGACCAGCACGGTCTGCACGACGACGACACTGAACACGGACAGGACCGTGGAGGTGAAGATCGCGGCCGGGGTGACCCCGGAGACGCGGAGCCGTTTGAGGATCAGCCGTTCCCGGCGGATCGCGTAGACGTTGGGGACGTGGGAGAGCCCGACGGTGAGGGCGGCGATCGGGAAGAACCAGGTCAGCGACAGGACGGTGGTGTCCACGCCGGGCAGCACGTCGTAGGGTTCGAAGACGGACAGGGGAAGCAGGAAGATCAGCGGCAGGGCAGCCGAGTACAACGCCATCTGGTACCGGTAGAAGAGGGTGAACTCGGTGCGGGTGAGGCGCAGGGCCTGCCGCAGGACACTGACGGGTTTCCGCGGCGTCTGCGAGTCGGACGCCGGGGGAGTGGCGGCGGTGGCCGTGGTCATGAGGGCTCCTCTCCAAGCATGGGACGGTCGGGTCAGAGGTCCACCAGGTCGGTGACGTCTCCTTGCGCGACGGCGAGGAACACGTCTTCGAGGGAGGCGGGACGGGACTCCAGCCGTTCAAGGTCCAAAGAGCGCTCTTCTGCCCACTTCAGGAGGGGGAGGAGTGCGTGGTGGGTGCGGGTCGCGGGGTCAGTGCCGGTGGTGACCGTGTACACCGCCCACTGGTGGTCGCCGCGGACGTCGATGGTGAGTTCAGCCCCGGGGAGCTCCGGCAGTTCCCGGGAGCGGATGTGGGAGGGCAGACGGAAGCTGATCCGGTCGCCCCACTGGGAGACCACTTCGCTGACCGTGCCCGAGACCCGGATTTCCCCGCGGTGCATGATGGCGAGCCGGTCGGCGAGCCGTTCTGCTTCCTCCAGGTAGTGCGTGGTGAGTACGACAGCTGCGCCGCGCGCCACCTGGCTGCTGATGATCTTCCAGGTTTCCCGGCGCATTTCCGGGTCCATGCCGGTGGTGGGCTCGTCGAGGAAGAGCACGTCGGGGCGGGTGAGAATCGCTAGCCCCAGGTCGAGGCGGCGCCGTTCTCCACCGGACAGCGAGCGGACCGTGTTCCGGGCTTTGTCGGCCAGCACCACGGCCTCCAGCACTTCGGCGGTGTCCATGGGGTCGTCCGCCAGGTCCCGGGCCAGTTCGATGCTCTCCGTGACGGTGAGCTCTTCGAACAGTCCACTGTGCTGGAGGACCGCGTTGACCCGGGGACGCAGCTCCGGAGGCTGGCCGAACGGGTCGATCCCGAAGATCCGCACCGACCCGCGAGTGGGGCGGCGGAAGCCTTCGAGGGTTTCGATCGTGGTGGTTTTCCCTGCTCCGTTGGTGCCCAAGAGGGCGAACAGTTCGCCGGGGGCGACCGTGAACGAGACGCCCCGGACAGCTTCGAAACTGCCGTAGGACTGGTGGAGGTCGCTCACGTGGATGGCGACGCTGCGGTTCTGAGACGTCGTGTTCATGGTTCAAGCGTCGCGCGATCCGCCAGTCCGGGGTAGGCGCCTCTGTCACGGCTCCCCGGTGAAAAACCCACGGCAGTGGGGTTGACAAATGTCAAATCCCGAGGTCAGGAAGGGTTTTTGTCGGCAAGCCCTCGGGGTTAGGCCTTGGCGAGGGCCATCCCGATGTGCTCGCCGATCTCTTCGAGCAGCCCTTGGTCGGCTAACCGGAAAGAGGAACGGTTGCTGCACCGGATCAACGTGAGGGCTCCGTACACCACGTCGTCGTGGTCGCGCAGGGGAACGCAGAGCAGGGAGCGGGCCCGCAACGCGCTCAGCACCGGAAGGCCGTCCAGCGTGGCGCCGAATTCTGTCTCGTCGTCGATGAGCTGCCGGAGCACGGTTTTACTGGTGGTGAGGACCTCGCGCGGCAGCGGTGCAGCGTCCGGCTCCAGCGAGCGCACCAGCCCGTTCAGCTCGGATCCGGAGGGGCCTGCGACAGCGGTGCGGCGGAGCCGGTCCGGTTTTCCGGGGGCCTCGCACAGGTCGATGACCACCCAGTCGGCGTAGGAGTCGGCGAGCAGCGCGGCTGCTTCGTCGAGGACGAGCGGGGTCCCTGTCCGGCTCGACCCTACGCTGCGCAGCAGGAGTCGGGTCATCCGGGTGAGCACGTCCAGCCGCCGGGCGGCGAGCACCACGACCTGGTCTTCAACTTCGGTCTCCAAGGGGGCGGGGCCGGTGTCGCTGCTGGGATGCAGGGAGGGGGACATGGCGACCAGCAGCAGCGGGTTGGGTTCGCTGGGGACGTCGAGGCGGCTGATGGTCAACCGGACGTCTTCGACGTAGCCGCGCCGGGCCAGCCGCGAGTCGAACGATGCGGTCTCCCCGCCCTGGGAGACCGCGGCCTGCCAGCTGCGGAGCGCGGCCCGGGATCGCAGGTCCACGAAGATGGAGAACGGTTTGCCTGCCAGGTAGCCGGGCGTGCTGTCCAGCAGTTTCGCGCCCATGGCGTTGATCCGGCGGATGTAGCCCTCGTGGTCGAGCAGGACCACCGGGATGCTGAGTTCGTGGAAGATGGCGCGGAGCAGGGTCCGCTCGTTATCGTTGCGGCGCACGGTCGCCGGACTGACGAGGGTGGCCAGGCGTTCTCCACATTCCCGCAGGAGCCGTTCGGCGAATCCGAGTTCGGCCAGCGCGGCTTCCGCGGTGGTGGCCCCGTCGTCCGGGTACATCGCGTGCGTGGCCCGCAGTGCGGCGATCCGGTCGCGCAGTTCCGCGATCGCGTCTTCTAGTTTCGCGAGGTGCTCCGGCACGCTGCGGCTCCCGATTCCGTTCCCCGGCTGTCCGGCAGGATGGCGTTGATGCGTGGAACCGTACCCTGAAACACGGCCGCCGTTAGGTGAATCTTTACGAGGAATTGGGCGAAAAAACGGGTGGCAGTCCCAACGTCAGGAGCGCTATGCAGGTCTTCGGAGTGGCTACTGTGACAAAGTGAGGCGGCGATGCTGCCTCCTCAGAGGGGGAGGGAGGCAGAGGAGCGATGTGGGTCGAACGCTTGGCGCGGGGCATTGGCGAGCTGGCCCAGATCGTGGACGGTGCCCGGGACCGGGTACTGGATCAGGTCAGCCAGCTCATGGTGCGGCACGTGCCCGAGTGCTCCGCGGCGCTCGTGGTGGTGTGGCGCGACACGCACCCTGAGGAGCGCGACCCCAGCGTGGACTTCAAGGGGCGCCACGTGGTCGTGGACTATGCCGCCTCCCACTCCGACCTCGCCACTGCTTTCGAGTACCAGTACGAAACAGGTCAGGGGCCGACCGTGCAAGCGGTTCGGGAACGTCACACTGTCGTGGTGGCGGACATTCTGAGGGATGAGCGGTGGCCGGAGTATCCCAGTATGGCCGTCCAGTGCGGGGACCACTCTTCGATCACTTATCCGTGCGATCTCGACGGTGAGATTTTGACGCTCGGTGTCCACACCTGCCGGGGGAACCGCCTCTCCCCGGACACCATGGTGCTGCCGCTCGCCATGCTCGCCGAGCATGTGGTCACCACCCTGCGCAGCCTCGGCCGGGATGCCGACGCGCTGCGGGAGGCCGTGCACATGCGCCGGGCGATGTCTGCACGCACGGTGATCGACCAGGCCAAGGGGATCCTCATGCACGCGCGCGGGCTCACCTCGCAGCAGGCGTTCGAGGAACTGCGCAAAGTGGCTCAGCGCAACGGGATGAAAGTCACGGACGTCGCCCAGCAGCTCATGGCGGAACAAGCCCTCAGTAATGGCCGCCGGTGAATAAAAAGCGGACAGATTGGGCACGAAGGTGACCCAGTCCGGTTTCCCGGGCGCGCAAAAGTGACAATCCTCAACGATGGGATGTACCGGTGGCGACACAAAGCGACGGAGCGTAGCTTCCGCTTTGTTTGATCCCGCTGCGAGCGCTAGGGTTGCCGCTGGAATCCCAGATCGGCCAATTCCACAGCCCGCGGCTTTCCCGCAAACGGCTGCGAAAAGGCCAGAGGTGTCGCAGCAGCGGCGGTCAGGGTGGGCGAGAGACGTGAGCGCGGAATTCGATATTGCGACCAGGACTGAGGGGGACGTGGTCGTTGTCGCCCCCAAGGGAGACCTGGATGCCGGCACTTCCCAGGTGTTGGCTGAGACCCTGGAGACCGTGATCGGGGCAGAGGAGTCCTGCCGGGGGATCGTCCTGGACTTCTCCGAGGTGGCGTCCTGCGATTCCCGGTGCATCGGCGTGCTGCTCGCCAGCTACCGGCATGCCCGAGACCGCGGAATCGGCCTGGTGGTGGCCTCTTCCCAGGGAATGGTGCGGCGACTGCTCATGATCGCGGGCATTGACCAGGTGATCGCCTTGGAAGAAGATGTGGCGCGCGCGGTCGCGGGGATGCGTGCCGCGGAAGCACCGCGGTGACCGGCCCCGGTCCGCCTGCCGCTGCAGTGCAGCCGTGGCAGGCGTGAGACCGCGCAGCCCGCGGGCCGGTCGGCGGCAGCGGAACGGATGCGGGACAGGGAACCTGGACGGCAGCCGTGCAGAGCACGGTGCCGCACGCGGCCGGGTGCATCCGGCGCGGAATGCTGCAGGCCGGCAGCGCGTGGCCGACGCATCCGCTAGGCGCCGTTTCCGGAGGCCAGCGGCAGTTCAGGAGTGGTAGGCAGCAGTTTCTGGTAGATCCGTTCGGTCTCCGCGGCAACCCGGGCCCAGGTGAAGCGGGACGCAGCGCGGTCAGCACCGGCAATCCCGTAGGCGGTGCGCTGGGTGGTGTCGGCAGCCAATTGCCGCAGGACGTGGGCGAGGGTGCTGGGGTGGGCGGAACGGAGGAGCACCCCGGTGGTGCCGTCGAGCATGGCCCCGGTGATGCCGCCCACGGCGCGGGCCACGACCGGGAGGCCGCAGGCCATGGCTTCGAGGACGGCACTGCCGTAGGGGTCGTAGAAGGCGGTGGAGACGAACACGTCGGCCGACCGCAGCATCCGGGCCAGGTCCCGGCGGGTGACCGCTCCGGTGAGCGTGACCTGGTCGTTGACGCCCGCCTCCTTGGCGTGCCGTTCCAGGCGTTGGGCGTTCGGGTCGATCGCGAGGTGCTCGGGTGCAGGGTCGCCGACGATGAGCAGTTCCCCGTCCGGGAGGCGCGCCATCGTCCTGATCAGCGTGTCCACGCCGCCGAGTGGGTCCAGGCGGGTGACCGCGATGATCCGCAGCGGCCGCCCAGCCGCGGAGCGGCGCCGCTGCCACGGCCCGTGCGCGGCACCTTCGACGGTGAACTGGTCGGTGTCCACGCCGAAGGGGACGATGCACACGCGGCTGCGCGGCACGCCCATCCGGGCGAGTTCGAAGCGCTGGTCAGCGGAGTTGACGAGAACCGCTTTGGCGTGGTGTGCGAGCGCGGCCTCCAATCGGACCCGCTGCGGGTTGGCGGGCAGGCCCACCCGCTGCTCGCTGACGTTCAAGGAGTGGAAGGTTTGGACGACCGGGATGTCGCGTTCCAGGTCGCGGACCGCGGCGAGCGCGGCTAATCCGCTGCTCCACCCGAACGCGTGGATGATATCGGGAGGGTCGGCGCGCAACTGCTCGGTCAGTCTGCGGGCGAAGGTCCCGGTGTGTTCGATGTACTCCTGTTCACGCAGGGGGCGCCGCGGTCCGGCGACAATGGGCGCCACGACGACGCTGCGTCCCATGCGGGTGCGTTCGCTGGTCTGCGGGTCAGTGCATCGGGTGTGGATGGTCACCCGGTGGCCTAGGGCGGCCAGGTTCCGGGCCAGATGGCATAGGTACAGGCTTTCGCTGTCGGTGGGGTCACCCTTGTGTGCGGGAATCGGGGTGGCATGGGTGGCAATCAGAGCGATCTTCACGTGCGACTCCTCAGTGCAGCAGTCGGGTATGCCTGCTCTCCGCAGAGCGATGGGATGATGGTGTGGGAATCCGCGTCGGACTGTGCGCGGATGAGAGCACGCCAAGACGAGCCCGGCTGGGCGACTGCGTGGATTGCGGAACGAGAGAAAGCAGACAAGGGCAGACGCACAGCGATCACACCTTTAAACCGAGGTAAAAACACAAAAAGCGCTCGGCAAATACCGCTGGCAAAAGCCAGGTGCGAGCGCACAAAGGCAAAGGTGTGTCTGCGTCTTAGACACCCAACGTCCGCCATTCTGCCAGATCAGACAGGGGGCGACAAGCCCTGGCAGCCGTCTGTGGTATCCACTTCGCGGAAACAGCGTGCGGAATTCTCTGCTCTACCTGACCGGCGTTGTCTGCGCTGCGGCCGTCGTTGAGCTGGGCGGACCCCTCTGACCGAGACAGGAGGGCGCGGCAGGGGGAGGGGCAGAACGCGGGCTGCCCGCGTGGGCGGCGTGGAGGCAGAACCCTGGGGCATTCCGGTGGTTACCGGACCGTATTCTGAAGGGTGGACGGCATTGGCCTGCTGGTGACGTGCAGCAGTGCGCCTCTGGCACGGTCGGACCGGTGAGCGCGGCAGCTGGCCCCCGAGGGGAAGTTCCGCAACTTCCCCGCCCCGGCGATGACGCGTCGGCCCCTGTGCTCGGAGGGACAATGCCGGGAGGAGCGGCGAGAGGGACGGCGCCATGGAACGCGGAACTCCTCAGTTCCGCCGAGAACCTCAGCTACCGGTGGGAGCGGAACCGGGGATCGGGCCCGGGCAGAGACTCCACGGGTACGGACGCGGAACCCGCGGTCCGCTCCAGGGGATGCAGCGGCGCGGCTCCCGACTTCCCTGTCCTGCGGCGGTTCACCACGTAAGATTCCACCGCTTGGTGTCTTGCGCCACGGTAGCGGGGCAGGAAGGAAAAGCTGTCCAAAAAGGGGCGAACCTCCGTGCGTCGACGGGCATCACACACGCCGTAGGGAAACGAGCGGACAACAGAGTCCGCTGCGGTTCCCCTCCATGCGGACGGAGACGCACCGTCAGCGGGGAGACAGCGGTGGAAGAGGCGACGGTCGCTTCGTGTAGCGGTAACCCGCTGTCGGGAGCGACTACGGAGGTGACAGGCACGTGGGAACTGCGTACCAGCACGATTTCCGCCATGATGGACATGGATTTTGACCACGGCCGACCGTCCATCGGTACGGTTACATGATCATGCGCCTTGGCTACCGTCCAGCCGGGGCGCTGCTTGGCACTGTTCGGCTGTAATGCCGATGAAACAGGAGGTAGGGCGCATGGGTGTCGCTCGTGGGGCAGTCGAGGTTACAGTCCTCACGCACAGAGGCGCTGTCCGCCAGGCTAATGAGGACGCCGTGGTCATGGGTGCGCTCACGGTCGCGGGCGCCGAAATGAACGCTCCGGTGCACTGCTGGCTGCCCCTCGCTGATCCCGTCGTCGTCGCGGTCGCCGACGGTCTGGGAGGCCACGCCGCCGGTGAGATCGCCGCGGAGCACGCGGTCCACCGGATGGCGGAGAGTAGCGCCCAGTTGACCGGCCCGGAAGCGGTGGGTCTGCTGCTCAAACACATCGACGATGAGATCAAGGAGCATGCCGGGCAGCACGTGGAGTTCTCGGGGATGGGAACCACGGTCGCGGGGGTCCTGCTCACGCCCGACGCGAACTACTGGTTCAACGTTGGGGACTCCCGGACCTATCGCTTGAAGGGCTCCCAACTGATCCAGTTGTCCGAGGACGACTCCCCGGTGCTACCGCCGGGAGAGGACGGCCGTCCGGTCACGACGAACTACATCACCCAGTCGCTGGGCGGCAGCGGCAACTCGACCATCGTGCCGCACGTGGGCCAGGACACCGAGCCGGGGCCCGGTGCCTGGCTGATGTGCAGCGACGGGCTGTCCGACCTGGTTCCGCTGGAGGAGATGGAGCGCATCATCGCTGAAGCGGGCGATGACAACATCGCCGTCTACAACTTGTGGCAGGCTGCGATGAACGCGTCCGGTCGGGACAACATCAGCATCCTGCTGGTACGTCGCCACTCCTGACGTCTCGGATACGGGCACCGGTGACACCCCCTCCCGAAGGGGACAGGAGGGGGCGTGAGCGGTGTCAGTCTCCGGAGCCAGGACGGCGGCGCAGGCGGATGATGGTGATTGCGATCACCGCGATGACGCCGATTCCCAGGACGATTCCCAGGATCGCTCCGAGCGGACCGGAAAGACCCACGCCGGTTGTCGAGGTGCTGTCCTCGGACTCCGTCCCTTCAGTTTCCGCAGGGGCAGGCGTGGGCTCCTCTTCTTCAGGTTGTTCAGCAGCCGGGCTCTCGGTGGGCTCGGGGATAGCGGACTCGTCCACGGTGAACGTGAAGGTGTCCGAAAGCGGGTGGCCGTCGGCGGAGATGATCCGGTATTCGACGGTGTATTCGCCGGGCTGGGTGAGCGGTTCCAGGTCGATGGAGGCTTCCACCCCGTCGATGACGACATCACCAGAGGCGTAGTTGGTGCCGTCCGGGCCGGTGACGACGATCCCGTTGCCTCCCTCCAGCACTTCCGCGTTGAAGGTCAGCACTACCTTCTCGGGGAGAGAGTCGAGGGTGGCCCCGTCCTCGGGGGACGAGGAGACGAGGGTGTTGTGCGCGTGTGCCGTGGGGGCGACCCCCAGGGACAGAGCCAGGGCGGTGAGTAGACCTGTCACCAGCGCGATGATGCGACCGCCGGGGGATGAGGCGGAGAAGGCTGACATCGACTGAGGACCTTTCTGACGTCTCCACATAGCGGGCGGAAGAGGACGCGGCCGCAGTGGGCCGCAGTCGCGTCGGGAGGTGCCCGTTTTCTTTGACGCTACCCCGAATGCGGGACAACCGCGCCACACCGCGGTTGTTGCAGCACAATGCGCGAGCCGCCAGGCCTGACCACCTGGCGGCTCGCGGAATCGTCGTTGTGTGGCAGAGTCAGTTCACCGTCAGCGACAGTTCCCTGCGGAGATAGCGGCGCTCCTCGGGGGTGGTCGCCCCCCACACCCCGTGTGCTTCACCGGCTCGCAGAGCCCACCGCAGGCAATCTCGGCGAACAGTACAACTGCGGCAGATGGCTTTGGCGAGTTCCACGGTTTCGCGTCCGGGGCCGGTGGTGCTCACCGGAAAGAAAAGCTCGGGGTCGTAGTTGCGGCAGGCTCCTTGCCGGACCCAGTCTTCGCTCTCGTGGTAAAGGCGGTTCACCGGGCGCCTCCGATCCTGGCTCGTGGCTCTAACTCCCCGGCAAAGGCGCGGGGATCGGGGCCCTGTCGCGGCTGGCTCTGACTCCAGTGGCCGTTATGTGGCTGTTGTCGTCACGCACGGTCGAGCGATCCGGCCGCGATGACAGGTGATGGGGCGCCGTAGCGCCTCTCGTCTCGACCGATTGTAGTACTACGGTAGGTCGTACTACGCAAAGTCCTAGAAAAGGTCCCCCAAACGCCCCCTCAGAGAGCGTGGGCGCGCTCTCCTTGGTCCAGGCCAGAAAGCCCTGCGGGGCAGGGAAATCGGCGGTGCGGCGGCGCCGTGATTGATCAGTCCTTTGCACCGAATTGGTGTGAGCTAATTCACCCTTAAAGTTCCCTTGGATTTTTCTCAGGGAAGGGTGCTAGCCGTATTTCCTGCTCTGCGGCGTCCTCTCTCGCCGGGGTCGTAAAGATCTGACCAAACCCTGGGGTATCGCCTGGTGAGGCTCCCGAACGCCCCCGGGGGCAGTGGTTGCGGAAGCGGAGAAGCGTGGTGGCGCAGAGTAGCCATGAAGGCAAAGGGAGCTGTCCTACCCGGCAGTAAGAGGACCGAAACATCACCCCGAATTTTCGCGAAAAACCTGCTCAGAAACGTTCGCTAGGGTCCATCGACGTGTTTGGACAGCAAGCCCCTTCCGAGGACCGACATAGCTCAGATACGGAAAGTAACCATTCGCTCAAGGCGGGCGAGGCCGCTGACGTGGCCCTCGAACCGCCCACACTCGACGACGGCCGACAGCTGTGGGCCCTCGCCAGGATCTCCGACCTGGACGTGAACTCCCCCTACGCCTACGTGCTGTGGTGCCGCGACTTCGCCGCCACATCGCTCGTCGCCCGCGACAGCACCGGCACGATCCGAGGTTTCGTCACCGGATACGTGCGTCCCGACGCGCCCGACACCTACTTCCTCTGGCAGGTCGCGGTCGACCCCGCGTTCCGCGGGCGCCGCCTGGCCCGCCGGATGCTCGACCGCATCAGCTCCTGCATCACCGAGCGCGGCATCCGCTACCTCGAAGCCACCGTCACCCCTGGCAACACGGCATCCCGAGCACTGTTCGCCTCTTTTGCCCGTGCCCGGTCCGCTGCCCTCTCCTGGACTCCGCTGTTCGACCGCGGACATTTCCCGGCAGAACTCCCCGAGCAGCACGAACCCGAAGACCTCGTCCGGATCGGTCCGCTGCGCTGACCCCTCGACACCGCTCGGGCCGTGCCCCGAGCCCTCGACGCCTGCCCTGAAACGGAGACAAAGGAGATCCGCGATGGAAACCTTCTCCCGACTCGAGTCCGAAGTCCGCAGCTACTGCCGGGGATGGCCCACCCTCTTCACCCGGGCACGCGGCAGCCGCGTCTACGACCACACCGGCCGCGGCTACCTCGACTTCTTCGCCGGAGCCGGAGCGCTCAACTACGGCCACAACAATCCGACACTCAAAACCGCGCTGCTGGACTACCTCGGCAGCGACTCGATCGTCCACAGCCTGGACGCCGCCACCACCGCTAAACGCGACTTCCTCGACACCTTCGAGGAGGTGATCCTCAAACCCCGCGGCCTGGACTACAAAGTGCAGTTCCCCGGACCGACGGGCACCAACGCGGTCGAGGCCGCCCTCAAACTCGCCCGCAAAGTCACCGGCCGGGAGACGGTGATCAGCTTCACCAACAGCTTCCACGGCATGACGCTGGGCGCGCTCGCGGTGACTGGCAACTCCATGAAGCGCGGAGGGGCGGGAGTGCCCCTCAACCACACCGTCACCATGCCCTTCGACAACTACATGGACGGGCAGGTCCCCGACTTCCTGTGGCTCCGCAGCCTGCTGGAAGACAGCGGCAGCGGCCTGGACCGGCCCGCCGCCGTCATCGTGGAGACGGTGCAGGGCGAAGGCGGGATCAACGTGGCCAGAGCGGACTGGCTGCGCGGCCTGGCGGAGCTGTGCCGGGAGCACGAACTGCTGCTCATCGTCGACGACATCCAGATGGGCTGCGGCCGGACCGGTCCCTTCTTCAGCTTCGAGGAAGCCGGGATCGTGCCGGACATCGTCACCTTGTCGAAGTCGATCAGCGGCTACGGCCTGCCCATGGCGCTGACCCTGTTCAAACGGGAACTGGACGTGTGGGAGCCCGGAGAGCACAACGGTACGTTCCGCGGGTTCAACCCGGCTTTCCTCACCGCCACCGTGGCGCTCAACACCTACTGGCGCGACGACTCCCTCGAGCGGGAGACCCTGGCCAAGGGGCAGCTCATCACCGAGCGGCTCGAGGCGATCGCTGCCGAGCATGCGGAGGCCGGGGCGAGCGTCCGCGGCCGCGGCATGGCCTGCGGCCTGGTGCTGCCGGGTGAAGGCGACGCGCGGCGGGTGTGCGCCGAAGCGTTCGAACGCGGTCTGCTCATGGAGACGTCCGGGCCCGAGGACGAGGTGGCCAAACTGCTGCCTCCGCTCACTACTTCCGTCGCCGAAATGGAGGAAGGGCTGGACATCCTCGCCGAGTCGGTGCGTGCTGCGGTCCGCGCCCCCCAGCCCGCCTGATCTCCCCTAGCCCTCGCGGACGGGTGTGCTTCGCGCCCTTTCCCGTCCACCTGCGGCACGTCTGCGGCGACGACGCTCCACTGCTTCATGCACATGCATATGCACGCGCATAAAGCAGTGGGGGTGCTGCACCTCTACCAGCCGAAAGGAAGACACCCATGATCGTGCGCAGCCTGGACGACATTAACGGCACCGACGCCGACGTCGTCACCGAGAACTGGCGCAGCCGCCGCATCGTCCTGGCCCGGGACGGCGTCGGCTTCTCCTTCCACGAAACCGTCCTCTACGCGGGCACCGAAACCTCGATGTGGTACGCCAACCACATCGAACTGGTGCACTGCATCGAAGGCGAAGCAGAAGTCACCAACGACGAGACCGGCGAAACCTTCCTCATCACACCGGGCACGCTCTACCTGCTCAACGGGCATGAGCGGCACACCGTCCGCCCCAAGACCGACTTCCGCGTCCTCTGCGTGTTCACCCCGCCGGTCACCGGCCGCGAAGTCCACGACGAGAACGGCTCGTACCCGCTGCTCACCGAGGACGCCACGGACACCGACTGATACCGGACACCGGCCACACCAGCCGGAGCAACCGCTGCTGGGGAGCTGTGCTGCACCCCGCGGTCCAGTGCAGCTCCCCGACAGCCCGGCGGTGTCCCCTGGCCGGAACACCGCCGGCCCCGCACATCACGACATCCCCGCATTTCCGCGATAACGGACAGGAACCACACCATGACAGACCACGGAACTGTGAGCCGCCGCGGCCTCTTCCGCGCCGGAGGAATCGGCCTGGCCGCCATCGCGTTCGGTCCCGCACTCGCCGCCTGCTCCCGCACCGAAGACACTGTGACCCTCGACAGCCTGCGGAAACAGGGCTACATCCAGGTCGCGATCAACAACGAAGCCCCCTTCGGCTACATCGACGAGAACGGCGAAGTCACCGGCTCCTCCCCCGAACTGCTCCGCGCGATCTTCGCGGAACTCGGCGTTCCCGAAGTCCGTGCCGAATCCGTGGCCTGGGACGGGCTCATCCCCGGGCTGAAAGCCAAGCGGTTCGACGCGGTCGCCGCCGGAATGTACATCACCCCTGAACGGTGCGCCGAAGTCGCTTTCGCGGAACCGACCTACCGCGTCCTCCAGGCGTTCCTCGTCCCCGCCGGCAACCCGTACGGCCTGACCACCTTCGACGACATCGCCGCCAACCCTGACGTGACCGTGGCCGTGCTCAACGCCTCCGTGGAACAGGGCTACGCCAAAGGCGCGGGAGTTCCCGAAGCACAGATCGAAACCGTGGACAACCAGACCAGCGCCTACGAACTCCTCAGCAACGGCCGGGTCGACGCGGTCGCGCTGAGCACCCTCTCCCTCAACCGGCTCCTCAACCAGCGCGGCGGCGACTTCGAAGTCACCGAAGGCTTCATCCCCGTCGTGGACGGGGAAGAAGTCACCCCTGCCGGCGGTCTCGCCTTCCGGCAGAGCGACACCGAGCTCCTCGCCGAAGTCAACCGGGTCCTCGCCGACTTCAAAGCGAGCGGCCGTCTCCTCGAAATCCTCGAACCGTTCGGCTTCACCGAACAAGAACTCCCCGGAGACCTGACTACGGAGCAGCTCTGCCAGGCCTAAGGACGGATACCGCCGTGGAGTTCCTCATCGACCGGCTCCCGCTCTACCTGAGCGGGGCCGGAACCACCCTCCTCATCACCCTGCTCGGGGCCGTGCTCGCCTTCGCCCTCGCCATGGTCGTGGGGGTCATGGGCACCCTGCGCAACCCCGTAGCGCGCGCCATCGCCACCGGCTACACCGAAACGTTCCGCGGCGTAGCCGCGCTCGTCCTCATGTACTGGATGGCGTTCGCGATCCCCCAGCTCGTCCCCTACAAGATCGACGCGCTCTTCGCCGCCGTGCTCGCGCTCGGCCTCAACGTCGGCGCCTACGGGGCGGAAGTCGTGCGGGCCGCCATCAACGCGGTGCCCAAAGCCCAAGTGGAAGCCACGATCGCGCTCAGCATGTCGTGGTGGCGGCGCATGCGAGCGGTCGTGCTGCCCCAAGCGTGGGCGCAGATGCTGCCCACCTTCGGCAACCTCGTCATCGAACTGATGAAAGCCACCGCCATCGTGTCGCTCATCGGCGTCAGCGACCTGACCCGGGTCGCCCAAGAGCAGCGGGCCTCCACCGGGGAGACGGTCGCGGCCTTCACCGGCGCCCTCATCGCCTACTTCCTCATCGCCCAGCTGCTGATCGTGGGAATGCGGCTCCTGGAACGCCGCGCCAACCGGCGGCTGGGACGGCCCGTCGCCACCGGCTTCCTCGCCCTGCTGCGGCCCCCGCCCGCGACCGCGACAGGAGGTGGCCGGCGATGACCTGGGACTGGGAGTTCACCGGGCGGATCATCCCCGACCTGCTCAACGGCCTCGCTGTCACCGTGCAAGCCACGGTGCTGGGCTACACCCTGGCGCTCGTCCTCGGCCTCGCGGTGGCCCTGGTACGCCGCATCCCCGTGATCGGGACCGCGGTGTTCGCGGTCATGGAGTTCATCCGCTGCACCCCGCTGCTCGTGCAACTGGTCTTCGTGTTCTCCCTGGCCCCGAACACGCTGTCGGCGTTCACCATCGGCGTGGCAGTGCTGGGCGTGCACTATGCCGCCTACACCGCGGAGGTGTACCGGTCGGGCATCGAAGCCGTGCCCGCAGGCCAGTGGGAAGCCTGCCGGGCGTTGAGCCTGCCCCTGCACCGCACGTGGGGCGCGGTCATCCTCCCGCAGGCGATCCGCCGCGTCATCCCTCCGCTCGGCAACTACCTGATCGCCATGTTCAAAGACACGCCGCTGCTGTTCGCGATCACCGTCGGCGAACTGATGTACCAGGCGTCGCAGATCGGCGGCGTGTACTTCCGCTACCTGGAGGCCATGACCCTCGTGGGTCTGTTCTTCCTCCTGGTGAGCGTGCCTTCAGCCATCCTCATCCGACAACTGGAGCGACGCTATGCCGCAGTCTGACCCCCGCACCAGCACCGGCACGCACGAACCGCTCATCCGCTTCGACCAAGTCGTCAAACGGTTCGGCTCGCTCACCGTGCTCGACCGGTTGGACTTCACGGTCGACGCCGGCGAGCGGGTCACCTTGATCGGCCCCAGCGGGTCCGGGAAAACCACGATCCTGCGCCTGCTGATGACCTTGGAACAGGTCACCTCCGGGGTTATCTGGGTCGGCGGGGAGCCGCTCAGCCACCGCTACCAGGGCGACCGCCTGGTACGCGCCAACGAGAAACACCAACGCCGGGTCCGCAAACAGATCGGCATGGTCTTCCAGCAGTTCAACCTGTTTCCGAACATGACTGTGCGGCAGAACATCACCGAAGGTCCCATCCACAGCCTGGGGATTTCGCGCGAGGAAGCCGACCAGCGGGCTAGGGAACTGCTGGAGATGGTGGACCTCTCCGACAAGATTGACGCCCACCCTGCCCACCTGTCCGGCGGGCAGCAGCAGCGGGTCGCTATCGCTCGCGCCCTAGCAATGCGGCCGAAGATCCTGCTGCTTGACGAGGTCACCTCCGCCCTTGACCCCGAACTCGTCACCGGGGTCCTCGACGTGCTGCGCACAGTCGCCGAGACGACAGACATCACCATGCTGCTGGTCACCCATGAGATGCAGTTCGCCCGGGACGTCTCGCACCGGGTACTCATGTTCGACCACGGCCGTATCGTCGAGGAAGGCCCGCCGGAACAGATCTTCGGCGACCCGAAAGAAGAACGCACCAAAGCCTTTCTCCACGCCGTCCTCGACTGACCGGTCAGGCGGGTCCCGGAGTGAGATAGCCAGCCCAGTGCAGAAAGCACGCGGACTCCCGATAGCCCCGGGACCCTCTACTGTTGGGGGAAACCGTCGTCACCACCGTCCTGCGCCGGGACCGGTCCCGGCGCAGGACCAAAGTGGCGCCACGCAAAACACGGTGATAACTCCAGGGGGTCCCGGCTGCGCTAGCCACGGCACGGAAATCAACCGCGCCTAGTGGATCCAAACACTCACCGCATGCGCCGCCCCCGCACCTGCGAGGCACCCGGTCCTGCGCCCGCCCGGGAGCGAAGTGCCCAGCCAGATCGCGCTGCGGGGCCGGCCATGTTGACCGCTATCGTTGGGAATATGCCCGCTGCTGATGTGGTGATTCTTGGTATCCCGCCGATATTAGTTACCTGCTCGGCGCCCTCAAGCATTTTTTGATGTGATGCACTACCCCCTGCTTGGGAGACTTCGGTGGCTACCTTATGCGCTTTATACGCATGGCCATAACGACACCACTGGGCGGGATTGGCACCAGAAACTCTTGCTAAGGACATGTCCTGACGTCGGTATCTGTCACCAGCTGCCGTGGCAGGGGAATCCCACAAGCGGACCGGTCAGTATTGCGCAATACGCGTCTGGGTACACTCCCCCCGACTAAAAGCAAAAAGAGCGTCGGGTGCAGGCAATCCGGTCAAAGTCCGGAGCGGTCGCGCCACTGTAGACGGGCTCAAGCCCGTGAGCCAGAAAACTCACCCGGCGTAGTGGTCTCTGTAGGACGCGTCATCCTGTAAGGAGGACCATGTCGGCCGTCCATGCCCCTTATGTTGAGGCAGAGCTGGGGCCCATCCCGCTCGCACTCACCGCTACAGCGGTAACCCTTCTTGCTCTTCTCGTTCTCTACCTGGTCGGTTTCGACCAAGGAGCTGTCTCGCGTACAGGAATGTTCCTGCACGAGCTGATGCACGACGGCCGACACCTCATGGGGGTGCCGTGTCACTGACCTCCGCTACCCCCTCTGCTTCGGTCCGTCCGCTGCGGGGAACCTATCTGCGATTGCTTGTCCGCGGGCTGTTGGCCGGGCTACTGGCCGGCCTGGCCGCGGGCGTGGTCGCTTTCTTCCTCGGTGAACCCCACATCGAGGCGGCTATCGCTTTGGAAGAGCACGCTTCCCACGACCATGGCGCGCACGGGGGACACTCCCACGGAGACGATGCCCTAGTCAGCCGTACCGGGCAGCAGGTGGGGTTGTTCCTCGCCACCGGGTTTGCCGGCATGTCCCTAGGGGTGCTCTACGCCTCGGTGCTCTACGCGGTCCGGCGCCACAGCCGGCTTAGCGGACCGGCACTGGCGTTGGTCGCCGCTGGCCTGGGATGGGCAGCCATCGCTGCGGTGCCCTTCGTCAAGTACCCGGCCAACCCGCCTGCCGTAGGTGTCCCCGAGACAATCGACCAGCGCACCCTACTTTGGGTAGCCGCGGTGCTCCTCGGGCTCGTCGCGGTTACGGCGGCCGTTGCCCTCGCACGCGCACTGCCAGCAGAGACATCGCTGACCTCACGGATTGTGGCCTCCCTCGCCGTGTTCCTCGCGGTGGTCTGCGTCGGCTACCTCGCTCTTCCCCACATCAACGACGTCGGCGAAGACTTTCCAGCAACCCTGCTGTGGGAGTTCCGCATGGCCTCACTCGCCACCCAAGCCAGTCTTTGGCTGGTGCTAGGACTGGCCTTCGCCTGGTTGACCGAACGGTTTGACCGCCGCTTCGCGGCGCAAACAGTGGGAGTCCGATGAGCAAGGCGCAGGGGCTGCTGGTGGCCGGGACCTCCTCGGATGCAGGAAAATCCCTGGTCACCAGCGCCCTGTGCCGGGCCTTGGCCCGGCACGGGATCAAAGTAGCGCCGTTTAAGGCGCAGAACATGTCGAACAATTCCATGGTGGTCCCCGGGCCCGATGGCACAGGAGCCGAGATCAGCCGCGCCCAGTGGGTGCAGGCGCTCGCCGCGCGCGCCGAACCCGAGACCGCCATGAACCCGGTACTCCTCAAACCCAGCAGCGATCGCGGGAGCCACGTCGTGCTGCGGGGCCGTCCGTTCGGCCGCTTAGCCGCAGGCGAGTTTGCGGGCACGCGTGCAGTGCTCGCCGAGGCTGCGTACGCCGCTCTCGCAGAGCTGCGTTCCCGCTACGACGTGGTGGTCTGCGAGGGCGCGGGCGGCGTCGCAGAGATCAACCTGCGTGCCCACGACTACATCAACATGGGACTTGCCCGCGCCGCCGACCTGCCTGTCATCGTGATCGGCGACATCAACCGGGGCGGGGTCTTCGCGTCGCTGTACGGGTCGCTCGCCTTACTCGATCCCGCTGACCAGGCACTCGTTGCCGGGTTTGTGATCAACAAGTTTCGGGGGGATCCTTCGCTGCTGGATCCGGCGCTGAAAACCCTGGAAGACCTCACCGGTCGACCCGTTCTCGGCGTCCTGCCGTGGCAGCAGAACCTGTGGCTGGAATCCGAGGATTCGCTGGCGCTTACCGCACGCGAGGACGGTAGTGCGGGCACACCCGTGTTGCGGGTCGCTGTCGTACGGCTGCCCCGGATCGGCAACACCACCGACGTTGACGCCCTGGGCGTGGAACCAGGACTGCGCGTCGACTTCGTTACCAGCCCTCGCCTGCTAGCCTCCGCCGACATCGTCGTGCTCCCCGATACGCGGGCCGTGCTCACCGACCTGGAGTGGCTGCGGTCCCGCGGTTTGGCCGACGCGATCGCCAACCACGCCCGCCACGGCGGCACGGTACTGGGCATCGGTGGCGGCTTCCAGATGCTGGGCCGCACGATTGTCGACGCCGAGGGGGTGGAAGGACCGGCCGGGCGCACCGTTGCTGGGTTGAGCCTGCTGGACCTGGAGACGGTTTTCACCCGAAACCAGACGCTGAACTACTCTTCCGGCACCTGGCAGGGCATACCGGTCGGCGGATACCAGAGCCACTACAGCCGCATCCAGACCGGTGATGGCGAGGCGTTTCCCGGCGGGCTCCGCAACGGCTCCGTATTCGGCACGATGTGGCACGGCAGCCTAGAACACGACGCGTTCCGCGGTGCGTGGCTGGCTGCCGCGGCCGAGAATGCGGGATACGACGGCAGCGAATACGGACAGGTGTGCTTCGCTGAGGTCCGTGACGCCTACCTTGACCGGCTCGGCGACCTCGCGGAAGAACACCTCGACATGGATGCTGTGCTGCGGTTGATCACTGAAGGCGCGCCAAAGCTGCCGACCGTGCGGGGAGAACTGCGGTGAAAGTGCTCATCCTCGGCGGAACAGCCGAGGCGAGAGCCCTTGCTGAGGCGTTCGTCGCCGCGGGGATACCGGTACTGTCTTCCCTCGCCGGGCGGGTCAGCCACCCCAGGCTGCCCGCCGGTGAGGTACGCATCGGTGGTTTCGGGGGAGCCGCAGGACTCGCCGGATTCCTTCGCAGTAACGGGATCACGCGGGTCGTGGACGCTACCCATCCCTTCGCTATACGGGTGTCCACTAACGCGGCCGAGGCGTGCACCCAGGCCGGTGTGCCGCTGCTGCGTCTCGTGCGCCCCGGGTGGGAAAACGAACCTGCGGCGTCCCGCTGGATATGGGTGGACGACCACGACGAGGCAGCCTGGCAGGCCGCGAGACTAGGGCGCCGTGTCTTGCTCACCACGGGACGGCAGACCCTGCACCACTTCATTGGGCCGCTGGCCGAGCACACGGTGTTAGCCCGAGTGGTGGAAGACGTAGAGCTCGCATTGCCGCCTACGTGGATCCTCATACGCAGCCGTGGCCCTTACACCTGTGCAGGGGAACGGAAGCTCATGGCCGAGCATGCGGTGGAAGTTTTGGTCACCAAGGACTCTGGCGGAGTTCACACCCGGGCCAAGCTGGACGCCGCAGACGAGCTGGGGGTTTCCGTGGTGGTGGTGCGCAGACCTCTCTACCGGGGGGACGTTCCCACTGTTGCGGACGTTCCCGCTGCCCTGGAATGGCTTGGACTGTCTCAGACTCGCTGACCCCGCTGACACGACTGCTAAACGTGTTCCTTCTGTGGCGGTCGACGGCCATGCCCCTGGACATGGGTAGGACCGTTGCCGCGGGTTCGTGCTGTTGCTCTCGAGCAGCCAAGCCCTGCACTGTGAGGCTCAGTGCAGGGCTTGGCTGTGACGAGCGATCGTGTGCAAGCTGCCTGGGCATGTGCGCGCCGGTCCCGGCACTCTCAGCCGGGGCACGGTGCGGGATCAACAAGGCCGCTGGGTGGAGACTGCAGCCGCGAACCGGGCCGCGGCCTGCGGGCAGCCTGC
Source organism: Thermobifida fusca NBRC 14071 = JCM 3263 (assembly GCF_001592045.1). Taxonomy (GTDB): domain Bacteria; phylum Actinomycetota; class Actinomycetes; order Streptosporangiales; family Streptosporangiaceae; genus Thermobifida; species Thermobifida fusca. The sequence goes on along the minus strand of NZ_BCWB01000044.1, from coordinate 50,067 downwards.
CCAGTGGGTGTGCAGGTAGGAGGCGTGGAGTGTGGGACGGCCGATGCCTGCCGGATCGGAGGAGAAACCGTCGGGCTGCCCGTCCAACAGCCAGGCCGGACCCGCCTGCTCTCCAGTGGAGGTGACTGTGGTGCGGTGGAACGTGTGCCCGGGCACCCGGTCTCCCTCCGCCGCCACGAGTGTTTCTGCGGGGGCCAGCGCCGAGTAGTAGCCGAGAGCCAGGCGGGACGTCATGCGTCCCACCGCGTCCAAGGCCCCCACCATGGGGGCGCCATCCACGTCACGGCACAGATACAGCAGGCCCGCGCATTCGGCAACCGTCGGCACGCCTGAGCGCACCGCATCCCGCAGCGCGGTGCGCAGCGCCGTGTTCCCCGCCAGTTCTGCGGCGTACACCTCGGGGAATCCGCCGCCCAGGTAGATTCCCGCGGTGCCGTCGGGCAGCGCAGGGTCGGACATTGGATCGAACACCACCGGGCGGCAGCCCGCGGCGCGAAGCAGCTCCTCGACTTCGGCGTAGCGGAAGGTGAAGGCTTGCCCTCCAGCTACCGCGACCACGGGGTGGTCTCGCTGCGCGGAGACAGGGTGAAACCCTGCGGCACGGAGCGCCTCCTGCGCGGACCACGCTTGGGCGTGCAGCGGTGGCGCGGATCGTGCCACCTCTACCACGGCAGTCAAATCCACCTGTGCGGCGATGCGTTCCGCCAGCAGCTCCACGGCCGCTACTGCCTCGGCCCGTTCCTCGGCAGGAACCAAACCCAAGTGCCGGGAAGGAACAGCAAGTCCGCTGTCATGGCGCAGTGCCCCCAGCACGGGGACACCGACGTCCTCCACCGCGGAAGCGACCTCGGCGGCGTGCCGTCTGGAGCCCACCCGGTTCAAGATGACTCCGGCGATCCGAATCCGCTGGTCGAACACTGCCATGCCCGCCACGATCGCCGCGGCCGACCGCGACACGTGAGACACGTCTACGACCAGCACCACCGGAGCGTCCAGCAGGGCGGCGACATGCGCGGTGGACGCAAACCCGCGCCCCCCGAGCTTCCCGTCATACAGGCCCATCATGCCTTCGATCACGGCCAGGTCGGCCGGCCGCGGATGGGAGGCGCCGTGTAGCAGCAAGGGGCCCAGCAGGTTCTCACCGTGCAAGTGCACATCGAGGTTGCGGCCGGGCCGCCCGGTTGCCAGGGAATGGTAGCCGGGGTCGATATAGTCCGGTCCGGCCTTATGCCCGGACACGTCGTATCCGGCAGCGCGCAGCGCCGCCATGAGCCCGGTAGCCACGGTGGTCTTACCCGCCCCGGACGTGGGAGCGGAGATCACTAGCCGTGGCAGGACCGCGGCGGGAACGTCACCACTCAATACCGCGCTGCCCCTTCTGCCCGGAGTCCATGGGATGTCGCACTTTCACCATTTCCGTGACCAGATCGGCTGCGTCCAGCAGCGCGGGATGCGCGCGGCGGCCGGTGATCACCACGTGCTGGCGTCCCGGACGCTCACGCAGCGTCGACACCACGTCGTTGACGTCGACCCAGCCCCAGGTGATCGGATACGTGAACTCGTCGAGTATGTAAAGGTCGTGCCGTTGCTCGGCGAGGCGGCGCTTGATCTCGGCCCACCCCTCTGCGGCAGCGGCCGCGTGGTCGGCTTCCGTGCCCGGCTTGCGCGACCACGACCACCCTGACCCCATTTTGTGCCACTCGATGGGGCCTCCCACCCCTTGCGCACGGTGTACTGCGGCAAGCGTGTCGAATGCGGTCTGCTCCCCAACCCGCCACTTCGCGGACTTCACGAACTGGAACACCGCGATCCGCCACCCCTGGTTCCACCCGCGCAAGGCCAGGCCGAACGCTGCAGTGGACTTTCCCTTGCCGTCACCGGTGTGCACGATGAGCAGCGGACGGTAGCGGCGCTGGCGGGTGGTGAGTCCGTCGTCGGGGATGAACGATGGTTGTCCTTGAGGCATCAAGCCGCCCTCGTGGTTGCTCCGGCTACTGCTGACGTGATGGCTTCGGCGCTGACCTCGCCAACGTGGACGTACTCGGCACCCATGCGGCGGGCGAGCGCAGCGGCCAACCCCATCCGGAACCGTCCCGTCTCCGAGTCGATGACCAGCGCGGAGACCCCTTCGCGGGCCAGGTGGTCGGCGGCGTGCAACGAGCGCTCCACTGCCTTAGGGCCGGCAGTGGCCCGGCCGTCGGTGACGACCACGAGCAGGGCGCGGCGATCCGGGTCGCGTAACCGTTCGCGGCGCAGTGTCTCCGCGGCCTTCAATAGGCCCTCAGCTAGTGGGGTACGGCCTCCGGCAGGCAACTCCCGCAAGCGGGCTGCTGCTACGTCCACTGATCCGGTGGGTGGAAGTGTGAGCGTAGCCTCATGGTTTCGGAACGTGATCAACCCCACTCGGTCCCGTCTGCGGTAGGCGTCCAGCAGCAGTGCGAGAACAGCTGTCTTCACCTGGGACATGCGCCGCCGGGCAGCCATAGAACCGGAAGCGTCCACGCAGAGCAGCACCAGGTTGGATTCCTTGCCTTCACAGAGGGACCTGCGTAGATCACTGAGGGCAATAGAAAGCCGTGTGGTGTCCGGGGAAGAACGAGATGTCGCGTGCCGCAGCGCGGCTGTCCGAACCGTGGCGGCCAAGTGGATCGGCCCAGTTCCCCGGCCCGCGGGAACGTCGCCGACGGTGCGCCCCGATGTTGTGATAGCTCGTGAACGGCGGCCTAGCGTGCCTTTCCCCGTGCCAGCGACCGTGAAAAGCCGAGGGCGGTACGGTTCCTCGGGTGCTGTGACCGACACCGGGGCCGGAGCATCCGGCCGGGGATCGTCGTTGGACGAGGTGGGGGATCCGAGGCCGCTGGCGGGAGGGTCAGGAGTGGAGCCGGCGGTGGGCGGCGGAGTATCAGAACCGCTGTCCGATGGTGGACCGCCTGGCCCTCCGGAACCGTCCGGCCCAGGGTCCGGATCGTGATCTTCGCCGAGGATCTCGTCCAGCAGGCCCTCATCCATGCCGGGACTGTCGAAGGGGGTCCGCCTCCGTCGGTGCGGTAAGGCAAGGCGGGCGGCAGCGCGCACATCGGCTCGGGTGACGTCGGTGCGGCCACACCACGCGGCGTGGGCCACCGCGGCCCGGGCACACACTAGGTCGGCACGCATACCGTCCACATCGAACGCGGCGCACACCTCGGCGATAGCCAACAGTGCCTCCTGGCCGAGCACCACCTTGGGCAGCCGGAGACGTGCGTCCGCGATACGTTCCGCCAGTTGCTGCTCGGCAGTGGCGTAGGCGGAGGTGAAACCGGCGGGGTCGGCGTCGAAGGCGAGACGTCGACGGATGATCTCCGCCCGCACGGCCGGATCGCGGGGTGCTGCAACCTCCACGGACAAGCCAAACCGGTCCAACAGCTGGGGCCGTAGCTCCCCTTCCTCCGGGTTCATCGTTCCCACAAGGGTGAACCGGGCGGCGTGGCTGAGCGAGACACCGTCACGTTCCACGGTGGCCCGCCCCATCGCTGCCGCATCGAGGAGCAGGTCCACCAGGTGGTCGTGGAGTAGGTTGACTTCGTCGACGTAGAGGATGCCGCGGTTGGCACGGGCCAACAGTCCGGGCTCGTATTCGACACCGCTGCCCGACAGGGCTTTTTCCAGGTGTAGGGAGCCCACGACCCGGTCCTCGCCCGCGCCTACAGGAAGCTCCACGAGACGCACTGGGCGGGTCGCGGAAGCAACTGAAGGGGGATGCGGTCCGTCTGGACAGTCAGGGTCGGGGGCGGCAGGGTCGCAGGAAAACCGGCAGTCGGTGACTACGGTGATCGGGGGCAGCAGAGCTGCCTGCGCGCGTACCGCGGTTGATTTTGCGGTTCCCTTCTCGCCGCGGATAAGGACGCCCCCGATGTCAGGGCTGATACCGGTCAGAATGAGGGCCAGCACCAGGTCGTCCGAACCGACGATGGCGCTGAACGGATAGACGTGCACACGCTCCTCCACAGGCTCCCGCTGGGGGATCGGCAAAAACGGCAGCCATGCCGAGGCCGGTCTTCGGACTTCCTGATCAACACCGTCCGATCGCCTTCCCAGACTGCCGTCCAGTGGCTGCGCGATGCGCGTGATCGGCGGCTCCCAGGTCACCGCAGCGGGCCTGTGCCGGATTCGCACCGGCTTCCCGATTATCCCCGTGGATTGGGGCACCTCGGCGGTTCCGCCGTCGCCGAGTCTAGCCAGCGGCGGTCCGGGTGCCCAGAGCGCTGGGAGACTTCCCCGATCCGTTAAGGTGGCCCGCCATGAAGACACCGGTCACTGTCGTCGGCATAGGCGCTGATGGCTGGGAAGGGTTGCCGCCGGCGTCCCGCGACGCTATCCGCGAAGCCCAGGTACTCCTCGGCGGTACTCGACATTTGGCTTTGGTGCCCGACACGGGAGCGGTACGCGAACCGTGGCCGTCCCCGTTGCTGAGCGGTCTTCCAATGCTCCTGGACCGGTACCGTGACCGCCGTGTCGTCGTGCTGGCTTCCGGGGACCCCCTCCTGTCGGGGATCGGCACCACCCTGGTGCGACTGCTCGGCGCAGACCGGGTGCGGGTGCTGCCCGCGGTGAGCTCGGTCGCCCTGGCCCGGGCACGGATGGGGTGGAGCGCGGAGTCTGTGGATGTGGTGACGCTCGTGGGACGCGACGTCGACGCGGTGCGCCGCTACCTCACCCCCGGGCGGCGGCTGGTGGTGCTCTCCTCGGATGGGACGACGCCTGCCGCGGTCGCAGCCCGGCTGGTCGAACACGGCCTTGGCGATAGCCGCATGACGGTCCTGTCCGACCTGGGGAGCAGCAGAGAGGAACGGATCGAAGCCACCGCGGCCGAGTGGCGGGGCCGGGACGCGCCGCCGTTGAACGTGGTGTGCGTGGCGGTCACCGGAAACGGTGGGTACCCGCTTACCCCCGGGCTGCCGGATGAGGCGTTCGACCACGACGGGCAGCTCACCAAACGAGAGATACGGATTGCCGCGGTCTGTGCGCTCCGCCCCCAACCCCAGGCCCTGCTGTGGGATGTGGGAGCGGGAGCAGGGTCGGTGGCCGTGGAATGGCTGCGCGCCGACCCGCGGTGCCGGGCTGTTGCGATTGAGCGGCACCCCGAACGGGTGCACCGGATCACGCGTAACGCTGCCCGGCTTGGTGTGCCCTCCCTGCGCGTGGTCCACGGTAGTGCGCCTGACGCGCTGAGCGGACTGGAGCCACCCGATGCGGTGTTCGTCGGTGGTGGGGCTACCGACCCGTCCGTGCTGGACCGGTGCTGGGCGGCCCTGCGGCCCGGGGGCCGCATCGTAGTGCACGCCGTGACTTTGGAGACGGAAGCAGTCTTGGTGGAACGGTGGCGGCGCCACGGCGGAGAGTTGACACGCCTCTCGGTGGAACGGGCTGCCCCCCTGGGGTCGTTCACGGGATGGCGTCCGGCCCGTCCGGTTGTCCAGTGGGCCGCGACCAAAACAGATCAGGGAAGAGAGACATGACGGTTCATTTCGTGGGTGCTGGCCCCGGCGCAGCTGACCTGCTGACGCTACGCGCGGTCGAACTGCTGCGCACCACTCCTGTCTGCTTGTATGCGGGTACCTATATCGACGCTGAGATCCTGGCCCACTGCCCTGACGACGCGGAACTAGTGGACACCCAGCACCTCGACCTGGACCAGATCATCGCCCACCTGGTCGACGCGGACCGGCGCGGTTTGGACGCGGTCCGGCTCTGCTCTGGAGACCCGTCGCTTTATAGCGCGCTAACCGAGCAGACACGAAGGCTTGACGAGGCAGGGGTGGCGTGGGACGTCACCCCTGGGGTGCCCGCCTATGCGGCGGCCGCGGCCCTGCTCGGCACCGAGTTGACGGTTCCGGAGGTGGCGCAGACGGTGGTGCTTACCCGCACCCGGGCACGCTCCACGAAAATGCCGGAATCGGAGGCGTTGGAGAACGTCGCGAAGATCCACGGGACTCTCGTCTTGCACTTGGCGATCCGACACATCCGGGTTCTTGCCGAGCAGCTGGTCCCCGAATACGGGGCTGATTGTCCTGTGGCGGTCGTCGCTCACGCGACCCGACCCAACGAACTCGTGCTCCGCGGCACCCTCACCGATATCGCCGACCACGTGGAGGCGGCAGGGCTGCGCCATACCGCGGTCATCCTGGTGGGGCGGGCGCTGGCCAGCCGCGAGTGGGATGTGTCGGAGATCGTCTGCTCGCACTTGTACGACCCGGCCCGTGAGCGGAACCGCGAGGCGAGCTAAATCCCCTGGCAGCGGATGTGGGGAAACCGGGACGTCCGTGAGCGAACCGCAGTTGGGGCGGGAAACGGGTAGAGCAGGCCGTGGGCGGCTAGGACCTGCCGAGAGGGTGTGGGCGGGTGTACCCGGCCGCGCAGTGCCGCCCTGTGCGGCGCGCGCACCGCACCCCGCCAGCCGCGGCACGGCCACGAGAGTTCCCCGCTGCAGCGCAGGGGTGTTTCCCGCCGCGTGCTTGCCCGGAAGCGGGATTTGCGTGAGCTATTCCGCCACAAACCGCGGTGTCCACACCGCTCCCGCAGCCGTCACGGAGGTGCTGGAGGAGCCCACGATGAGCAGGCACCGCATGTCGATGCCTTCCGGGTCGAGCTTTCCCAGCGTGGTGACCTCCACCGACTCGCCCTCGCGGCCCACGTCACGGCCGACCACCACCGGGGTGTTGTCCCGCCGGTGTCGCAACAGGACGTCGCGGGCTCGCGCCACCTGGGTGCGCCGGGAACGGGACGCAGGGTTGTAGATCGCCAGCACTAAGTCGGCGCGGGCTGCCGCCTCCAACCGGGCTTCGATCACCTCCCACGGTTTGAGCCGGTCGGACAGGCTCAGCACCGCAAAATCCCCGCCAATGGGCGCGCCCGCTCGTGCCGCCACTGCTTGCACCGCGGTCAGCCCTGGCAGTACCCGCACAGGAACGTCCGCGTAGCGGGGATCCTGGGCCGCTTCGAAGACCGCCGAGGCCATCCCGAACACGCCAGCGTCCCCGCCTGAGACCACGGCCACCCGCTCCCCGGCTAAGGCCAGGTCAAGAGCGAACCGGGCCCGATCCAATTCGACCGTGTTGCCGCTGGAGTGCCGCTGCTGACCGGGACGCACCGGAACGCGGTCCACGTACGGGCCGTAGCCGACCACGTGGTCGACGTTGGCGAGCGCCTGCGCTGCTTCCGGGGTCAGCCACTGCTCGCCAGCGGGGCCGAGACCCACCACGAGTAGTTCGGCGGGCGAGTCCGGATGATGGGGGGCTGGGGTGCGCTGCGGTGCACGGACTCTGCCTCGCGGTCTCCGGTTGCGTGGCGTGCTGTCCCCGGAGCTGAGAATCAGCGAGAAATAGGGGACATCGTCGGAAGCTACGTCCCCTACTGGAAGTATCCGCTGTTCAGCCATGGAGGCGCGTTCCACGTAGACAGCGTCCTCCAGTCGCCCTGCCTGGGCTAGCGCCTCGCGCACACCGGCGAAGGTGCGGCGGCCGAGCTTCAGTACTGCGGCAGCGTCAGTGTCGGCCAGTCGCCGGGCCAGCTCGGGTGGGGGCAGGGTCCCTGGGAGGATCGTCAACACGTCGGTGCGGCGCACGAGCGGGCACGCCGCCGCAGCAGAAGCCGCGGATATCGACGTCACACCGGGGACGATCTCGGTGGGAAACCGGGAGGCCAGCCGGTCGTGCAGGTACATGTACGAGCCGTAGAACAGCGGGTCGCCCTCACACAGCACCACGACGTCCCGCCCTTGTGACAGGTGGGCGGCGAGCCGTTGGGCGGACGCGTCGTAGAACTCGGTGATGGCGCCCTCGTAGCCGCCCGGATGGTCCGTGGTTCCGGTCGTCACCGGGTAGACGAGTTTCTCCTCGATCACTCCCTCCGGGATCACATCTGCGGCAATAGATCGGGCGATAGAGCGGCCGTGTGTCCCTGAGTAGTAGGCGATGACGTCGGCTTCGGCAATCAGTCGGGCTGCTTTGCGGGTGATGAATTCCGGGTCTCCAGGACCTAGGCCGACGCCGTACAGGCGGCCGGGGGTGCTGCTCATTCCTCCTCCTGCGCGAGAGCGTTGACCGCGGACGCGGCTAGCGCCGAGCCTCCGCGGCGGCCACGTACCACCAGGTAGGGGATGCCTGCGGGGTGGGACATGAGGGCTTCTTTGGATTCGGCCGCGCCGATGAACCCGACGGGCACGCCGATGATCGCGGCTGGTCGGGGCGCGCCGGAGTCGATCAGCTCTAGCAGGTGGAATAGGGCGGTGGGGGCGTTGCCGATCGCGATGACTGCGCCTGCCAAGCGGTCCGTCCACAGCGACACCGCGGCCGCGGAGCGCGTCGTCCCCCACGCCGTGGCGAGTTGGGGAACACGAGGGTCGTTGAGCAGACACAGCACCTCGTTGTCGGCGGGGAGCCGGGAACGGGTCACCCCGGACGCCACCATGCGTGCGTCGGTGAGGATGGGGGCCCCGCCGCGCAGCGCGTCTCGGGCCGCGGGCACCAGGTTGGGGTGGATGACCAGGTCACGGGCGAGGTCGGTTTGGCCGCAGGCGTGGATCATGCGGACCGCAATCTTTTCGGCGTCCGTGGGGAGCCCGGACAGGTCGGCTTCGGCCCGGATGGTGGCGAAGGAGTGCGCGTAGATGGTTGCGCTGTCGGTCTCGTAGGTGTAGCGCCGAGGCGGCGGGGAGAGCGGGGTGGGCCTGTCGGAATGCGGTGTCACGTGCTGCTCCCGAGAAGGACGAGGGTGTGCGGGGTGTGCGGGGCACCGCAGGCGCGTTCGCACCCGGCGATGTGGTAGGGGGATCCGTCGTCGGATGTGTCGGGGGAGGATAGGCGGCGGACGAGCTTGACGGCTTGAGACCGGGTGTCGCCACGGCTGCGAGCACAGCCGGGGGAGCCGATGCAGGCGCTGATCCGGCTCCACGGCGATGCCGGGTCGAGGACCAGCCCGGCTTCCTGGAGCAAAGCTGCGACGTTGCTGGCCTGGTCGGTGGGGACAGGGGTGACGATCACTCCCCGCCACGGGGTGAGGATGATCGTGCTGTCGCTGTGCTCCGCTGCATCCAAGAGAGCCCGCTGCATGGGCGGGGTGAGAACGCCTAGCGGCACTGAACCCGCCACAGCGGATTCAGCGGTGGAAATGGTGATAATTCCGTGAAGGATGTTTCTTCGAAACCGTTCAACGCTCCAGCGATCGCCGCTTTTTGTATGGCGTAAAAAATTGGAAAACTCGACGTTGTTGAGTAGTTCTCGTCCTTTTTTTGGTAGCTGAACGACATTCCATTTTCCCTCGCTTATATCGAGAAAACGGTGAGCGAGATCAAGGATTATATCAACGATTTCTGTAGATGAAATCACAGGCCCTGAAAAGGTGCCGACACGTATTTGTGCCGACCGTTCGTCGATCGCGTAAATTCCTAAGTCGATAGGCATTCCAGCGAGATCGCCGCGGCCGTCATCAAGACCGAAAAGGAACCGTCCGGGCAGCTCTGCCAGTCGTGGATCAGTGCACAGTGCCCGGTCTAGAGCGGAGACGAGGGGGCGAACATCCATTCTGCCACCGATTATTCCGGAAAGGGGAGAAGCGACAATATTGCGTACCCGATCATGGGTAGATGAAGGCAGGAATCCGGATGCTGCCACAATATGAGGTAATTCGTTGGGAATCTGTTGATCATCTGTGACGGGAATCCCTCTGATTTGCACGTTTCCACGTGAAGTTAAATGGAGATTACCGTCGCCGAATTTTGCGGTGATCTGGCTAAGCGTGGCTATCCCGCGACGGCTAATATGCCCCCCGGGAATACGAATACGCAGCAGAGCGCCGTCGGCTGCGAAATGGGGACGCAGCACGCCGGGGCAGCGGTCAGGTGGCTGTAGACAGAACACCGGAACATGGTTGCATACGCTTTCTTGCCCTGCGCTATGGTGGTCGCGTCGTGGTGAACGGGAAGACCGGTGCAAGACCGGCGCGGCCCTCGCCACTGTGATCGAGGAGTCGTCGAGCTTTGCTTGGGGAAACCACCCCGCGGCCACCGGGCACCAGCCTGGGAAGGTCAGCTCGGCGGCGGTGACTCGTCAGCCAGGAGACCGGCCACGACGCGTCATGTCCACGAGGGTTTGGAGACCATGACCATGGCTGATGCTGTGCCGCGTCCTGTACCGCCCGCCGCGGGTCCACCGACTCCCTCGATTGTTGGGGCTGGGACAGGTCGCCGATGCCTCGCATAGCACTGCTTTCCACCTCGGACACCGACCTGCTGTCGGCACGTGCCAGCGGCGCAAACTACGTCTGGGGCAACCCGTCGCGTCTCGACGTCACCGGAACAGATCCCGGTTCGCTCCACGCCCTGCTTCACGGCGCTGACCTGGTAATTGTGCGCATTCTGGGGTCTGCGCGCTCGTGGCAGGAGGGCCTCGACCAGGTTTTAACCCATGGCGTCCCCGTTGTGGTGCTGGGCGGAGAGCAGACCCCGGACGCGGAGCTGATGAGCCATTCCACCGTACCCGTCGGGATCGCTGCTGAAGCCCACCGCTATCTGGCCCACGGGGGGCCCGACAACCTCGCTGCGCTGCATGCCTTCCTCAGCAGCACCGTGCTGCTGACCGGTGGGAGTTTTGATCCGCCGACAGAACTGCCCGAATGGGGCCTGCTTGAGCGGTCCACGCCACCACAGGCGGACCGGGACGGGCTGCCGAGGATTGGCATCCTCTACTACCGCGCCCACCAGGCCAGCGGGAATACTCGTTTCGTCCACGACCTGGCTGACGCGGTCGACGCTACCGGCGAAGCGGTCGCCGTCCCCATCTACTGCACGTCGCTGCGCAGCGCATCCCCGGAACTCCTCGCGGAGCTCGGCACCCTGGATGCGCTGGTCGTCACCGTGCTCGCCGCGGGAGGAACCCGCCCGGCCACAGCCAGTGCTGGAGGCGACGACGAGGCGTGGGACGTTGGTGAACTAGCGCGACTCGACATTCCGATCCTGCAGGCGCTCTGCCTGACGTGGGGGCGTGATCAGTGGAAGGCTTCCGACGAGGGGACGTCCCCCCTCGACTCTGCATCCCAGATCGCCGTCCCCGAATTCGACGGGCGCATCATCACCGTGCCGTTCTCCTTCAAGGAGTTCGACGACGAAGGACTGCCCCACTACGTCACCGATGCGGAACGGTGCCGCCGAGTAGCCGACATCGCCGTCGCTCATGCCCGGCTGCGGCACATCCCACCCGCCCAGCGCCGGGTCGCGATCGTGCTGTCGGCCTACCCCACCAAGCATTCCCGAGTCGGCAACGCCGTGGGCCTGGACACCCCCGTCTCCGCGGTGCGGTTGCTGCGGGCCATGCGGGACGCCGGATACGACCTGGGAGACGGGTTTCCCGGTGTGGACCTGGCGGACGAGACCGAAGCGGGTAACACCCTCATCCACGCCCTCATCGAAGCCGGTGGACAGGACGAGGAGTGGCTGACCGCCGAACAGTTAGCGGGAAATCCGGTGCGCATCCCGGCCGAACGCTACCGGGAGTGGATCGCCGACCTGCCCGGTGAACTGATTGACGCGGTGAACGAGCACTGGGGAGAGCCGCCCGGCACGCTTTTCGTCGACAACGGCGACATCGTGCTCGCTACCCTCCAGGCAGGCAACGTGGTGCTCATGATCCAGCCGCCGCGTGGTTTCGGAGAGAACCCGGTGGCGATCTACCACGACCCCGACCTGCCGCCGTCCCACCACTACCTCGCCGCATACCGGTGGCTGGAATGCGGCTTCGGCGCCCACGCCATCGTCCACCTCGGCAAACACGGCTCCCTGGAGTGGCTGCCCGGCAAGAACGCCGCACTGTCCGCGGCGTGCGCCACCGATGCCGCACTCGGCGCGGTGCCGCTCATCTACCCCTTCCTCGTCAACGACCCGGGTGAAGGGGCGCAGGCTAAGCGGCGGGCCCACGCGACGATCATCGACCATCTTGTGCCCCCGATGGCACGCGCCGAGTCTTACGGCGACATCGCCCGGCTGGAGCAGCTCCTCGACGAGCACGCCAACATCGCCGCGATGGATCCGGCGAAGCTTCCCGCGATCCGGGCGCAGATCTGGACTCTCATCCAGGCCGCCAAACTCGACCGTGACCTGGGGCTGTCCGAGCGGCCGCATGACGCGGAATTCGACGACTTCCTGCTGCACGTCGACGGCTGGCTGTGCGAAGTCAAAGACTCTCAAATCCGCGACGGACTGCACGTGCTAGGTGGGGCGCCTGTCGGCGAGGCCCGCGTCAACCTGGTGCTGGCCATCCTGCGTGCTGTCCAAGTGTGGGGTGGGCAGGCCGGTGCTGTGCCTGGACTGCGCCGTGCTCTCGGCCTGGCGGGAGACACCGGAAACCGGGCGGAGGTTGACGCCGTCGAAGCCCGGGCCCGCGCCCTGGTCGAGGCCATGGAGGAAGCCGGCTGGGATCCGGAACAGGCACAGGTCGTGGCGGACCGGCTCGGCGAGACCGCTCCGGACGTGGTCCGGGTGCTCCGGTTTGCGGCCGAGCACGTCATTCCACGGCTCGCAGACACCCGTCAAGAAATCACCGCGGTACTCCATGCCCTCAACGGCGGCTTCGTTCCCGCCGGACCGTCGGGATCGCCGCTGCGTGGCCTGGTTAACGTACTGCCCACCGGCCGCAACTTTTACACCGTCGACCCCCGGGCCATCCCGAGCCAGCTCGCCTACGAGACCGGGAAAGCATTGGCTGACGCGCTTATTGAACGCTACCGCGCCGAAACCGGCGAGTATCCGCGTTCGGTGGGGCTATCAGTATGGGGAACCTCAGCTATGCGTACCTCTGGAGACGACATCGCTGAGGTGCTCGCTCTCCTCGGGGTGCGCCCCGAATGGGACGAGGTGTCCCGCCGGGTGCGGGAGCTGAGCGTCATCCCGCTGCCCGAGTTGGGACGCCCACGCATCGACGTCACCGTCCGCATCTCCGGGTTCTTCCGAGACGCCTTCCCTCACGCGGTCGCCATGCTCGACGACGCCGTCCGCATGGTGGCGGAACTCGACGAACCGGACGACGCTAACTACGTGCGGGCTCACGTCCGCAGCGACCTCGCGGAACACGGTGACCGTGAACGCGCGCTGCGGCGCATCTTCGGTTCCGCCCCCGGTGCCTACGGGGCAGGCCTGCTCCAGCTGATCGACTCTGGTGACTGGCGTAGCGACGCTGATCTCGCCGAGGTCTACACCGCGTGGGGCGGTTTCGCCTACGGGCGCAACCTGCACGGTGAGCCTTCTGCGGAAGACATGCGTGCCAACTATCGGAGGATCGCGGTAGCCGCGAAGAATACGGACACCCGCGAGCACGACATCGCCGACTCGGACGACTACTTCCAATACCACGGCGGCATGGTCGCCACCGTGCGCGCCCTCACCGGCATCGAGCCGAAGGCCTACATCGGCGATTCCACCACACCGGACCAGGTGCGCACCCGGTCGCTGCGGGAAGAGACCGCCCGGGTTTTCCGTGCCCGAGTGGTTAACCCCCGGTGGCTGGCGGCGATGCGGAACCACGGTTATAAGGGCGCATTTGAACTGGCCGCCACTGTCGACTACCTGTTCGGCTACGACGCGACCGCGGGGGTGGTCGACGACTGGATGTATGAGACCCTCGCCCAGACCTATGTCCTGGACACCGAGAATCAGGAGTTCCTCCGGCAAGCGAACCCCTGGGCGCTCCAGGGCATTGTGGAGCGGCTCACCGAGGCTGCTGATCGTGGCCTGTGGCGGGAGCCCCACCCACAGACAATGGAGGCGCTGCGCCGCGTCTACCTGGAAGTCGAGGGAGAACTGGAGGACCGGGGGACGAATCGGACGTGACCCGGAAAGCCCTGCTCATCGGTATCGGGCCGGGCGGACCCGACCAGCTCACGGTCGAGGCTGTCCGGGCGCTCAACGAGGTCGACGTCTTTCTTGTCGCGGACAAAGAGGCAGCGGCAGGCCGGGAAGGCACCGGTGACTTGGTGGCGCTGCGGGAAGAAATCTGCCGCCGCCACATCACTGGAAACAACTACCGGATCGTGACGGTGCCTGACCCGCCGCGAGACCGTGCCCCCGTGGCGGACCACGGCTACGGCCGGCAGGTCCGGGACTGGCATGCTGCCCGAGCACGCGCCTATACGGACGCCATCGTGAAACACACCCGCCCCGATGAGGTGCTTGGTTTTCTCGTCTGGGGTGATCCAAGCCTCTACGACAGCACGATCCGGGTGGTGGAACGCATCCGATCTTGCGGAGTGGACCTGGACTACCAGGTGATTCCGGGAGTGAGTAGCGTCCAGCTGCTCGCAGCCCGACACCGGATCGTGCTCAACCGCATCGGCGGCCCGATCACGGTGACGACCGGACGGCGGCTCGGCACCGATGTGGCCCGCGGGGCCGACACTCTGGTGGTGTTTCTCGACGGCTGCCTGTCCTGTGCTGAGCTGCCCGGTGCGGGCTGGGATATCTGGTGGGGCGCCAACCTTGGCACCGCAAGCGAGGAGCTGGTCGCAGGACGGCTTGGTGAGGTGATGGACGCGATCCGCGCCGCCCGAAAACGCGCCAAGGCGGCGCAAGGCTGGGTGATGGACGTCTATCTGCTGCGCCGGGCCGCTGTGAGCTGAGCAGTGGACGGACGGAGCCGTGGGAAGAGGCACGGCGGCGTGGCGTACGGGCCTGATCGGCTTGGCCACGGTGGTGCGGGGATACTGGGGACATGGCCCGACTGTTGATCGTGCACCACACCACGTCTCCTAGCACCCAGGCGATGCTGGAAGCGGTCCTGGAAGGAGCACGAACCGACGAGATCGACGGCGTCGAAGTGGTGACCCGCGCGGCACTGGCCGCTACCGCCGTGGATGTGCTCGCCGCCGATGCGGTGATCCTCGGCACCCCCGCCAACATCGGCTACATGTCCGGCGCCCTCAAACACTTCTTCGACCAGGTGTACTACCCGTGCCTCTCAGAGACCGCGGGCCTGCCCTACACGCTCTACGTGCACGGCAACAACGACACCACCGGCGCGGTCCGCTCCGTGGAGACCATCGCCAAAGGCATGTCCTGGCACCGGCACCGGCCGCCCGTCACCGTGGTCGGCGAACTGTCCCGCGCGGACCGGGAAGCGTGCTGGGAGTTGGGCGCGGTCACTGCACTGGCCGCGGCTGAGCGTGCCGCTTCCCGCACCGCCTGAGCCTGGCCGCCGCGGACGGGCGGCGCCGATTCCGACCGGGCCGCCCCGCGGCACGGACACGGCGGTGTCAGCGGTCGATCCACCCCAGGAAATGCCACCGGTACACAATGTCCCCGGGCACCGGCTCGTAGACCGCCCGCTGAGTGTGCCCCGGAATGGTCAGGTAGGCGCCGACCGTGACGTCCTCGTCTGGCCCGAGCTCCACGATCTTGCCGTCGAGCGGGCCGCCAATGTACTCCACACGTTCGCGTCGCATACGTCCCAGGATGGCGGGAACAACCCGCTGCTGTCCGTGAAATAGCGAAAACACCCCGCTACCAAGGGGTAGAAATCCGCGTTCCGCGGCGGGGCCGTGGCCCGCAGCACCCGACCGGGCATCCCGTGCCTCTCCGGCGTTCCGCCGCTTCCCCGCCGGTCTATTCATCACAGAACGTTACGTGGCATATGCCTAAAGTCCCCCGGTGGGCGTTTTGGGGTTCACTGTTCCGGGGCATGTTGCCTGAATATCACAGGGGTCAGCGGGGCGTCGGTGCCCGGATGCACGGGAAGTGGGGGCAGCTTCGCATGGTGCAGAAGAAGACAGCGGCCGTAGCGGTGAACGCAGCGCAGATGCTCACCCGAGACAGAGACCTCCTGCCCCCCGACCGCTTCATGAACCGGGAGATCGGCTGGCTCCGCTTCAACCAGCGGGTCCTGGAACTCGCGGAAGACACCACGCTGCCGCTGCTGGAACGGGCCCTGTTCCTGTCCATCTTCTCCAGCAACCTCGACGAGTTCTTCATGGTGCGGGTCGCCGGACTCAAACGCCGCCTCGCCACCGGGGTCCCCGTCTCCTCCCGGCAGGACCCCCGCGAACAACTACGGGAGATCAGCAAAGTCACCCACGAGCTCATGGAACGGCACGCGGCATGCTTCCACACCTCGGTAGCGCCGGCGCTCGCCGAAGCCGGGATCCGCATCGTGCGCTGGAACGACCTCACCACCGAAGAGAAGCAGCAGATGCACCGCTTCTTCCGCCGCACGATCTACCCGGTGCTCACCCCGCTCGCCGTCGACCCGGCCCACCCGTTCCCCTACATTTCCGGGCGCTCCCTCAACCTCGCGGTCCGAGTGTGCGACCCGCACACGGGACGGCAGACGTTCGCGCGCATCAAAGTCCCCCCGGCGCTGCCGCGCTTCACCGAACTCGGCGGCCAGCGTTTCGTCCCCGTCGAAGACGTCATCTCCGCGCACCTGCCGCAACTGTTCGAAGGCATGGAGATCCTGGAACACCACGCGTTCCGGGTCACCCGCAACGCCGACCTAGAAGTGGACGAAGACGAAACCGACGACCTCGTCAAATCCCTGGAACGGGAACTGCTGCGCCGCCGCTTCGGACCCCTCGTGCGCCTGGAGGTCGAAGAGACCATCTCCGACGAGATCCTCACCCTCCTCCGCGAAGAACTCGGCGCGGACGAAGAAGAGACCTACCGCGTGCCCGGCCCGCTGGACCTCTCCGGCCTCGCCCAACTCCACGAACTCGACCGGCCGGAACTCAAATACCCGCCGATGGTCCCGGTCGAGCCGCGCGTCCTCGCCCACAACGACTTCTTCGAAGTGCTGCGCCGCAGCGAACTCCTCGTCCACCACCCCTACGAGTCGTTCGCCACCACCACCCAGCGGTTCATCGAACTCGCGGCCTCCGACCCGAAAGTGCGGGCGATCAAACAGACCCTGTACCGCACCAGCGGCGACTCCCCGATCATGGAGGCCCTCATCGAAGCCGCCCGCTCCGGCAAAGAAGTCATCGTCCTCGTGGAGATCAAGGCCCGCTTCGACGAGCAGAACAACATTCGCTGGGCCCGCAAACTGGAGATGGCGGGCTGCCACGTGGTCTACGGGGTGGTCGGGTTGAAGACCCACTGCAAGCTCGCCCTCGTCGTCCGGGAAGAAGACGACGGCAGCCTGCGCCGCTACTGCCACATCGGTACCGGCAACTACAATCCGCGCACCGCCCGCATCTACGAGGACTTCGGACTGTTCAGCGCCGACCCGGAAGTAGGCGAAGACCTCAGCGACCTGTTCAACCACCTCACCGGCTTCTCCCGTAAAAAGCACTACCGGCGGCTGCTCGTGGCCCCGCACGCGCTGCGGGAAGCCCTGCTGCGCCAGATCCAGCACGAGATCGCCAACCATGAGCAAGGGCTGCCAGCCCGCATCCGCATCAAAACCAACTCGCTGGTCGACGAGGAGATCGTCGACGCCCTCTACCTCGCGTCCCGGGCCGGGGTCCCCATCGACCTGTGGGTGCGGGGCAGCTGCGTCCTCCGCCCCGGGGTGCCAGGGCTCTCCGAGACGATCCGGGTGCGCAGCATCCTCGGCCGGTTCCTGGAGCACTCCCGCATCTTCGTCTTCGCCAACGGCGGAGAGCCGCAGGTGTGGATCGGAAGCGCCGACCTCATGCCGCGCAACCTGGACCGCAGGGTGGAAGTGCTGGTCCGCATCG
The DNA here is from genome assembly GCF_001592045.1 of Thermobifida fusca NBRC 14071 = JCM 3263. Classification (GTDB taxonomy): domain Bacteria; phylum Actinomycetota; class Actinomycetes; order Streptosporangiales; family Streptosporangiaceae; genus Thermobifida; species Thermobifida fusca. Next base: position 32,376 of record NZ_BCWB01000044.1, on the reverse strand, counting down.
TTGATCCGGGGCAGCGTTCCCGGCTCATGACCCTCATGGACCTGGCCATGGCGGACAGCACGTCGTCGTGGCACCTCAACCCGGACGGCAGTTGGACCCGGTTCACCCACGATGAGGAAGGAAACCCGCTCGTGGACGTACAGAGCACCCTGCGCGGCGACCGCTACCTGAGGGTGGTCGATGACTGAGCCGCCGCCCACTCCTGACCGGCATCCGGACGCCGTGGAATCCGCCGCGCCCGGCGGCTACCTGGAACCTGTCCGGGCCGCGGGGACCGTCCTGTGGCGGGACACCGGCCGCGGCCGCGAAATAGCCCTGGTCCACCGGCCCCGCTACAACGACTGGACCCTGCCGAAAGGGAAACTGGACGAAGGGGAGCACGTCCTCGTCGCCGCGGTGCGGGAAACCGTGGAAGAGACCGGGGTCACCCCGAGGCTGGGCCGTCGCCTGGCCACGCAGCGCTACTGGAAGTCCGGTTGGCCCAAACAGGTCGACTGGTGGGCCGCCACCCCCGCACCGGGCACGACCGCCCAGTTCACCCCCACCGCGGAGGTGGACGCGGTCGAATGGCTGCCCGCGGCAGAAGCCCGCGCCCGGCTCACCTATCCCAGCGACGTCCGCGTCCTCGACGACTTCCTGCACGGACCCGCACAGACCGTGCCGCTGGTGCTGCTGCGGCACGCCTCGGCCGGGAACAAAAACGAATGGCACGATTACGACCTGCTTCGGCCGTTGGACGAGGCAGGGCGGGCCCACGCGCGCGCAGTAGCCGACATCCTCGCCGTATTCGGGCCTTTGCGCGTGGTCTCCTCGACGGCCGCGCGCTGTCTCGAGACCGTGGTGCCGTACGCGGCCGCCCACGGGGTAGAGATCCGCACGGAGCACACGTTCACCGTGGGGGTGCTCCGCTCCGGGGCCCAGGCTTACGACCCGCAGGCCGCCCGCCAGACGATGCGGGCCCTGGTCGAGGAGCGGCAGCCCACTCTGGTGTGCACGCACGGCGAACTCGTGGCGGATCTCATGGCGGAAGCCGCCGCCCAGACCGGTGCCCCCGCCCGGTCGCGGTGGGCGCTGCGGAAAGGCGCGTTCTGGGTGGTGCACCGGGACGCCAAAGACGGTTCTCTTGTTGCGGTAGAGCACCACGGCCTGCCCGGCTAGCCGGGGCCACTCGGTTAAGTTGGGCCCATGGCCACACAGAAGGTGTCCCGCAGCATCACCGTGAACGCCCCTGCCGAACGGATCTTCGCGATCCTCACGAATCCGCGCCGCCACCCCGAGATCGACGGGTCCGCCATGGTCAGCGGCTGCCTGCACGGACCGGAAACCCTCACCGCGGGCTCCGAGTTCCGCATGGACATGTCGATGTTCGGCGTGCCCTACCGGATGACCAACCGGGTAGTGGAATACGAGAAGAACCGGCGCATCGCCTGGCGGCACATCGGCCCGCACCGCTGGCGCTGGCAACTGGAACCGGTGGACGACCACACGACCCGGGTCACGGAGACCTTCGACTATTCGCCGGCGGGCCCGTTCGCGATCCTCTACCAGCTGGCGGGCTATCCCGCGCGCAACGCCCGCGCTATCGAGCAGACGCTGCTGCGGCTGAAAGCCCTGGCGGAAGCAGAGTAGGAGCCGGGCGCTCACCTCGCGGAGTAGGCCACGGCAGTCCGGCCCCGCAGCCCGCCGCTCACACCGGATAGCACTCCACTTCGGTGGCTTTCACCGCGGCCCACACCCGGTCCCCCGGACGGAGGGAGAGGTCGGCGAGCGCGGCCGCGGTGATGTCGGCGTTCACCTCCACCGCCCCGGACAGGCGGACCCGCACGTGGGGGCCGAACCGTTCCACCCCGTCCACGGTCAGCAGCCACGTGTTGCGGGGACTGCCGTGGGGACGCTCCCGGTACAGGGCCACGGCATGCGGCGGGAACGCGGCAAACACCTCCCCGTCGTGGGGAGACGCCACCGTCAACGCCACGGCTGAGCCGTGGGGCCCCGCAAGCTGCACCCGCGTGCCCGCGGCCCGGCCCCGGTACAGGTTCACCCCCACCAGGCGGGCCACGTAGTCGGTGCGGGGCCGTCGCGCCACGTCCCCAGGCGTCCCCTCCTGCACGGACACCCCGTCCTCTAGGACCAGCACCCGGTCGGCGAGCACCATCGCGTCCAGCGGGTCGTGGGTGACCAGTACGGTCGCCCCGGAGAAAGCGGTGAGCCGGCAGCGGAGCATAGCGCGGACCGACATCCGCGTGTCCGCGTCCAACGCGGCCATCGGCTCGTCCAGCAGCAAAAGCCGGGGCCGGGTCGCCAACGCCCGGGCGAGCGCCACCCGCTGCTGCTGGCCCCCGGAGAGCGTGCGCGGCCGCGCACGCGCGTACTCGGCCACCCCCATGTCGGTGAGCAGGTCGAGCGCGAGCCGGCGGGCCTGCCGCGCGGGCATGCCCTGGCAGCGCGGGCCGAATGCCACGTTCTCCACCACGGTCAAGTGGGGGAACAGGAGAAAGTCCTGGAACACGAAACCGACCGGGCGCCGCTCCGCGGGCACGGACAACAGGTCGACCCCGTCCACCCGCAGGTGTCCCTGCGCGGGGAGCAGCCCGGCCAGGGCGCGCAGCACCGTGGACTTTCCCGCACCGTTCGGGCCGAGCAGCGCCAGCACGTGGCCGGACGCCACCTGGAAGCGGGTTTCCACGGTGAAACCGGGATGGTGGACGACCAGGTGGGCGTCCACGACGGGGACGGGCGCGGTCACCGTGCCCCCAGCCAGTGGTCCCGCAGCACGACGAGGATGAGAACGGAGACGGCGAGCAGCACCAGGCTGAGCACGACCGCCGCCTCCGGACTGCGCTGCATCTCCAAGTACACCGCAAGCGGCATCGTCTGGGTGCGGCCGGGGTAGTTTCCCGCGAACATGATGGTCGCCCCGAATTCGCCGAGCGCCCGCGACCAGCACAGGACCGCGCCGGCGAGAATCCCCGGCGCCACCATGGGCAGCGTCACCCGGCGGAACACGGTCCACCGGTTCGCCCCTAGCGTGGCCGCAGCCTCCTCGTAGCGCCGGTCCATGCCGCGCAGCGCGCCTTCCACGCTCATCACCAGGAACGGCATGGCCACGAACACTTGCGCGGCCACTACCCCGGCGGGGGTGAACGGCAGCCCGTAGCCGGTCCACTCGGCCGCGTAGCGGCCGAGCAGCCCGTTGCGCCCCCACACCATGAGCAGCGCCACCCCGCCCACGACCGGAGGCAGCACCAGCGGCACGGTGACCAGGGCCCGGACGAGGCTGCGTCCCGGAAACTCGGTGCGGGCCAACAGCCAGGCCAACGGCACCCCCAGCACGAGGGAGACCACGGTGGCTGCGCTCGCTGTGGCCAGGGAGAGCAGGAGCGCGTCGCGCACCCCCGTGGAGAACAGTTGGGCGCCCAGCGTGGACCACGGGGTGCGGGCAAGCAGGCCGAACAGCGGCAGCACCAGGAAGCCGAAGCCGAGCAGCGCGGGCACCAGCAGCAGTCGGGGAACCCGGCCTGTCAGCGGGGCACCGGCAGGCTTAGGGGAGGAGGAAGCCGGCATCGTCCAGCACTTTCGCGTTGTCCGGGGAGGTCACGAAAGCCGTCCACGCTTGGGCGAGTTCCGGTTCGGCCGCGTCGGCGAGGACCGCGATCGGATAGTCGTTGACTGCGGCCGCCGCTTCCGGAATGTCGATGCCGTGCACGTCGCCTCCGGCGGCGACCACGTCGGAGCGGTACACGAGGGCGGCGTCCACTTCGCCCAACCGGACCCGGGTGAGCGCGGCCCGCACATCCTCCTCCCACGTCACCGGGTCCACTGCCACTCCGGCGGCGTCCAGGACCGCGCGGGATGCCGCACCGCACGGCACGTGCTCGGCGCAGAGCGCCACCGTTGTCCCGTCCGCGGCGAGGTCGTCCAGCGAGCCGATACCGGCAGGGTTCTCCGGTGGGACCGCGATCTGCAGCGTGTTGCGCGCGAACACCACCGGTTCGTCGGCGACGCCGACGTCAGCGACGACCCGGTCCATGGTGGCCTGGTCGGCGGAGGCGAACACGTCGGCGGGCGCGCCCTGCGCGAGCTGCTCGGCGAGCGCGGAGCTGCCCGCAAAAGCGAACTCCACGGTGGTGCCGGGATGCTGCTCCGCAAACTGGGCGCCCCACGTCCGGAAGACGTCGGTGAGGGAGGCCGCGGCGAACACGGTGAGCGTCCGTTCGGGGGGTCCCGAGGCGGAGCCGTCGGCGACGGGGGTGCACGCGCTTCCGACCAGCACAGCGCACACCGCAACGACACATCGGGCGAACCTCACGCAGCAGACCCTACCGAGGACGGTAGCCTGTCTCCCCATCCCCACCAGCGGAAACCGACGCACCACCCTGTCCGCTGTGCCCCTGGCGCTGCGGGACGCAGCACGGCACACCCGGTGCAGCAGCGCGGCGAGAACAGGAAAGTCGCTGCTTGGTAGTGCTGACACCACCGTGATCTGACGTGCTGCCGTTCCTGTGCCGGATCCCGTTGTTTTCTACCGTGAAAGCGTTCGATGAACCAGCGGGCGAAACGGAGCGGCAGATGGCAGACAGCCGAGTGGGGGTGTGGCGGGAACGCCTGGTCGCCGTGCTTTCCCTGTTGACCTCGTTCGCGCTGGCTCCCGTCTCCCTTGTGCCGGCCGCGCTGCTGGCGGTCATGGTGGGCGCCTTGTCGTCCACGACCGTCGAGGTGGTGCGCGGCACGACTCCTGCGGACTGGCGTCTGCTGCTCCTCTCCGCCGCCACCCTGGGGTCGGTCCCCGTGGCCACGCTCCTGGCCCGGCTGGGAGTGCACATCCACAAACGGCGGGCGGGGGCCCTGTTCGGCATCGTGGAGACCACGGTTCCCGCGGGAGACGGGACGCTCCGACTGCTCCGCGGCATCGGGTTCGTGGTCGGCCGGGACGCCTGGGCCGCGGTGGGGCACACCACGGTGATCGGACTCGCCGGGCTGCTGTTCGGCGGGCTTGCCGTGCTGTTGATCGCCTATGGGGCGGGCGGGGTGATCGGTGGGATCGGCGCGCTCGCCGCCACTCTCCTCACGAGCGGATCGGTGCAGGTCACCGGTATGGCCTTGGTGGTGGCGGTGCTCGTGGCGGGGCCTCCCCTGGTGGTGGCCGGACTGTGGGTTGCGCCCTGGCTGGTGCGGCTCGACCTCGCCGTGATGCGACGGACCCTGTTCGACTCTCCCCAGGTGCGTGTCCGCCGTCGGTTGTGGGAGCTGAGCGACACCCGTTCCCGCATGGTGGACGCGGCCGAAGCGGAACGCCGCCGGATCGAACGGGACTTGCACGACGGTGCGCAGCAGCGGCTGCTGTCCCTCACGCTGACCTTGGCACGGGCGCGCGCCAAATCCGACCGCGACCCGGAGCAGGCTCGGGAACTGGTGGAGGAAGCCCAGCGCGAAGCCCAGGCAGTGATGGCGGAACTGCGGGAGGTGGCCCGCGGGCTACACCCGAAGGTCCTCACCGACCATGGGCTTGACGCCGCGCTCCCTGTGGCTGCCGGACGGTGCCCGGTGCCGGTCCGTCTCGAAGTGCACCTCGACGAACGACCGTCGCCACGGGCTGAAGGCGTCGCCTACTACGTGGTCTGCGAGGCGCTCACCAACGTGGCCAAGCATGCGCAGGCGTCCGCGGTCACGGTCCGGGCCGAACGGATTCGGCGCCGCCGGGACGACCTGCTCCGCATCACCGTCATCGACAACGGCCGCGGAGGCGCCGACCCGCAGTCCGGCACCGGGCTGCACGGACTGTCCGACCGGGTCGAGGCGGTCGACGGTGAACTGTTCATCCACAGTCCGCCCGGTGAGGGCACGGTCCTCACCGCTGACATTCCGTGGAGGGCGTAACCGTGCGCGTGATCATCGCTGAGGACTCGGTACTGCTGCGGGGCGGCATGGCCCGGCTTCTGGAAGACGCGGGTATCGAGATCGTCGCCCAGGTCGGTGACGCCGACGCGCTCCTCGCCGCAGTGGCCCGCCACGACGACGTGGACTTGTGCCTGGTGGACATCCGCATGCCGCCAACCTACTCGGAAGAAGGCATGCACGCCGCGATCCGGATCCGCAAGGAGCATCCCGATGTCGCGGTGCTGCTGCTCTCCCAGCACGTGGTCGGCACCTACGCCTCGCAACTGCTGGGCGGTGGCGCGTCCAAGGTCGGCTACCTGCTCAAAGACCGCGTGGCCGACATCGACGAGTTCCTGCAGACCCTGCGCCGTATCGCCGACGGCGGGACCGCCATCGACCCGGAGGTGGTGGCGCAGTTGCTGAGCCGCAACACCGACAACGTGCTGGACCGGTTGAGTCCACGCGAAACCGAGGTGCTCGCCGCTATGGCCGAGGGCCTCAACAACGCCGGGATCGCGGCGCGGCTGTTCATCACGGAACGCGCGGTAGAGAAGCACATCCGGTCCATTTTCACCAAGCTCAACCTGCTTCCCGACACCCACGAGCACCGCAGGGTGCTGGCCGTCCTGCAATACCTGCGGGCCAGCTCCCGCCAGCCGTGACCCTCCCCACACCCACGAAGGAACGGACACTGCCATGACGTTTACGGCCAGAGGACTGTACGCGTCCTCCAGCAAGGAACCCCGGGGCCGCCGCGGCCGGTGGTGGCTGGTCATCGGCGCAATCGTCGGCCTGGCCGCCCTCGGCACGGGCGTGCTGGGCATCCTCACTACGGCGGTCTCGGAGACCACCACCGACACAACGGAGTTTCCTGCGCCGTCCCGGCTCGAGATCGACAACAACACGGAAGGCAGCGTGACCCTCGTCGCCGAGGACACCGACACGGTCACCGTGCGCGTGGACGTGTGGTCCTCCATGATGTCCCAGCCCTCCTGGGACACGGAGACGGAAGGCGACACCCTGCGGCTCGCCGCGAACTGCAGTCTCATCTTCACCGTGTTTGGTCGCTGCTCCGTCGACTACGAGGTGGCGGTCCCGGAAGGAACCGAAGTCTCCGTGCACACCGTGACCGGGGACGTGGACGTCACCGGGGTCTCCGCCCGCGTGGACGCGTCCACCGACACGGGCGAGATCCGGCTGGCCGACGTCACCGGGGAGATCACCGCGGAGAGCGCTACCGGGAGGATCACCGCCGCAGGCTCCGGGCCCAGCGCCGTGGTGACCAGCGACACCGGCGAGATCAACCTGGAGGACTTCCAAGCCGCCGACGTCCAGGCGACCAGCGCGATCGGTGCGATCCGCATCGGTTCGGGCTTCGACACTGCCCGGGTGCGCAGCGACACCGGCGCGATCACGGTCACCACGGACACCGAGTTCCAGACCTTGCATGCCACCACGGCGATCGGGAACATCGAACTGCAGGTGCCCGACCGGGTCTACCGGGTGACCGCGGACACCACTGTCGGATCCCCCAAGGTCGCCGTGGACCAGTCCAGGGACGCCACCTCCGTCATCGAAGCACGCAGCGACACCGGGGACATCACGATCACCCCCCGCTGAGCCTGCGGCCCCGCCCGTGCACCGCCCGGGCAGGGCTTCCGCGTGCGCACCCGTCCCGTTTTGCCGGGACAGCTCCGGAACCGTCACGGCCGCACCAGAATGGCTAGAGTTGCGTAGCAGCCGAGACGGAAGAGGGCACATGGCAGCCAACTCGTTCTCCCAGGTGTGGCAGGACGTCTTTTCCGTGCAGCCCGACCCCCCGCTGTGGGTCGTCATCGCCACCGGGGCGGTTGCGCTGCTCGTCGTGGTGTCGGGAGGCCGGGTGTGGCGGGTGGCCCGCAACGTGGTGACCATCGCCCATGAGGGCGGTCACGCGCTTGCCGCCCTGCTCAGCGGCCGGCAGTTGAGCGGTATCCGGCTGCACTCCGACACCTCAGGGGTGACCGTCTCCCGGGGCCGCCCCGACGGTATCGGCATGATCGTCACCATCTTGGCGGGCTATACCGCCCCCGCCGTAGTGGGCTTGGCCGGGATCATCCTGCTCACCGCCGGGCGGATCACCGGTCTGCTGTGGATCAGCATCCTGCTGTTGGCAGCGATGCTGCTGCTCATCCGCAACGTCTACGGTGTGGTGGCGGTGGTGGGCACCGGAGCCGTGGTTTTCGCGGTCTCCTGGTGGACCCCCAGCGCAGTCCAGAGTTTCTTCGCCTACCTGTTCACCTGGTTCATGCTGTTCGCCAGCGTGCGTCCCGTGTTCGAACTGCAGTCCCAGCGCCGCCGCCATCCGTCCCCGCACTCGGACGCCGACCAGTTGGCCCGGCTGACCGGGGTTCCCGGCACGATGTGGGTGATGGTTTTCGCGGTGTTCAACCTGGCCATGGTGGGGTTGGGCGTCTGGCTGCTGCTGTTCACCTGACGGGAGGCCGCGGTCGCGGGAAGCGGCGCGGCCTGCTCGTGGGTCACGCGGCAGGCGCTGCCAGAGCCGCTTCGACGGTCGGGTGGACGGGGATCCGCGTGTCGATCGCCGTCACCCGCAGGATTTTCGCGACCCGCTCAGGCGGAGCCGCGATCCGCAATTGGCATCTGTGCTCCTGTGCGGCCTTGTAGCTCTGCACCAGTACGCGAAGGCCGCTGGAGTCGATGAATGCGAGACCGGCACAGTCCAGCACGACACAACCGCCGGGGCGCTGTTCCAGGGCGCTGGTGACCGCGTCCCGGAAGTCGTTCTCGGTGGCGATGTCGATCTCTCCGTCGAGCACGATGACAGTGGCGTCGTTGCGCTCGTCAACGGTGATCTGCAACGCGGACATGGTGACTCCGGAAAGATACGCCGATGCTGGCATCCGGTCGGGGACGGGCGCAGGCGTGGAGACCTTCCACTGACCGGAACACTGGGACGAGGCGCGAAAAGGCCTACGGACAGGCATACGGACCGGCCGGGAGATCTGTGTCATATCGTGTGCCACTCCTCGTTTCGACGATACGAGTCGCCGAACGCCTGCGAGTCTTTCGCGGACCGTGGTGGATCAGTACGTCTGGGGCGGTTCGCTCCCGGCGCGATGGTGGACGTTCGAAGTGGTCCTACACGGCACTGCTGCGCCTGATCGCTGTTTGTGCGGAACGCCAGCGGGGACGTCCGTCCCGGACGATATCACACGGCAGTCGGCGAATTTTGGCTTTTCTCTCCGGTTTTGATCACACAGTTGCGGTTCGACCACATACCGAAACCGTGGGGGGTTGGGAAAGCGGCACGGTCTGTTGCAGTACCCACACGCAGGACGCCAGGGTGAGGGGGACCGCAACGGTCAGCGCGAGCGCCGGAATAGCGATTCCTGAGTCGTTGAATGCAAACCCTGCAAGCCCGGTGACCAGCGATCCGGTGAGTCCGGCCCGCAATGTCGGCGCGTATTCGTAGACCCGCGAGAGCACCCCTACCCGCCAGTTCAGCGGATTGTTCAATACGACAAAGAGGAACAGCAAAGCCCCCGCGGCCAGGAGGGTGAGCTGCCAGTTGCCCAAAGAACCCAGCATTGCATCGATTTTGCGGGATACGACCGGCCATGCGGTGCCGTCAAGGACCTGTCCCGCGAACAAACCGAAATGGCTGCGTTCGTTCGGTGGCCGGAGATAATCCAGGAACGACAGGAGGCCGATCGTGGCTACCGCGGCAACGCCGATCACCGCGATCCGGCCCACGGTGACCCGCAGCCCGGCGATCATGAGCATGGTCACCGCGAGCCCGGGGACGAGTGCCAGCACCCCGCCGAAGTCGGTGCCCAGCCCCGGCCAGCCGATGGCGAACAGCGCTGCCGTCCCCAAGACGAGGGACACGGCGACGGCCCAGGTGCGACGGCCGTGGCCGAGGAGGTGGTGGGCGATCCCCGCGGCGGTCATCAGCACGCCGGTGGCGAAAGTGGCGAACGCGATATTGCCGAGCCCGTAGAACCGGCCCGCCACGATCGGGGTGTACCCGGTGGGGGAGTTCATCTGCAGGTGGGATCCGGTGCACAGGTCGGCGAAGAGGACCACGGTGGTGATCGCCGCGACGATCGTGGTAGGGGCCAGGATGTCCCGCCGCCACGGCCCGGCCAGCGCCACCGCCACGACTGCGGCGTCGGCGAGCAGCACCCCGCCGAGCAGGGCCGCCTGGGGGAAGGGCGCCGACCACCACGGCACCAGGTTGACCAGGTAGCTGGAGACCGGGAAAGCAGCGCCGGCGAGTGCCACCACTCGGGTCGCGGACAGGACGAGGCGCCGTTTCGCGAGGTCGCGCCCGCCGTAGCGTTTCAGGGCGTACGCGGCGCACACGTAGAGGAGGAGCTGGGTGGCCACCAGCCCGCTGAAGAAGCCGGGAACCAGCGATTCCACGACTTCGGCCGCGGTAGCGAATTTCCGGAGCTGGTCGACTGCCGTGTCGAACTCGGCGGGCCGGGGCGTCTGCCGCCACGCCCGCCCCACCATGCCCTGCTGCGGCGGGAAGTCCAGGGTGTACAGCAGGGTGGTGGTGATGTCGGTCAACGCCACCAGTCCGGGGCGCCGCGTGGACTCGGAGACGAGGTAGCCGCCGGTGAAGACGGTGCCGTCAGGGCCGGGCCCGTGCAGCAGGGCGGTGTTGAGGCGGGACGCGCCAGCTTCCACGGAGATCCCGGCGACGAGCAGGGTCGAGTCGGGGGGCAGCGTGGCCTGGATGGTGGCCAGGTCCCGGTCGATCGCGGCGAGCCGTTCGTGCCGCTCCTGGAGTTCGCTGGTTTCGGTGAGGTCCGGTTCCGGTTCGACCTCTTCCTCGTCGTCGAACGGGTCGGTGTCTCCGGGGAGCCGCAGGGGGACTTGGAGGTCGCGGGGGACCCCGTCCACGGTGCCGGTGCCGTCGACAAGCTCGTCGCCGACCGGTTCCGGGGCGGGCGGGTCGAGGTACAGGTCGGCGAGGTCTTTCAGGTCGATCACGCCGAGGGTGACCCCGTCCCACGATTCGCGGGTCAGCCCGGAGGTGCCGCCCAGGTAGCGGTCGACCCGTCCGTCGCTGCCTGCGGCGGCCAGGGCAGCGCCCGGCCCGACGGCGAGAGTGGTCCCGCCGTAGGAGCGCACCGTGTCGCCGAGCAGTCCTACCCGCGCGCCGAAGCGGGAAGCGGCGTTGTAGGTGACGTGGTCGGAGTAGTCCGGGATGACCGCGCCTTCCCCGTCGATCTCGGGGAGGCGCGGCAGTTCGCAGATGGAGTAGGTCTGCCGTTCGCTTGCGGCGCGCTGTCCCGCGGCCACGGTCAGCCAGCCGTCGACGGGGCAGGTGCGTGAGGTGACGGTGCGGATGGACAGGTTGCCGATCGCGCTGCGGCGCGCCAGCTCCCACAGGTGGGGAGTGGTCTGCGGGGTGATCTCGTCCCAGCGGAGGCCGGGAACCCCGACGAGGACGACCGGCCCGCGGCGGGGTGCGGTGTGCGGCGCAGCGGCGGTCCCCGGAGGCGGGGGCGCCGCCGAGACCAAGATGATCAGGACAGCCAGCGTGGTCAGCACATGGGCGAGCCACCTGCCTACAGCCACACCGGATCCCCCTCCCACGATTAGGCCGTGAAAACTACTCTACGTCACCTAATCGACACGGAGAGGGAGGCGCAACTGGGGAAGGGTCAGCTCTTCCCGAGCGGTGTGCGCGCAGGCGTCCTGCCGCGGAGTTCCGCGTGGGCCACCGCGCCCACGCCGCTGAGCAGCGACAGGATGGTGCCGCCCGCGGCCAGGTTAATCAGCGAGGTGGCGACGGTGACGACGACGGGGCCGTCTTGGGCGAATGGGGCGACCGTGGCCCCTGCTACGGCCAGGCCGACAATCCAGGAGAAGAAGTGCAGCGGTCGAGGTGTGTTCGGGAGCAGCAGGTGCAGCAGGCCGGTGGCGGCGAGCGCACCGAAGGCGGCGAGTGCCGCGTAGGCGGTCATGCCGAGAGCGCTGAAGCGCCAGGACCCTTCCGGAGAGAGCACTGACGCGCCGAGCAGGCCGTTGACGAGCAGGGTTCCTACGAAGATGACGAGTGCCGCGACCACGGCGGTGGCTAGTCCCCCGGTCCAGAGGCGTACCGCCGTGACGCGCCGCAGGCGTCCGGCATCGGAGCCATATTCGGTCATGCCGTTACCCCCCGATACGGCACTTATATGGTCGTTTCGGTACATACCCTCTGTAGGAAATCGGTAACCCCGCGGTAAGCCCCGCCGGGGGGAGGGGTGTGCCCTTCCGGCGCAGGTCACGCAGCCTTCCGCCCGGCCCGCTTCCGCCGGTCGCTCGGCACCACCATGGGGGTTCCGGTCTCCGGGTCGGGGATGATCTGGCACGGCAGCCCGAAGACCTCCGCCACCAGCTCCGCGGTGACGATCTCCTGCGGGTCCCCTTGGGCGACCACTGCGCCGTCCTTCATCGCGATCAGATGGGTGGCGTACCGGCAGGCCTGGTTCAGGTCGTGCAGCACCGCCACCAGCGTGCGCCCGCGCTCCTGGTGTAGCTCAGCGCAGAGGTCCAGCATGTCCAGCTGGTGGGCGATGTCCAAGAAGGTGGTCGGCTCATCCAACAGCAGCAGCGGGGTCTGTTGCGCCAGCACCATCGCCAACCACACGCGCTGCCGCTGGCCCCCGGACAGCTCGTCTACGAGCCGGTCGGCGAGGTCGGAGACCCGGGTCGCCGCCATCGCCTCGGCGACCACCCGTTCGTCCTCCCGCGACCACTGCCGCAAAAACCGCTGGTGCGGGTAGCGGCCCCGGGAGACCAGGTCGACCACGGTGATCCCGTCCGGCGCGATCGACGTCTGCGGCAGCAGTCCCAGCCGCCGTGCCACCTCTTTCGACGAATACGAGTGGATGAGCTTGCCGTCCAAGTACACCGCGCCCGTCGTCGGACGGATCATCCGCGACAGGGCGCGCAGCAGAGTGGACTTGCCGCACGCGTTAGGGCCGACGATCACGGTGAACGAGTGGTCGGGGATCGCCACTTCGAGGTTCCGGGAGATGACGCGCTGGTCGTAGGCCAGGGTCAGGTTCTCTCCCCGCAACCGGGAGGAAGTGGGCTGGGACATGTTCTCACCTCGTGTGTCAGGCACGGCCGCTCCGCCACTCCGCGTACAGCAGCCACACCAGGTAGGTTCCGCCAACAACCGTGGTGACCACGCCCACAGGAAGCTGGACCGGTGCCAGCAGCCGCAGCGCCACCAGGTCCGAGCAGAGCAGGAGTGCTGCTCCCATGAGCGCAGAGGCCACGAGAGTCGTCCCGTCGGCGCGGGTCAGCCGGCGGGCGAGCTGAGGGGCAGCCAAAGCGACGAAAGCGATCGGGCCGGAGACCGCGATAGCGATCCCGGTGAGCGCGCTCGCCGCGAGCAGCGCCAGTGTCTGGGTGCGCTGCGTGGCCACGCCCAAGGCCCGCGCGGTGTCTTCCCCCATTTCCATGAGCCGCAACTGGGCGCCTAGCCGCAGCAGGAACGGGATCAGCACGGCGCAGCCGATCCCCACCGCGGCTACGTGCGGCCACTCGCGCGAGTTGAGGGTACCGACCAGCCACACCTGGGCGGACAGCGCATCGGTGAGTTCCGCGCGGGTGATGAGGTAGTGGGTCACCGCACCGAGCATGGCGCTGATCCCGATGCCCACCAGGATGAGGCGGTAGCCCTGCACGCCGCGGCGGAGGGCGAGCAGGTAGACGAGCACGGCCGTACCCACTCCGCCGAGCATCGCCCCCAGCGCAGTGGACAGCATGCCGCCGCCGACCACCAGGATGGTGAGCACCGCCCCGGTGGAGGCTCCCGCGGTGAACCCGATGATGTCCGGACTGCCCAGCGGGTTGCGCGACAGGCTTTGGAACACGGCGCCTGCCGTGCCTAGGGCCGCGCCCACCAGGGCCGCGGTGAGCGCGCGCGGCAGCCGCACGTCGCGCACGAAGAACACGTCGAGCCGCTCCCCGGAGCCGAACAGCGCGGCGGGGATGCGGCGCAGCGGAATCGAGTAGTCGCCGACGATGAGGCAGGCCGTCAACGCTGCGAGGACGAGGACAGCCAGAGCCAGGCAGGAGACGAGTACGCGCGGGCGGAGGCGGAGCGCTACCGGCCCCACACGGAGCGAGCGGAGGGGGATCGCGGTCACGGTTGGACCAACCTCGCACGACGGACGAGGACGATGAAGACCGGGGCGCCCACCAGTGCGGTGATGATGCCGACTTCCAGCTCCCCGTTGGGCAGCACCACCCGGCCCAGCGTGTCGGAGAGCACGAGCAGGATCGCCCCGAACACGGCCGAGAACGGCAGGAGCCAGCGCTGGTCCGGTCCGGTGAGCAGCCGTGCCGCATGCGGCACGGCGAGGCCGACGAAGGCGATCGGCCCGGTCGCGGCGGTCGCCGCCCCGCACAGCAGGACGATGGCGATCGCGGTCCACAACCGGATGCGGCCGATCCGCGCGCCCAGCGCGGCGGCGAGGTCCTCACCGAGCGCGAGCGCGTTCAGCGACCAGCCCAACGCGAGGGCGATCAGCGCGCCGACGGCGAGGAACGGGGCGACCGTGCCGAAGATCGCCAGGTCCCGTCCGGCCAGGGAGCCGACCTGCCAGAACCGGATCTCTTGGAAGACGAAGTCGTGGAAGAGGATGACGCCGTTGGTGAGGCCGAGCAGGACGGCGCTGACCGCGGTGCCCGCGAGAGCGAGCCGGACCGGGGTGGCGCTGGTGCGGCCCCGCGTGCCGAGGAAGTAGACGAGGAGGGCGGTCAGCGCAGCCCCCGCGAAGGAGAACCACACGTAGGCGTCGATACCGGTCAGGCCGAACAGGTAGATGGCTGCCACCACGGCGGTGGTGGCCCCCATGTTGACGCCGAGCAGCCCGGGGTCGGCGATCGGGTTGCGGACCAGCACCTGCATGAGGGCTCCGGCGAGGCCGAGGGCCGCGCCGACCGTGACCCCCAGGACGGTCCGGGGACCGCGCAGCCCCAGGATGACGGTGTGGTCGTAGGAGCCGTCGAAGTGCCAGAGCGCGTCCCACACCACGGACAGCGGGATGGGTTTGGCTCCCACGGCCAGGCTGAGGAGTGCCGCCAGCACGAGGACGCCGAGGGCCGCAGCAAGTCCGCCTGCGCGCAGCGCATGGGTCGTGGCCCGCGCGGACATGTGCCGGACCAGTGCGGCACGGGCAGTGGAAGCGTCGTCGAGGTCAACGTGGTCGCGGACGACTGTAGCCAACTGCTCTCGACTCACCGGATGCCAACCCGGACAGGGGAGTGCTGTAGCCGCAAAGGCACCGTAGTCCTCCGTGGACACACCGCCAAAAACTTAGACAAGGCTAACCTATTGTTCTGGCGTTGGGTAGCGGAGGAGAGCCGGAAACCCCGATCCGTGCGGCGATCCGGTGGTCAGTGCTGAGGCGGCGGCGGATACGGCCACGGGCCGTCTTCACGGCGGTCGGGTCCGGTCTCCCGACGCTCGTGGTCCGCGAAAAGGTCGCCCCGGTAGCCCGGGTAGTGGCTCACTCCCTGGGCGGGGTAGCGGGGGACGGTTCCGCTGTTCGGAGGGGTGGGCGGCCCGCCAAGCGGGTCTGCCGGGGGCGCTCCCTGGCCCGGAGCGGGACCGCCGCCGAGGATGTCGCTCGCGGAGTTGACACCGCCGGTCGGGTTCGAAGCCCACGGGGTGCGCTCCTCACGAGGCGCAGCCTCCCCTGCGGGACGCCACGGCCCGGAGGCGGGGGCGGGGCCACTGAGCGGGTCGTCGGCGAAAGAGCTCGGCGGTGTGCTGCTGGGACCGCCGGAGTACGGCGTGCTGTACGGCGGTGCGGGAATGGTGGGGAAACCACCGGTGTCCCCCGCTTCCGGGGCGGGCGGATCCGCCAGCGGGGGAGTGGGCGCTGGGCCGGAGGACGGTGCGGGACCGGGGGGAGGCGGCGGAGTGCTGTCGGGTTCGGACGGGGTGGCGTCCCAGCGAGCCCCGACGATAGTGTGCTCGGCGTCCTGGACGGGAGGAGCCGCAGCGTCCGCAGGAGGCGGGAAGCCGCCAGTGTCCCCCAAGGCAGGGCCGCCAGTGTCCCCTGGGCTGAAGACAGCGGTCGACCCCGCTGCACCACCGCTGGGCGGCGGATTCCACACCGCAGTGGTCTCCCCGGAGCCGCCGGGGCCGTCGTAAGCGCCGTCAGCAGGAGCGTCGTACGCGGCCTCGTCCGCGTGCGCGGGGCCCTCAGGGGCAGCCCGGTCCGCGTCGTCGTAACCGTCGCCGTAACCGTAGGCGCTCTCAGCGTCGAAACCTTCCCCCACGCCAGGGTACGGAGGCTCAGCGGCGCGCTTCTTCTTCTCCGCGGCAGAGGCCGCGACATAGGTCCACCATGCGAAAGCGCACGCCAGCGCGCTCACCCCGGTCAGCGCCCACGCGGTCACCCCTTGCGTCGTGGTGAAACCGCCCGCCATGACGTTGATGAGAAGCGACCCCAAGGTGAGCGCGGTGGCGAGCACCGGCAGGGCGAGCCGCAGCAGCGGGCCGAGGGAACGGCGGCCCGGGCCGGAGCGCTGGCGCTGCGACGAAGGCCGGGCAGATCGGGCAGGCCGCGAAGAGGATCGACGTTTCATGGTGGTTTGCACTCCAGGGGATTGAGGGACCCCAGGGGGAAGTCCTCCCGGTCAATGGGTGTGTCCGACGATACGCGGGGGGACGAACGCGCGTACCGGGGGCGGCGCACCGTCGAACCGTTCGACCTCGACTAGTGTCACCTGGCCGGTGCAGCCTTGGCTCAGCCGCGATGCGCCCACGTCGATAGTGACCGCATTCGGGTTGCCGTGCACGCAGGTCGCCGTGTCCGGCGAGGACGGGTCGAACCAGGCACCCGTGGACAACTGCACCACACCCGGCCGCACCCCGTCGTCCAGTACGGCGCCCGCCAGGCAGGAGCCCCGGTCGTTGAACAGGCGTACCACATCGCCGTCGGTGATGCCGCGCGCAGCCGCGTCGTCCGGGTGCAGCCGCACCGGGGCACGATCGGCGATCTTACCTGCCCGGCTGTGGGCGCCCATGTCCTGCTGGCTGTGCAGTCGGTCCTTGGGCTGGTTGGCGACCAAGACGAGCGGCCACTGCTGGGCGCGCGGCGTCCCCGGCCGCTCGGGCGGGTCCAGCCACGTCGGATGCCCCGGGCAATCGGGGTAGCCGAACCCGGCGATCGTCTCCGAGTACAGTTCGATGCGTCCGCTCGGCGTGCCCAGCGGATGCGCCTGCGGGTCGGCACGGAAAGCACCGAAAAATGTGGTATCCATCACGCGGTGCGGGATGTCGACGCCCCCATCCGCCCAGAAGCGGTCGAAGTCCGGCAGCTCCACCTCCGGCCCTTGCCGTTCACGCCACTCCTCGTACAAGTGGCGGAGCCACTGCCGGACGTCGCGCCCTTCCGTGAACTCCTCCACTGTGCCCAGCCGCTCCGCCAGACCGGTGAAGATGGCGTACTCGTCACGGGCCGCACCGTGCGGCGGCACCGCCCGCCGCATCACCCGCAGCCGCAGATCCCCGCGGCTCGCCGCGAAATCCTCGCGTTCCAGCGACGTGGTCACCGGAAGCACCACGTCGGCGTGGCGGGCCGTCGCCGTCCAGTGCGTCTCGTGAACCACCACCGTGTCCGGGCGGGCGAACGCCCGCCGCAGCCGGGCCAAGTCCTGGTGGTGGTGGAAGGGGTTGCCGCCCGCCCAGTACACGAGGTGGATCTCGGGGTAGCGCAGCCGCTGCCCGTTGAAGTCAAACGGCTCTCCCGGGCACAGCAGCATGTCAGCGATCCGCGCCACGGGGATCAGCGTGTCCACCGGGTTGCGGCCCTGCGGCAGGCGGGGCAGCGCGCGCGGAGTGAACCCGCCCCCGTAGCTGCCCATCGACCCGTACCCGGTGGCGAACCCGCCCCCGGGGAGACCAATCTGCCCCAGGCAGGCGGCCAGGGCCAGCCCTGCCCACAGCGGCTGCTCCCCGTACCGGGCGCGCTGCACCGACCAGCCGACATTGATCAACGTGCGCCCCTGGGCCATCCGCAGCGCCAACTCCCGCAGCTCAGCCGCGGGGATTCCGCTGAGCGCCGCCGCCCACTCCGGGGTCTTCGCCACCCCGTCGCGCTTCCCCAGCACGTAGTCGCGCAGGTGCGGCCAGCCCACCGTGTACCGTTCCAGGAACGCGGTGTCGACCCGGTCTTCAGCGATCAGCGTGAAGATGAGGGACAGCAGGATCGCCGTGTCCGTGCCCGGGACGGCCGGAAGCCAGCGGGCGTTGAGCTCGGCAGCGGCGTCGTCCCGCAGCGGACTGATGGACACGAACTCGGTGCCCCGACGCGCCGCCTCCCGCATCCCCCCTTCCGCGGTGTGCGCGGCCCGCCCGCCGGAGGCCACCCACGTGTTGGACACGCGCAGCCCGCCGAAGCTCACCAGCAGGTCGGTGTGCTCCGCGATCGTCTCCCACGTCGGGGCGCGGTACAGCAGTGCGTGGGCGCCCTCAGCACCCACCACGTGCGGCAGGAACACTTCGGCGGCCCCGTGGCTGTACGTGGCCACCGACCGGGTGTAGCCGCCGATCGTGTTGAGGAAACGGTGCAACTGGCTTTGCGCGTGGTGGAAGCGTCCCGCGCTCGCCCACCCGTAGGAGCCGCCGAAGATCGCCTCGTTGCCGTAGGTGCGCCGCACCCGGTCGAGTTCGGCGGCGAGCAGGTCGAGCGCGGTATCCCAGTCCACTGCCACGTACTCGTCGTCGCGCTCCCCGCGCTGCGCATCCGGACCGGGGCCGTGCTCCAGCCAGCGCCGGCGCACCGCGGGCCGATCGATCCGCGTGGGATGGTGCTGGGCGTCCGGCACGTTGTCGATGAGCGGGGAAGGCGCCGGATCCGCCGGGTCGGGGCGAACCCCCACCACGCGGCCGTCGCGGACCAGGACTTCGAACGTGCCCCAGTGCGCGCTGGTCGGATACGCCTCCACCGGACCGGTGTTCGTCATGGCCCTCCCGTCTCCCGCATCGACTGCTCCGCGCGCCAGCTTAGGGGCCCCGCGCCGGCTCCCCAACCCCTGTTTTGTCAGGATGGGGGCGGTAATACCGGTGTTTTCTCAGTTCAGGGAGTCAGCCATGAATGCGGTCGCGTCGCGTTCGCGACGGTCGGTGCTCGCGGTCCCGGCATCCAACCCCCGGTTCATTGAGAAGGCCCGCGGGCTTGCGGTAGACGCCTTCTTCCTCGACCTGGAGGACGCGGTCGCGCCATCGGAGAAAGAGAGAGCCCGGGAGGCCGCGGTCGCCGCGCTCAACGAGGGCGGCTGGGACGGCAAAGTGCGCACCGTCCGCATCAACGACGCCACCACGGCCTGGGCCTACCGCGACGTCATCACCGTGGTGGAAGGCGCCGGAGCCGCACTGGACTGCCTGGTGCTGCCTAAAGTCACCGGTCCCGCCCCCATCCTGTGGCTGGACACGCTGCTCACTCAGATCGAACGCGCAGTCGGCCTGGAAGTGGGGCGGATCGGGATCGAAGCGCAGATCGAAGACGCGCGCGGACTGACCCGGATCAACGAGATCGCTGCCGCCTCACCCCGCGTGGAAACCCTCGTCTACGGCCCCGCCGACTTCATGGCCAGCATCAACATGAAGACGTTGACGGTGGGGGAGCAGCCCTCCGGCTACGACGTCGGCGACGCCTACCACTATGTGCTCATGCGCATCCTCACTGCCGCCCGCGCCCACGACCTGCAGGCGATCGACGGCCCCTACCTGAAGATCCGCGACGTGGACGGCTTCACCCGCGCCGCGCGGCGCACCGCGGCCCTCGGCTTCGACGGCAAATGGGTGTTGCACCCCGGCCAGGTGGACGCGGCCAACGAGGTCTACGCCCCCACCCAGGAGGACTACGACCACGCGGAACTCGTCCTGGACGCCTACGACTACGCCACCAGGGTGCAGCGGCGCGGCGCGGTCATGCTCGGCGACGAGATGCTCGACGAAGCGTCCCGCAAGATGGCGCTGGTCATCGCGGCCAAGGGACGCGCGGCCGGTATGAAACGGACCAAGACGTTCGTGCCCGACACCGAGTAGACCCGCATCCTTGCGGGGACGCAGGCCCGTTCCCGCTCACCGCACGGGGCAGGGCGGGCGCATCCCGTCGATGAGCAGGGTCAGCCCCATGCCGACCAGCCACACGTCTTTGGCGAGGGCGAGGCCTTGGGGAGTGGGACGGATCCCGTCCTCCATGCGCGCGCCCGGCTCCGTGAAATAGTGGCCGAGCAGCCCTGCCCCGAACACGGTGAGCGCCGCGCCCACCAGGGCACTGGGCAGCAGCGGCAGCAGCAGGGCGGCGCCCAGCCCGATCTCGCTGTTGCTCAGCATCCGGGTGAACTTCTCCGGCGGCATGTCCCGCAGCGTGGGCAGCACTCGGGAAGCAGCGGAGTGCAGGTAGGCTGCGGTGTCCGCGTCCGCTTCCCGTTTGTTCAGCCCGGAGTTGAGGATGTACGCGCCCGCGGCGAGCCGGATCGGCAGGTGGGCGATACGGAAAGCCATATGCTCCTCCACAGAGGTGGTGGACCGGAAAACGGCCTTCCACTACCCGTTTTCCGCGGGCCAACCGCACGCCCGGCTTTTCTCACCACACTTGGCGCTTCCTCTTACCGACCACTAACCCCCATGGGTGACGATGAGGATATGAGCCCTGCCCGCACCGTGCTGATCGCTGACGACGACCGCGCTATCCGCGAGTCCCTCGAACGGGCGCTGCAACTGGAGGGATACCAGACCCGCACCGCCGCCGACGGTGTGGAGACGCTCGCCGCAGTGCACTCCGACCCCGTGGACCTGCTCATCCTCGACGTGATGATGCCGGGGGTCGACGGGCTCGGCGTGTGCCGGGTGCTGCGTGCTGAAGGGGACCGCACCCCGATCCTCATGCTGACCGCGCGGGTGGAAACCTCTGACCGGGTCGCTGGACTGGACGCCGGAGCCGACGACTACCTGCCGAAGCCTTTCGAACTCGACGAGCTCCTGGCCCGTATCCGGGCGCTGCTGCGCCGTGCCGCGCCCACCACGGGGGAGGGGGCCGCGGAGCCGCTGATCCAAGTCGGCGACCTCCGCATCGACCCGGGGGCGCGGCGCGTCTGGCGGGCCGGACGCGAAGTGGAACTGTCCAAAACCGAGTTCGACCTGCTGGAGCTGCTGGCCCGCAATGCGGGGATCGTGCTGGACCACTCCACGATCTACGACCGGATCTGGGGGTATGACTTCGGTCCCGAATCGAAGAATCTGGCGGTCTACATCAGCTATCTGCGCCGCAAACTGGAGCCGGAAGGCACCACACCGCTGATCCAGACGGTCCGCGGCGTCGGCTACACCCTCAGGCCGAAGTAATGGGCGCTGCCGCTGCCCTAGGGGAGAAGGTCCGCGGCTGGGTCCGCGGGCTCGGGGGTGCCAGTCTCGGCACCCGGTTCGCGGTGACGTTTGCCGCGGTCGCTGCCGCGGTGATCGTGCTGATGGGGTCGCTCGCCTACAGTGCTGCCGCCACCCTGATCCGCAACAGTGCGGAACAGGAGTTCAACGCCACCGTCTCCAACGTCGCCCAGACGCTGCGGAACTCGTCGACCGGCAACAGCCGGTTCCACGAGTTCACCCTCGTCCACTCGGAGAGGTTCTCGTTCCAGCTCATCAACGGGGCGGGCGAGATCATGGTGCCGCTGGGCGGCGGCCGCGCTTCGGCTCCGCTGCCGGTCACCGAAGCCGACCGCGCTGTGGCCGGGCACTACGCTGGCGGGCTGGTCCACTTGCGGGACGACAATGCGCTCGGGGAGCCGCTGCGCGTGGCCACCGTCTCCTTCGGCCAAGGGCTGGGCGCGGTGCAGATCGTGCAGCGCCTGCAACCGACCGAGCGGCTGCTGGACACTCTGGCCGCGCAGTTGGTGGTGGTCGGCGTGGTGGCGCTTGTCGGTGCCGGACTCGCCGGCTGGCTGGTGGCGCGTCGCATCACCAGCCGCCTGGTGCGGTTGACTGAAGCCGCCGAATACGTCACGTCCACGGGGCGGCTGGACCGGGCCGTCTCGGACGGCGGGACCAGTACGGGAGGCCGGGACGAGGTGGGACGGCTCGGCGCCGCGTTCAACGAGATGCTGGGCAGGCTGGCCGCCGCGAAAGAAGAGCAGCGGCGGCTGGTGCAGAACGCTTCCCACGAGCTCCGCACCCCCCTGACCAGCCTGCGGACCAACGTCAGTGTGATGAAGCAGTTCGACCGGCTCTCCCCGGAAGCGCAGCAGCGGCTCGTCGACGACCTGCAAGGGGAGACCCGGGAGCTGACCGACCTGGTCAACGAGCTGGTCAGCCTGGCGACCGAGACCTACCAGGACGAGCCGGTCCAAGAAGTCGTGCTGCGGGAGGTCGCGGAGCGGGTAGCGGCGCGCAGCCGCCGCCGCACCGGCCGGGAGATCATTGTGGACGCGGACGACAGCGCGGTGCTGGGGCGGCCTGGTGCGTTGGAGCGCGCGATCTCCAACCCTGTGGAGAACAGCGCCAAGTTCGACCCGGAGGGCACGGCCCCGATCGAGATCCACATCCGCGACGGGGTGGTGGAGGTCCGGGACCGGGGGCCCGGGATCGCGGAATCCGAGCTCGCTCACATCTTCGAACGCTTCTACCGTTCCCCGGCCGCGCGCGGCCTGCCCGGCTCCGGGCTCGGCCTGTCCATGGTCCACGACATTGCGGCTGCCCACGGCGGCACCGTGTTCGCCTACAACCGGGAGGGCGGCGGCGCGGTGATCGGCATGCGGCTGCCGACGATCCCCGACGAACCGCCGCAGTGACCGCACCCTGGGCCCGCTCGAGACACCACAAGGCCGCAGACGGGGTGGACCCGTCCGCGGCCTTGGTACTAGCTGCTCACGCAGCGCACGCAGGGGTCAGCGCGGTTCAAGCTGCTCTTCCAGCTCGTCCACCCCGATGAGGTCCCGGCGGACCCGTCCGGTCCGATACGCCACCCGGGCCGCAATGTGCGAGGCGACCGGGACGGTGAGGATCTGGAACAGCACCACTAGGAACAGGAAGCCGACTCGCGGGTCGGGGAACAGGCGCAGCCCCAACCCGACCGAGATGAGCACCAGGCCCATCACCTGCGGCTTCGCCGCGGTGTGCATGCGGGACAGCAGGTCGGGGAACCGCACCAGGCCGACTCCTGCCGCGAACGACAGCGCCGCCCCCAGCAGCAGGAGGATCACGGAGATCCAGTCGAGTATTTCCGTCCCTGTCACTGGTCGACCCCCTCCGACTCGTCAATCCCCCGCTGCCGCCGTGCCACGAACCGGGAGACACTGACCGAACTCACGAATCCCAGCACCGCCAGCACCAGCATGGTGGGCAGCACGGTGGGGTCGCGGTGGAATGCTGCGTACGCTCCGATCCCGGTGATCGCCGAGGCCAGGAGCACGTCGACCGCGAGCGCCCGGTCGAGGATGGTCGGCCCCAGCAGCAGCCGCGCCATGCCGAGCAGGGACGCGGCACCGAGCAGCACCCCGATCACGGTCCACAGGTAGATCATGTGTCGCCTCCCGCCTCGACGCGTTCGATCTCCTCCCGGGTGCCGAACGCCCGCGCCACCCGCTCTTCCAGGGCGAAGACCTTGCGCCGCGCGTCTTCCGCGGCGTCCACGTCGGTGCCGAGCATGTGCACGAACAGGGTGAAAGTCCCGGAGCGGACCTCCACGATCACACTGCCGGGGATCACCGAGACGCAGATGGCGGTGATGGTGAGCAGCAGGTCGGAGCGGGTGCGCAGCGGGATGGCGAGGATCGAGCTGCGCGGGGGGCGCCGGGCGAACGACTGCGCGACCACGCGGGCGCTCGACACCACCAGGTCCACGATGAAGTGGCCGAGGAACACTGCGAGCCCCACCGGGTGCAGGCGCAGGCCCAGCGACACGGTCGGCAGCGGAAACACCAGCATGATGAGCGTGCCGACCAGGACGCCGCCCAGTGCCATGGTCAGCGACAGCTCCCCGAACAGCAGCATCCACACCACGGTCAGGGTGAGCAGGGTCGGCAGGTTGATGATCCGCCGCCCGATCCGCAGATCCAGCGGCGACCGCTTCGGTATCACCGACGGCGGGGTCACTGGGCAGCACCTCCCGGGATCACGGCGTTCAGGTAGGACGTCCGGGCCGTGAGTTCGACCGCGGCCTCATAGCTGTAGTTGATGAGCGGTCCCGCGAACACGGTGAACGCCACGCCCAGCAAGACGAGGGCCACCGTCGCTCCCAGCATCAGCGGCGGGAACACGTCGGAGGTCACCACGGCTTTCCCGCCGATCCCGGTCGGGGCTCGGCCTGCCGGAATCGGCACGGCGTTCCCGTTGGGCAGGTCGGAGGATTCGTCCTCGGAGCTTTCCAGCAGGGTGCCGAGCGCGACAGGCCGGCCTTCCTCCGGGGCGCGCCAGAACGCGTAGTTCCACAGCCGCACGATCGAGTACAGGGTGAGCAGGCTGGTGGCCACGGCCCCGCCCACCAGCAGGTAGGCCAGCGGCGACCCGTCCTGGACGCCGGCCTGGATGAGCCCCAGTTTCCCGAGGAACCCGGAGAGCGGGGGAATCCCGGCCAGGTTCATCGCAGGGATGAAGAACAGCACGCCCAGCACGGGGGAGATCTTCGCCAACCCGCTCACGTTGTTCAGGGACGAGCTGCCGCAGCGCCGCTCCACCAGCCCGGCGACCAGGAACAGGGTGGTCTGCACCGTGATGTGGTGGGCGACGTAGAACACCGCGCCCGACATGCCGTGGACACTGGCCAGCCCGATCCCGAACACCATGTAGCCGATGTGGCTGACCAGGATGAACGACAGCATGCGTTTGATGTCGGTCTGCGCCATCGCGCCGAAGATCCCGATCACCATGGTGGCGAGCGCCGCCCACAGCAGGAGCGTGTCCACCACGCTGTCCTCGGGGAACAGCAGGGTCTGCGTGCGGATTATCGCGTAGACGCCGACCTTGGTGAGCAGCCCCGCGAAGACCGCGGTCACCGGGGCGGGCGCGGTCGGATAGGAGTCAGGCAGCCACGCCGAGAGCGGGAACACCGCGGCTTTGATGGCGAACGCCATCAGCAGGATCGCCTGGAGAGTCAGTTGCAGTTCGGTCGGCAGTTCCGCGAGCCGCAGCGCCAGGTGCGCCATGTTCACGGTGCCGGTGGCCGCGTAGATCAGGGCGATAGCGATCAGGAACACCACGGACGAGAGCAGCGACACCACCACGTAGGTGGATCCCGCCCGGATCCGGGCGAGGGTGCCGCCCTGCGTCATCAGCACATAGCTGGAGGTCAGCAGGATCTCGAACCCGACGTACAGGTTGAACAGGTCCCCGGTGAGGAAAGCGTTGGACACCCCCGCCACCAGGATGAGGAACGTGGGGTAGAAGATCGCGAGCGGAGTGGCTTCCTCCTGGTCGGCGATCCCCTGCCCGATGGAGTACACGAGGACGCCCAGGGTGATCGCTGAGGAGACGGTCACCATCAGCGCGGAGAGCCGGTCCGCGACCAGGGTGATCCCGATCGGGAACTCCCAGCCGCCCACCTGCACGACCTGGGGTCCGTAAGCGTGCACCCCGAACAGCAGTGCCCCGCCCGTGGCCAGTACCACGACCAGGGCGACCACGCTGATCATCTGGTTGAGGAGGGGGGAGCGGACACCGATCGCGAACTTCAGGCCGGCCGCGAGGAGCGGCACCACCACCGGCAGCGGCACCAGGTAGGGAAGAAGGGCCTCCATCAGTAGTCCACCCCCTGCATGTCGCTGTCTTCGGCTCGGGCCAGGCGTTCGCGTTCTGCGCGGATGCTCGCACGCAGCTGCCGTTTCTGGGCGCGGATGCGCTGGCGCAGCTCCCGCCGCAGGCGGCGTTCGTACTCCCGGTCGGCACGCCGGTGCTCAGCGAGCTCCTTGCGGGCTTCCCGCACCCGCCGTTTGGCCTCATCCAGCGCGGCCGCTTGCGCGTGGTCGGCTTGGAAGATGATCCGCTCCCGGTCTTTGTCGTCCGCGGCTTCCAAGCGTTCGTCCAGGTCGCGGCGGGCCTGGGCGATCTGTTCGCGGAGGATCGCCCGCTCGGCTTCTTCCAGTTCGTCCTGCGCTTCGATCTGCGCTTCCAGTTCCATCCGCTGGGCGCGGATCGCCTGGCGCAGCGCCCGTTTCTGCGCGCGGATGTACTGGCGCAGGCGCCGCCGCTCCCCGCCGGTGGCGATACGCCGGTCTTCCGCGTCGTCCTGGACTTCGTCGTTGCCCTGCAGCTGCCAGCTCCGGTAGGCCATGGCCAGCAGGAACGCGGTCACGCCCAGGGTGATGACGATCGCAGTGAGGATCATCGCCTGGGGGAGCGGGTCAGCCATCTCCCCTTCCGGGGTGAGGCTGAGGAGCGGTGGTCCCCCCGCGGCGCCCCCTGCGGACAGGATGAGCAGGTTGACGCCGTTGCCGAGGAGGACCACGCCCAGCAGGATGCGGGTGAGGCTCCGTTCCAGCAGCAGCGTCACCCCGGCAGTCACGAGGACACCGATCACGATGACGAGCAGGAGGGTAGGGGTGTCGTTCACGCGGTCACCTCCTCGCTTTCGTATTCGGGTGCCTTACCGGTACGGCTGTCCTTCTCAGCCTGTTCGTCGATGCCCGCGCCGAGGCTGTACAGGATGTCCTGGATGAGGCCGATGACCAGCACGTAGACACCGAAGTCGAAAGCGAGTGCCGAGGTGAGGTGGATCGGCTCCAAGAAGGGCAGGTGCAGGTCGAACGCCCCTCCGGCGAAGATCTCGGTTCCGAAGATGGCTCCGGCCAGTGCCGTGCCCGTGGTGATGGAGAGCCCGAGGCCGATGAGCAGGCCCGGGGGGAGCCGCAGCGAGAGGTACAGCTCGTGGCGGCCGCCCGCCAGGTAGCGCACCATGAGGCCGAGGCCCGCGACGATGCCGCCCGCGAATCCTCCTCCGACGTGGCTGTGCCCGGTGAGCAGGAGGAAGACGGAGATGAGGATGATCACGGGGAACATGAGGCGCGCCACGACCTCGAAGATGATCGACCGGCGCTCTTGCGCGAGGGTCAGCACCCCAGGCAGCCACAGCGGCTTGTGCGCCACGCGGGGGGTGATGATGTCGCCGACATAGGTCAGCGGCAGCGGCGACCATTCGCTTTCCCCGTTGGAGGGCGGCTGGGGGAGCCGCGCCACGATTCGCCCGGTTTCGATGTGGGTGTGGGGCAGGCGGGTGCGGCGCCGGACGAACAGCAGGCTCGCCACGCCGGCGGCGACCGCGGCCAGCACCGAGATCTCCCCCATGGTGTCCCAACTGCGGACGTCCACCAGCAGCACGCTGACGATATTGCTTCCCCCGGCTTCTTCCGCCGCGGCGGGGAATCCTTCGGAGATGGATTCGGCCTGCCGTCCCGCGAGAGTGAGGTAGGCCATGACAGCCACCAGGATTCCGCTGCCGATGCCGATCGCCAGGTTCACGAGGCGGCGGCTGCGGAGCACCGGCGTGGAGAACTGGGGTGGGAGGCGCCGCAGCACGAGCACGAACACGACGAGGCTGACGGTCTCCACTAGGAACTGGGTGAGCGCCAGGTCGGGGGCGCCGTGCAGGGCGAACAGGGTGGCGGTGCCGTAGCCGGTCATGCCGACGAGCACTACCGCGAACAGCCGCCCGCGCACGATCAGCGTCCACAGCGCCGCAATGATGATGATCGCGGCCGGGATGAGCTGGGGCGGCGTGTCGATCCAGCGCACCGGCGGCACGTCCAGCGTCCACAGCCGTCCCCACACGATCGGCGCCGTGCTGACGACGAGCAGGGACACGAGGATCGTGCCCAGGTAGAGCGGGAGGGACCCGCGCTGGGTGAGGCCGGTGACCTGGGTGGCGAAGCTGGAGAGGTAGTAGACGATCCGCCGGTAGACGTTCCCGGCTTCGGGAAGCGCGAACCGGGCGCCCAGCCACGCGACCATGACCCGCCAGCGGAACAGCAGGAGACCGCCGGCCAGGCAGAGCGCGGTCAGCAGCAGCGGGAGGGAGAGGCCGTGCCAGAGCGCTAGGTGGGCGGGGTCGTGCCCAGCGCCGGGAACGGTGTCGGCGTAGCTGGCGAACACCGGGTCGGCGAGGGACGCGCCGAACCCGCCGAGGAGGCTGAGGGCCGCGAGGACGATGGCGGGAGCGACGAACAGCGGTCCCGGGGGATGGAGGAGCGGAGTGGGGGAGGTGTTCTCTTTGTCGAAGAACGCGCCCCAGAGGAACCGCAGGCTGTAGCCGACGGTGAAGAGCGTGCCGACCACCACTCCGGCCAGGGCGAGGGTGGCGAGGAGGGTGTCGGCGTGCTCGAACGCGCCGAACGCGGCCTCTTTGGCGGCGAACCCGGCCATGGGCGGCAGGCCGGCCATGGACATCAGTGCGACTACCGACGTCCAGAACACGACGGGCATCTTCTTGCGCAGCCCGGACAGCTCCCGCAGGTCCCGCGTTCCGGTGCTGTGGTCGATGATGCCGACGACGAGGAACAGCGGGGCTTTGAACAGTGCGTGCGCGCACAGCATGGCCAGTCCGGCGAGTGCGGCATCCCGCGTCCCTATGCCGAAGATCGCGGTGAGGAAGCCGAGCTGGCTCACGGTTCCGTGGGCCAGCAGCAGTTTCAGGTCGTGCTGGCGCAGGGCCCGCCACCCGGACCCGATCATCGTCGCTGTGCCGAGGATGACCGCGGTGTACTGCCAGGCCGGGATGTCACCGAAGGCGGGGGTGAGCCGTGCGATCAGGTACACCCCGGCTTTGACCATGGCAGCGGCGTGCAGGTAGGCGCTGACCGGGGTGGGGGCCTGCATGGCTGCGGGAAGCCACAGGCTGAACGGGAAGATCGCCGACTTCGACAGGGCACCGACCAGGATCAGGACGAGCGCCACGGTGACGGCGGTCCCGCTCGGCGGCTCGGCAAGGATGCCGGAGATGAGGTAGGTGCCCGCGCTTTCCCCCAGGATGACCAGGCCGACCAGCATGGTGAGGCCGCCCATGGTGGTCACGTTGATCGCCATGGCTGCGGCACGCCGGCTGTCGCGCCGCTCGGGGTAGTGGCCGATCAACAGGTAGGAGAAGACGGTGGTCAGCTCCCAGTACAGGTAGAGCTGGATGAGGTCGTTGGCGAGGACCAGGCCGATCATGGCACCGGCGAAACCGGTGAGGACTCCGGCGAAGCGGCCGAGGCCCGGTTCGTCGTCGCTGAAGTAGCGGGCGCAGTAGAGGAGGATGAGGGCGCCGATCCCCGCTGCCAGCAGCAGCATGACGAGGCTGAGCGCATCCATGCGGAAGGCCAGGGCCAGCTGGTAGTTGGGCGCCCATGGGAGGAAGAACAGTTCCGGTTCACCGGCGATCACGCCTGGCGCCCGGGGGAGTGCCCAGATTGCGGCGCTCGCGGGGACAAGTGCGAGCGCGAAGAAGGCCTGCCGCCCCCACTTACGGACTAGCGCCGGAGCTAGTGCCGCAGCCGTGAAGTGCGCAACCAGTAGCCATATCAATATGCGCCCCCCTCACAATGGTCGATACGGTTGCCGGATTTTCCGCCTTCTTATGTGACTTGACTAATTATTGTCTATGCTAACTAAAAGCGCGGAGTAACCGTCGAGCGAGGTACAGAGGTGGAGCGCAGCGACGCTGAGTTCGCGGAGTTCTCACACGCATGGGGAGAACTGGTGCGAGCAGTCGCTCGTGCCCGGGGCCGTGTGCCGAGCGGAACGGAGCCCCGCCTGACTCTCGCCCAGGCCCTGCTGCTGGAAAGTGCCCTCGCGGTCACCCACCCTACGGTCGGCGAGATTGCTCACGCTGCTGGGATCTCCTCTCCTTCTGCCACCCGGATGCTCCAGCAGTTGGAGCGGAAAGGGATGGTGCGGCGCCGCCGCTCCGAGGAGGATGAGCGGGCCACAGTCGTCAGTGTCACTGACGAGGGTATGCGGGCGCTCCACGCGCATCAGACGCTCGTCCGCGACCGGTTGCACGACCTGTTCCACCAGGTCGACCCGAGGCTGCGCCCGGTGCTGGTGGACCTCCTGCACACTATGCGTGACCTCGCTGATCGGCTGTGATCTGTGGTGTTCCGGTATTTTTTCTGAGCCGGGGCCGGCCTGTCCGGGGTGACGCCGGTCCGGTGTGCTGTCCAGGTCAGCCGAGCCAGTAGTCTCCACTTTGTCCCCCTTTCAGGGTCCCGACGTTTCGCCCGCGACGGGGGGCGATTGCTGGAACCGTCGCGCACCGCGGACACCGGAACGCTTTTCCGGAGGTGCCGCGTGCCGTGCGCCGCTGTCAGGCAAGGGGCTGGTCTATGACGGGGGCCATCATCGCTGCCGCGCTAGGGGCGGTTGCTTTCGCGACCGGTGCGGCACTCCAGGAACGAGCGATTCTGGGGGGTGTCCCGGCCGAGGTGTCGGGGCAGTGGGAACTGCTGCGCTGTCTGCTCCGCAGCCCGCTCTGGCTGATAGGCACCGGACTCAGTGGAATCGGCACGGTCGCCCATGTCTGGGCGCTGACCGGAGCGCCGCTCATGATTGTCCAACCCATCGGGGTCGGTGGCCTGTTATGCGCTGTGGTGGTGTCGGCGGTGCTGCACCGGCGCGCACTCACCGGAACAGAGATTGTGGGATGTCTCACAGTCACGTTCGGTCTGGTCGCGCTGGTCGGGACCCTGTACGGGCATTCCGGTCCCCCTGTCGACCCTCCTCCGTCCACCGCGTGGATTCTGCCCACGGCAACGGGGGTGGTCATGCTCGGCGGCCTGCTCGTCTCCCGGTTTGTCTCCGGGGCGCTGCGGGCGTGGGTGCTGGCCCTCTGCGGGGGTGTCGGGTTTGCGACCCTGTCCGCCCTGGTCAGGGTCATCGGGGTGGCCGCGCTCGACGACCCGCTCTCGGTGCTCCGCCCGTTGACGCTGGTGACCGCGGTGATCGGGGTGTGCGGCTACCTGCTCGTCCAAGGCTCCTACCGCACCGACCACTTCGCTCTCGCCTATGCCACGCTACTGATCAGCGACCCGCTCACCGCGGTGCTCATCGGGGTCTCGCTGCTCGGCGAGTCCCTGCCCACGGGGGCGCTTCCGCTCACCGTGATCGTGGTCAGTGCGCTCGCCACGGTGGGCGGCACCATCACCTTGGCCCGTTCGTCGGTGGCCCGCCAGCGCAGGACTCGGCTGCGGGCCGCGCCCTCGGTGGTGAGCGACGGCCCGCAGCCCTCTCCCCGGCCTGAGGATGCGGGCCGTAGGAAGGAACGGCCGGGGAAGTCTGGCGACGTTCCGACGCGGACGACAACCGTCAGTTGTCCAGCGACTGGGCGGCCAGCGTGACCGTGGTCTGCGCGGTCTGGCCGCCGCGCTGGTAGGTGATGGTGACGGTGTCCCCGGGACGGTGGGAGCGGATCTCGGCGATGAGCACGTTGGGGTCGGTCACCATGCGGTCTTCGATCCGGATGATGACGTCGCCCTTGCGCAGCCCGGCCTGGTCTGCTGCGCCGCCCCGGTTCACTTCCACGAGTTCCGCCCCGGGACCGTCCTCAGCCACGGTGACGGAGGCTTCGATCGCGGCGTAGGTGGCCTTGCCCGTGTTGATCAGCTCTTCGATGATGGGTTTGGCCTGGTTGATCGGGATGGCGAAGCCGAGTCCGATGGACCCGGACTGCGACATGAAGTTGCCGCTCGTCGTCGCGATCGCCGTGTTGATCCCGATGACTTCGCCGTTCATGTTCACGAGCGGTCCCCCCGAGTTCCCGGGGTTGATCGGGGCGTCGGTCTGGATCGCGTCGATCACCGTCGACGTGGTGGCCTGCGGCTCCTCCTCGTCGGGGGAGGGCAGGAGCGGGCTGTCCTGCTGTCCGCTGACACCCGTGTTGACGGGGCGTTCCACCGCGCTGACCACGCCCGAGGTGACCGTGCCGGACAGGCCGAGCGGCGCGCCGATGGCGACTACTTCAGCTCCGACTTCCACCTGGTCGGAGTCGCCGAGGGACGCCGGGGTGAGCCCGGAGACGCCTTGAGCCCGGATGACGGCGAGGTCGGAGACCGGGTCGGTGCCCACGATCGTGGCGGACGCCTGCGAACCGTCGTGGAACAGCACGGTCAGCTCTTGCGCGTCAGAGACCACGTGGTTGTTGGTGACGATGAGCCCGTCGTCCCTGATGATGAACCCGCTGCCGCCGCCTTCGGCGGTGGCGATGGACACCACGCTCGGCAGGGCTTTCGCGGCGACTTTGGTGACGTCCCCCGAGGCCGCCGAGGTGGCAGCCGGGTTGGCTGCCACCTGCTCGCTGAGGAAGTAGGCGGTGGCGACGGATGCTGCCGGGCCGACGATCAGACTGGTGATGAGGGCGGTCACGGCAGCGATCAGCACTACCCGGCCGCTGCGCTGCGGCTTGCCGGGCGGTGGGGCGCCTTCGAACGGGGAGGAGCCGTGCAGTGTCGGGAATCCCCCGGTCGGCGGGAAGAACCCTCCGGGGGACGGCGGCACGGCCCAGG
>NZ_BCWB01000043.1 GCF_001592045.1 Thermobifida fusca NBRC 14071 = JCM 3263 | reverse complement strand
CGTGTCGGGGTGGGTTAGGCCGTGCTCAGTGAGATCTGCGTTGTATGCCTGGCGATAGGCGCGTTCAGCTAGTCGGTAGCGGCCTTGGGCGTATGCCGTAGTGCCGATAGAGCGCGCATCTGCTGCGGAAGCATATACAAGCGCTGTGACGATTACCTGATCGGGAACGTGGTTGCCTGCAGGGGTGCGGCGTTGGACTTCGTCGACCAGGTAGTCGAACACATCCACACGCTCAGCCCTGTACGGGGTGAGCAGGCGCGTGGTGCCTTCGCGTGGGCTGGTCGCCCACCTCCATGCGCGTGCCAAGGGCTCAGGGTTAAGCCGTTCCCCACCGCGCTGTTCGAGATAGATGCCATGCACCTCTTCCAACAGAGCACGAGGGATAGGGGATACATAGCCTGCGCGGCGTAGATCAACGGCGGCAGCGACCAGGGCAGCACCGCGGGGGTGCGTGGGAGCCTGAGGATTGGTGTTGACACTCCACGCGTTTTGCCACTCCTCCCACCGCTGCGGGCCATTAGCCAAGTACTCGGCCAGACCGTACTCATCGGCATGCTCAAGGGCGTCGGCAATCCGCGCGTCAGAGACATAGTCACGAGCGCGTTCCCGTTCAGCAGGGGAAAACAGACGATCCAGGCGGAAGAGGCGAGCCAACTTCAGCAAGTCCTGGACCTTCCGATAAGTGTCTAGGGCTGTGGCCTCCTCAGGCATCGTGCTCCAATTGTCCGCCTCAGCAGCACGCAGTGTGGCTACGACAACGCGATGCCGTCTTTTACCAGGAGTCAGTAGCTGGGAAATCGCTTCTCGGGTGAGCTCAGGTGAGGCGAACCAGCGGTTAATGTCATCAAGCCACAGCACGCACCGGGAATACCGCTCAGCAGCTTTCAGGGTGGCAGCGATACTTCCCACGGCAGTAGGGATGATGAGCGTGTGGCGGGGCAACACGGCACGCACGGCTTCAAAAGCACACCGACTCTTACCCGCGGTGGAATCCCCCACCACGAGCACAAACGCGTTCTTGGTGAGTTGTGCTCGCAGCTCTTCGTCGACATCGCGAGGCACAAACGGCACGACATCACTTCCACTACTCGCAGCAGTGGGATGCACGCCCCACGCCAAGGGGTCGCTGAGCTGGCGGACTTGAGGCAGCTTGCCCGAAGGAAGTGTGAAACAGCCTTCCCTGATCGCGCGAGCCTGCTCGTCCCGGAGCGCAGACTCGCGTTCAAAGCGGGCCTGCCACGTGGGGAAGGCCACCTCGGCAATCGCAGCACCCCCGACAGCGATGGCGATGATCAGCGGTATCTCGATCTGGAAGACAGACAGCAGGTTCAAAGCCTGCATGACGAGCGAGAGAACAGCGGCGATAAGAAAAAACCCGACTACACGCCGCAGCACGCCCCGCACCTTCGCTGCCTGGGACCGCCATTCCTTCTTCGGTGGGTGAGACGCAGCGTACCGCCATTTCGATTCCTGGAGCTAACAAACCGGAAGTAATGGATTTCCTCGAAGGAATAGAAGACACGGACTGCTCAGCACCCGGGGGAGGTGCTGTGGTGTGTGACCGTTCCGAGGGCTCAGCCGCAGACAGGAAAGATTCAGTAGATCAAACGTCGCGGGAACCGAAGCCCTGGGGCTCATCGAGGGAGGAGGTCTTGAGTGCTGAGCAGTCCCTGGTATGGGGCAACACGGTGCTGTCTGGGACAGCTTGCCGTCGGAGCTGTTTCTAGGTCCCGGATTCTTCAGGAAGTCACACTCTTCTTCTGAAGAATCTCTTGAAGTGCGTGGAGGGCGGATGCCCAAGGGAAAATTGCTCGGGCTTTTTCGCCAGATCCTGGCGGGTGGGGTTCGAATTTTCCTGGACCGATAAGCACGGCAACCCCTTCGTCGCGGAGGGACTCCACGCTTCTTTGGAAGGGCAAGCGGGCGGCGGAGGCGGAGTTGACGAACGGCAGGACGACAACGGGGACGCCCAGTCCAATGGCCTCGTTCACCACGCTGAGAGCGTAGTTGTCGGCGATCCCGTGGGCGAGCTTGTTGATGGTGTTGAAGGTGGCTGGGGCGACGATGACGGCACCAGCTTTGGGAGAGCGGGGTTGGCCGGGTTTGCGGTGCGTGGAGCGCACCGGGCGGCCAGTCTGTTTTTCCAAAGCACTGCTGTCGATGAAGGTGACCGCGGACGGGGTGGCGATGATCTGGACAGTCCAGCCTTCTTCCTGGGCCAGGCTGACGAGGGTGCCGACATCAGGGGCGGCTCCGGCAGCGCACACCACGATGTAGAGCGTTGTGGATCGTTGAGTCATGCAGAGATCCCAGCACGTTGGTGTCGAGTAAACCTAGACCGGACAGCAGTACCACGTTCCCGCGAAATACGAAACGTTTCTTCGTTTGCCTGGGAATAGCGGGTGGTTCTGCTTCCCGTTCCCCATCAGGTATTTCTTAGGGGTGGAGCTGGTAGGGCGTGGCTGCCTCAGATTTCGTCGGACGCGGTGGCAGGGCCGCAGGTGAAGTCCGGAAGACCGTTGGGCAGTGCGGAATGGACACGCCACGGTTGCCTGAGCCAAGTGAGACCACGCCTTAGCGTCCGAGCTGTTTTGGACTCGTCGGGTTTTGAGAATGAGCGGGCTTCAGCCACTGCAGAAACCCGCCCCTGACCCGGCTCAGGACGCCAGCTCCTTGGGGGCGGACACCACTTGGGGTGGCTCGTTGCGGTCCACTGCGGACAGGCGGATCAGCCCGCCCTCGTCAGCGTCCCG
This sequence comes from Thermobifida fusca NBRC 14071 = JCM 3263, assembly GCF_001592045.1. GTDB lineage: Bacteria > Actinomycetota > Actinomycetes > Streptosporangiales > Streptosporangiaceae > Thermobifida > Thermobifida fusca. The sequence goes on along the minus strand of NZ_BCWB01000043.1, from coordinate 82,934 downwards.
GCAGATGTACGGGCTGTGCGTGGTCACCACGAACTGGATGCGGGGAAAGTGCTGGCGCAGCCAGCCGCCGATCGTCTGCTGCCAGCCCGCGTGCAAATGCGCTTCCACCTCGTCGATGAGCACCACCCCGGGGCAGACCACCGCGGGCATGCCGCCCTGCTCGCCAAGCGCTGACGCCCCGTACATTTCGAAAGCGTGCCGCACCAGGTCCACCACGAGCGCCACCATCAACCGGTGGCCGTCCCCCAGTTCGCCGAGCAGGAACTCCTCGCCGCCGTGGGCTATCCACAGGCCTTCCCCGTCCAGCCGGGCGATCCGGAAACCACTGGGCAGCAGACCGTCGTCCAACAGCGACAGCACGAACCTGGGCACGATATGGGTGCCTTCCCGCCAGCCCAGGTGCACGCCGGTCAGCCACCGCAGCCCTTCAGCGAGTGACGCGTCCTCCCCGAACAGGTTCGCCAGCCGCGACAGCGCGCCCGGCACCGGCACGGGGCGTCCCGGGCGCGACCACTGGCCGCCCAGTCGCCGGAACGGCCCATAGCCGACCACGAACCACCCGTGCGGGTGCTCTGCCCACGGCCCGTTCTCCAACAGGACGGTCCGGTCCGGTTCGATGAGGAACTGGGGCCGCGCCCCGCCGAAGTCGCTCCAATACAGTTCGGCTTCGAACGGCTCCCGCAGCACGTCCTGCCCCCGGGGGGTCCGGTCCCACTGCGGGTCTGGGACGAGGCGGGCCCGCACCCAGCCGTCGCTTTCCCCCCGCGACAGCCAGCCGCGGAAATCCGACATCAGCGCGCGACCCACCGACGGCCCCACCAAAGCCAGGGCTAGGGCGCGCAGCAGAGTGGTCTTCCCCGCCCCATTCGGTCCGGCCAGCACCGTCCAGCCCGCGTGGGCACCGTCGGGGCGGGTGAACCCCAACTCGACGCTGCGTGCGCCGTAAAACCCGCGGATACCGGAGACCGCCAACTCTGCGACGTACAAGAAACGCTCCGAGCACGGAGAGAAAGAAACCTACTACGTCAGGATAGGCGCGTTTCGTAGGGCTTTTCCGATTACCCGGGTTGGGCGGGGGGAATCCGCTCTTCCCTAGACTTGCTTTCCGTGAGTAAGAGCAGGCGCCAGCGAGAAAAGCGGGACCGGGCCCGCACCGAGCCGCCGCCGCTTCCCGAACCGCTGCGGGTGGCGGTGCCGGACTGCCACACCCACATGGACATGCAGGGCGGCGACGTCGCGGAGATCGTGGCCAAGGCCGCGTCGGTGGGGGTGACCCCGATCATCCAGGTCGGCTGTGACGTGGCCGGGTCGCGGTGGGCGGTGCAGGCCGCTGCCGAGCATGACACGGTGTGGGCGGCCGTGGCCTTGCACCCCAACGAGGCTCCGCGGATCGTGCACGGCGTCCCTGAAGACGAAGCCACCGAGTGGGAACCGGCCCGCCCCGCCGGGGGTGAGGCCGCGCTCGAAGAAGCGCTCGCCGAGATCGACGCGCTCGCTGCCCACGAGAAAGTGTGCGCGATCGGCGAGACCGGGCTCGACTACTACCGCACTGGCCCGGAAGGGTTCGACATCCAGGAACGGTCGTTCCGCGCGCACATTGCCATCGCGCAACGGCACGGCAAAGCGCTGATGATCCACGATCGGGACGCCCACGAGGACGTGCTGCGGGTGCTGGAAGACGCAGGCGCTCCGGAGCGGGTGGTGTTCCACTGTTTCTCCGGTGATGCCGCCATGGCGAAACTCTGCGCGGACCGCGGCTACTACATGAGTTTCGCGGGCAACGTCACCTTCGGCAGTGCCCAGCAGTTGCGGGACGCTGCCGCGGTGGTTCCCCCGGAGCTGCTGCTCGTGGAGACGGATGCGCCGTTCCTCACCCCGAAACCGCATCGGGGCCGTCCCAACGCGCCCTACCTTATTCCGCACACGCTGCGTGCCCTCGCCGAGCTCAAAGGCATGGCTGAAGACGAGCTGGCCGAGACGGTCGCTGCCAACGCGCGGCGCGCCTTCGCCCTGCCCTGATCACGAGTCTTCGGGCTCCGGATTGTCGTCCACCCCCCACTCCGCCAGGACTTGTGCCACGTCCGGGGTGGGGGTGTGGGGTGCCCGCGTGCTGCGAGCAGGGGTGCGGCTGAACCGGGGTGCTGGTCCCGGGTAGATGACGTCGCCGTCGCGCACCAGCGACCCGCGGGCTTTGATGTGCGGGTGGTCGGCGGCTTCGGTCATGCTCAGCACGGGGGAGACGCACGCGTCCGTGTCGGCGAAGACTTCCGCCCACTCGTCCCGGGTGCGGGTGCGCAGCACGTCCGCGAACCGTTCCCGCAGCACCGGCCAGCCGGACGGGTCCCACTGGTGGGGGAGTTCTGCCGGGTCCAGGCCGAGCTTGTCGAGGAAGACCGCGTAGAACTGCGGTTCCAGGCAGGCCACGGCCAGGTAGCGGTGGTCGGCGCATTCGTAGACGTCGTAGAACGGCGCGCCCGTGTCCAAATAGTTGACGCCCCGCTCGTCGCGCCACAGCCCTTGGGCGAGGTCCTCGTACATCATCGACATGAGCACGGCGCTGCCGTCCACCATGGCCGCGTCCACCACTTGGCCTTTCCCGGAGCGTTCCCGTTCCAGCAGGGCGGCGAGGATCCCGGTCACCACGAACATGCTGCCGCCGCCGAAGTCACCAACCAGGTTGACGGGCGGCACCGGGGCCTGTCCGCGGCGGCCCACACTGTGCAGGGCCCCGGTCAGCGAGATGTAGTTCATGTCGTGTCCGGCGCGGCGGGCGAGCGGCCCGTCCTGCCCCCAGCCGGTCATCCGCGCGTACACCAGCCGCGGGTTGGCGGCCAGGCACTCGTCAGGGCCTAGACCGAGCCGTTCCATGACCCCGGGGCGGAACCCTTCCAGGAGGACGTCGGCGGCGGCGACCACGGCACGGACCCGGGCCAGGTCTTTTTCGGACTTCAAGTTCGCTTCCAGGACGGGGCGTCCCGCGCTCATCTGCGGCCGCTGGGCGCCCGGGGCGAGGATGGGCGAGCCGGGACGGTCCACCCGGATCACACTGGCCCCCAGGTCAGCGAGGAGCATGGCAGCCATCGGCCCCGGCCCGATGCCCGCGAACTCCACCACGCGGATTCCGCTGAGTGGTCCCATGCGACAGCCTCCGAAGTGCCACGACAAACCCGGCGTATCGTCCCATTCTGGCGGTTTCTGCCGGGGTGCGGCACGGGGCGGTCCTGGGGAGCATCGGGCGCGGGTCAAAGAAACGGAATGCCGACATGAATCCGGTCAGGCGTGCGCACCCGCTGTTCAGAAATGATCGGGGACCGGGAGGGCGCTGCCCGCGAAAGCAGAATTTTTTTTCATAATGGAACCGTTTTCCGGAAAGGTAAGTCTTACGGTCGATTTCTTCTGTCGATCCGCGCCCGTGCAGAAGGAGAACCATTACGGTGTCCGGTCCCCCCGCGGTATCGCCCGTTCCCGACTGGCAGTTGCGTATCCGGACGTCCCAGGGCGGTACGGCGGGCGCCGGAGTCCTCGTCTCCCCGCGCCACGTGCTCACCTGCGCCCACGTGGTCTGCACGGCCCTGGGGCTTCCCTGGGCGGAGGAGGACACGCCGCGCCCGCGTGAACCGGTCACCGTGGACGCGCCCCGCGGCGGCGGATCCTGGCAGGCGACCGCGACCGTCCTCGACGACGGCTGGTTCGCGGACCGTTCCCCGTGGGATGCGGCGGTCCTGCTGCTCGACCGGCCTGCCCCGGCGGATCCGCCCGAGATGCGCCTGTGCGGCAGCGAGCCGGGGCGTGCGGTGAGCATGGTGGGGTTCTCGCATGAGGCCGTGCCCGCCGGGGTGTGGTCCCGGGCGGTCCTTGTCGGGCACGGCGGGGGACGCCGGTTCGAATACGTGCAGTTCGACGTCACCTCGTCGACTACGGCCCGCGTGGTGCACGGGTTCAGCGGCAGCGGGGTGCGCGAGCACCCTGGCGGGGCGCTGATCGGCATCGTTTGCGATGCGATGCGCGACGACCGCGGGCTGGGGGCGAGCGGGTGGCTGATCCCCATCGAGGCGGTCCCCCGCGTGTGGGGCGACCGTTCCGCGGCGCAGCCGCCCAGTCGCGAACCGGACAGTCCGCGTCTCGTGCACCGTTTGGCGGAGGCGTTGGCGAGCACGCCGACGATTGCCGACCCGGAAGCCCGGAAAAGCTGGTGCGCCCTGCTGGACGAGCGGATTCGGAAACGTATCCACGTCGGCCGGGCGCCCTTGTTTTTCGCTTTTGACCTCGTCGACGTGGCGCGGGACTACGGGCTGCTGGGAGAGGTGCTGGACACGCTTGCAATGGTGGAGGAGGGGAGCCGGCAGATGCGTCAGGTACGGGAGGCGGCGGAAGCGCTGGGCGAGCGGTGACGATGGTCAGTCGCGCCCATGAACGACTCGCGAACGCGCTGTGGCGGGTCAGGTCGGTGTACGAGGAGGATGCGCGCCAGCGGTTCTGGCTTTGCCTGCCCGCGGATGTGCGGGCCCGGCTCAGCGTGGCAGGAGACCCGTACGGGTTTGCGCTTTCCCTGGTCATCCAGTGCTGCGACCAGCAGCGGCTCGGGGTGATGCTGCGCTGGCTCCGCTGCTTGGAGAACGACTCCAAGCCGGCGATGCAGGTGTGCGAGCTGGCTGAGGGGCTGCTGGAAGCGGAAGAGTGGGAGCTCAGCGGGCAGGGGCGGGAACGGGACACGTGGGAGCAGCTCCGCAAAGCGCTGCGTGAGGTGCCCTACGACGACCAGGTCGACCTGCTCTGTCAGCGGGTGGTGCCGCTGCCCCCGGAGCAGATCGAGGCGCCGTCCCCGCGTAACGCGTGGGAGGCGTTCCTCGATTTGAAAGAGGCCACGCTCGGCCCGCGGGGGGAGGATCCCGGGGAGCGGTTCCTGCAGCTTCTCGCGGAGTACACGGGCCGTGCGGAGCTGGTTCGGGCGGTGGCGGAGTGGGGCGCGGACCAGCGGCATGCGACGGTAGTGAAGCGCTCCGGGTGGGGCGGCGGGGAGCCGTTCCGGCCGCTTCCTCCGCCGCGGCTCATCATCAAGATCGGCTACGACTTGGGGAATCTTGAGCGGCTCTCGGTCGCCTACCGGCTGGTGACGGATCCGGACGACGACTGGATGGACGTGTGCGAGGCCGAGGCGTTGACCGAGGTGACGGAGGAGGAGCTGCCGCGGCGGATCTCCGAGCTGATCATTTGGGCGGAAAGCCAGCAGGCCGCTGACCACGGAAAACTCCGATTGGAGTTTATATTTCCGTTTTCGCTACTTTTCAGGTTTGTTGTCCAAAATTGGCCGCTGGAGCTTCACGAGGACGCGCCCGCGCCGAGCCTGGGCTCCCAATACGAGATCATCATTAGAAGCGAAGAATTCGCGCGCGACCCCCGAGCACAGCGGATATGCCAGCGGCGCTGGCAGAATCTGCACGAAGGACGAGGCCGCGTCGGCAGCTCCTCAACTGTGCTGGAAGAGGGCTGGGAGAATGTGGCGAATTATCTCGGCAACGAGGCTATTGTGGCTTTCGTCGCCTATGCGCTTCCTGGGGTCGACTGGCAGCGCCAGGTGTACGCTGCCGTGATCTGCGGAGTTCCGGTGGTGGCGTGGCGGTGGACGGGGAAGAATGGCAACCCCGAGGCTCATTTCCTGTCCATCCTCCGAGGTGAAGAGGAAATGGCCAGCGGAAAACAGGAGATGAACGGGCTGGAGAGGGGTATCAAGAATCTAACCAAGAACCTGTATCTCTCCCGAATCAACCGGGGTACAGCAGAGATGCGGAACAGGTCGCGACAAAGCTACGACCTGTCCGTCATCTACCACGACTACCAGCCGAAACCCCGGGAACAGAGGCAGGTGCTCTCCGGCGGCAACATTCGATAGACCTGGAGATCGGACAAGGGGCACAACAAATGGCCGCGTCACAAACTCCCCCTTCCGGAACATTCTCCTCTCCACAGGAGGAAGCTCCGCGCTGGTGGATTTTCCACGGGACGGGCACTCCGCGGCCGCACCTCGACCTCGCCGCCCAACTGCCCCCGCCCCCGCCCTGGCGTACCCGGCGGACCACCGCCCCGACCGACGCCCTCGAAGCACCCCCCTACGACGATGACGAAGCCGGATGGGTGCTCGGTGCCCAACCCGAACTCTCCGTGCTAGGCAGCCCGCTCACCCCCGCCCGCCGGGAACGCCTCGCCACCATCAACGCCGCCCTCTACCTGCGGCGTCCCCTACTCGTCACCGGTCCTCCCGGGGTCGGCAAATCCGTGCTCGCCGACCAGATCGCCCGGGAACTCGGCTTAGGACGGGTGCTGCGGTGGACCGTCAACAGCCGCAGCACGCTCCGCTCCGGCCTCTACGACTACGATCCGCTCGCGCAGATCCACGACCTCAACCTGGAAAACCTGCACGGCGGAACCCGGGACACCAGCGGCCCCGCCCCCGCTGCCGCAGACCTGGTGCGCAGCAGCGCCCAGCGGATCGGACACTACCTGCGGATCGGTCCGCTCGGCACCGCGTTCCTGCCGCACCGCCTGCCGCGCGTCCTGCTCATCGACGGGCTCGACAACGGCGACTACGACCTGCTCGGAGACCTGCTCGACCTGCTGGAACGCGGCCGCTACACGATTCCCGAACTCGCCCGGCTCAGCTCAGTGGAGCCGCAGATCTCCGTTCCGATCGACGACCCGCAACGGACCGCGACCATCGTCAACGGAGAAGTCCGCTGCTCCCAGCTCCCTGTCGTCGTCATCACCGCACACGAAGACCACCCCTTCCCGCCCGAATTCCTCCGCCAGTGCATTCCGCTGCGCCTCACCCACCCCAGCAAAGAGGAACTCGCGGGAATCGTGGCCGCCCACTTCTCCGGGAACCTGCCCAGCGCCACCCCAGCAGTCGTCGCCGACTTCGTGCGCCGCATCGCGGAAGGCTCCCCCCTGGCTATCGACCAGCTCCTCAACGCGGTCTACCTGACCACGGTCATCGACGCCAAGACCAGCGAACCCACCCCCGAGTTCCTGCAGGAGCTCGCGGAAATGGTGTGGCACCGACTCACGGACACCCACGGATGACGTCACGCCGCAGCCACGAAACGCCCCAGGGCCCCGACCCCCGCAGCCCCGGGGCGGCTCCGGCATACCGTGAAGCGCCCCCGGCACTCACCGGGCGGGAACTCGCCGACGCGGTCTACCTCGCAGCGTGGCAGCAGCACACCGCACAGCACCCCCTGGCCCGTCCCAGCGGTGGCAAGGACACGGCCCCCGCAGCAGGGCCGCAGCGCCCCGGCACGGACCCGTCCGCAGCCGTCCTCGGCGCAGCAGAAAAAACTGCGGGCACCGAACCGCCCCGCCTTCCCCCGGCACCCGCGCCCCCCTCCGGCGCGCTGCGCCCCCACCCTTCCCCGCTGCTGCACCGCTCCGCGCTCTACCAGGCGCTGCGCCCGTTCCGGTTGGCCGCCACCGACCCGTGGCAGCACTCCTACGACGCGGAAGAGACCGCGCGCGGCTATGCGCGTCGCCTGCTGGCCTCCCCGCACCCAGGAGGCGGGCACCGGCCAGTTGCCGTAACCCCGCAGTGGGCCCCTTTCGTCCGGCCCGGAGTGCAGTTGACCGTCCTCGTCGACGAGAGCGTCTCCATGCTCTTCCACCAGGACCAGGTCAACGACTTCATCGGCCTGGTGCGCTCCTCCGGGGTGTTCCGGGGCGTGCGGGTGGAGCGCTTCACCTCCGACTCCGCCGACCCCGCACCCGTCCCAGCCGCCGGCTGGGGCGCGAGCAGCGGGAAAGACCCCGGCGGAATCCACATCGCCGTGGTACTCAGTGACGGAATCGGTGAAGGATGGGCCCGCGGCAGCGTGCAAAGCTGGCTCGGCTGTCTCGCTCAACGCCTGCCCGTGGCGATCATCCACCTCCTCGACCCGCGGCAGTGGAGCAGGACCGGGATCCGGCCCGCCGCGATGGAGCTGACCGTTGCCGCGCACCTCGGCCGCGCCCCCGCCAACCGCCACTACACTGCCCGCCCTTTCCAATGGCCGGACGGGCTCCCCCTGCCCGAACCGGAGTTTCCGCACTCCGCGCTCTCCGTGGTGCTGCCCGTGCTGGCGTCGCGGCCCGAAATGATCCACGCCTGGGCCCGGTTCGTGATGGGCACCCGGCAGCGCACCCTCAACGCGGGAGCGCTGCGGGTCGTGCCGGGAGACACCGCAGCGAACGCCGCCGGGGAGCGGCCCACCGCCGCCCCCACCCCGGAAGCCAGAGTGCGGCGCTTCCGCCGCGACTCCTCCGAAACCGCGTTCCAGATCGCGGTGGACCTCGCCGCGGTGCCGCTCACCGAGCCCGTCATCGCCGCGGTATGCCAGCGGTTCGCCGGGCACCCGCAGCCCTCCGAACTCATCGAAGTGCTCTTCAGCGGGCTGGTGACCGAAGTCGACTCCCCGGTGGTCACCCCGGAGCGGCGGATCCGGTGGGAGTACCGGAGAGGAGTCCGGGAAGCGCTGCTGTCCCTTGGCGGGCGGCGCTCCCGGATCCGGCGCACTCTCGCCGACATTGCCGCCGAGTTCGCCGGCTACGACCCCTGGTTCGCGCTGCTGCGCCGCATCCTCGACGACTCCCCGGTAGGGGAGCTGCCGGAGCTCGACGAAACCTCACTCCGCCTCGCCGCGGACACCCTGCCCGCGTTGGAGAGCATCGGCCTCGCCGACCTCCACCACGGCCTCGTGTACCGCATCAAAGAGCAGATGCTGGCCCACCAGGGGGCTGGGCACCCCGACGACTGGTCCGACACTCTCCTGGAGATCGCCCCTACCGGGCCTCTCGTCCCCGGATCGTCCGGCCAGCACGGCACAACGGCCTCTGAACGTGTCCCCCACGCGCCGCATCCGACTGAGACACCTTCGAATTCCGCGAGTGATGAGAGCAGCATGATGTCCCAGAGGTCTGTTTCGATATCTGACAACTTCCCGGGTGGTAGTGGATCGACGGGGATCGGTGCGGGGAGAAACACCTCGCTTTCCGCGATCTGGGGCGGGGACATCCCCCCGCGCAACGCGCTGTTCACCGGCCGCGACGACCTGATCCTCCGCCTGCGGGAGCAACTGCGGTCCTCCAGCGAGGAAGGGCGGATGACGCCCAGCGTGCTCAAAGGCATGCCCGGGATCGGGAAGACGCAGTTGGCGACGGAGTACCTGTACCGCTTCCGGGACGAATACGACCTCGTCTGGTGGGTGCGTGGCGGGCAGACCCACCAGATCCACGAGGCGTACACCCTGCTCGCCCAGGAGCTCGACGTGTTCCGCGACAACACGTCGATCAACAGCACGATCCACTCGGTGCGCGAGGCGCTGCGCAGAGGAAAGCCCCGGTCCCGGTGGCTGCTCATCTTCGACGACGTCCGGCAGCCCGACGACATCATGCGCTACCTGCCGATCGCCGGCCCGGGGCACGTCATCATCACGACACGCAACCTCACCTGGCCGGAGGGAGGCTACTTCAAGACGCTTCCCGTGGAAGTCTTCAGCCTGCAGGAGAGTGTTGCGCTCCTCAGTAAGTGCGGGCTCGTGGGCTTCAGCAAACACGAAGCAGCGGAACTCGCCGAAGAACTCGGCCACATGCCGATCGCCCTGCGTCAGGCAGCGGCGTGGATGAACGACAGCGCCACCACCATCGCCGAATACCTGGAGTTCTACCGGGACAAGCAAGCCCAGTTGGCGCCGATGTTTGCGCCCGCCGACCCCGACTACCCGGAGACGGTGATCACCGCGCTGAACGTCTCCCTGGACCGGCTCGCCGTCACCAATCCGGCGGCGCTGCAACTGCTTCAGGTCTGCTCGTTCTTCTCTACCGCGCCGATTCCCCGGTCCCTCTTCCGCCACGCGCAGGACGTGGCGGCACCTCCTGAGCTGGAGGCCGCGCTACAGGAACCCAACAAGCTCCACCGCGCCTTCAGTGACATCGGCCGCTATGGACTGGCGGTGCTCAACCACCGGACCCGTACCGTCCAAGTGCACCGGTTGGTCCAGCAAGCGTTGCGTGTTCCGCTGACCGCGGACGATCAAGAACAGCGGCGACACTGCGCCCACCTGCTGCTCGCCAAGAACGACCCGCAGGACACCTCATCTCCTGGGGCCCGAATCCGTTACGCCCAGCTACTTCCCCACGTGTGGGCGACCGAGGCGTGGGACTGCACTGATTCGTGGGTGCGTCGACTTGTCCTCCAAGAGATCTACGTCACTGACCTGCGGGGAGAGCACAGTGACAGCAAACAGCTGGCGGAGGCCACGCTGTCGGTCTGGCGAGAAAAGCTGGGGAAGACCGCCCCGGAGACGTTGCGGGCAGAGCTTTACCTGGTGCGGGCCCTGCGCAACCTAGGGGAGCGGAAACGCGCTTACGAACTGTGCGAACGGGTGCTGCGTATCCTCACCGAGCAGCACGGGCCGGATTCAGAAGAGGCGCTGGAGGCCAGCCTCGAGTTCGTGCGCGACCTGCGGTATGCGGGACGGTTCCATGACTCGGTGGAACTTGCCCGCGACACCCGGGACCGCTACCGGCGGATCCTGGGACCGGACGACCCGGAGACGATCTCCGCCTCCCACGTCTACGCCTACGCCCTCCTGCTCGCCGGAGACCATCGGAGAGCCGCCGACCTCTTCTGGGAGATCTACCAGACCAACGAGATGATCCTAGGGCCCAATAATCCCTCTACATTGGCGGCTGTCGACGGATACGCGGGCTCCCTCATGGAGGCCGGGGACTACTTTAAGGCGCTGCGGTACCAGGAAGACAACACTGAGCGGATCTATTCGCTTTTCGGCATCAACCATCGGGGCACGCTGGAGAATATGGCAGCTCTCGCTGCCGTACTTCGCCGTACCGGAAACCTGGAGCGGGCGGTCAAGATCTCCGGGGAGGTCTGGCGAGAAACAAAAGACCGGTTCGGTGAAGACAGCATGATTGCGGTGGTTGCGGCTGCCAACCACGCCGCAGCCCTGCGGTCAGTCAACCGCTATCACGAAGCTCTGGACCTCGTGGAGAAGGCGTATCGCCGTTGCGCCGAACTCCTCGGCGAAGACCACCCCCATGTCGCCGCGATCAACGTCAACCGGGCGGTGGTCCTACGCCAGATGGGCAGAACTGAGGAAGCCCGGGTGATCGATGAGCGGGCGTTGCAGGTGCTCACGGACCGGCTCGGGGAGTACCACACCAGCACACTTTCCAGCGCGCTCAATCTGGCCAGCGATTTCTTTGGCCTCGATGATGTCGCTGAGTCGGTGCGGCGCGACACGGAGACGCTGGCACGCTGCCGGAGAGCCCTCTCCGAGCGGCACCCCCTCACCCTGTTGGCCCGGCGCAACCTCGTCCTTGGCCGCAAAGCCATGAACGAGGACGTGGCAGAGGAGATTGCCGCCGTCGAACGGTTGTATGCCGAGGTCATGGGGGATCAACATCCCGCGACACTGTCAATGCGTCGGAGAGAGCGGGGAAACGCTGACCTTCACCTCAATAACCTGTGACAGCTCGTCACAGCAGAATGCAAGGTAACGAGGACAGAAAAATCACATAGTCACAAGAACTCTAGAGGTCATTCCTCTTCACGTTGTGAATAAAGAGAATCCACGCCCGGGCGGTGACGGAGAGAACCGGACCGTCCGGGTAAGTGGAGTCGCGAATCTCTATGCCTCCAGAACGCACAAATCGCACTTCGACACATTTGCACCCATCCTTTCCCTCGGAATGACTCGATTTCCGCCAGGGCGTTCTCTCGAGGCCATCGGCACCACGGGAAGCCAGACCTCCGGACGCCCCGGGCCGGCGGTGTTGCACAAAACCGGACCTTGTCCGACTTCTTGCTGCTGGTCCCCCGGTAGACCATTCCTGGTCCGGTGCAGCACTCATGCGGTGCACGGTCCTCCCCTGACTGAGAAATTCCTGACTGTTGTGACTAAGGGGGTATATCCCCAAGAAGGGGAAACTTCATGTCATCATGGAAGCTGAACAAACCCTGAAAATTCCCCAGGAACTGTCGCTTTCCCAGATGGGAAGGGGAGGGGAGCGCAGGTGAACCAACTCGTCGCCCTGGCCATTGACGACGAAACAGAAATCCTCATCGAACCGGCGGGCGAGCGCACCGGCCCCGTCAATGTGGCCTTTCCCGGAACCCAGCGGGTGCGAAAGCAGCTTGACCAGGTTTTCGGGCAGATTCGGCAGATTGCCGAGACCGTCGCCGAAAAGGTCCAGGACCTGCCAGGGAAACCCGACGAGGTCACCGTGGAACTCGGCGTGGGGCTCACCGCCACCGCCGACGTGTTCATCGCCCAGTCCACCGCGGACGCCTCCTTCAAAGTGACCCTCACCTGGAAGGACCCCGCGGCACGGACGTGAACCTCGCCCCCGGCCTGCCTGCCACAATGGGCGGGTGACCGAATCCGACAGCGCTGATGCCCGCCTGCTCACCCCCGCAGACGTGCGGCGGCTCGCCGCCCAGTTGGGGATACGCCCCACCAAGACCCTCGGGCAGAACTTTGTCATCGACCCCGGAACCGTGCGCCGCATCGTGCGTGCCGCCCAGGTCAGCCCCGACGACGTCGTGGTCGAGGTCGGTCCCGGCCTCGGCTCGCTCACCCTGGCCCTGCTGCCGCACGTGCGGCACGTCACCGCGGTAGAGATCGATCCGCGGCTCGCCGAGGCGCTGCCCGGCACGGTCGCCGACCACGCACCCGCCTACGCCCACCGGCTCCGGGTGGTCACCGCTGACGCGCTGCGGATCACAGAACTTCCCGACCCGCAGCCCACCGCGCTCGTCGCGAACCTCCCCTACAACGTGGCGGTCCCCGTCGTCCTGCACCTGCTGAACCTGCTGCCCAGCCTGGAGCACGGCCTGGTCATGGTGCAGGCGGAAGTCGCGGAGCGGCTGGCTGCCCGGCCCGGCGACCGCGCGTATGGCGCCCCGTCAGCGAAGATCGCCTGGTATGCCGACGTCCGCCGGGCCGGGGCGATCGGCCGCACCGTGTTCTGGCCGGTGCCCAACGTCGACTCCGGTCTGGTCGCGCTGCGGCGCCGTCCCGCACCCCCCACGAAAGCCAGCCGCGAAGACGTCTTCGCTGTCGTCGACGCGGCGTTCGCGCAGCGCCGCAAAACCCTGCGCGCTGCCCTCAGCTCCTGGGCGGGCTCGGCCGCGGCCGCAGAGGCTGCGCTGCGCAGTGCGGGCGTGGACCCGCGGAGCCGCGGTGAGACCCTGGGGATCGCCGACTTCGCCCGGATCGCGGAGCACCGGCCCTGACCCTGTGCCAGGGCCGGCACGGCTTAAGCGGGCTGTCCTGAGGGGATCTCGATCTGCTGGCCGGGGCTGTCCACCGTGCTGCGGAGGATGAGGACCTCGGGGGTCAGCTCCGAGTGCACGATGAACACCAGGTATCCGCGCACGGTGTCGCCCGGCTGGATCGGTCCCGCCCACAGCGGGTCGGCTCCCTCCCCGTGCAGCGGCGCGTCGGCCTTGGTCTGCTCGCCGCTCGCATGCGCCAGGATCTGCAGGTCGTGCCGGAACTTCACCGGGTAGTTCGCAGAATTGTGCGCCTCGATTTCCGCGACACAGTATTCGCCGCCGTTGACGATGAGCGGCCGGTCCAGCACCTGGTTGCCGCAGTACCAGTCGAGGAGGTCGAAGCGCAGACTCTCCCCCGCCTGCGGATCCGCTGCCTGGGTGTCGGACTTGTCCGACTCGTCGTCGGGGTCTTCCTTAGGAGCCGACGACTGCTGCTCCTGCCCTTGACCGGGGGGATTGGTGTCACTAGTGGAGGAGAACCAGTCCTGGAAGAAGACCAGGCCGAACACGAGGACCACAGCCAGAAGCACCGCGCCGAGCACCGCGAAGACGATCAGCAGCCGGGAACGGGAGCTGTCGGGGCGGAGCGGGCGGTGTGGAGGAAGCGGGTTGGGCGGCACGTACGGGCGGGCCTGAGGGCCTCCCGAAGAGCCCTGGGCGGCAGGGGAGCGGGGCGGCTGTCTTCCAGTGGTGGGCGGCACCACGGGGATCTGGCCGGTGTGGTGGGGAGCTTGCGGTCCCGGCCGCTGCGGCATCGGCGGGCTTTGCGGACCGCCCTGCGGGCCGCCTTGGGGGCCAGCGGCTTGCGGTGGCATCGGCCCCGGGCCCCCTTGCGGGGGATGCGCGTAAGGCTGGGGGGCGATGGTGGTCTGCCCCGGCGCCTGGGCCTGGGCTTGCGGGCCGGGCATCCCCGAGTGCGCCTGGGGGGACGGCGGCGGATACCCGGGGGGCATCGGCGGGAAGTTCGGCCGCCACGACTGGTGCAGGGCATGGCTGACCACGTCGTTGGTGTCGTTGCTGTCCGTGCCCCCTGCCAGCTCCAGCAGCAGCTCCTGGGCGGTGGGACGCTGGTCGGGGTCCTTCGCCAGCGCCCGGGCGACGAGGCGGTCCAGCGGCGGGTCCAGGTTCCCGATGTCGGGCTCTGCGAACAGCATCCGCTTGCCGAGGGTCATGGCGTCGCCGTTGCCGAACGGGTGTCGGCCGTTGCCCGCGAACGCCACCAGGCAGCCCCAAGCGAAAATGTCGGCCTTGGTGGTGACCTTTTCTTCCAGCAACTGCTCGGGGGCCATCCACCCCGGGCTGCCCATGACGATCCCCGTCTGGGTGTGGCTCGTGGACGTGTTCAGCGCCCGGGCGATACCGAAGTCGATCACCCGCGGCCCGGACAGGGACAGCAGCACGTTGGCGGGTTTCAGGTCGCGGTGGACCAGACCGGCCTTGTGGATCGCGGCGAGCGCCGCGGCCACCCCCAATGCGAAACCATGCAGGGTGCCCGAGTCGAGCGGACCGTGCTCGGCGATGTGCTCGGCGAGGGCCGTGCCCGCAATGTACTCGGTGACCATGTACGGCCGGTTTTGGAAGGTGCCGTGGTCGAGCACCTTAGCCGTGCAGAAGGAGGCGACTTTGCGGGCGTTTTCCATCTCGTCGCGGAAACGCGCCCGGGTGGCCTCGTCGAAAGCGAGTTCGGGGCGGATGACCTTGATCGCTACATGGGTTCCCTTCTCCGGGGCGCGGCCCAAGTAGACCGTCCCCATGCCTCCGCTGCCTAGACGTCCGACCAGCACGTAAGGACCGATGGTCGCCGGGTCTCCGGCGGCCAGCGGTTCCAAGTTCTTCGGGAGCCCATCCGACGGCAAGCGATCCTCCCCGACGGTGTCCAAACTCCGTCTTGGCTTTAACGGTAGCGGGCCTTGCCTCCCGATACCCACCCACGCGGATTGTCAAGTCCAGATGTGGTAACGCAAGCGACGTCGGTAATACGAGAATCGCTGCTGTTGGTGGGTCAACGCCTCAGGAGTGACGAGATGACCCACACAAGAATCCCATATTGGGCGCGCAGAATCATCGGCGCAGGCTTTCCCGTACGATGGGGGACTCGTGAACGCCCCGACTTCCGTCACCGTGCGGGTCCCCGCGAAGGTGAACTTGCGGCTTGCCGTGGGGCCGGTCCGCGGCGATGGATACCACGGCTTGGTCAACGTCTTCCACGCGGTCTCGCTCTACGACGAGGTTACCGTTTCTCCCCGCTCCGACCTTGCGCCCGGACAGGCGGTGCTCAGTGTGGACGGGGAGCGACCGGACCACGTGGCCCGCGTGCCCCTCGACGACAGCAACCTCGCGGCGCGCGCCGCCGCCCTGCTGGCCCGCCACGTGCCCCACGCCACCGGGGTGCACATCCACGTGCACAAGGCCATTCCTGTGGCCGGTGGCATGGCTGGGGGAAGCGCTGATGCGGCTGCCGCGCTCGTGGCGTGCGATGCGCTCTGGGAAGGCGGCACCCCCCGCGAGCGGCTGCTGGAGCTGGCCGCAGAGCTCGGCAGCGACGTCGCCTTCCCGTTGATCGGCTGCACCGCGGTGGGCACCGGGCGCGGCGAGCAGCTCTCCCCGCTCCCCGTCCAGGGGACGTTCCACTGGGTGTTCGCCCTCGTCGACGGGGGCCTGTCCACGGCGAAAGTATTCGCGGAATACGACCGGCTGCGACCGGACGCCCCCGAGCCCACGCTCGACGACGCGCTAGTCGCCGCGCTCGCCGCCGGGGACGCCCGTCGGCTGGGTGCGGCACTCACCAACGACCTCCAGCCAGCCGCCTTGGCGCTCCGCCCCGAACTGGGGGACCTCCTTGAGGCGGGCCGTGCCGCGGGAGCGCTGGGCGCCCTCGTGTCCGGCTCCGGACCCACGTGTGCGTTCCTCGCCGAGTCGGCGGACCACGCCCGCGAGCTTGCCGCTGCCTTGCGCGCGAGCGGCACGTGTGCGGACACGGTGACCGCCCACGGCCCGGTCCCCGGCGCCACCGTGGTGTAGGCGGCTACAGGCCGCCTTCGCGTGCCGGGCGCAGCAGCGGGGCACCCGGTCCCCACGCGGCCAGCGCATCGTCGTTGTTGCGCAGCGCGCAGGAGCGCAGGGAAAGACAGCCGCAGCCGATGCACGAAGTCAACCGGTCCCGCAGGCGTTGCAGCGCATCAATCCGGGTCTCCAGTTCGTCCCGCCACATGCGGGAGAGCCGCGCCCAGTCCTCGGCGGTGGGGGCCCGCTCCTCAGGGAGTGTGGCCAGCGCTTCCTGGATCCGCGCGAGGGTCAGCCCCACGCGCTGGGCGGCCGCGATGAACGCTAGGCGGCGCAGGGTGCTGCGGTGGTAGCGGCGCTGGTTGCCCGCGGTCCGCTCTGCCCGGATCAGCCCTTTTGCTTCATAGAACCGCAGTGCGCTGTGCGACATCCCGCTGCGCTCTGCGAGCTGGCCGATCGTGAGCTGGACCGGAAGTTGCGCCATGCTCCAACCTCCTCGTCGGTGGGTCTGTTGACCTCAACCTAACCTGAGATTTGCGGTCAGTTGCCCTGCTGTGGCGCATTGCTCTTCTTGATCTCTGCGGGGCGGGAGAAGCCGTCCCCTGCACTCCCGCGCACCCGCGACAATGGAAGGGATGAACCTCGTCAATCTGCAAGACGTTTCGCTGGCCTACGGGCCCCTCGTCCTCTTGGACTCCGTGTCCCTCGGGATCGAGGAGGGCGATCGGATCGGCATCGTGGGCCGTAACGGCGGCGGCAAGTCCACGCTGGTGTCCGTCATCGCTGGACGGCTCCAGCCTGATTCCGGACGGGTCGTGCACAGCCGGGGGCTGCGGATCGGCTTCCTCCACCAGCAGGACAGCTTCCCTGACACCACCGTCGGTCAGTTCGTCCTCGACGGGCGGGCCGAACACGAGTGGGCGGGGGACGCGCGGATCCGCGATGTGCTCCGCGGCCTGCTGTCCGGATGGGACCTCAACGCCCGGATGGCCCACCTCTCCGGTGGGGAGCGCCGCCGCGCCGGACTCGCCAGGATGCTCATCGACACCCACGACCTGATCATCCTGGACGAGCCGACCAACCACCTCGACATCGAAGGCATTGCCTGGCTGGCCGACCACCTCAACCAGCGGCGCGAAGCCGTCGCCGTCGTCACCCACGACCGCTGGTTCCTTGACGCCGTCACCCAGCGCACCTGGGAGGTCGTGGACGGGCGGGTGGAGCGCTACGAAGGCGGCTATGCCGCCTACGTGCTCGCCAAAGCGGAACGGCAGCGCCTCGCCCGCGCCGCGGAGGAGCGCCGCCAGAACCTGCTCCGCAAGGAACTGGCCTGGCTGCGCCGTGGACCGCCGGCCCGCACCTCCAAACCCAAGTTCCGGATCGAAGCGGCGAACGCGCTCATCGCCAACGAGCCGCCCGCCCGCGACACTGTCGAACTGGTCCGGTTCGCCAGCTCCCGGCTGGGCAAGACCGTCATCGACGTCAAAGACGTCACCCTCCGGGCTGGCGACACCGTCCTGCTGGACCGCCTCACCTGGCAGCTCGGGCCCGGGGACCGTATCGGCGTGGTCGGGGTCAACGGCTCGGGGAAGACGAGCCTGCTCCGCCTGCTCGCGAAAGAGCAGGCCCCTGACGCCGGGACCGTGCGCCACGGGGCCACCGTCAACTTGGCCCACCTCTCGCAGAACCTCGCGGAGCTGGACCCGGAGGCGCGGCCCCTGCAAGCCGTCTCCGAGATACGCCAGCGCGTCACCGTCGGCAAACGGGAGTACTCCGCGAGCCAGATGCTGGAGCGCTTCGGCTTCCGCGGGGAGCGGCAGTGGACCCCGATCGGCGACCTGTCCGGCGGGGAGCGGCGGCGGCTGCAACTGCTGCGGCTGCTCATGGCCGAACCCAACGTGCTGCTCTTGGACGAGCCCACCAACGACCTGGATATCGAGACGCTGACCGAGCTGGAGGACCTGCTCGACGGCTGGCCCGGGTCGCTGGTGGTGGTCAGCCACGACCGCTACTTCCTGGAGCGGGTCTGCGACCAGGTGTTCGCGCTGCTCGGCGACGGCACGCTGCGCCACCTGCCCGGCGGGGTCGACGAGTATCTGCGGCTGCGCGCCGAGCGTGCGGAGCGCGGCGAGATCCCCCAGGACGGCGCTGCCGCGAAGGAGGACGCCGGTCCCGCCGAGGCGGCACCGAAACTCTCGGCGGCGGAGCGGCGGGCCGCACAGAAAGAGCTGCAGCGCATCGAACGCCGGATCGACCGGATCAGTGCGCGGGAAGAGGAGCTCCACGCGCTCATGGCGGAAGCCGCGGAGGACTATGCCCGCCTCGCGGAGCTCGGTGCGGAGCTCAAAGCGCTCACCGCGGAGAAAGCGGAACTGGAGGACGCCTGGCTCCGGGAGGCCGAGCGACTCGGAGAGTGAGGAGTCGCGTGCCCGCCGCCCCACTGCCGCCACGGGGCGGCGAGGCACGCCGCTACGCCGAGCTGGGACGCCGATGCGGCGCTACTCCCGCATCACGTCCTGGACGAGGGTGGCGACCTCCTGAGCCCCTTCCTGGTTGAGGTGGATGTCCGGGCCGCGCTCGGTGTCGCACATCCACGTGTACTGGCACACGTTGTGGACGTTGGCGGGCGTGCCGTCGTCGTTCTCTTCGAAGTTGTCCACGTCGAACAGCGTGGCCACGTTCGCCACGGTGATGTTCTCGGCGTTGTAGGCGTCGTTGAGGGTGCCGTTGATCGCGGCCAGCATGCCGTTGGTGTAGTTGGCGGTGTCCTGGTAGGTGCGCTCGTCGTCGTCCTCCGTGGCGACGACCTCGGTCACCTCTTCCTGCAGGTACATCGCGAGCAGCGGGTTGTAGGCGGTGAGCGCGATGATTTCGACGTCGTCGCCCGCGGCTTCCCGCAGCCGCTGGGCGATGATCGGCGCGTCCTCGGAGACCTTCTGCAGGTTTTCGGAGACGCACTCCCGGTCGATGTCGGTGGTCAGCGCGCCGTCCTCGTCCCGGGCGCACGAGAACAGGTTCTCGCCGCCGATGCTGATCGTGATGAGGCGCACCTTGCCCTTGTGCTGCTCCAGGAACTCCACGGCGGCGTCCAGCTGCGAGCCCTCGTCGTATTCGCAGCCTTCAGCGCCACCGCTGAGGAAGGTGATGGTGGTCTCTCCGATGCACCCCAGGTTGACGTGCTGCACCCCCGGAGGCTCCTTTGACAGGGCTGAGGCCACCAGGTTGGTGTAGCCCGTGGCGGTTTCGAGGACGTCGCCCGAGTCGTCAGGCTGGGCTCCGACTGTCAGACCATCACCCAGCGACAGGTAGTACTGCATCTCCGCTGCGTTGTTGTCTTCGGAGCTGCAGCTTGCGGCCAGCAGGGCTACTGCTGCGGCGGTACATATCCAAGCAAACCGGCGCATGGTCTCTCACGTCTCTTCTCTCGCAGGTCAATCGGTCAAAGTGAGCCCCTGCGTAGCATGCCGGTAACAGACCGGAAAAAGCTAGTCATCACAGAGTGATGACTTCTGTCCGTTACCGAGACGTGTGGTAAGGGTGTTCCCAAAAGCCGGTCATGGGGCGTGGGAGAAGTGTGAGGAATCAGTCCGGTTCGTCCAGGGGGGCGAGGACGGTCCGCAGCAGCGTGGCCAACTGGTCGCGTTCGGCCGTGGTGAGCGCGGCGAGGAGGGACTCCTCGTAGCGGAGGAGGTCGGCGAGGGCCGCGTCCACGCGTTCCCGCCCCTCGTCGGTGAGCCGGACCAGGACGCCTCGCCGGTCGGTCGGGTCCGGCAGGCGGCGCACGAGGCCGTCCTCGGTGAGCCGGTCGATCCGGTTGGTCATGGTCCCCGAGGTCACGAGGGTGGCGCGCATGAGCCGCCCAGGGCTCAGCTCGTAGGGGTGACCAGAGCGGCGCAGTTCGGCGAGGACGTCGAACTCCCACGGCTCCAGGTCGTGGGCGGCGAAGACCGAACGGCGCGCACGGTCGAGGTGGCGGGCCAGCCGAGAGACCCGGCTCAGGACTTGCAGCGGCGCTACGTCAAGATCGGGACGTTCGGTGCGCCACGCCTCGACTAGACCGTCAACCTCGTCACGCATGCACCTAGCATATCTCTTGATATCAAGATAATCGATGAGTGAGCCCGTTATTCTCGCCGTCGAGACCGGGCTCCCTCCACTCGCGGTTTGGTGTCCAGACGGGACAGGCCGTTCCACGCCAGGTTCACCAGGTGGGCTGCCACCACCTCCCGGCGGGGACGGCGCACCTCCAGCCACCACTGGCCGGTCAACGCCACCATGCCCACCAGGGCCTGGGCATAGAGCGGAGCGAGCTTCGGGTCGTAGCCGCGGGCCCGGAACTCTTCGGCGAGCACGTGCTCCACCTGGGTGGCGATATCGCTGATGAGGCTCGCGAAGCTCCCGGTCCCGGACGCGGCGTGCGAGTCGCGCGCCAAGATCCGGAACCCTTCGCTGTGCTCCTCGATGTACTGCAGGAGGGCGAGGGCCGCCCGCTCCAGCTTCTGGCGTGGACTCCCCTCGACGAGAGCGTCGCTGACAAGGCCGAGCAGGCGCTGCATCTCGCGGTCGACGACGACCGCGTAGACCCCTTCTTTACCTCCGAAGTGCTCGTAGACCACCGGTTTGGAGACCCCGGCGCGGGCCGCGATCTCCTCCACGGAAGTGGCGGCGAAGCCGCGTTCGGCGAACAGTTCCCTACCAATTGCGAGAAGCTGTTCCCGGCGCTCCTTGCCGGTCATGCGCTGCTTTTTACGGGTTTTGGGACTCTGTTCGCTCACGGCTCCCCATGATGGCCGATCTGGTTAGGCGGCGACACGTTTGGCTGCCAGCCGCTCGGGGTCGGGCCAGCGCACCTTGGTCGCCCATCCCAGTTTCTCGAAGATCCAGATGACCCGTGCCGAGATGTCGATCTGGCCCTTGAGGACCCCGTGCCGGGCGCAGGTCGGTTCGGCATGGTGCAGATTGTGCCAGGACTCGCCGAAGGACGGGATCGCCAGCCACCAGACGTTGCGGGACCGGTCGCGAACCGTGAAGTTTTCTTCACCAATGGTGTGGCAGATCGAGTTGACCGACCACGTGACGTGGTGCAGGAGCGCGATACGGACCAGGCTTCCCCAGAAGAACGCGGTGCACGCGCCCCACCACGACATGGTCACCAGGCCGCCGATGAGCGGCGGGGTGAGCAGCGAGATGAGCACGAAGACCCAGAAGTAGCGGTCGATACGGACCAGGTCCTTGTCTTTGAGGAGGTCGGGCGCGAACCGCTTAGGGGAAGTCTTCTGCTCGTCCAGGAACAGCCAGCCCATGTGGGCGTAGAACATGCCTTTGGCCACGGAACGCCAGTCGTCGCCGAACCGCCAAGGCGAGTGGGGGTCGCCTTCGTGGTCGGAGTACTTGTGGTGGCGGCGGTGGTCGGCCACCCACTTGATGACCCCGCCTTCGATCGCTAGGGAGCCGGCGATGGCCAGGGCGATCTTCAGGGGCCGCGCGGCGCGGTACGAGCCGTGGGTGAACAGGCGGTGGTAGCCCACGGTGATGCCCAGCCCGCCGATGAGGTAGAAGACCGCGCCGATAGCGACATCGAGCCAGGTCAGTCCCCATCCCCAGGCGAAGGGCACGGCGGCGGCTAGGGCGAGGAGCGGCACAAAGACGAAGGTGAAGATGGTGTAGCGCTCGGTGCGGGAGCGCTTCTCGTCCAGGATCTCTGGCTCCGGAGCGCGGCGCTGGGTCGAGTTGGCGGAAAGTTCGGACATAAGCCCACCTCGTTCTGGATAGCCGGATGGATTGGAAGGGAGTCCCCCGACGGCTGATCTCTGCGGGGCGAGACCAGCCACCCCCACCTCACCAGGCGGATCCTGGTCGAGCAGGGCGGAAGGACGGACAGGTGCAACGCCCTTCCGGTCAGCGACGGTCGGACAACCTATACCTACGTAACCGTAACCTACGGGGCCGTAGGTTTGGCAAGGGAAGCGGGTAATGTTTTTGGTGCAGCCCCATCTACCCCGCTCCGCCTGGGGATACGAGGGCTGTCCGAGATAGGACAAAAATCACGTCAGCACGGGATGCTGCGGCCGGATCTGTGCCCGAGAAGCACGCGGCTGTCCGCCGCACGGCCGTCCGAGGCCCGCAGGCGCGGAACTCTCAGCCCGGGCGGCGGCCTAAAAAAGGACAAGGCACTTACGGATGTGCCTTAGAGTTGTGGGAAAGCTATCGTGGTGTCTGCGCAACGCGGACAACTCGCGAAGAAGCGTGAGAAGGTGCAGAAAAGCCTGCTTCATTCCCGGATGATGTAATTGGCAGCATGCGGGGTTTTGGTCCCCGTCGTCCAGGTTCGAGTCCTGGTCCGGGAGCTCTTCTCCAGCGCACGCCCGGTCCTCCAGAACAGCAGAGCGGAACGCCGCAGTCTCCACGGAACGTCCACCAGGGCAGCCGCATTCGGCCGGCCGCTGAGCCCGCCCACTCGCCACGGCCCCGAACCGTTCCGCACCCCGCGTCACCCGCGGCACAGGCGAAGCACGCGCCGCCCGCACACGCGCGTCCAAACCCCTCCCCGTGCCCCGGGTCCGGGACTCACCGGCACCGGTCCACGTCCGGAGCCCAGGTCACCGCACTCCCCATCCCGGCCCACCCACCGAGTCGCCCCAAAATATCCCCCGGCCCAGTTGTATGCTGCCTGTGTCGGTCCAGGACGTGGTTTCCGCATGCCCTGGGGCCCCGTTTCGTCGTTCGCGGCATCCTGTGCCGCCCCGCGGGGCTGCTGACCGCAGCGTATCTGCACGCACAACACTCATCCCGGTTCATCCGCCAGCGACAGAGGAGTCGCCTCCAGTGAGCGCGAGCCGTCCAGCCGCCGTCATGGTCCTCGCCGCAGGCGAGGGCACCCGTATGAAGTCCAGGCGCCCCAAAGTCCTCCACGAGATCTGCGGCCGGAGTCTGCTGGGACATGTCCTGGCGGCCGTCGCCGAGCTCGAACCGCAACGCACCGTCGTGGTCGTCGGCCACGCACGGGAGCAAGTGACGGAGCACCTCAAGAGCATCGCTCCGCACGCCATCACCGCGCTGCAAGAAGAGCAGAAAGGCACCGGCCACGCCGTGCGCATGGCGATCGAAGCGCTGCGCGCACAGAACGTGGAACTCACCGGAACGGTTGTGCTGACCTGCGGAGACACCCCGCTGCTGCGCGGTGCGACGCTGCGCGACCTGGTTGCTGCGCACGAAGCAGAGGGGAACGCTGTCACGATCCTGTCGGCCCGGGTCCCCGACCCCACCGGCTACGGGCGGATCGTGCGCGACGCTGCGGGCGCGGTCACCGGCATCGTCGAGCACGCGGACGCCACCGAAGAGCAGCGCGCGGTCGACGAGATCAACTCCGGGATGTACGCCTTCGACGGGGCCCTGCTGTCCCAGGTGGTCCACCGGCTCTCCGCGGACAACGCCAAAGGCGAGGAGTACATCACCGATGCGGTGGCGCTCCTGCGCGGCGACGGCCACCGGGTCGGCGCCTACATCGCCCCTGACCGCACCGAAGTGGAAGGGGTCAACGACCGGGTCCAGCTCGCCGAGGCGCGCCGGCTGCTCAACGCCCGGCTGCTGGAGCAGCTCATGCGCGACGGTGTCACCGTGGTGGATCCCGCCTCCACGTGGGTGGACGTCGACGTCCGCGTGGGGCGCGACGCCGTGCTGGAACCGCAGACCCAGTTGCAGGGGCGCACGGTGATCGGTGAAGGAGCCCAGGTGGGGCCCGCCACGGTGCTGTGCGACACCGAGGTGGGGGAGGACGCTGTCGTCTCGCACACGGTCGCCCGGGAAGCCGTGATCGGCCCGGAGGCCACCGTCGGCCCCTACGCCTACCTGCGTCCCGGGGCGCGCCTGGACCGCGGGGTCAAGATCGGCACCTTCGTCGAAGTGAAGAACTCGACGGTGGGTGAGGGCTCCAAGGTGCCGCACCTGACCTACGTGGGCGACGCCGACATCGGCAAAGGCGTCAACATCGGTGCCTCGTCGGTGTTCGTCAACTACGACGGGGTGAACAAGCACCGCACGGTAATCGGTGACTACGCGCGCACTGGCAGTGACACCATGTTCGTGGCTCCCGTCCGGGTCGGCGACGGCGCCTACACGGGAGCGGGGACTGTGGTCCGCGAGGACGTACCGCCAGGGGCGCTCGCAGTCTCGGCCGGCCCCCAGCGCACTATTGAAGGCTGGGTGGAACGTAAACGTCCGGGTACTCCTGCGGCACAGGCCGCGGAGCGAGCCCGGGCCCGCTCGGAGGAAGACCGGTGACCACAACACTGTCGCGTCTGGCGCCGGAAGGTCTCCCGGGCAGGCGAAGAGAGAACAAACCGGAACTATGGGGGATGTTAACGTGACCGGCATGAAAGCCGCGGGTCAAAAAAAACTCATGCTCTTCTCGGGACGGACCCACCCCGATCTCGCGGCGGAGGTCGCGGTGGAACTGGGTATCGAAACGGTTCCCACCAGGTTCCAGGACTTCGCCAACGGGGAGATCTTCGTCCGCTACCTGGAGTCGGTCCGAGGGTGTGACGCTTTCGTCATCCAGTGCCACTCCGATCCGATCAACAAGTCCATCATGGAGCAGTTGATCATGGTGGACGCGCTGAAGCGGGCGTCAGCGAAACGCATCACCGTAGTGACGCCGTTCTTCGGCTACGCGCGCCAGGACAAGAAGCACCGGGGGCGGGAGCCGATCTCGGCGCGGTTGATCACGGACCTGTTCAAAGCCGCCGGGGCGGACCGGTTGATGGCGGTGGACCTCCACACCGACCAGATCCAGGGCTTCTTCGACGGCCCGGTCGACCACCTGTTCGCCCTTCCCCTCCTCGCCGACTATGTGGCGGCCAACGTGGACCTGAGCAACACCACCGTGGTGTCGCCGGACTCGGGGCGTGTGCGCACCGCAGACCGGTGGGCCGACCGGCTGGGTACGCCGCTGGCGATCGTCCACAAGCGGCGCGACCCGGACGTGGCGCACGAGGTGCGGGTCCACGAAGTCGTCGGTGAGGTGCGGGGCAGGACCTGTGTCCTGGTGGACGACATGATCGACACCGCGGGGACCATCGTGAAGGCCGCGGACGCCTTGTTCGAGCAGGGGGCAGCCAAGGTGATCGCGGTCGCGACGCACGGTGTGCTGTCGGGGCCCGCCGTGGACCGGCTCAAGGACTCGCGGATTTCCGAGGTCGTCATCACCAACTCGCTGCCGGTGTCGAAGGACCGGCAGTTCGACAAGCTGACCCAGCTATCGATCGCTCCACTGCTGGCTCGGGCGATCAACGAGGTGTTCAGCGACGGTTCAGTGACGAGCCTGTTCGAGTGATCGAGAGGGCGGGATGGTCTGCGGATTCGTGATTCGTCGACCGTCCCGCTGTGCGCGGGGCGTCGGCCAAGCCAGTAGACTGCTATGAGCTTCTCCGCGTGTGCGGGGCGATCTCTGTGCTCGCGCGGGCCGCTGTGGCAGTGGCACGGCGAGATCGTGTTTTCCCCGCGTGTGCTGGGTTTTCCCGCTGGTATTGGAGCGGGGCTGTTTTCCGTAGAAGCCGTGTCTCCCCGTCGCTGCGGGGGATGATCCACCAAGGAGTTTCGTCGTGTCCGAGGTACGTATCGCTGCCGAGCCGCGCACCGAGTTCGGTAAGGGCGCTGCACGCCGCGCCCGTCGCGCGGGCAAGGTGCCGGCCGTCCTCTACGGCCACGGCATCGCTCCCCGCCACATCAACCTGCCAGGCCACGACCTGATGCTCGCTTTGAAGACCCCGAACGTGCTGCTGCGTCTGGAGGGTGTCGACGAGAAAGAGAGCCTCGTGCTGCCCAAGAGCGTGCAGCGCGACCCCATCAAGGGTTTCCTCGAGCACGTGGACCTGCTGGTCGTGCAGCGGGGCGAGAAGGTCGTGGTCGAGGTTCCGCTGCTGGTGAAGGGCGAGGTCGGCGCTGGCGGTGTCCTCAACCTGGAGATGGCTCAGGCCGAGGTGCGCGCCGAGGCCACCCGTATCCCCGAGGGGATCGAGGTGGACGTGGACGGACTCCCGATCGGCACGAACGTCACCGCTGGTGACCTGAAGCTCCCCGAGGGCGTCGAGCTGGCCATGGACCCCGAGACGATCGTCATGTCCGTGGTCGCCGAGGCCGCTCCCGAGGCCACCGAGGAGGAAGAGGAGGGAGAGGCCGCCGAGTAACGGCGCCGCCGAAAGGGGTCTGTAGCGATGCGCGGTCTTCTCGCACGGCTGTGGGGAGGCCGCGCGTCTGTGTCCAGGGAACCGGATGCGCGGCCGGGAGAAAGTGGTGCGGTGGTGAGCGGCGAGCGTTGGCTGGTCGTGGGGCTGGGCAATCCCGGGCCCAAGTATGCGGGCAACCGCCACAACGTGGGTTTCATGGTGGTGGACGAGTTGGCCGCGCAGCGGGGCGAACGGTGGCGGTTGCACAAGGCCCACGCCCAGGTGGTGGAGACACGCGTGGGTGATGCGCCGGTGGTGCTGGCCAAACCGGCTTCGTATATGAACCTGTCCGGCGGACCGGTGGCCAAGCTGAGTGCTTTCTACAAGGTGCCGGTCGACCGCATCATCGTGGTCCACGACGAGCTGGACATTCCGTTCGCCCGGCTGAAGCTGAAGCGGGGCGGCGGGTCGGCCGGGCACAACGGCCTGCGTTCGATCACCGCCTCACTGGGCTCTCCGGACTACGTGCGGGTGCGCGTGGGGATCGGACGTCCGCCGGGGCGGATGGATGCGGCGTCGTTCGTGCTGCAGGACTTTTCCACCGCGGAGCGCAAGGAACTGGATGTGCATGTGGCGCGGGCGGCCGACGCGGTGGAGACAGTGGTGACGTCCGGGTTGGAGAAAGCCCAACTCGTCTACCACACGGCTGCTTCGTAAGGGTTCTGGACGATTGTTCCCGGACCGCTCCCGCAAGGTGCGGAGCGTGCCACACTGGTGGTGGTCCGGATGGGGCGATGCCGGATACGGGATCCGGGGTCCGGGACAGGAGCGTGCTGAACCTGGTGAGCACCATCAGAAACGATCACGAAGTGGCGCGTGACCTTGCGTTTGAGGCCGGTCAACGGTTGCTGCGGCTGCGGGAGCGCCACGGGTTCGACGAACCGGAAGTGCTGCGCACCCTGGGTGACCGGGTGTCGCACGAGTTTCTGTTCTCCGCACTGGGACGGCTGCGGCCCAGCGATCCGGTGCTGTCGGAGGAAGGGGTAGAGGATCCCCGGCGGTTCAGAGCACACCGCGTGTGGATTATCGACCCGTTGGACGGCACCCGGGAGTTCGGTGAGGCGGGCCGCACGGACTGGGCGGTGCACGTCGCACTGTGGGAGAACGGGGAGCTCGTCGCCGGTGCGGTGTCGCTGCCCGCACAGGGGAGCACGCTGTCTACGGTGGACCCGCCGTGGCTTCCGGAGGAGCGCCCCGCGGGGCAGCGGTTGCGGATCACGACGAGCCGGACCCGTCCGCCGGAGTTCGTGCGGCGGCTGGCGAACCAGTTGGGTGCCGAGCTGGTGCCGATGGGTTCGGCGGGCGCCAAGATCAGCGCGGTGATGCTGGGGATCGCCGATATCTACATCCACGCGGGCGGCCAGTACGAATGGGACAGTGCGGCTCCGGTCGCGGTGGCCCGGGCAGCTGGCCTGCACACGTCGCGCATTGACGGGAGCTCGTTGACCTACAACCGGCCAGACCCCTACCTGCCCGATATCCTAGTATGTCGATCGGAGTTGTCGGGTATGTTGTTGGCCAGTATCCGTAACGTAGCGGATATGGACAACGCGGGTCCACACACCTGAGCCTGAGGCCGGCGCCTCGGCTCGGGGGACGCAGCGAGCACGAGGCGGGTTTCATGAGTCAGGTCAGCGACGCCGTCGGACGGTACCAGCTTTCGCAACTCGACTTCCTCGAGGCCGAGGCGATCTTCATCATGCGTGAGGTCGCGGCCGAGTTCGAACGTCCGGTGCTGCTCTTCTCCGGTGGCAAAGACTCGGTGGTCATGCTGCGGATCGCCGAGAAGGCGTTCTGGCCCGCACCTATCCCGTTCCCGGTCATGCACGTGGACACCGGCCATAACTTCCCCGAGGTCATCGAGTTCCGCGACAAGCGGGTGGCCGAGCTGGGGGTACGGCTCATTGTGGCTTCGGTGCAGGACCTGATCGACGCGGGGAAGGTAGTGGAGCCCAAGGGCCGGTGGGCCAGCCGCAACCGGCTGCAGACGGCGGCTCTCCTCGAAGCGATCGAAAAGTACGGCTTCGACGCGGCGTTCGGCGGGGCGCGGCGCGACGAGGAGAAGGCACGGGCCAAGGAGCGGGTGTTCTCGTTCCGGGACGAGTTCGGCCAGTGGGACCCCAAGAACCAGCGGCCGGAGCTGTGGAACCTCTACAACACCCGCGTCCACCGAGGGGAGAACATCCGGGTCTTCCCCCTGTCCAACTGGACCGAGCTGGACGTGTGGCACTACATCCGCAGGGAAGGGCTTCGGCTGCCGTCGATCTACTTCGCGCACCGGCGCCGGGTGTTCGAACGGGACGGCATCCTGCTTCCGGACAGCCCGTACGTCACCCGGGACGAGGACGAGGAGGTGTTCGAAGCCTCTGTCCGCTACCGCACGGTGGGCGACATGACGTGTACCGGCGCGGTGCTCTCCACGGCGACCACACTCGACGAGGTGATCGCCGAGATCGCGGCGACGCGGATCACTGAGCGCGGACAGACCCGCGCAGACGACCGCGGGAGCGAGGCCGCGATGGAGGAGCGCAAACGCGAAGGCTACTTCTAGCCGTTCGTGTGTTCCCAGTCATCTGTCCGCGCCTACACATCTGGATCTACTGCCCATGGCTACTGACATTCTGCGGTTTGCGACGGCCGGTTCCGTTGACGACGGTAAGAGCACTCTGATCGGCCGACTGCTCTACGACACCAAGTCGATCCTGGAAGACCAGTACGAGGCGGTGAAACGCACCAGCCTCGCCCGGGGAGAGGACCAGGCCAACCTCGCCCTGCTCACCGACGGGCTGCGGGCCGAGCGGGAGCAGGGCATCACGATCGACGTGGCCTACCGGTACTTCGCGACTCCGCGGCGGACGTTCATCATCGCGGACACCCCCGGACACATCCAGTACACCCGCAACATGGTCACCGGCGCCTCCACCGCGGACCTGGCGGTGATCCTGGTGGACGCCCGCAAGGGGGTGCAGGAGCAGAGCCGCCGGCACGCCTTCCTCACCACGCTGCTGCAGGTCCCCCACCTGGTGCTTGCCGTCAACAAGATGGACCTGGTGGGCTACTCCCAGGAGCGCTTCGAAGAGATCAAAGCGGAGTTCACCGAGTTCGCCGCCAAACTCGACGTGCGGGACTTGGCGTTCATCCCGATCTCGGCGCTGCACGGCGACAACGTGGTGGAGCGGTCGGCCGCGATGCCGTGGTACGACGGTCCTTCCCTGCTCCAGCACTTGGAGACCGTGCACATCGCTTCGGACCGCAACCTCGTCGACGCGCGGTTCCCGGTGCAGTATGTGATCCGGCCGTACCGGGCGGACGACCCGGAGCTGCACGACTACCGCGGCTATGCCGGGCAGGTCACGAGCGGGGTGCTCAGGCCCGGGGACGAGGTGGTCCACCTCCCGTCGGGGATGGCCACGCGGATTCAGCGGATCGTCACCGCCGACGGGGACGTGGCCGAAGCGTTTCCCCCGATGTCGGTCACGCTGCTGCTCGAGGACGACATCGACATTTCGCGCGGGGACATGATCTGCCGCCCGCACAACCAGCCGACCGTCACCCAGGACTTGGACGCCATGGTGTGCTGGATGTCGGAAGGCCCGCCGCTCGCCCCGCGGACCAAGCTGCTGATCAAGCACACCACGCGCGTCGCCAAGGTCATGGTGCGCGACCTGCTGTACCGCATCGACACGACCACTTTGGAACGGGACGAGTCGGCGACGAGCCTCGCGCTCAACGAGATCGGCCGGGTCAAGCTGCGGGTCGCCCAGCCGCTCTTTGTCGACGAGTACCGGCGTAACCGGCTGACGGGCGGGTTCATCCTGATTGACGAGGGAACCAACGCCACCGTGGGCGCGGGGATGATCACTCAGGCCGGCTGACAGCGTCCTATCCTGCGGCGGGCGCCGCGGCGGGGCCGACGGAGGCTGCGCTGCGGCGCCGCGGTGTCTGCGGCGCTCATCCGCCGCGCTCCCAGGCCGGGGCGGGCGGTCGTGGGGCGGCACAGCAGTGCGGTGCGGGTCGCGGTGGTGACCCAGTCGTGGACTTCGACGGCGAGGGTGGGCACGCCGAAGAGGCGGGCGAAGAAGAGGAACGGGGTCTTCCGCGTTTCGGTGACGACGACCATGACCGGCCGGTACCGGGTGAAGACGCGGAGCGCCGTGAGGGTGGTGCGGGTCAGAGCGGCGGCGCGGTGGAATGCCGAGCGGGAGTGGGACGGCCGTGGATCAGCGGCCCTGGCGGCGGCGTCGGCAGTGCGCAGGGTGATCCAGAATCGTTCGTTCCTGTGCCACCAGGGGCGCGGGGGCCACAATTGTGCGGGGTAGCCGCTGCTGGCTGCGACAAGGAGGACAGGGGACACGGTCATGACCCCATCATGACATAACTATTAGTCACTCTGTTGTGACTTTTAGTATCGAAATGCTGGTTGTGGAAGTGTGATGACGGTCCGGCTGACGCAGGTCCGGACAGCGCCTAACGTGGGGGCATGCGTCTGACCACCTTCACTGATCTGTCGCTGCGCATCGTGATGCGTCTCGCTGTTGCTGGGGAGGAGACGCTCACCACGCGTTCAGTGGCGGGCATGTTGGCCGTGCCCTACACCCACGCCGCCAAGGCGGTGGCGCGGCTGAGCGAGATGGGGCTGGTGGAGGCGCGGCGCGGACGCGGTGGCGGGTTGCGGCTCACCCCGGCGGGGCGGGCGGCAACGGTTGGTTCGATCGTCCGGGAGCTTGAGGGCAGCAAGGACGTGGTGGCGTGCGAGGACGATCCGCCCTGCCCGTTGCGTGCGGCCTGCCGTCTGCGCGGGGAGCTGCGGCGGGCGCAGGAAGCGTTCTTCGCTGCCTTGGATGAGGTGACGGTCGAATCGCTTGTGGCGAGCCCCACAGGCCCGATCCTGGTGCAACTGCGAGCGCCAGAACGTCCGCAAAACAGCTCTGAACTGGAAAAACAGTGATGTGCCCTTAAGTGGGGGGTCAGTGGGGGTCCCGTATACCCCTCTTTAATATGCATCCAGGATGCAAATTAACGGGGGTTTCGGCTCCCCAACCCTTTGGAGGGTGCATGCTGTCAACCCAGTCCGCCGACATCGTCCGCGCCACGCTGCCGGTCGTCGGGGCCCACCTCGACGAGATCACCTCCCGCTTCTACTCGACGATGTTCTCCGAGCGCCCCGAACTCCTCGACGGCCTGTTCAACCGGGGAAACCAGGCCAACGGGGAACAGCGCCGGGCCCTCGCCGGATCCATCGCCGGATTCGCTAGCGCACTCCTCGCCAACCCCGACGAACGCCCCGACGCGCTGCTCGCCCGCATCGCGCACAAGCACGCCGCCGTCGCGGTCACCGACGACCAGTACGTCATCGTGCACAAATACCTGTTCGGGGCGATCGCCGACGTCCTCGGCGACGCAGCCACCCCCGAAGTCATCGCCGCCTGGGACGAGGTGTACTGGCTCATGGGCGGCGCGCTGATCGCGCTCGAAGCCCGCCTCTACGCGGAGAAGAACGCCGACAACGGCCGCACCTGGCGGGAATGGACCATCGTGGACCGCCGCGAAGAGACCCCCGACGTGTTCTCCCTCGTCCTGCGGCCCAGCGACGGCGGCCCCCTCCCCGAAGCGCGGCCCGGCCAATACGTCAGCGTGCTCCACCGCATGCCGGACGGTATCCGTCAGATCCGCCAGTACTCCATCTCCGGCGGCGACGAGCACACCCGGCGCATCACCATCAAACGGGTCCGCGGCACAGAACACACCCCTGAAGGGGAGATGTCCGCCCTGCTGTATGCAACCGCCAAAGCAGGGGACACCCTCACCGTCTCCGCCCCCTTCGGAGACGTCGTCCTCACCGACAGCGACCGGCCGCTCGTGTTCGCCACCGCGGGAATCGGCTGCACTCCCATCGTCGGCATGCTCAACTACCTCGCCGCCACCGGCGCCACCCGGCGGATCCTGGCCCTGCACGCCGACCGCTCCCGCGCCGAGCACGCGCTGTGGCAGGAAACCTCCACCCTGATCGCGCGCCTGCCCCACGCCCAGTACGTCGTCTGGTACGAGGAAGGAGACGGCGGCCTGCCCGGGCAGATGGACCTCACCGGGCTGGAGATCCCCGCGGACGCCGAGGTCTACCTGTGCGGACCGCTGCCCTTCATGCGGGAGATCCGCGCCCAGTTCCTCGCCGCCGGAGTGCCCGCCAAGGACATCCACTACGAAGTGTTCGGCCCGGACCTGTGGCTGCCCGCTGACTGACCCCGCTCCCCGGCACACCCGTCGTCTGCGCAGGTCAACCAGTCTGCGCAGACGACATCGGCGTGCAAGGACGCAGACCGCGCCCCCGCACCAGGGCCCGGCCCGGCAGCTTTGCGGGGACGACGGTCACTCCTGCGGCGGCTTCCGCTGCGGTTCGAAGATCGCCTCCACCAGTTCGGTGCACCACGTCAACAGTTCGCGGTCACGCAACTGCTTGCCGCCGAGCCCACCAGACTTGGGCACCGGGACCATCAGAGTCCGCGTCGCGGCCTTCACCACCGCCTTGGGGTAGAGCCGACGCAGCCGCAACTGCTGGGATTCGCGCAGCTCCACCGGGGCGAACCGGATCTGCGTGCCCTGCAGCACCACGTCGGTCAGCCCAGCACTGCGGGCCAGCACCCGGAACCGCGCCACCGCCAGCAGGTTGTCCACCGGCTGCGGGGGTTCGCCGTAGCGGTCGAGCAGCTCCTCGCGGATTGCCGCGATGTCGTCCTCGCTCGCGACCTCGGCGATCCTCCGGTAAGCCTCCAGCCGCAGCCGCTCACCCGGCACATAGTCGTGCGGGATGTGCGCGTTGATCGGCAGCTCGACCTTGGTCTCGACCTCTTGGGCCGCGCTCTGGTCGCCCTTGAGCTCCCGCACCGCCTCGCCGACCATGCGCACGTACAGGTCGAAACCGACCCCCGCAATGCTCCCGGACTGCTCGGTGCCCAGGATGTTGCCGGCGCCGCGGATCTCCAAGTCCTTCATCGCCACGTACATGCCCGCACCGCTCTCCGTGTGCTGGGCGACCGTGGCCAGCCGCTCGTGCGCGGTCTCCGTGAGCGGCTTGTCCGGCGGGTACAGGAAGTAGGCGTAGGCGCGCTCCCGGCCGCGGCCCACCCGGCCGCGCAACTGGTGCAACTGGGCCAGCCCGTAGGTGTCGGCGCGGTCCACGATCAACGTGTTGGCGTTGGGCACGTCCAGCCCGGATTCCACGATCGTGGTGCAGACCAGGACGTCGAACTTCTTCTCCCAGAAGTCGACCATGACCCGTTCGAGCTGGTGCTCGTTCATCTGCCCGTGGGCCCAGGCCACCCGCGCCTCAGGCACCAGGCGGCTCAC
Source organism: Thermobifida fusca NBRC 14071 = JCM 3263 (assembly GCF_001592045.1). Classification (GTDB taxonomy): domain Bacteria; phylum Actinomycetota; class Actinomycetes; order Streptosporangiales; family Streptosporangiaceae; genus Thermobifida; species Thermobifida fusca. Next base: position 49,043 of record NZ_BCWB01000043.1, on the reverse strand, counting down.
CGTGGCGGCGGCCCGTTCTATCGACGCCACCCGGTTGTGCACGAAGAACACCTGGCCTTCGCGCATCAGCTCCCGGCGGATGGCCGCGGCAATCTGCTTTTCGTCGTAGGGGCCCACAAACGTGAGGACCGGGTGCCGCTCCTCCGGCGGAGTGAGGATCGTGGTCATCTCCCGGATCCCGGTCAACCCCATCTCCAAGGTGCGGGGGATGGGAGTGGCCGACATCGAGAGGACGTCCACCTGGGTGCGCAGCCGCTTCAACGCCTCCTTGTGCTCCACGCCGAAGCGCTGCTCCTCGTCGATGATCACCAGGCCCAAGTCTTTGAACTGGGTCTCCGGGGAGAGCAGCCGGTGGGTGCCGATGACCACGTCGACTTCCCCGGTGCGCATGCCTTCGCGGATGCGTTCGATCTCGGCGTCGCTCTGGAACCGCGACAGCGGGCGGACCGTCACCGGGAACGAGGCGTAGCGCTCCGTGAACGTGGACAGGTGCTGCTGGACCAGCAGGGTCGTGGGCACCAGCACCGCCACCTGCTTGCCGTCCTGCACCGCTTTGAAAGCCGCGCGCACGGCGACCTCGGTTTTGCCGTAGCCGACGTCGCCGCAGATGAGCCGGTCCATCGGCACCGGCTTCTCCATGTCGCGCTTGACCTCTTCAATCGCGGCGAGCTGGTCGGGGGTCTCCACGTAGGGGAAGGCGTCCTCCAACTCCCGCTGCCACGGGGTGTCCGGGGAGAACGCGTGCCCGGGGGAGGCGTGGCGGGCCGAGTACAAGCGGATCAGGTCCCCGGCGATCTCCCGGACGGCCTTGCGTGCCCGGCTCTTCGCCTTCGCCCAGTCGGAGCCGCCCATCTTCGACAGGGTGGGGGAGTCCCCGCCGACATAGCGGGTCACCTCGTCGAGCTGGTCGGTCGGCACGAACAGGCGGTCCCCCGGCTGTCCGCGTTTGGACGGCGCATATTCGATGACCAGGTACTCGCGCGTGGCGCCCTGGATCGTCCGGCTCACCATTTCGACGTAGCGGCCGATCCCGTGCTGTTCATGCACCACGTAGTCGCCGGGTTTGAGCTGGAGCGGGTCGACACCGCGGCGGCGGCTCGGCATCCGCCGCATGTCGCGGGTGGAGGACCGCTGCCCCACCAGGTCGGTCTCGGTGAGCAGCACGGTGCGGACCGACCGCCACACGAAACCGTGCTCGAGCAGCCCGGTGGTGACCGTAGCCACCGCGGGCTCCGGCGGCTCCGGCAGCGCGTCCCGCAACTGCGTGCCCAGCCCGGCGTCCCGCAGCATGGACGCGAGCCGCTCCGCCGGCCCCTGTCCGGGGGTGAGCAGCACGACCCGCCAGCCTTCGTGCAGCCACGACTTGACGTCGGCGATCGCCCGCTCGGTGTCCCCCCGGTAGGCGTCGGTAGCTGAGGCGCCGACCACCACCGAGTGGTCGTCTTCAGCTGCGGCAGGGTTGCCCGGGTCGAAGGGGGTGACGGTCCACCACGGCAGTCCCAGCTCCCGGGCCCGCGAGCGCAGCTCGGCGATCGACTGGTAGGCGGACGCGCCGAGGTCGATGGGCGCCTCCCCGCCGGAAGCAGCGTTGATCCAGGAGGCTTCGAGGAACTCCTGGCTGGTCGCGACCAGCTCCTGGGCCCGGGTGCGGATCCGCTCCGGGTCGCAGCCCACGATGTGGGTGCCCGGCGGCAGCAGGTCGAGGAGCAGCTCCATCCGGTCCGCGAGCACCGGTGCGAACGCTTCCATGCCTTCGACCGCCACCCCGTCCGCCAGCTTCGTCAGGATGTCGGCAAGCGCCGGGTACTCGGCGGCCAGGGCCCGGGCGCGCTTCCGCACCGTGTCGGTGAGCAGCAGCTCCCGGCAGGGCGGGGCGAACAGGCCGGCTTCGGCTGCTCCGGGCTTGGAGATGGAACGCTGGTCAGCGACCTGGAAGTAGCGGATCTCCTCAACAGTGTCGCCCCAGAATTCCAACCGCAGGGGGTGCTCTTCGGTGGGCGGGAACACGTCGAGAATGCCGCCGCGCACCGCGATGTCCCCGCGCTTCTCCACCAGGTCGACCCGCGAATAGCCGATGTCGACCAGCGACTGGACGAGCTCGTCCAGCGCCACCGAGTCGCCTTCCCGCACACGCACCGGCTGGAGGTCACCCAGCCCGGAGACCAGCGGCTGCAGCACGGACCGGATGGGGGCGACCACGACCCGCAGCGGTGCGGTGAGCGGATCGTCGGGATCCGGGTGGGTCAGGCGGCGCAGGACCGCCAACCGCTGCCCCACCGTGTCGGAGCGGGGGGAGAGGCGCTCGTGCGGCAGGGTCTCCCACGCGGGGAACAGCGCCACCGAGTCGGCCGGCAGCAGCGACCCCAGGGCACTGTTCAGATCAGCGGCCTCACGCTCCGTGGCGGTCAGCGCCAGCACGGGACGTCCCGCTCCCACCGGAGCGTCGGCCGCGAGGCCAGCCACGATCAACGGGCGCACCGACGGCGGCGCGACAAGGTCGAGGAGGGGATCGTGGCCGTTGCGTGCGGTCTCGATCGCTCGCTTCAGGGCTGGGTCGCCGGTGACGACAGAGAGAAGTCCATTAAGGCTCATATCACCAGGTGGGGCGTGTGACGATGGACGGCCCGCTCGCAATGGGCGCAGAACGTGAGGCATAGTCGGGATTCCCCGATACAGCCTACGCGGGGCGGTGCGCCGGCCGCATCGGAAATCCACGGACCTGTGGACGGGGCAGCAGTCGCGAGTGAGGCCCGCGGTTGTCCGCTCCCCAGGGAAACGCCAGGATAAACCGGGATGTTCCCCGAAGAGGTCGCGGTACGGCCTTAAAGCACCGGACGGGGAGTGGCGAAGGCCACGTATCCACAGGCCTTCCCCAGCCTAGAGGCACTCCGTCCATCCGCCCCTAGGCTGAGGCGGAAAATCCGTTCGATCAGGGAGCGACGATGACCCAGCCGACCGGAGGACGCGCCGTATTCACCCCGGGGCCGCAAGGACTGGCCCACCTGGAGCTGCTGCTCTCCGGAGTCTGTCCGCTCCCGGGTTTCATGGCGCAAGCCGAGGCCGCGGAGCTCGACCGGCCGGGGCCTCCTCCGGCGGGAGCGGCGTGGCCGGTTCCGGTCACGCTGACCGTCCCCGAAACGCTGGCCGACGTGCGCGAGCTGGTGCTGGCCGATCCCGAGGGGGCACCGCTCGCGGAGCTCACCGTCACCGAGTCCTTCCGGGACGGGACGGTCCGCCTGGCCGGGCCGATCCGGCCCGCAGCCCCGCCCGCCTACGGCTCGCACCGCTCCCTGCGTGCCACCGCGGCAGACGTGCGGTCCGCGCGGGACGAGCGCCGACCGCTGCTGGCTGTTGTCACCGACCGGCCGCTCCACCACCGGGCCCTCGCCCAGATCCGGGCCGCCCTCGCCACCCTGGGCGACGCCGACCTGCTGGTCCTCGTAGACACGCCGCTTGACGGGGAAGGCGCGGCTACCGTGGTCCTCGCCGCCCGCCCCTGCCTGCCGGAGCACACCCGGTTCGCGGTCCTCACCCTGCCCACCGCACCTGCCGACGGCGCCCCCGAATGGTCCGCGGAGCGGCGGGGCCTGCTCGCCGCCCACGTCGCCGCCGCCTACGGCGCCACCCACCTCATGCTCGAGGGGGTGGGCGAACTCCCCGGCACTGCCGCAGAGCTCCCCGTGAAACCGGTGGCCGCTACCGAGTGGGTGTACGACACCGTCCACGAGCGGTGGCGGCCCGCCGACGAGGTTCCTCCCGCCCAGGCCCGCCCGGAATGGGACACCGCCGCCGTCGACGAGGCCCTCGCCCAGGGGACGCCGCTTCCCGCCTGGCTCACCCCGGAACCGGTGGCCGCCGCACTCGCCCGGACCCGCCCGGCCCGGACCCGCCGCGGACTCGTCCTCTTCTTCACCGGGCTCTCCGGCTCCGGCAAGTCCACGGTGGCGCGCGGAGTGGCCGAGCAGATCCGCCAGGCCGGGCGCACGGTCACCCTGCTCGACGGCGATGTGGTGCGCCGCCTGCTGTCCGCTGGTCTGACGTTCTCCCGGGCCGACCGCGACCTCAACATCCGCCGGATCGGATACGTGGCCGCAGAGATCGCCCGGCACGGCGGGGTCGCGGTGTGCGCCCCCATCGCACCGTATGCGGCCACCCGTGCCGAAGTGCGGCGCATGGCGGAAGAGACAGGGGACTTCTTCCTCGTCTACGTGGCCACCCCGCTCGAAGTGTGCGAGGCCCGCGACCGCAAAGGGCTCTACGCGAAAGCGCGCGCCGGGGAGATCCCCGCGTTCACCGGGATTTCCGACCCCTATGAGCCCCCGGAGGACGCGGACCTGGTCCTCGACACGTCCACGGAAAGCGAGGAGGAGTCGGTGGCGCGCGTGGTGGCTGCGCTCCGCGCCGGCGGCTGGCTGCCGCGCTGACCGCCCGCGTGGGCCGCCCCACCCGCGGCGGCCTCCACAATGGGGGTATGAGCGAGCACAACGGCACTCCCCAGGGCCATCGGCTGATCGCGCTGGTGGAGGTCATGGACACCCTGCGACGCGAATGCCCCTGGGACTCCGAGCAGACTCACGAGTCGCTCGCCAAGTACCTCATCGAGGAGGCCTACGAAACCGTCGAAACGATCGAACGGGGCGACTACGACACTCTCGCCGAGGAACTGGGCGACGTCCTCCTCCAGGTGGTGTTCCACGCTCGGGTGGCCGCCGAGCGCGGCCCGGACGGGTTCACGATCGACGACGTGGCCGACGCCATCATCGACAAACTGGTCCGCCGCCACCCGCACGTTTTCTCCACCACGAAAGTGGCGGGTGCCGACGAGGTCCGCGCCAACTGGGAGGCGATCAAAGCCGCCGAGCGGGAGGCGAAAGGCGAACAGGCCGACGTGTCCATGCTGGCCGGGGTGCCGTTCGGGCAGCCCGCCGCGCTGCTCGCCTACGAGCTGCAGAAGCGTGCCGCCCGCAACGGTGTGCCTGAAGACCTGATCGGGGACGACGGCGAACCCGGTGGGGCGCTGTTCGCGGCGGTAGCGGACGAGCGGCGCCGTTCCGCCGACCCGGAGATGGACCTGCGTGCCGCGGCCCGCCGGTTCGATGCCCGGGTGCGGGCCGTGGAAGAAGCGGCCCGGGCAGATGGGGTGGATCCGCGGAAGCTCACTCCTGATCAGTGGCGCTCTTATTGGAAGCAGTCGGAGGGGGCGTCGGGCTGACGGCAGAGCGCGGCAGTTCCATGGTGGCCGTGTCGTCGTGGCAGCGGGAGACGGCGGCACGGCGGACCTCACTGCTCACCCGTAGCCACAGGCCGAGCATGATCCAGGTCGTCACCAGGGAGGAGCCGCCGACCGACAGCAGCGGGGTAGTCATACCACTCAGCGGAATCAGCAGCGTGACCCCGCCGACGACAACAAACACTTGGAACGCCCAGAGGAACGCGAACCCGGTGGTCATCAGTTTGACGAAGGTGTCCCGGGCGGCCAGCGCGACCCGGAAGGCGCGTTCCACCAGCAGCAGGGTCACCAGCAGCACCGCGGCGACCCCGGCCAGCCCGAACTTCTCTCCCACCGACACCATGATCAGGTCGCTGTCGGAGGCGAAGAGGGTAGCGGCGCGCCCTTGGCCGAACCCGAGGCCGAACAGTCCTCCGTCAGCGAGCGCGAACAGTCCCTCCACCACTTGGGCGCTGCCTTGCGGTGCGTAGTAGACGCCGGGGTCGAACGCGTGCAGCCAGATCGTCACCCGCTGGCGGACATGCCAGAAAAGCAGGTAGGCGACGTAAGCCCCGGCGAGGAACATGGCCACGCCGATCCCGACCCAGGATTTGCGCAGGGTGGCGGTGTAGAGCATCGCCAGGAACACGGTGAACAGCAGCAGTGACGTGCCGAGGTCTTTGGTGCCGACGAGGATGAGGATGGCGATGCCCCACGCCGCGGTCATCGGGCCCATGTCGCGCATCCGCGGCACGCTGAAGATCTTGACGCCGCGCACGGTGATCTGGGCGGCGGCCAGCGCGAGGATGTCGCGTTTCATGCCGAGGTAGGCGGCGAGGAAGAGCACCAGCGGGATCTTGGCGAACTCTGAGGGCTGCACGGTGAAGCCGTTGAAGGACAGCCAGCGGCGGGAGCCGTACTGGTCGAGGCCGATCACGGGCAGCATGGGCGAGGCGAGCAGGACCAGCCCGGCCAGCGCCATCAGGTAGGGGTAGCGCTGCAGGCGCTGCGGGTGGCGGACCAGCAGCACTGTGGTCAGACAACCGAGCTGTCCCAGCCCGGTCCACAGGAGTTGCCGGAATGCGGCAGTGGGCGGGTCGCCGGCTTCGGCGTGCAGCCCCCAGATGACGATGAAGCCGATCCCGTTGAGGAGGACCGCGAGCGGCAGGATCAGGGGGTCGGCCCAGGGGGCGCAGAACCGCAGGGCTACGTGCACGGCGAGTGCACTGCCGCCGAGGACTGCGGTGGCCAGCCACAGCAGGTCGGGCACCTGTGCGTGCAGTTGGAGCCCGGTCAGGCACAGGCCGGTGGCGAATACGGTGAGCGCCACGGCGAGCATGGCGAGCTCGATGGTGTGCCGCCGCCTAAGGCGGGGCGCGGTCGTATAGGTCATGTCCCGCCTCGAAAGGTCTGTGCGGCGGCACAGTGGACATAGCGAACTATAAGCGGACCCCTGCCAGGGTGCGGTGAGGCGGGTAGCACGTCGCTGCAGGTGGCTGAAGGGACACGGGAGGGCCGTGCCACCCGTGTGTTTCGCGGGTTCTGTGGGTATCGAGGAGACCACAGGGCGCGGCAGCACAGGGGTGTCCCAGCCGTGCGACGTGAGGTGCGTCTCACAACCGTGAAAGGGGATATCCCGGATGATCAGGGGTTTGAGAGAAATGGACTAAACCAATCCGTGTCGTGGGGGAGACGTGGCGGTACCCGGATCGGTAGGCTCTGGGTGGTTCGCGTGGTGACCCGGGACACTTTTTGGGCACTGTGCGACTGATGTCTACCCCACCGGCCGGGTCTCGGACAGCGCAGTGCGCGGGACCGACCGGGACCACGCACAGACGCGAGGAAATGGAGTACTACGTTGGCGTCGATCGAGGCAGTACACGCACGGGAGATTCTCGACTCCCGCGGTAACCCGACGGTCGAGGTCGAGGTCGCACTCGACGACGGGACGATTGCCCGGGCGGCTGTCCCCAGTGGCGCGTCCACCGGTCAGTTCGAAGCGGTCGAACTGCGCGATGGTGGCGACCGTTACGGCGGTAAGGGCGTGGAGAAGGCCGTCGCCGCGGTCAACGAGGAAATCTCCGAACAGATCGTGGGTTACGAGGCCGAGGAGCAGCGGCTCGTCGACAGCGCCCTGATCACCCTGGACGGTACCCCCGACAAGTCGCGCCTGGGCGCCAACGCCATCCTGGGTGTCTCCCTGGCGGTGGCCAAGGCGGCCGCGGAGAGCGCGGACCTGCCGCTCTTCCGCTACCTGGGCGGCCCGAACGCCCACGTGCTGCCGGTGCCGATGATGAACATCCTCAACGGGGGTGCGCACGCGGACACCAACGTCGACATCCAGGAGTTCATGATCGCCCCCATCGGGGCGGAGAGCTTCCGGGAGGCGCTGCGCTGGGGCGCGGAGGTCTACCACTCGCTCAAGGCGGTGCTCAAAGCCCACGGCCTGGCCACCGGTGTCGGTGACGAGGGCGGGTTCGCGCCCAACCTGGACAGCAACCGCGCCGCGCTCGACCTGATCAGCGAAGCCATCACGAAGGCGGGCTTCACGCTGGGCCAGGACATCGCCCTGGCCTTGGACGTGGCCGCCACCGAGTTCTACGCGGACGGCGCCTACCAGTTCGAGGGCTCCAGCCGCAGCGCGGAGGAGATGGCCGCCTACTACACCGAGCTGGTCGAGTCCTACCCGCTGGTGTCGATCGAGGACCCGCTCAGCGAGGAAGACTGGGCCGGGTGGAAGGCGCTCACCGAGTCCCTCGGCGACCGGCTGCAACTGGTCGGCGACGACCTGTTCGTCACCAACCCGGAGCGGCTGCAGCGCGGTATCGACGAGGGCGCTGCCAACTCGCTGCTGGTCAAGGTGAACCAGATCGGTACGCTCAGCGAGACTTTGGACGCGGTGTCGCTGGCGCAGCGCAACCGGTACACCGCGATGATCAGCCACCGGTCTGGTGAGACCGAGGACACCACGATCGCCGACATCGCGGTGGCGACGAACTCGGGGCAGATCAAGACGGGTGCCCCGGCGCGCAGCGAGCGGGTCGCCAAGTACAACCAGCTGCTGCGGATCGAAGAAGAGCTCGACGACGCAGCCGTCTACGCCGGAGCCAACGCGTTCCCGCGTTTCGCGCGACAGGGCTGATCCCGTGGTGAAGGTGCCGGACCCGTCCAGTGGCCGCCGTCCGCGTACGACGGGGGGCTCACCGTCCGGTGCCTCGAAACCGTCGAAGGCCGCCGGGAAGAAGTCCCCCGGCGGCCGGACCCGGCCCGCGGCCGCCGCGGCGTCCCGCGGCCGCCGCACCGCCGCTCAGGCGAGCAGCAGGCCGGCGTTGACCAGCCGGGCCGCAGTCCTTGCGCTGCTGGTCTGCGTGATCGCACTGAGCCTGGCTTATCCGCTGCGCGAGTACATTGCCCAGCGGGCGCGGATCGCCCAGTTGAAAGAGGAGCGGGCGCGGATCCAGGAGTCGGTTGCGGAGCTGACCGCGCGCTACGAGGAGCTCCAAGACCCCGCCTACATCGAGCGGGAAGCGCGTTCGCGGCTGCACTACCAGTACCCGGGCGAGCAGACCTACATCATCATCGGCGGCACCCCGGAAGAGGAGGCCGTGCCGGAGCGCAGCCCGTCCAACCCGTGGTTTGTCGAACTGTGGGATTCGGTGGCGGAAGCCGACCAGCCGCAAGGCTGAACGCCGCAGTACCGGGCCGGGAGGAACGCGGGAGGCCACGACGGGAGTAGGCTGAGTGGACCATGAACTCCGCAGACCAGCTTCCCGCCCGGCGAGTCAGCGCCGAGGATGTCGAGATCATCCGGCAGCAGTTGGGACGGCCGCCCCGGGCCGTGTACGAGGTGGCGCACCGGTGCCCGTGCGGGCTTCCCGATGTGGTGCGCACCGCTCCCCGGCTGGCGGACGGGTCTCCTTTCCCCACCTTGTACTACTTGACGTGTCCCCGCGCGGCCTCCGCGATCGGCCGGTTGGAGAGCAGCGGGCTGATGCGGGAGATGACGGAGCGGCTGCAGCACGACGCCGAGCTGCGGGCCGCCTACACCAGGGCGCACGAGTCCTATCTGGCGGAGCGTGCCGCGCTCGCGGAGAAGCTGGGGCTCGAACCGCTGCCCAAGGGGATGCAGAGCGCGGGCGGTATGCCTAAGCGTGTCAAATGCCTGCATGCGCTGGTCGCGCACGAACTTGCCGTTCCCGGGAGCAACCCGCTGGGCCGGGAGGCGCTGGACCAGCTTCCCCCGTGGTGGGACCGGGGGCCGTGCGTGTGCAGTGACCGTAGCGAGAAGACCGAGAGGAACGGCAAGGACCAGTGAGAACGGTCGCGGCCATCGATTGCGGAACCAACTCCCTCCGACTGCTCGTCGCTGGAGTGCTGGACGCGGACGGTGAGGACATCCAGTTGCTGGACGTGGACCGCCGTATGGAGGTGGTCCGGCTCGGCCAGGGGGTGGACCGCACTGGCATGTTCGCCCCGGAGGCGTTGCAGCGCACGTTCGACGTGCTCCGCGACTACGTGGACGTGATGCGCGGCTACGGGGTCCAGCTCAGCCCGGATTCGGTGCGCATGGTGGCGACCAGCGCGACCCGGGACGCTGCCAACCGGGACGAGTTTGTCTCGGGTGTGCGCAAGATCCTCGGCGTGGAGCCTGAGGTGATCAGCGGCGAGGAGGAGGCCGAGCTGTCTTTCGTGGGGGCGACCGCGGAGCTGGAAGCGATGGGGGAGGGCTCCGGGCTGCACCGCCCCTACCTGGTCGTGGACGTCGGCGGGGGGTCCACCGAGTTTGTGCTGGGCCACACCGGGGATGCCGGGGCGAGCGCGGTCCGCGCCCAGTGCTCGGTCAACATCGGCTGCGTGCGGATGACGGAGCGGCACTTCCACGCTGATCCGCCCACGGCGGAGCAGGTTGCGGCGGCGACCGCCGACATCGAAGCAGCGTTGGACCAGGCCGCGGCGGTGGTGCCGCTGGGGGAGGCCGCGACCGTGGTGTGCGTGGCGGGAACAGCGACCACGCTGGCCGGGATCGCGCAAGGGCTTCCCGCCTACGACCCGGAGCGGATCCACCACGCCCGGGTGCCGGTGGAGCGGCTCCGTGAGATCACCGCTGAGCTGTTGGCGATGCCGCACGAGCAGCGGGCCGCGATCGGGGTGATGCATCCGGGCCGGGTGGATGTGATCGGCGCGGGTTCGCTCATCGTGGAGCGGGTGCTGGCCCGGACGGGGGCGGCGGAGTTCGTCGCCAGTGAGCACGACATCTTGGACGGCATCGCGTGGAGTCTGGCCGTGGAGGCCCCGGCTAGCGCGTGAGGTGCGGTGCACCGGGCCCGGTTTCCGCGGGTGACCAGGGGATTTCGTCAGGTCAACCGTCCTGGGATCCGTGAACCGGGTCACGCCGCACCAGGCTTGTGAAAGCATTCACATATATCCTGACCTGCGGAAACGCTGCTCTAGGGTGGTTTATTCTGGTTTAAACCTTTCCAATCTGTTCCTTGGCTGACGTGGGTAGCTTGTGAAAGAATGCACAAGCAGGACGAGAGGGGCGAGATCTCGCCTTGGCTTAAAAATCGCATGGTTTCTGCGGTGAATCCATGCAGAAGGTGACAGGCGAAGAAAATTTGCCGATCTTTACGCTCGGTGGAGCTGTGGGATCGGGGAAGCAGGGGCGGAACAACGATGACCGAAAGCAGGAACTACCGGCTGGTGCCCGGCGGCGGTGACGCATCGGAGATCCCGCACGTGCTCATCGTTGGCGGTGGGTACCTGGGCATGTACACCGCGAAGCGGCTGGAGAAGAAGCTGGGACCGGGAGAAGCCCGCATCACCGTGGTGGACCCCAACTCCTACATGACCTACCAGCCGTTCCTGCCTGAGACGGCCGCGGGCAGCATCTCCCCGCGCAACGTCGTCGTCCCGCTGCGCAAAGTCCTGCGCCGCACCCGCGTCCTCAACGGCCGGGTCGTGCGCATCGAACACGCCCAGCGCCGGGTCGAATGCGTGACCAACGAGGGGGAGCGCCGCGAGCTCACCTACGACTACCTGGTCATGGCGGCTGGAGCAGTCTCCCGCACCCTCCCCATTCCTGGGCTAGCGGAGCACGGCATTGGCATCAAAACCGTCCAGGAAGCCGCCTATCTGCGCAACCACGTGCTGGAGCAGCTCAACATCGCTGACTCCACCGACGACCCGCGAGTGCGGCGCAAGGCGCTGAACTTCGTGTTCGTCGGCGGCGGGTTCGCGGGGGCCGAAGCCATCGCGGAGCTGGAAGACCTCGCCCGCGACGCCACCCGGATCTACCCGTCGATCAGCATCGACGACCTGCACTTCTACCTCATTGAGGCCGCCGACCGCATCCTGCCCGAGGTCGGCCCCGAGGTGGGCGCCAAGGCACTCCAGCAGCTCCGCAACCGCGGCATCGACGTGCGCCTGTCCACCTTCCTGGAGTCAGCGGTCGACCAGCGCATCAAGCTCAGCGACGGCACCGAGTTCGAAGCCGGCACCCTGGTGTGGACCGCCGGCGTCAAGCCCAGCCCGGTCGTCCAAGCCTCCGACCTGCCGCTGGGCCCCAAGGGCCACGTGGACACCACCGAATACTTGACCGTCAGGGGGGTGGAGAACGCCTTCGCGGGCGGCGACAACGCCCAAGTCCCGGACGGCAACGGCGGCTATTACCCGCCCAACGCGCAGAACGCGGTCCGCCAGGCCCCGGTCCTGGCCGACAACATCATCGCCACCCTGCGCGGCAAGGAACTCAAGCCCTACCGGCACAAGAACCTGGGGGCGGTCGCCGGACTCGGCATGTACAAGGGCGCGGCCCAAGTGTTCGGCGCGGTCAAGCTGACCGGGCTGCCCGCGTGGCTGGCGCACCGCAGCTACCACCTGCTGGCGGTGCCGACGTTCAACCGCAAGATGCGGGTCCTCGCCGACTGGACGCTGGGCTTCTTCCTGCGCCGCGACTTCGCGTCGATCCCGGAGATGAGCCAGCCCCGTCAGGCGTTCACCGAAGCAGCCCGCCCGCAAGTCGACGGCAGCAACCTGCGCCGCGTCTCCTGAACCGAGGCACTGCTTCCCGACGAAAAAACGACAGAAGGTAGTGGACCCGTTTCGAATCGGAACGGGTCCACAACACTTCGTACTCGATGGTGAAGTAAAACTCCAAACCACAGAAAAAGTGGCGTGGTGACCGGTATGCTAGATGCGCCCTCGTAGCCCAACGGTAGAGGCAGGCCCCCTAAAAGGGTCATAAGTGTCGGTTCGAATCCGACCGAGGGTACTCCTCACCCACCCGTCACGGTGGACTGAGAAACTCCCAGGTCCGGCTCCTGCATTCAGGACCGGGCTTTTTCTTTTGCCGCAACCCCTGGCGTCCATCCCCGACAAAACAGCCTTCCGGGTGCGAAATCCCCCACTGGGCGGGCCAGTTCGCGGGTAGAAACCCTCACACAGCCGACCGGTCTTTCCACCGACTCGAACCACCCGCACCTCACTTTCCCCCGGGGACGCCCACAAGGAGTCCCTTCTGGGTACTGGCCTAGTCCACCCGCGACACCACACCAGGGGGTCATCCATGGACGCCGTGACCAACGTTCCCGCACCCGTCAACGAGCCGGTCCTGTCCTACGCGCCCGGCAGCCCGGAACGCGCCGAACTCACCCGCTACCTCACCGCACTCGCCGACCAGCCCAGAGAACTCCCCATGACTATCGGCGGCACGCGGCGCCTCGGCGGCGGGGCACGCATCGACGTTGTCCAACCGCACCGCCACGCCTCCGTGCTCGGCATTCTCGGCAACGCCACCCACGAGGACGCCCGGGACGCCATCGCCGCTGCCCTCCACGCCGCCCCCGCGTGGCGGGACACCCCCTTCGACGAGCGGGCCGCGATCCTGCTGCGCGCCGCCGACCTCCTCTCCGGCCCGTGGCGGCAGCGCCTCAACGCGGCAACCATGCTGGGGCAGTCCAAGACCGTGATCCAAGCCGAGATCGACGCGGTCTGCGAACTCGCCGACTTCTGGCGGTTCAACGTGCACTTCGCCCGCCAGATCCTCGCAGAACAGCCGCTCGTCCACGCGCCGGGCACGTGGAACCGCACCGACCACCGCCCCTTGGAAGGGTTCGTCTACGCGATCACCCCGTTCAACTTCACGGCGATCGCCGGAAACCTCCCCACCGCGCCCGCGCTCATGGGCAACGTCGTGGTGTGGAAACCGTCCCCCACCCAGACGCTCGCCGCCTGCCTGACCATGGAACTGCTGGAAGCAGCCGGACTGCCGCCCGGTGTCATCAACCTGGTCACCGGCGACGGCGTGGCGCTCTCCGAAGTCGCCCTCACCCACCCCGACCTGGCGGGCATCCACTTCACCGGCTCCACCCGGACCTTCCAGTACCTGTGGCGGACCGTCGGGGAGAACATTGCCCGCTACCGCAGTTACCCGCGCATCGTCGGAGAGACCGGCGGCAAAGACTTCGTGGTCGCGCACGCTTCCGCCGATGTCGACGTGCTCCGCACCGCCCTGCTGCGCGGTGCGTTCGAATACCAAGGCCAGAAGTGCTCCGCTGCCTCCCGTGCCTTCATCGCCCGCTCGGTGTGGGAGCGGATGCGTGACGACTTCCTCGCCCAGGTCGACGCGCTCCCCATGGGCGACGTCACCGACTTCCGCAACTTCCTGGGCGCAGTCATCGACCGCCGCGCCTACGACCGCCTCGCCCGCCTGCTCGACCGGGTGCGCACGGATCCGACGATCGACGTGCTCGTCGGCGGCACTGCCGACGACAGCGTCGGCTACTTTGTGCGCCCCACGGTCCTCCTCGGCAGCGACCCGAGCCACGAGGTGTTCACCACCGAGTACTTCGGGCCGGTCCTCGCGGTCTACGTCTACGACGACCACGCCTACGAGGAGGTGCTCCGCCTCGTCGACCGCGGCGCACCCTACGGGCTGACCGGCGCCATCATCGCCACCGACCGGGCTGCGATCCTCGCGGCGACCCGGCAGCTGCGGTTTGCGGCGGGCAACTTCTACATCAACGACAAGCCCACCGGGTCGATCGTGGGACAGCAGCCGTTCGGCGGCTCCCGGGCCAGCGGCACCAACGACAAGGCCGGGTCGATGGCGAACCTCATGCGGTGGACCAGCCCGCGGGTGATCAAAGAAACATTCGTCCCGCCCACCGACCACCGCTACCCGCACCAGGACTGAGGGCAGGGGGACACCGGCATGCTTCGCACCCTCCTGCTGCTCGCGGCCCGCTCGCCGCGCTGCCGCGACTTCGTGACCCGCTCCCCGCTGACCCGGGGCGTGGTCCGCCGGTTCGTCGCCGGAGACACGCTCGACGCGACGCTCCCTGTCCTCCGCCAGCTCACCGCTGACCGCCACGTCACCGTCGACTACCTGGGGGAGGACATCACCGACGCTGAGCAGGCCAGCCGCACAGTGGACGCCTACACGCACCTGCTCACCGCCCTGGGAGAGCACGGCCTGGCCCCGCGGGCCGAGGTGTCGGTGAAGCTCTCCGCGCTCGGCCTGGCGCTGCCCCGCGACGGTGCACAGCTCGCGTTGGACCACGCCCGGCAGATCTGCGCGGCCGCTGAAGCGGTGGGCACCACGGTCACCGTGGACATGGAAGACCACACCACCACGGACGCCACCCTGGACATCGTGCACCAGCTCCGCGTCGACTTCCCCCGGACCGGGGCTGTGCTCCAGGCCTACCTGCGGCGCACCGAAGCCGACTGCCGGGACCTGGCCGTGCCCGGGTCGCGGGTGCGCTTGTGCAAAGGCGCCTACGACGAGCCTGCTACGGTGGCCTACCGCGACCGGGCCGAAGTGGACCGCTCCTATGTGCGCTGCCTGCGCATCCTCATGGACGGCCCCGGCTATCCCATGGTGGCCACCCACGACCCGCGCCTCCTGCGGATTGCCGCGTTCCTCGCAAGGTCCGCCGGGCGCAGCGCGGACTCCTACGAGTACCAGATGCTTTACGGAGTCCGTACCGACCTGCAGGCGGCTCTGGCCGATCGGGGCGAGCGGGTGCGGGTGTACGTGCCGTACGGTGAGCAGTGGTACGGCTATTTCATGCGGCGACTGGCTGAACGCCCCGCGAATACGGCGTTCTTCGCCCGCGCTCTCTTCGCCGGGGGAGCCGTGCGATAGGGTCGCCGTGCGGTGCGACCGGAAAACGGGAACCCCTTTGCTAGCGGGATCCGTTACGTTGAATGGCACTGGTATCTCGCCGTTGAGAGGTGCAAACACGATTATGCGGAAGCGCAGCAGTTCCAATCCCGTGATCAAGCGGGCCCTGGCTAGCGCTCCGGGAGGCGCGGGCTACTACGCGCAGCCCGGCTACGGCCAGCCCTACGCGTCGCAAGGGTACGGCCAGCCCTACGCGCAGCCTGGTTACGGACAGCCCGGTTACGGACAGCCGGGCTACGGACAGCCGGGCTACGGCCAGCCCTATCCCCCGCAGGGGTACGGCCCCGCCCCGTACCCGGCCCAGCCTGGTTACGGTCCGGCGGTTCCCGGCACCCGCCCGGTCACCATCGACGACGTGGTGATGCGCACCGGGTTCACGCTCGGCACCGTCGTGCTGGGCGCCGTCCTCACCTACTTCATGGCGATGCTGGTCAACCCGGCCCTCAGCGTCGTCATGCTGGTCATCGGTGCGATCGGCAGCCTGATCCTGGGCCTGGTCATCTCCTTCACCCGGTCCACCAACCCGGCGCTGATCCTCATCTACGCCGGGCTGGAAGGCCTGTTCGTCGGCGGTTTCAGCTTCGTCCTGGAAGCGTCGCTCGCCGGATCCGGGGTGGCTCCCGGAGGCCTTGTCGTGCCTGCGGTCTTCGGCACGCTGTTCGTGGCGGGCATCATGCTCGCGCTCTACAAGTTCCAGGTCATCCGGGTCACGAACACCTTCGTGAAGGTGGTGACCGCGGCGCTGCTCGGCTTCCTCGCCCTGGTCCTGGTCAACCTCATCGTGGGCATCTTCGTCCCGGGCGGCCTGGGCCTGCGGGAAGCCGGACCGCTGGGCCTGCTGGTGAGCGCCGTCGCGATCGTGCTGGCTGCGCTGGTGCTGGCCATCGACTTCCGCGACGTCGAGGAGGCCATCGCGTACGGTCTGCCGGAGAAGGTCTCCTGGCAGCTCGCGTTCGGCCTGACTGTCTCGCTTGTCTGGCTGTACATCGAGATCGTGCGTCTGCTGTGGATCATCCAGTCAATGTTCAGCGAATAACGCACGGTCCAGAGCAGGACAGGGTGCCTCTCCCCTGGGCGGGAGGGGCACCCGTTTTTGTACGGCCCCCATGCGGGCACCTGCTGCGGGGCAATGCCCTCGAGCGCCAGTCTTCGGCCGAGCCGTCGTTGAGCGGGCGCGCTCTTTTCCGCGGCCCAGCAGGGCAGGGGGAAACTCCTGCGGGGAACGGAGTCCCGAGGGGAAAACTGCTCTGTTGCTCCGCGTATTCACAGGCTCCGCGGACCCTTTCCCCAAGGGAGAGAAGGAAGTCCTTTCCCCGGGGGAATGGCGGGGACGCTCTTTCCCGAAGGGAAGAAACCGGTCCTCCGGGGAGCGTGGAGAAAGAGTAAAGCGGGGCATTCACGTGAATGCCCCGCCGGGAATTGTCCGCGGTGCGCGGTACTTCTGGGGTCAGCTCAGCCGTTCGAAGATGGCGGCCATTCCCTGCCCGCCGCCCACGCACATGGTCTCCAAGCCGAAGGTCTTGTCGTGGAACTGGAGGGCGTTGATCAGCGTGGTGGTGATCCGCGCCCCCGTCATACCGAACGGGTGGCCGATAGCGATGGCGCCGCCGTTGACGTTGAGCTGGGAGTCGATGTCGATGCCCAGGTCGTCCGCGGACGGAAGCACCTGCGCGGCGAACGCCTCGTTGATCTCCACGAGGTCGATGTCGCGGATCGACATGTTGGCGCGGGCCAGCGCCTGCCGGGAGGCCTCGACCGGTCCCAGCCCCATGATCTCGGGTGACAGCGCGCTCACCCCGGTCGACACGATCCGGGCCAGCGGGGTGATGCCCAGTTCAGCGGCCTTCCGGTCGCTCATGATGATCAGTGCGGCCGCGCCGTCGTTGAGCGGGCAGCAGTTCCCCGCGGTCACCGTGCCGTCGGGGCGGAACACCGGGTCCAGGGCGGCGACTTTCTCGTAGGTGGTGCCGCGCCGCGGACCGTCGTCGGTGGAGACCACCGTGCCGTCAGGCAGGGTCACCGGGGTGATCTCCCGCTCCCAGAAACCGTTGTCGAGCGCCTTTTCCGCCAGGTTCTGCGAACGCACCGCGAATTCGTCCTGGCGCTGGCGGGAGACGCCGCGCAGCTGCGCCACGTTCTCCGCGGTCTGCCCCATAGCGATGTAGATGTCGGGGAGCTTGCCCTCTTCCCGCGGGTCGCGCCAGGGTTCTGCACCGCCCTCGGCGCGGCGGGCGGTGCGTGCCTCAGCCTCGGCGAACAGCGGGTTCTTCGTGTCGGGCAGCGTGTCACTGTTGCCCTTGGTGAAGCGGCTGACCATTTCCACGCCGGCGGAGATGAAGACGTCGCCTTCCCCGGCCTTGATGGCGTGGAACGCCATCCGGGTGGTCTGCAGGGATGAAGAGCAGTAGCGGGTGATGGTGGTGCCCGGGACCGAGTCCAGACCGAGCTGCACCGCGACAACGCGGGCCATGTTGAAGCCCTGTTCGCCACCGGGGAGCCCGCAGCCCAGGAGGAGGTCGTCGATGGTGGCGGGGTCCAGTTGCGGGACCTTGGCGAGCGCCGCGGAGATGATCTGCGCGGTCAGGTCGTCCGGGCGGATGTCCTTGAGGGACCCCTTGAAAGCCCGTCCGATGGGAGAGCGTGCCGTAGCGACGATGACGGCTTCAGGCATGCCTCGGCCTTTCTAGGAGATGCTGACGGGAGTCCACCCGCAGGTCACGGGCGGCTGCGACCTCGTTACCCAGAACGCTAGCCAATCCGACTTCCTACGGACGCGGCCGGGGTCGCTTTAACCGAATTGGAATCGGTTTCTAGTTTGTGGGTGTCTGCTGCGGGGGCCGTGTCCCGGCGCAGCAGCCGCGCCCACAGGCCGAGCGAACCGCGCCTGTGCTCCTCCTGCCCGGCCTGCCGCACTTCGCTTCCGGCCGCCGCCACGGCTGCCGCCGCAGCCCGGTCCACCGGGAGCACCTCCTCGGCATCCGGCTCCGATTCCACCGGCTCCGGCAGCAGCCCCAAGGCCGAGCACAGTGCAGGGAGTACCACGGCCACCGCCCGCCCGTAGCCGCGTGCCGAAGGATGGAACCGGTCCGGACCGAACATCTCCTCGGGATACAGCGAGAACTCGTCCGAGAGGAGGTCGCCCAACGCCACCGTGCTCCCGCCCTCCTCCACCACCGCCACCGTCTGCGCGGCCGCCATCTGCTGGGACGCCCGCCGCGCAATAGCGCGCAGCGGCTGCGGGATCGGCTGCACCGTGCCGAGATCAGGACAGGTGGCCACCACCACTGCCGCACCGGAGGCCACCAGCTCCCGTACGACGACGCGCAAATGGGACACCGCGTCCGCGGGGCGGATCCGGTCGATGACGTCGTTGGCGCCGATGAAGATCACCGCCAGGTCCACCCGTTCGCCGCGCACCCGGTCCAACTGCGCCAGCAGTCCCTGCGAGGTAGCGCCGACTTTCGAGACGTCACGCAGCCGCACCGGACGGTCCGCCACCGCCGACAGCCCCGAAGCCAACTGCACGGGCGGGGTCTGCCGAGGATCGGACACGGCGAAACCCGCGGCAGTGGAATCGCCCATCATGAGCAGGGTGAGCGGCTCGCCCCCGCCCACGCCGTAGACCCCGTCGACCCGGGGACGCTGCCAAGGGGTGACCCCGATTGTCCGAGCGGCGATCTTGGCCTGCAGAAAAAGCAAGGCGACGGTGCTCGCCGCCAGCAGGGTCAACCCGCCGCCGCCGAACATGGTCGCCGCCATGATCCGCCGAGCCTGCGCTGCGCGTAGAGCCATGCGACCGCCTCCCACCGCGAAGCGAGAACCGTCTCTGTATCACGGGTGATACCCGAATACAACGGGGCAAGTCGGAAACGAGACGCGCAGCACTCCCTCCTCCTCCGCCGCAACGGTCCAGGTACAGCGGCGTATAGGGTCAGACGGACACCGGAGTACCGGTACCGCATGCCATGGCCGCCGTCGCATCCCCGACACCGCGGCGGCCCAAGGGGAGGAAAGGGAAGAGTTGATGCGGGTCTCCAACTCTTTGATCGAACTCGTCGGCAACACACCGCTGGTTCGGTTGAAGAAAGTCACGGCCGGACTCGCTCCGACTGTGCTGGCGAAAGTGGAGTACTTCAACCCCGGGGGATCGGTGAAAGACCGCATCGCCCTGCGTATGGTCGAAGACGCCGAACGGCGGGGCCTCCTCAAACCAGGCGGCACGATCGTGGAGCCCACCTCCGGAAACACCGGTGTAGGCCTGGCGATCGTCGCCGCGGAAAAGGGCTACCGCTGCGTCTTCGTCTGCCCGGACAAGGTCGGCGCCGACAAACTCGCGGTGCTGCGCGCCTACGGGGCCGAAGTCGTGGTCTGCCCCACGACCGTCGCCCCCGACCACCCCGAGTCCTACTACTCGGTCTCCGACCGCCTGGCCGCGACGATCCCCGGCGCGTGGAAACCCGACCAGTACTCCAACCCCAACAACCCGGAGTCGCACTACTACAGCACCGGGCCGGAGATCTGGGAGCAGACCGAAGGCCGCATCACCCACTTCGTCGCGGGGATCGGCACCGGCGGCACGATCACCGGCACCGGCCGCTACCTGAAAGAGGTCTCCAACGGCCGGGTGAAGGTCATCGGCGCCGACCCGGAAGGCTCGGTCTACTCCGGCGGCACTGGCCGCCCCTACCTGGTGGAGGGCGTGGGGGAAGACATCTGGCCCGCCACCTACGACACGAAGATCTGCGACGAGATCATCGCGGTCAGCGACAAGGACTCCTTCCTCATGACCCGCCGCCTCGCTAAAGAGGAGGCGCTGCTGGTCGGCGGCTCGTGCGGGCTCGCCGTGGTAGCCGCGCTCAAGGTGGCGGCCCAAGCCGGACCCGACGACGTCATCGTGGTGCTCCTGCCCGACGGCGGCCGCGGCTACCTTGGCAAGATCTTCAACGACGAGTGGATGGCCGACTACGGCTTCCTGGAGCCGGAGACGGAGGAAGCCACCGCCGGACAGGTCCTCGCCGCCAAGGACGACAGCCTGCCCGAGTTCGTGCACACCCACCCGCACGAGACGGTCGGCACCGCCATCGCCATCATGCGCGAATACGGGGTCTCCCAGCTGCCGGTCATGAAGGAGGAACCCCCGGTGATGGCCGCCGAAGTGGTGGGCGCCATCGCGGAACGCGACCTGCTCGACGCGCTGTTCAACGGCCGGGCCCAGCTCGGCGACCCCGTGGAGCAGCACATGAGACCGCCGCTGCCGGTCGTCGGCTCCGGGGAGCCGGTGAGCCGCTGCGTGGAACTGCTCCAAAGCTCGGGAGCGGTCGTGGTGCTCGAGGACGGCAAGCCTTCGGGAATCCTCACCCGCCAAGACCTGCTCGCCCACCTAGCGAGCTGACCGCGGCCCGCCCCACCCCGCGCGGCTGTTCTGGCAGAACCGTGCCCCTAGGGCCCTGGACCCCTCCCCACGGCCCTGGGGCACGGGAAGGGGCCTGCCCAGCAGGGCCGGGCGGGCCATGGGCCAGGCATGCCTGTCCTGGGTGGCATCGAGGCGGGAAGCGGATTTTGCCGGGCCCACCCTCTCAACAGCGGCAGCCGGGTCGTCTAGGGTTTCCTCAGTATTACTGACGAGTACATTACGGAGACGACCCCGTGTCGCGGCTGCTTTCCTGGATGGTGCGTACAGCTTGGTCCTGGGCACGGCGCAAAGCAGACATCCGCTACGGCTCACGTGCCGCCGCGCGCTTCGCCGCCTACGGTGAAGGCACCTCCATCGCCTTTCCCCCCGCCACCATCTTCGGGGAACCCTGGATCGCCCTCGGCTCCCACACCCTGATCGGGGCGGACATCACCCTCAGCGCCGGATACATGCCCGGACTCGACCTCGGACCCAAACCGCTCCTCACCATCGGTGACGGGTGCACGATCGGTCGCGGCTCGCACGTCGTAGCGCACCGCTCCATCGTGTTCGAAGACCACGTCTTCACCGGCCCCTACGTCTACGTCACCGACCAAAACCACGGCTACGCCGACCCCAACACCCCCATCGGCTACCAGTGGCCCACCGAAGCCCCGGTCCGCATCGGCGCCGGATCCTGGATCGGCGCGCACGCCGTGATCCTCCCCGGCGTCAACCTGGGCCGCAACTGCGTGGTCGCGGCGGGTGCGGTAGTGCGCCCCGGCACCTACCCCGACCACTGCGTGATCGCGGGCGTGCCCGGCCGCATCGTGCGCCGCTACGACCCCGAAACCGGGTGGAATCCGCCGCTCCGCACCGATGTGATCGTCCGCCGCGACGACGCTGACACCGAACCCGCTGCCGGATAGCCCCGGCGCGGACCGCCCCGCCGAGCCACGGAAACCCCGGCCGAGCGGGGTGGGACAGGAAAACATGAGACTGCCGGTACTACTGTGGCGCCATGAGTTACGAGGGGTTTGAGACACTGGCCATCCACGCCGGTCAGGAGGCAGACGCCGAGACCGGGGCCGTGGTGGTCCCCATCTACCAGACGAGCACCTACCGCCAAGACGGGGTGGGCGGGCTGCGCGGCGGCTACGAGTACTCCCGCACCGCCAACCCGACCCGCACGGCACTGGAAGAATGCCTGGCCGCGCTGGAAGGCGGGGTGCGGGGCCTGGCGTTCGCTTCCGGCATGGCCGCAGAGGACACCCTGCTCCGCACCATCGCCCGACCCGGCGACCACCTCATCATCCCCAACGACGCCTACGGCGGCACGTTCCGCCTCGTCTCCAAGGTCTTCGAACGGTGGGGAGTGAGCTGGGACGCCGTCGACCTGTCCAACCCGGAGGCGGTGCGGACCGCAATCCGCCCGGAAACCGTGGCGATCTGGGTGGAAACCCCCACCAACCCGCTGCTCAACATTGCGGACATCGCCGCGCTCGCGGACATCGCGCACGCCGCTGACGCGCTGCTGGTGGTCGACAACACCTTCGCCTCCCCGTACCTGCAGCGGCCGCTCAGCCTCGGTGCGGACGTGGTCGTGCACTCCACCACCAAATACCTGGGCGGCCACTCCGACGTGGTCGGCGGCGCCCTCGTGGTCGCCGACGCGGAACTGGGAGAGCGCCTCGCCTTCCACCAGAACTCGATGGGCGCGGTCGCGGGACCGTTCGACGCCTGGCTGACCCTGCGCGGCATCAAAACCCTCGGCGTGCGCATGGACCGGCACTGCGCCAACGCGGAACGCGTCGTGGAAGCGCTCGTCGGCCACCCGGAAGTCGCCGAAGTGCTCTACCCGGGCCTGCCCGACCACCCCGGCCACAAGGTGGCGGTCGACCAGATGCGCGCCTTCGGTGGCATGGTGTCGTTCCGCATGCGCGGCGGGGAGGAAGCCGCGTTGCGGGTGTGCGCGAAAACGAAAGTGTTCACCCTCGCTGAATCCTTGGGCGGGGTGGAGTCGCTGATCGAACACCCGGGGAAGATGACCCACGCCTCCACCGCGGGCTCCCTCCTGGAAGTGCCCAGCGACCTGGTCCGGCTCTCCGTGGGTATCGAAACCGTCGACGACCTCGTCAACGACCTGCTCCAAGCATTGGAGCCGTAGCCGGAAAGCCGTCCCGGGAGGCCCGACTCCCGGGACGGCTTCTCACCCGCGCGGAGCCGCTGCGGCGCCGCTCCTCCACGGCAACAGCCCCAGCCCGCTCATCTGTCGCGGCTGGTCCCTTCCACCGCCTATGATCCGCGCGGACCTTTCCGCCCGGCTCTGTCCGCTCCCGGCCTCCGCTAGGCCGCGGCTCGCGCTGTCTGCCGGGTATCCAGCGGGTGGCCCCCGACCCGCACCTCCGGATGGCGGGGGTTCCCACACGAACCGTGTCCGAACCGCTGCAAGGGAGTCCTATGCGCGTTTCTGCCCGCCACGCGGCCCTGCTCACCCTTCCCCTCCTCCTGTTCACCGCAGCATGCGAAGGCGAGGAGGACACTGCCGCACCGCAGTCCGACGCCGAGCCGACCCCGTCGGCTTCCCCCTCCCCCGAGCTGCCGACCCTCCACGAACTGGTGCGCGCCCACATCGCCGACACCTGGGAGTACGACGTCGACTATGCCGGTCGGTGCGAAACCTTGAGTGAAGAGGAAGAATTCTCCCTCATCCGAGGGGAGGGGATCTGCCTCAGCTTGTACGCGGACGTGGGGGACAGCACCGTGTTCGTCCTCGGCCCGCCCGCCACTGAGCCGTTCGAAGCGCTGCGGTTGACCACCCCGGACGGGGAGCACTGGGAACTGGTGGAGAACTTCGTCATCGAAGACCCGTACGGCCCCGGCCCCGACTGGCTGGACGAAGCGATCCGCATCAAAGACGACCCCAGCGCCTGGGAGATCACCGCGCCCACCCTGGCCGAAGTAGGGGAGACCTGGCTCGCCGACCGCTACCTGCCGCTGGACTGCGAGGCCACCGGTGAAGGCGGCCCGGACCACGAAGCCTGGTGCGTGCACGTCGAAGGCTCCGACGACGAGGAGAACCCGACCACCGACAGGGGGACGGTGCTCATCACCCGGAACGGGGAGCCATACCACCGGCTGTTCGCGGTCTTCACCGGAGAGGAATGGCGCCTCTACGACGAGTTCCCCGCCACCGAGTGACCGGCCCGGTCACCACCGGGAGCGTTGTGCCAGCAGGTCCCGCACCACGAACGACCCCAACTGGTCGGCGACCGGGCGGAGGGCGCGGCCGCCGTTGCGGGCCACGAGCGCGGTGACGAACTCTTCCAGCCGCGGATCGTCCGCCAGGGAGAACACTGTCATCCGCGCTCCGCGCCGGGTCATCCGGTCCACCTCCGCCAGTGTCAACTCTGTGGTGCGGGGCGAAGGCGGATACGAGAAGTACGGCAGCCCGTCCTCCTCCAGGTGCGCGGTCGGCTCCCCGTCGGTCACCACCAGCACCACCGGCTCGAACTCCGGGTGCCGGTCCACATGCCGTCCGGCAAGCAGCAGCGCGTGGTGCAGGTTCGTGCCTTGGACCGGTTCCGGCGACAACTCCGCCAGCTCGCGGGGAGCCAAGACCCGGGCATGGTCGTTGAACCCGATGACGTGGACCGCGTCCTGCGGAAACCGGGTGGACACCAGCGTGTGCAGCGCCAACGCGGTCTGCTTGGCCACCCCCCACAAACCGCGCTGCACCATGGAATACGACAAGTCCACGAGGAGGCACACCGCGGCCGCGTCGCGCCGCTCAGTCTCCGCCACCTCCATGTCCTCGGGGCGCAACCGGAGGCGGCCTTCAGAGGATGCGCCGCGCCGGACCGCGTTGATGGCGGTCCGCACCGCATCCAACGGCTGCTCGTCCCCGAAACGCCACGGCCGGCTGGCTCCGGTCAGCTCCCCGGCCGGGCCCCCTTCCCGCGTGTCGTGCGTGCCGGGACGCCGCCCCGCACCGGACAGTACGTCGCGCAGCGCCACCTCCCCGAGCGCCCGCACCGCCTTCGGGGTGAGCTGCACCCGGTCGCGCGACCCCGACAGGTAGCCCCGGTCGCGGAGCTCCCGCTCCAGGGCGCGCAGCCGCGCCACATCCTCGGCTGCGGACCGGCCC
Source organism: Thermobifida fusca NBRC 14071 = JCM 3263 (assembly GCF_001592045.1). Taxonomy (GTDB): domain Bacteria; phylum Actinomycetota; class Actinomycetes; order Streptosporangiales; family Streptosporangiaceae; genus Thermobifida; species Thermobifida fusca. The sequence goes on along the minus strand of NZ_BCWB01000043.1, from coordinate 24,109 downwards.
AGCACCCGCTGTAGTGCGGCCGTGTCGATGTCGTCCAGCCGGGCCCCCGCGTACCCTTGGCCGAGAGCCTCCTCCAGTTCAGCCAGGTCAGCGAGTTCCGCCACCGCAGTGGTGGCGTCGCCGAGCCCGAGCTCCGCGTCCCCGTCGACCGCGACCCCGCCGGACCAGACCAGGTCGGGGCGGCGGGCCCGCAGCCGCTCCCCGAGCCGCTGGACCGCGTCGGCCAGCCCGGCGTCCCGCATGACCTGCGCGCTAAGCGCCAGCAGTTCGGCCCGCTGCTCGGGGGTCAGCGAGTCGAAGAGCCGCTGCATGGCCGCGGAACGGCAGGCCAGCACGTCCACAAGCTCGTCGAGGGTACGCGGACGGTCCGGGAAGAAGTCCCCGAACTCGGCCATGAACCGCTCGAAGTCGGCCTGGGTGTGCTCCCCGCGGTCGTCCGCGTCCAGCATCCCGTGCAGCGCGTCCAGCATGGCGCGCACCCGCTGCAGCTCCTCAGGCGTGCCCCGGGCCATGGCCTGCCGCATACCGCGGAACTGGGCGTCGAGGATTTCGCGGCGCAGCAGCTCCTGGAGCTGGGTGAACGTCTGACGGGCGTCCGGAGAGCGCCACTGGTAGCCGGCGAGTCGCCGGATCGCCGCGGCCGGATCAGCGGGCAGGTCGTCGAGCTCCCGTTCCCGGAGCCGGGCTTCGTCGCTCGGATCCGGGAAGAGCACCGCCCGCTCCTGGCCCACGGCCTGGTCCAGCAGGCGGCGCGCCTGGGCGAGCGTGCCGTCCAGCCTGCCCTGCGAGCGGAGCTGCTCCTTCCGTTCCCGCACGTGGCGCAGCAGCTCGTCCAGTCCGCGCACCCCGCGGGTGCCGCGGCGCAGCAGATCACGCAGCGCCCGCGTGGGCGACGCACCGGCCAGCACCGCACGCCCCAGCGCGTCCACCGCGGAACGCACGTCGAAAGGGGGACGCAACGGGTCGGGGCCGTCCACGTAACTCCGGTAGCGGAATCCGCTCATCTGCGCCTATTCCGGTCAGATCCGGTACCGGGCCCCGTGCGGCAGCGTGTCCTTCGACAGCCTCCGGCTCAAATACAGGCCCTCCAACGCGAGTTCCACCGCGGCCGCCGCATAGCCGGGAGCCGACACCGGATCGTCGTCGCTGTCCGGGGCGACCCGCTTGACGAGCTCCGCCAGCCCGGTGAACGGGCCCACCCGTGCGAGGAGCTCTTCCGCACTCACCAGATCCCCCGACTCCACGGCCGCACCGGAGGAGAAGCGCTCGGTGAGCGGTCCCAAGTCCACTCCGCTGAAGACACGACGGAACGTGTCGTAGACGGCGCGGTTCAGCAAGTGCTCCAAGACCGCGTTCTCCCGGCCCTCCTCGGACAGGTCGAACTCCACCTTGCCGCGCAGCACCGCCGTAATACACGGCAGGTCGCAGACCCGCGCCACCGCCTGCTCGCCAGTCATCGCGGCACGGCGCTCCGCGGAGGCAGCCACCGTCTCCACTGCGGCGATCGCGAACCGGGCCGACACCCCGGAGCGTTCATCCACGGACGGGGACTCGCGCACCAGCCGGGTGAACCGGGCGACCGCTTCCACCAGGTGCGGGGGGACACGCACCTCCGGCGACAGCCGGCTCTCCTGTTCGGTCAAGGCGATCTCGTCGTCGAGCTCCACCGGGTAGTGGGTGCGGATCTCCGCGCCGAACCGGTCCTTGAGCGGGGTGATGATCCGGCCCCGGTTGGTGTAGTCCTCCGGGTTGGCGCTCGCCACCACGAGCATGTCCAACGGCAGCCGCAACTGGTAGCCGCGGATCTGCACGTCCCGCTCTTCAAGCACGTTGAACAGCGCAACCTGGACGCGCGCGGCCAGGTCAGGCAGCTCGTTGATGCAGAACACGCCCCGGTTCGACCTCGGTACCAGGCCGTAGTGCACCGTCTCCGGGTCGCCGAGGCTACGCCCTTCCGCGAGTTTGACCGGGTCGATGTCGCCGATGAGGTCGCCGACGCTGGTGTCGGGGGTCGCCAGCTTCTCGCTGTACCGCTCGTCGCGGTGCCGCCACACGATAGGCAGGTCGTCGCCGTATTCAGCGACCATCCGACGGGCTTGAGGGGAGACCGGCGCGTAGGGGTGGTCGTTGAGCGCGCAGCCCGCCACGGCCGGGCTCCACTCGTCCAGCAGACCCGTGAGCGTACGGATCAGCCGTGTCTTTCCCTGGCCACGTTCACCCAGGAGCACCACGTCATGCCGGGCAAGGAGGGCCCGTTCGAGTTGCGGCAGTACGGTTTCAGAGAACCCCACGATCCCGGGGAAGCGTTCCTCCCCCGACCGGATCCGATGCAGGAGATTTTCGCGGATTTCGTCTTTGACTGACCGGTAGCGGTGCCCCGAAGCGCGCAACGCGCCCAGGGTGTGCGGAAGGTCGACGTGATCGGGCACACCTTCGAGTCTATTCACCGCATCGCGGTTGTGGCGGACACAGGTGTGCGGAATCCCACGCCCCCTGCCACGGCAGAAGACGGCGCCATGCCTGACCCCCGGGATTCTGGGGTAAAGGGAATGTTCCGCATGCAAGGAGAACCGGCAACAAGAGAGAATGGCGATGCCCGTGAGAGACCGCTCACGGTAGACGGCGAGGAGGCGACAGTGACCCGGTTCAGCGACGCCCTGGCTACCGGGGTCGACCTAGTGAGCGCGGCTGAACGCGCAACCAGGCAGGCGCTTGAGCGACTCGACGGCCCAGCCGACCTCGTCTGCGTGTTCGTCAGCGGTATCGACCCGGAGGAAGTGGCGCTCGCTGGGGAACGTGCCATGGCCCTCGCCGAGGGGGCGACCACGATCGGCTGCAGCGCCGGCGGGGTGATCGGCGGTGGGCGGGGCACCGAAGGGCAGGGCGCGGTCAGCGTGTGGGCTGCGATGCTGCCCGGCGTCACCATGACCCCGTTCGAACTCGCCGCGATCGCGGAAGGCGACCAGCTCGCGGTCATCGGCGTGCTGGAACCCACCCCCGCGGACCAGGCGGCGCTCCTGCTGGCGAACCCGTACGTGTTCCCCACGCACACGTTCGTGGAGCACAGCAACACGATCCTGGACGGTCTGCCTATCGTGGGCGGGCTGGCCGACGGCACCTATGGCGGCGACAGCGTCCGGCTGTTCCTGCAGGGCGAGACCGTGCAGGCCGGGGCCGTGGGACTGCTGTTCGGCGGGAACGGAGTGCTGGGCACGGTGGTGAGCCAGGGATGCCGTCCCATCGGCCCCTCCATGGTCGTCACCAAAGCCGAGGACAACGTCCTCATCGAACTGGCGGGCACCCCCGCCTACGCGAAACTGGAGTCCATTGTGAGCGCGCTCCCCCCGGAAGAGCAGCAGCTCGTCGCGGACGGACTCCACATCGGCATCGCTATCGACGAGTACGCGGACCGGCACGAAAGCGGCGACTTCCTGATCCGGGGCGTGCTGGACGCTGATCCGGAGCAGTCGACGATCACCATCGGCGATGTCGTGGACGTGGGGCAGACCGTCCGCTTCCAAGTCCGCGACCAGGCCACCGCAGACAGCGATCTGCTGGAACGGCTGCGGTTGTTCGCTCACGACACCGGCGGCACCGCGGAAGGGGCCCTGCTGTTCTCCTGCAATGGCCGGGGCAGCGGGATGTTCCCGAGCGCCGACCACGACGTACGCCGGGTCCAGCAGATTCTCGGGATTGATGCGGTCGGCGGTTTCTTCGCGGCAGGAGAGATCGGCCCCGTTGCCGGACGCAACCACCTGCACGGTTTCACCGCGTGCATGCTGGCGTTCCGGGGGTGACGGCCCGGCCTCCCGCGGACGGCGCGGCCGCGACCGCCGAGACTAAGGGGTGTGGATGACGACGGTGCGCGCCATCTTGTCGTGCAGTGCCTGAGCCTGGCTGTCGCCGGCGATCACCAGACAGGACACGCACAGGAAGAGGTGTCCCAGGCACAGCAGGGAGTGCGGGAAGCCGAACACCGCGCTGCGCAGGGCGCTTTGTCCTTGGCTGAGCGGGGTGCCGGTGGCGCTGATCACCCGCAGCCGGGTCATTATCTTGCCGGGGGTGCGCCCAGTCGCGGCGAGGAAGAACCAGTCGTACAGGAACGAGGCCAGTCCCCAGCCGAAGAGGAACAGGAAACCGAACGTGGCGTCGAAGGTATCCGAGGTCTCCTCCAGGCCGGGGTAGGCCAGGAAGACGAGAAACAGGATTCCGAACCCGAGCAGGAACACGAGCACGCTCAGGAGGAAGTAGTCGATGATCCGCGCCCACAGGCGGCGCCCGAACCCGGCGAGGGGCATCCCCGTGGGGACGTGGATGCGAGCGTGCGGGGGATGCGGGACTGCGGGATAGCCCCCGCTCCCCCCGGCGGGATAGGGATGCGGAATCCCGTGCGGCTGTCCAGAAGGGTGGTTCCAGGGAGGAATAGTCACCCGAACATTATCGCTAGTTGTCGCGATATGTGGGGCTCGTGGCTTTCGCCTCCCTCCCCGGGCTAGCCGCGGATGACGTAGGTTCCGGCGACCTTGTCGTGGAGGGACTGTCCCCGGGAGTCCCACAGCGGCCACAGGCAGTCGACGAAGAACGTGATCATGGGGAACGAGAGCAGCGCGAAGAAGAAGTAGCGCCCCAGCGCGCGGCCCACGGACGGGGGCGTCCCCGTGTTCGCGGCGATCACCCGGATGCCGAGCATCCACTTGCCGATGGTCTTTCCCCACTTGGCGTGCGGCAGCGACCAGTAGGCGATGGCGGTGGCGAACGCGGCGAACAGCGCCGTGAGCACGATGGTGATCGCGGCAGGGCTCATCGTGTCCGAGTGGATGTATTCGGGATAGGCGATGTTGTCCACCAGTGCGGCGACTAGGGCGCCGATAAGGATCACCCCGAAAGTGAGCACCTGCGCGAGGACCGAGTCGATGAGGAAAGCGGCGACCCGCCGCCCCCAACTGGCAACCTCGGGCGGCTGCGGGAACACGCCGGGCGGAGGCGGGTAGGCCCCGTGCGGGAAAGGCCCCGGGGGCGGGGGAGGCCCCAGGTAGGGCGACGGGGGTTGAGCGGGCGACGGGTGCGGGTGCGTCATAGTGGGGCACTCCAGACGATGGCAACCAAGAGCAGTGAACAGGACGATTATGACGTCTTTCCTGTGGTGCGCTCCCACTCGAGGAGTGGCCGCCAGTGTCCACTGCGTTCCCGACGCCACCGCACAACGCGGAAGGGGTGGCTCTCGGCCACCCCTTCCGCGTTGTGCTTGTAGGGGTTATGAGCCGCCGTTGTACGGAACGGCGTCGAGGATTTCTACGGTCGCTTCCTTACCGCTCGGAAGCTTGTAGGTGACCTTCTCCCCGACTTTCTTGCCGTTGATGGCCTCCCCCAGCGGGGATTTAGGGGAGTACACGTCGATGGGTGCCCCGCTCTCTTCCCGGGAGGCGAGGAGGAAGGTCATCTCTTCCTCGTCGCCCTCGAACTTGATCGTCACCGTCATACCAGGGCCGACCACGCCTTCGCGCTGCGGAGCTTGGCCGACGCGCGCGTTGCTCAGGATCGACTGCAGGTGGGCGATGCGGGCCTCGATCTTCCCCTGCTCTTCCTTGGCCGCGTGGTAGCCGCCGTTCTCCCTCAGGTCGCCCTCTTCCCGAGCGGCTTCGATCCGGTCGGCGATCTCGATGCGACCAGGCCCTGACAAATACTCCAGCTCGGCAGTGAGCCGGTCGTACGCCTCCTGAGTGAGCCAGGTGACGTTGTCATCACGGGTCTCGGTCACGGGAACTCCCTCGATGGTTCTAGGGACCGCGCTCGGGGCGCGGTAGATGAAACTACGAGATTAGCATCGAGCCCATCAATCGGCGTGACGTTGCGTAACGGCAACCGACGCCCGGAATCCCGCTGGACAGCGCGATGCGGACGCCCGACCGGAGTCAGGTTGAGGGCTCGATATCGGTGCTCCTCTTGTCGAGGGGCGGTTGGGAACTACTTGTGGACAGGCTCGTTTGAGAAAGCTTGTTCCCTGCAAGAGACGACTTGTACCGTCGTAGCGCGACGAACGGTGTCGATTGTTGCCTCCACTTCCCGTAGTCCCCCCTCAACAGTCACTTCGGTTGTTCCGACTTCGACGTGGTACTCGTCGTAGGCGCGGATCAGACAGCGCGCACCCGAACTGCTGTTGGTCTGGAAGGAGATTCGAGCCTCCGTGTCGGAGACGATCCGCCACGCGAACGTTTGATGATGCACCTGCCCCAGCGTGTTGCCGCTGTAGCTGAAGAGAGCAGCACCCCAGCCGATCGTGAAGATGATGGCGGCGATAACGCCGAGCACGAAGAAGAACGGCTGGTTGCCGAGGCGTCGCCGCGTGCCCGAGACCGGCTGGGCGGCGGCACGCAAAGGGTTGTCGGGCTGGGGCGGCATAGGGAATCTCCGGAAGTGGGACCTACAGTTGTCTAAGATATCCCTGCCTTAGCAGGCTCACACTCCGCCCGTGCTGTTTCGCGCCGCGCCAGCGCGGACCAGCGGGCTGGCGGGGTGGTGAACGCCGTCCGACTACGACATCGAGGGGCTTCCCAAATTGTCCGAGCGGTTGCGGCTTATGGCCGTGCATGCCCATCCCGACGATGAGTCGAGCAAAGGCGCGGCCACGATGGCGCGCTACGTGAACGAAGGCGCGGAAGTGCTGGTGGTCACCCTCACCGGTGGCGAACGCGGCTCGATCCTCAACCCCGCGATGGACCGTCCGGAGATCCGGGAGAACATCGCGGAAGTCCGGCGCAAGGAAATGGAGGAGGCCCGGCGCATCCTCGGTGTCCGACAGGTGTTCGTCGGGTTCATCGACTCCGGGCTCCCGGAAGGCGACCCCCCGCCCCCGCTGCCTGAAGGGTGCTTCGCGCTGCAGCCGCTGGAGGTCGCTGCCGAACCTGTGGTGCGTCTGGTGCGCGAGTTCCGGCCGCACGTCATGATCACCTACGACGAGCAGGGCGGCTACCCGCACCCGGACCACATCATGTGCCACAAGGTGTCGGTGGAAGCCTTCGAGGCCGCCGCCGACCCTGAGCGCTACCCGGGCACCGGGGAGCCGTGGCAGACGAGCAAGCTCTACTACCACGTGTCCTTCCCCCTGGAGCGTTTCGAAGCCATCGCCAAAGTGCTCAGCGACCGCGGCATGGAGAACCCCTACGCCGATTGGATGAAGCGCTTGGAGAAGCGCGACACGCGGCGCTGGGAGATCACTACGCGCGTCGAGTGCGGCGAGTACTTCGAAGTGCGCGACCGCGCGCTGCTCGCACACGCCACCCAGATCGACCCGAACAGCTTCTGGTTCGCCGTGCCTAACGACATCCAGCGTGAGGCGTGGCCCACCGAGGACTACCACCTGGCGCGGTCCTTCGTCGATACCGAACTGCCCGAGGACGACCTCTTCGCGGGCATCCGCGACAAGGTGTGAGAATTGAGACTATGAACCTCTCGGCGCTCCAGCTCGCAGACTCCGTAAACGACCTGGTGACCCCGGGTCTGCTCGGATTCACCGTCATCGCGCTTATCGGCGGGGTGCTGTTCCTGCTCATGCGCTCCATGCGGCGGCACTTGGACATCGCCCGCTCTCGTGACTTCACCGAGGACTCCGCGAAGGAGAAGGAGGCCGAGCAGACCAAGCCGGAGGACCGAGAGGACTGACCCGGTGTCATGCTGTCGGCCCCGCTGCTCCCGGCGGGGCCGCTGATTTTTTCGGGTGTCTTGAGTCGAGACAACGGGCAGAGTAGGAGATATGCCCAACCGTCTTGCTCACGCCACCAGCCCCTACCTGCTCCAGCACGCCGACAACCCGGTGGACTGGTACCCGTGGGGGGAGGAGGCTTTCGCTGAGGCGCGCCGCCGCGACGTGCCCATCCTGCTGTCCATCGGGTACGCCGCCTGCCACTGGTGCCATGTCATGGCGCGGGAGTCGTTCGCCGACGAGCAGACCGCGCAGATCATGAACGCCAACTTCGTCAACGTCAAGGTCGACCGGGAGGAGCGGCCGGACGTGGACGCGGTGTACATGGAAGCCACCCAGGCGATGACGGGGCACGGCGGCTGGCCGATGACGGTGTTCGCCACCCCGGACGGGGAGCCGTTCTACTGCGGCACCTACTTTCCCCGGGAGCATTTCCAGCGGCTGCTGCTCGGGATCAGCCACGCGTGGCGCACCGATCGCACCGGGGTGGTGGGGCAGGGCAAGCGGGTGGCCGAGGCGTTGAGCGCCCCCCGCACGCTGCCTAGCGGGCCGCCGCCAAGCGCGCAGGTCCTGGAGCAGGCGGTGGCGCGGCTGGCAGCCGAGTACGACACCGTCAACGGGGGGTACGGCACTGCCCCGAAGTTCCCGCCGTCCCCGGTGATGGAGTTCCTGCTGCGCCACCATGCCCGGGTCAGCGACGGCGCGGAGACGGAAGCGCTCCGCATGGTGCGGCACACCGCCGAGGCGATGGCGCGCGGCGGGATCTATGACCAGCTCGCCGGAGGGTTCGCCCGCTACGCGGTCGACGCCACGTGGACCGTGCCGCACTTCGAGAAGATGCTGTACGACAATGCGCTGCTGCTGCGCTGCTACACCCACCTGTGGCGGCAGACCGGGGACGAGCTGGCCCGCCGGGTCGCCGTGGAGACCGCCGACTGGATGGTGGCGGAGCTCCGCACCGCGGAAGGCGGTTTCGCTAGTGCGCTGGACGCGGACAGCGAAGGCGAGGAGGGCCGCTACTACGTGTGGACCCCTGCCCAGTTGCGCGACGTGCTGGGGGAGGAGGACGGTGCCTGGGCCGCTGAACTGTTCGGTGTCACCGAGCAGGGCACTTTCGAACGCGGCACGTCGGTGCTGCAGCTCCGTGCTGATCCGGACGACCGTGAGCGGTACGCCTACGTCCGCGACCGGCTGCGTAAGGCCCGCGCCAATCGGGTCCCACCAGCCCGCGACGACAAGGTGGTGACGGGGTGGAACGGGCTGGCGATCGCGGGGCTCGCCGAGGCGGGCGCTCTGTTGGACCGTCCCGACCTGGTGGAGCGGGCCCGGGAGGCGGCTCGCCTGGTGGTGGAACGGCACTACGCGGACGGGCGGCTGGTCCGGGTGTCCCGCGACGGGGTCCCTGGCACGAGCGCCGGAGTGCTGGAGGACTACGCCAACCTCGCGGAAGGGCTGCTGGCCCTGCACGCGGTGACCGGGGAGACCCGGTGGGTGGGGGTGTGCGGTGAGCTGCTGGAGACCGTGCTCACCCGGTTCACCGACGGTTCGGGCGGGTTCTACGACACCGCAGACGACGCCGAAGCGCTGTTCAACCGGCCGCGCGAGTTCACCGACGACGCCACCCCCTCAGGATGGTCGGCGGCAGCGGGCGCCCTGCTCAGCTACGCGGCGCTCACCGGCTCTTTCCGGCATCGGGAGGCCGCGGAAGCCGCGCTCGGCGTGGTCTCCACGCTCGCAGAGAAGACCCCGAGGTTCGCCGGGTGGGGAATGGCGGTCGCCGAGGCGCTTCTTGCCGGACCGGTCGAAATCGCTGTAGTGGGCCCCAAGGGGGATCCTGTGGCCGAGGAGCTGCACCGCACCGCGCTGCTGGCCACGACGCCCGGGACAGTGGTGAGCCGAGGCGACGGCGTCAACGATGGGGGGATCGGGCTGCTGGAGGGTCGGACCCTGGTGGACGGGCGTCCCGCGGCCTACGTGTGCCGGAACTTCACTTGCCGGCTTCCGGCTACGACCACCGAAGAGTTGACCGCGGAGCTCGCCAGAGCTTGAGCTGAGCAGACCCCGCAAGGGGGGCGTCCTCCCGGAGCAAGCCCCCACGCAGGCTCCGAGAGGACGCGATGACGGGTGCGTGGCGGAGTCTCGTCAACCCGCCACTGTGCTCCCTATCTGATGAGATGCAGGAAACCACGGAATGGTTTACGGGGGATACCGTGATTCCGTTCGCCCGCCTGGTGAGAGCGGGAAGCGGCGGGCAAGGAAAGGAGGAGCGTGTGCGGGCAACCAGGGCTGCGGCGTTCCCGCTGGCCGCGTCGATATTGGCGGCTCCGGCATGCGGTTTCGGCACGCCCTCGCAGGTGATGCCTGGGCTCGCGCATCCGATGGCTTCGTCCGAATCAGGTTTCCAGGTGTCCGACGAGGCCACGTTGCACAACTACACCGGGATCAACGTAGTGCTGCCGGACGGCTGGCACACGGATATCGCCGACAACTGCCTTTCGCCGCCGGAAGTGGGGCCCGCCCCGGGCGGCAACTGCCCGAGCGAGGCGTTGCGCATCCGGATCAACGCGTCTGAAGAGGGGCTGATCGACCCGGAGGGCGCGGAGTTGACGGACCCGGACAGTTGGCGGCGGCCGTGGGCGTCGTGCCCGAAGCGCCCCGAGCTCAATGCACGGATTCGGGCCGAGCACTCCGAGATCGTTGAGCACGGCGATTTCCTGCTGGTCAGCGGGGAAGAGACGAAGTACAGCGAGTGGCTGATCACGTGCACGGGCGGGGGGACATTCCGCACTCGCGCCTGGTATGTCCCCGAAGCGGACTTGGAATTCGATGTGCCGGTCATGGTGGAGGAGCGCGCCGAAGAGTATGACCTGATTGTCCGCTCAGCGGATCTGTCCCGCTTCAAAGCGATCTCCTGACCTGCGGCGGGTGCTCCCCGGGCACGGCAGCCGAGTACGGGGCCCGGAACTGCTCCGACCACTGCGGAACAGGCGGTTTCGGGGGCGGGACAAGTCGGAGCAGAAAAGTCTGCATCCGAAAGTCCCTGCGGTGCACAGCGCTGATAGCGGTATTCCTCTCCTGCCGGCTGGGGGCGGCCGGGGAATGGTCTGACTCCAGCCGACCACCACACCCGTGGGGCATTTGTTGGGTTTTGTCATTATTTGTCGGGTAATGATCTTTTATCCCTGAGGTGAGGTGCCGGGAAAAGCCACCGGCTGCACCGCGGCGCGGTGGTTCGGCACAGTTCACCGTCGTGGAGGTGACCGTTGACGAACTGGTGACGCCATAGCGGAGAGGAACAGCGATGCAGTCGTTTTTCTGGGTGATCCCCGCCCTCGTTCTGGCTGTAGCCGTCTTCTACTCCGTTGTCGCTGTCGCGATCCGCGACGAGGAGACGGAACGGACCCTGTTCGACCCGGTTTTCCCGGTCTCTTTTCGCGGCCTGGTCAGGGGCCTGGTCAATTTCCGAGTCGCGAATCCACCGGCCACAGTCCACGGTGCGCTCCGCCGGCTGCGGGAACAGCAGGGCCGGGATATGGCTGAGCCGGGCCTGGACAGCGACGTCAGCATTGCCGGTGCGGACCACGCCGTCACGGCGGTGAGCCGTTCCGCACCGCAACTGCGCAGAGACGACGCTCCCGCGGCCCGGGAAGACGCGGGACCGGCCCCCGAGACTCGCTGCTCTGCCCGGTAACGAGGGCCAGCCGAAGGGACGGAGAACCGCGGCAGGACGCGGAGCTGTTCCTGCTTTTCCGGGCGCACTCCCGAAAAGCCGACCGGAGCTACGAGATCAGCCGGAGCCCGTCCAGAATCTCCGCAACCGTCTGCGGCTGGTGCTCCGTTTGGCGGATCTCCAGGTAGAGGGTCCGCTCCTGGCCGCGGTGCTGCAACACGGCAGCAGTAAACACGTCCCCTTCGGAACTGTCCGGGGAGCAGTCGACCCACTGCCACAGTTCGCCGTCCCAGTGGGCGTTGGTGAACCGCTGCCGCTGCGGCTGGCCCGAGCACAGACCAGAAGAGATCAGCCGGTCCAGGTCGGGGGACTGGCCGTCAGAGACGAACAGTCCAGCGAACAGGCCGGAGACCGACTGTCTGGCATCGGACCAGGCGTCGAGATCTGTGGCGACCAGCAGGCCCGGTTCATGGCCCCCGGGCAGGCCGAGTTCCCGCGGCGACCACCCGTTGAGCTGCATCTGGCGGAGCCACGGGGTGGGCACCCGCACGTGGAGTTCTCCGCTGGCGTCGTAGATCTCCATCATCGGCAGATGCGGGGAGGCCGAGGCTGCCGGAGCCACCCCGAGCACGGCCACCGCGGTCGCGACCAAGGCGACCAGGCGGGTCCACGTGGCGCGGTACCGCTGCCACCACGGTGTCGCCAACTCCAGGTCGGGCGACATGCGGATCTCCCGGATACGGGAGGTGAAAGTCGCCGCGTCGGGCGGCCGGTCGCTGCGGTTCGGGGACAGCGCCGACATGATGAGCTCGTCGAGGGCAGGCGGCACCCCAGGGCGCAGCCGGCTCGGCGGGACACGCACCGGAGGGCTGGGCGGGCGTTTGCCGGTGACCAGTTCGTAGGCGACCGCGCCCAGCGAGTAGACATCGGCGCGGACATCGATGTCGCCGCCGACCACGCTCTGTTCGGGGGACATGTAGCCGGGGGTGCCCGCAGACGCGGTGAACCCGGAGGCACCGTCGATGCTCTTGGCGAACCCTAGGTCGGCGACGAGCACCCGCTCCCCGACCGGGCTGGACTGCAACAGGACGTTCGACGGCTTGATATCGCGGTGGATGGTGCCGTGCCGGTGCAGCACGGTCACACCTTGCCCGATCTCGGTGAGCAGCCGGAGCGCCTCGTCGAGCGGCAGGGGACCCTGGGCGATCCGGTCGGCGACACTGCCCCGGTCGGCGTAGGTCATCACAAAGTAGGGGCGGTCGTCGGGCAGGGTCCCGATGTCGTGGACACGCACCAGCCACTCGGAGTCGGCTTGGCGCAGGATGCGCGCCTCTTCGACGAAACGCTGGTGAATGTCGAGGTTGTGTGCCCAGTTCTCAGCGAGCACTTTGATAGCGACCGGGGTGTCGAGCAGATCGTCGTGTCCCAACCAGACGGTGGCGAACGAGCCCGAACCCAGCCGCCGCAGGACGCGATAACGCCCGAAACGTTCCGGTTGTGCCACAGGTATTGCTTACCACGTCTTGGTGACCTTGACACCGTGATCTTGCCATGGGGAGGAGGGCGGAGGGCGCCGTCTGTGCACGCGCACGAGCACGCCGCCGGGCTCCGGGCCCTGTGCTGGCGTGTTTTCCCGCCCGCGCGTGCGGGCCTTCTTTCAGAGAGTCGGAGTAAGCGGGGGGAGTGCCCCGCGGTCGCTATGCCGCCGACATACCCCGGTTTTGTGTTCCGTTCGTCACAGTTAGTGCATCCATCGTCCGGGTGCGAGAACGTGGGCTGGGCACGGTAGCCGCGATGCGCGCCGGAGCTGGCCACCGCCGTGACCGGTACGGTCCCGTCATCCTGCCCACGTCCTTGGAAGCATGGACTCCCCACACAGGCTGCGGGCTGTGTGCTCGGCCTGGGCGGTGCGATGGCTGCGATCACAGGACTCGTCTGAGGTAGCCGAGTCCATGCGGCTCGGCGGCGCTTGCGCCACGGCGCTCCGGCCACAGGCCGTGTCGGATATCAGGATTTCTCGGTCAAAGGTGTGCTGGTCGATGCGTGGGGCAGAAGAGCACCGCGCCGAACTCAGCGGCCACCTCGATACGGCGGTAGGAGTAAGCGGCCATCCGCTGTCGTCATTGATGTGATCGACAAGGGGAAGTGTGGTTGGCCCCTTTCCCGGTGAGTGGTCCCAGCCCACAGCAGTCAGGGGAGCCCGTCCACGCCAGGGCAGGCGAGACGCTGAGGCTGGTCGCGGGCAGCGGGGTAGCGCAGCCTTGAGCCCGCTCCTGCAGGGGGCCGGTGATGTCGACGGGGCGGCTGGCGCGGGGAGGAAGTCAGGATAGTGCCGATATTTCTGGAATGTGTGGGAATGTCGTGGTAGCAGAGGTGCACGCATCAGGATTGGCCGCTGCAGCACCTTGCCTTAGATGCAGAATCTTGTCACGACTGGTCAGCAGTTCGGGAAAATGTGTCAACCTTTTTGCGGAGGTATGCGTGTAATAGCTGGACGCGACTATCGTCAGTGGGGAGTGTCCGTCGTGACCAAAGCAGACCAGTCTTCTGAAACGGTAAGCCCCAACCACGCTCCGGGTGAGGAAGAGTCCCTCGAGCAACTGGCGCTGCGCGCCAAAGAGGGGGACGAAGCCGCGCTCGAAGAACTGCTGCGCCGCATCCAACCTGACGTCCTGCGTCGCTGTGCCCGCTTCCTGCCCTACCGGCAGGACGCTGAGGAGGCCTGCCAGGACGCGCTGATGCGGGTGGCCGCCAACATCCAGAACTTCCGCGGCGATTCGATGTTCACGACCTGGCTCTACACGGTGGTCTCCAACTCTGCGCGGCAGACCTACCGGGCACTCAAGCGGCGGGCCGCGGAGATGCCCACGGAAGCCGACCGCCTGCCGCACCGCACTGACCCGCGCACCACGAGCGTCATCGCCGGGTCGCGGATCGACCTGCTGGAAGCGCTCGACCAGTTGGAGAAGGACCGGCCTAACCTGGTCGCCCCCCTCGTGCTGCGCGACCTGTGCCAGATGGAGTACGGGGAGATCGCAGCCCAGCTCGACCTGGCGCTGGGAACCGTCAAATCGCGTATCCACGAAGGCCGCAAACGGGTTCGCCAGGCCCTCGCGGTGAACTGAGGGGCATTCCACGCAAAAGACGGCGAAGGAGATGGTCGTCGCAGTCCCAGTTCTTGACTACTGTTAAGGACTGATCGACGGCTGAAGCAACCCGTCGTGCGATCATGCCTGCGGTGGTGTTCCGGCACGGTGCACGTGCCGGAGACCCCGCGTGTCCGCTGCCGTGTTCGCGGCCTCGAAGGTGTCAGGAGAGGTACTACCGTCCATGGGGCTGTTGCGCATCCCTCTCTACCGGCTGTACGAACGGCGCTTGGAGCGTGCGCTGAGCAACGCTCCAAAGCCCCGGCACGTGGGAGTGATCCTCGACGGGAATCGCCGGTGGGCCAGGCTCAGCGGACTGTCCAGCCCGAAAGAAGGGCACCGGGCGGGCGCCGAGAAGATCTTCGAATTACTCGACTGGTGCGATGAAGTCGGGGTGCAGGTCGTCACCCTGTGGCTGTTGTCCACCGACAACCTCGCGCGTCCCCCCGAAGAGCTGGAACCGCTGTTCGAGATCATCGAGAACACAGTGCGGCGGCTCTGCAACGAAGGGCGGCGGGTCAACCCCATGGGCGCCCTCGACCTGCTGCCCGCCTCCACAGCCCAGGTGATGAAGGAAGCGGGGACCACCACCGAGCGCAACCCCGGGCTGCTCGTCAACGTCGCCGTGGGATACGGCGGGCGCCGCGAGATCGCCGACGCGGTCCGCTCGCTGCTGCTCGAAGAGGCCGCGAAAGGCACCACGCTGGAGGAGCTGGCTGAGCGGCTCGACCTCGACGACATCGCCAAGCACCTCTACACCCGCGGTCAGCCCGACCCCGACCTCCTCATCCGCACCTCCGGGGAGCAGCGGCTCTCCGGCTTTCTGCTGTGGCAGAGCGCCCACTCGGAGTTCTACTTCTGCGAAGTCTTCTGGCCCGCGTTCCGCAAGATCGACTTTCTGCGCGCGCTGCGCTCCTACAGTGTGCGCCAGCGGCGTTTCGGCTGCTGACAGCCTGTTCTCCCAAGGGTCGACCGGGTTAAGGTAACGACTTATTCACGAATTGGTCGAATAAAGGTCTTGCTCTTTCGGATGAGCGGGGTACCGTCAATAGCGGTGGTGGGGTGCGCATACCCACCACGCGGGAGGCCCCGACTCATTGATGCTCCTGGCGAGACAGGAAACCATCACGAAGGGGGCCGGTCCCGGCCCTCATGGGGCTGGTCCCGGTCCTTGGATTCCCGTGAGTCTAGGGCGCTTGACCGCGCCCAGGGGGAGAACGAGTGGCTAGTTCCTCGACCGTTCACCGTGACCCTGTCCGCCCTAGCCCCGCCGCAGGAGACAGCAGCCGGCGCACCTACGTCCTCGATACGAGTGTCCTGCTGGCGGACCCCCTGTCGATCACCCGTTTCGCCGAGCACGAGGTGGTCCTGCCGATCGTCGTCATCTCTGAACTGGAAAGCAAGCGACACCATCCTGAACTGGGCTATTTCGCCCGGGAGGCGCTGCGCAAGCTCGACGATCTGAGGGTCGCTTACGGTGCTCTCGACACTCCGGTAACGGTCAACGACCAGGGCGGCACGCTTCGGGTGGAACTGAACCACAGCAACCCCGAGGTCCTCCCGGCCGGGTTCCGGCAGGACGACAACGATACGCGCATCCTCACCGTGGCGCGCAACCTCGCCGCCGAGAACAACAACGTGGTCCTGGTCAGCAAGGACCTTCCGCTGCGGATCAAAGCCTCGTCGGTGGGTCTGGCCGCAGACGAGTACCGCGCGGAACTGGCCATCGAGCACGGATGGACCGGAATGGCGGAGCTCGAGGTTCCTGCCCACAAGATCGAGGAGCTCTTCGCTCACGGAACCACCGATATCGAGGAGGCGCGGGACCTGCCGTGCCACACGGGCCTGGTGCTGGTCTCCGAACGGGGCAAGGCCCTGGGCCGGGTGCTGCCTGACAAGTCGGTCAAGGTGGTGCGCGGCGACCGTGACGTGTTCGGCCTGCATGGGCGCAGCGCGGAGCAGCGCATCGCCCTTGACCTGCTCACCGACCCGGAGGTCGGCATCGTCTCGCTGGGCGGTCGGGCCGGTACGGGCAAGTCGGCGCTGGCGCTGTGCGCCGGGCTGGAGGCGGTCCTGGAACGCCAGCAGCACCGCAAGGTGGTGGTGTTCCGGCCGTTGTACGCGGTGGGCGGTCAGGACTTGGGGTACTTGCCGGGCACCGAGTACGAGAAGATGTCGCCGTGGTCGCAGGCGGTGCACGACACTCTCTCGGTGCTGACCACGCAGGACGTCATCGACGAGGTCGTGGACCGCGGCATGCTCGAGGTGCTGCCGCTCACCCACATCCGGGGCCGTTCCCTGCACGACTCGTTCGTGATCGTGGACGAGGCGCAGTCGTTGGAGCGCGGCGTGCTGCTGACCGTGCTGTCGCGGCTCGGGGAGAACTCGCGGGTGGTGCTCACCCATGACGTCGCCCAGCGGGACAACCTCCGGGTGGGCCGCTACGACGGGGTGGTCGCGGTGATCGAAAAGCTCAAAGGGCATCCGCTGTTCGCCCACATCACGCTGACCCGGTCGGAGCGCTCTCCGATTGCTGCGCTCGTCACGGAGATGCTGGAGGGCTGACCGCCGCAGACATGGGCGTTTGTCCGGTTTTCTGGGCAGGCGCCCTTATTTTTAGACGGGGGCGCTATGGAATTGGTTGTCAAAAAAGCCCCAATATGTAATGTGGTCTATGTCACCCATGGGTGTAGCGTGACGATGCCGAGATCTTGCGGCAAGGTTGTTTCTGTTCCGTTCAGACCCCGAGAGCGCGCATTCCGCAGTCGTCTGTGGTGACTCCCCAAAACCACCCCTGCGCGCGGTGATCTTCGGCGACACGGCAGCCGGTGGTGTCCGTTGATTCGCCTGTCGCCCACCCAGTCCCTTGTCAAGATCCGGGGTGTATTCGAGCGCATGGGAAGCCACCGGACATGCGACCGTTGAAAGGCCAATCCTTGCTGAAGAACCGAATTTCGTTGCGGCTCGCTACCGCGGCTGGAACGGCGGCGCTCACCGTCGCCGGTGCAACGTTCGGCTTCTCCGCTTTCGCCGCCGATACCGGCGCCGCGCCGGACCAGGCTGCCTCAGCCGCAATCCTGCCCGACGAAGCGGACACAGAGTCCTTCTTCCCCGACGACTCCCAGGGAGTCCCGGCGGGTCAGCTCGAACAGGCCAGCACTGAGCGGGAGCAGGCTCTCGCGCAGTCCCTCGCCACCGCCAGCGGCACCCTGGAAGAGGAAAAGGAAGAAGAGGAAGAACCGGAACCCGTATCCATCCCCAGCGGCGACCCTCGGGCGATCGCCCAGGCCATGCTCGCCGACTACGGCTGGGGATCCGACCAGTTCAGTTGCCTCGACTCCCTGTGGCAGCGGGAGAGCAACTGGAACCCCCAGGCCCGCAACCCCTACTCCGGCGCCTACGGCATCCCGCAGGCGCTGCCCGGCGAGAAAATGGCCAGCGCCGGATCCGACTGGCAGACCAACCCCGCCACCCAGATCAAGTGGGGACTGGGCTACATCAAGGACCGCTACGGCAGCCCGTGTGCGGCCTGGGAGCACTCGCAGAGCGTCGGCTGGTACTAACCACGCCCGCGCAAACGCCGCGGGCCTGGCAGAAGGCCAGGCCCGCACCACGCGCACCACGGCGGTGGCCTTCCGCGGCCACCGCCGTTACTGGTTCCGCTGCTACTTCTGCGAGTTGGTCATCGCCAGCACGTCGAGCGCCTCATCCAACTGGGCCTCGGTCAGCTTGCCCTGGGCGATGTACCCGCGTTCGATCACCACCTGGCGGATCGTCTTCCGCTCCGCGAGCGCCTGCTTGGCGACCTTGGCGGCCTCCTCGTAGCCGATGTAGCGGTTGAGCGGGGTGACGATCGACGGCGACGATTCCGCGTACTCGCGGCACCGCTCCTCGTTAGCGGTGATCCCGGCCACGCACCGGTCCGCGAACACCCGGGAAATGTTGGCCAGCAGCCGGATCGACTCCAGCACGTTGCGGGCGATCAGCGGCAGTTGCACGTTCAGCTCGAAGTTGCCGGTCGACCCGCCGAACGCCACCGCGGCATCGTTCCCCACCACCTGCGAGGCCACCTGGAGCATCGACTCGCACAGCACCGGGTTGACCTTGCCCGGCATGATCGACGACCCCGGCTGCAGGTCCGGCAGGAAGATCTCGCTGAGACCGGTCCGCGGACCCGAACCCATCCACCGGATGTCGTTGGCGATCTTGCAGAAGCTCACCGCGATCGTGCGCAGCTGACCGGACAGCTCCACCAGAGCGTCCCGCGCCCCCTGGGCCTCGAAGTGGTTGCGCGCCTCGGTCAGCGGCAGCCCCGTAGCCCGCGCAATCTCCGCGATCACCTTCGCGGAGAAGCCCTCCGGCGTGTTGATCCCGGTCCCCACGGCCGTACCGCCCAGCGGAAGCTCCGCGACCCGCGGCAGGGACGCTTCGATCCGCTCAATGCCGTACCGCACCTGCGCGGCGTACCCGTCGAACTCCTGGCCCAAGGTCACCGGAGTCGCGTCCATCAAATGGGTGCGGCCGCTCTTCACCACGGTGGCGAACTCCGACGCCTTCGCCGACAGCGTCTCCTCCAAGTGCTTCAGCGCCGGAATCAGCTCGTTGATCAGCGCGGAGGTCGCCGCGATGTGAATCGAGGACGGGAACACGTCATTGGACGACTGGGACGCGTTGACGTGGTCGTTGGGGTGGACCGGCTGGCCCAGCCGCTCCGTGGCCAGCGTCGCGATGACCTCGTTCGCGTTCATGTTGCTGGACGTGCCCGACCCGGTCTGGAACACGTCCACGGGGAACTGGTCGTTCCACTTGCCCGCGGCGACCTCCAGCGCGGCCTCGCGGATCGCCTCGGCCATGTCCTCCTTGATCACACCGAGCTCAGCGTTGACCTTCGCCGCCGCAGCCTTGATGTGGCCCAGTGCCGCGATGTGCGCGGCCTCCAGGCCCTGCCCCGAGATAGGGAAGTTCTCGACCGCGCGCTGGGTCTGCGCCCGCCACTTGGCCTCGACAGGAACCTTGACCTCGCCCATCGAGTCCCGCTCGATGCGGTATTCAGTCATCTGAAAGACCTCCAGGACAAACCTCGTTGCATGTGCCGGTCAGGCTCACAGGGAGGGCGGTGCTGCGGGGACGCGCCCCGCGGCAGCAGGAGACCAGTCCGGGCGCAGCACCCGCCGCCGGCAGCCCGGCCAGCCGCGGAAAACCACTCCCACTACGGTCCACCTTTCCGCACACCCACGGTGCGCCCCGTCCCGGGGCCCCGTCGGCGACCATCCATCCCCTACGGCTGTGGAGGCGCGAGCAGACCCGGTGCCCAGGGCACTGCGGCTGCCCGCCCGGGACACTGACCCCGAAGGCGTGCGCGGACCGCACCCCTTGATCCCGGTTGCACACCTGCCACAACTCCCCACTCAAGCCTCAGCCAGACCACAGACTGCCAGACCGGTCCCAGCCTGCCGTGCGCAGCCCTCCCGCAACGGCAGGCAGGCCACGCGCCCCGCTCACCTCAGTTCACGCCGCGGCCGGCCACGCCCCAGCCGCCGCTTCCGGGACGTGCTGACCCGCACCGAACCGAACAGGCTGACCCCGTCAACCTCCAGCACGGGGGCGTGACGCAGCGGCGAGGGGTGGACTGCGGCCCGCCTACCGAACAAGGAGCGGCGCCGGATCCGCACCTCCATGCCTTCCGGCACGCGGATCACCACGCGGCCGAAGAACGCGGAAGCGGCCACCGCCACCCGGTCCCGGGCGAGCAGCGCGTCCCGCAAGTCCAGCTCGGCACTACCGAACAGGGAGAACACCCACTGCTGGCTGGGGACCACCCAGCGTCCGCCCCGCCGCTTCGCACCGAACAGCGCGGCCACCGGCCCGGAGTCCAACCGCAGCGGCTGCGCCTCCGGCGGCACCAGGTCGGTGGTGAGCCCCACCAGGTCGCCGAGGCGGCGTGCTGCGGCAGCCCGGTCGCTGCGCTCCTGGAATTCTTCGAAGTCCAAACGGCCGTCCGCCACTGCCTCGCGGAGCACCGCCAGTACACGCTCCCGGTCCGCGTCGGATGCCCGCAGCCGTTCCGGGGAAGTTCCCTCCATCACACCCGTCAACAGTACTTCCCGACACCGTGGCCGCAGAAAAAATCATTAGGACCACATCCGACCGCCGATTACGGTGAACCCCATGACTTCGTCGTCGCAGCCCGCAAGGCCAGAACCTTCCCCGGACCCGTCAGCGGACTCGCCACCGGCGATCTCGCTCCGCGGGGTCGTGAAACGCTTCGGCGACATCACCGCCGTCAACGGCCTCGACCTGGACGTCCCCCAAGGTGTCGTGCTCGGACTGCTCGGCCCCAACGGGGCAGGCAAGTCCACCACCATGCGCATCCTCACCGCGCAGAGCACCGTGGACGAAGGACACGTCAGCGTCCTCGGCCATCCCATCCCCCAAAAGTCGAAGTGGGCGCGCTCCCTCATGGGAGTGGTGCCCCAGCACGACAATCTCGACGAGGAACTCACCGTCGAAGAGAACCTGCGCAGCTTCACCTACCTGTACCGGGTGCCGCGCCGCGAACGCGACGCCGCCGTGGAGCGGGCACTGCGCATCGCCCACTTGGAGCATCGGCGACACGAGTTCACCGAGAAGCTTTCCGGGGGGATGCGCCGCCGACTGCTCATCGCCCGCGGCCTCGTCCACCGTCCCCGCGTGCTCCTCCTCGACGAGCCCACTGTCGGCCTCGACCCGCAAGTCCGCCAAGAACTGTGGGGGCTCATCTCCGCCCTCCGGGACGAGGGGGTCACGGTCCTCATGTCCACCCACTACATCGAAGAAGCGGAGCGGCTCTCCGACGAAGTGGCGCTCATGGCCAAGGGACGCATCGTCGAACGCGGCGAACCCGCCGACCTGATCGCCAAATACGCCGGGAAAACCGTCGAGGAGTACCAGATCGGGGCGGAAGGTGTCGAAGAACTAGAGAAAGTCATCCACCACGCCGGGTTCACTACGCGGCGCACCGGCTCCACCCTTTCCGTGCTCCGCGCCGAAGAACTCCCCGATTCGCTGCGGGACCGGCTCGGCACGGGAATGCGCCGCGCCAGCAACCTGGAAGACGTGTTCGTCACCCTGACCGGGGAGACCGTAGAGTGACCGCAACCGAG
Organism: Thermobifida fusca NBRC 14071 = JCM 3263; assembly: GCF_001592045.1. Classification (GTDB taxonomy): domain Bacteria; phylum Actinomycetota; class Actinomycetes; order Streptosporangiales; family Streptosporangiaceae; genus Thermobifida; species Thermobifida fusca. The sequence goes on along the minus strand of NZ_BCWB01000043.1, from coordinate 2,452 downwards.
AACACCACCGTAGACCGCCCACGCCCCGGAGGATTCGAGTTTGCCCCCGTCCTCGGCATCCTCGCCCGCGAGTGGGCGCTGTACCGGCGCACGTGGGCGCCCATCACCTTCTCGTCGATCGTCGAACCCGTGCTGTACCTGCTGGCTTTCGGCATGGGCATGGGGGCGCTCGTCGGCAGCATCGGCGGCTACGACTACATCGAATTCCTCGGCACGGGGATCGTGGCGATATCCGCGCTGTTCACGTCCATGTTTCCGGGGCTGATCAACACGTTCGTGCGCCGCCGCTTCCAGCACACGTACGAAGGGGTGCTGGCTGCCCCCGTGGACGTGCGGGAACTGGTCACCGGTGAAGCGCTGTGGCTGGGGTTGAAAGCCGGCGTCTACGGCTGCGCCCCGCTGCTCGTCGCTTTCGGGTTCGGCCTCGACCCGGTCTGGCCGATGCTGTTCGTCCCGGTCATCGCGGCCGCCACCGGGTTCGGGTTCGCGCTCTTCGGCATCCTGCTGTCCGCGATCATCCCGTCGATCCGGATGGCGGACTATGTCATCTCCGGGGTCATCACCCCGATCTTCCTGGTCGCGGGAACGTTCTTCCCCATCGACCAGTTGCCGGAGTGGGCGCAGACAGCGGCCATGGCCAACCCGCTCTACCACTGTGTGGAACTGATCCGCGGCTGCGCTTTCGGTATCGAAGCCCTGACTGCCCTCGGCCATGTGGCAGTGCTCGTGGGGTTTGCCGTGGTCGTCTGGGTCCTCGCTGTCCACCAGATGCAGCGCCGCCTCATCGACTGACCCGTTCCACCGGCGAGAACACAGCAAGGGTGGGGGGCAGCGGACCGTCCGCCGCGCCCCACCCTTAGCGGTTGGTGCGGGATCACTCAGGGCTGGGAACCCAGCGCAGGTTGAGCGTCGCCGAGCCGTTCTCCTGGAACTGCAGGGCGCCGCCCAGGCCACCCCACTGGTTCGGACGCGCGTCCTCCCACATTTCGGCTGCGACCCGCAGGTCCATGTAGAGCGCCAGGTGGGCTTTCTCCAACCCGCTCATCGTCTCCTGGAAGACCGGGTCGTCACCGAGCCGCCCCGTTCCGGCGCTGCCCATGGAGATCACCGTGGTGTCGCCGTCGGTGGTCACCGAAGGCGAAGGGCCGAACCCGGTGCTCATGGGGGAGACCAGCTCGTCCCACAGAGCGCTGTCTGCGCCTGTCAGCCGCAGTTCGAAGGGGATGTCGCTGTACCCGAAGTAGTCTAGGCCCTCCAAGTCGGTCATGCCGAAGGCCGTCTTGGTGCCCAGAAGCTTGTGGAAGTCAGCGGGCAGGCGCACGCCCAGCTCCCGCATCGCGCTGTCGAACTCCTCGTAGTCCTCGGACGATTCGATGCTCCCCTGGTTGGCTTCCCAGAAAGCCTGGGCGACAGCGTCCAGCCCGTCCCCGCCGAGCGCGATCACCGAGTTGTCGGGCAGGTCGTGCAGCGCGGTGATGCCCCCGGTAGGCACCGACTCGGCGAAGATAGTGTTGCCGTCAAGCGCCGCGTTGACCAGGTTGGCCTGGAATTCCAGGTACTTGCTCTCCATCCGCACGACCGCGACGAGCCGGCCGGTGACTTGGCCGAGCTCAGCCAGGTCTTCCAGGTCGGCGTCTGCGGCAAGCACCTCGTTGTGGACGATCGCGCCGTAGTCGATCCACGCCGTGGCGATTCCCCGGCCGATGTCGGAGATGTCGTCGGCGAAGTCCTCGTTGTCCTCCAGCGTGCCTTCGTTCTCGACGAGGAAGCGCCGGTCGTTGAGCGCGTCCTGGGAGTCGGTGAGGATCGCGAACCCGTCGACGACTTCGAAGAAGAGCGTGTCGTCCTCGCTCTGGATCCGGGTCAGGGTCTCCTCTGCGAGCTCCTCGTCCTCCACGGCGAGGGCGATCGCGTACAGGGGCTCCTCGTTGCCTGCCCAGACGGCAACACCGAAACGCTGCCCCAGCCACGGTTCGACCTCGGACGCGTAGTCGAGCTCGACGTTGGGGAACAGCTCTTCGAACAGCTCCTCACCGAAGTCGTCTTCGGCGCTTTCGAACTCGTCTTTCAGCGTGTCAGGGAGCCGTTCGTAGAACTGGGCGTAGGACGCCCACTGCTGGCCCGTGGGCTTCAGGTCGAGCTTGGCGAACACTGCCGAGGAGCGGGGGAGGACCGACTCGGGCTGCGCCCCGCCGAACAGGTTGTTCACCAGGGCCACGGACGCCCACACCCCACCGCCGATCAGGGCCACGGCCAGCACGATCGACAGCGGAATGAGCCAGACCGGCTTCTTGCGGGGCGGCGGGCCGCCCGGGCCGCTGTGCATCGGCTGCCCCGAGGGCGGAAAACCCGGACCGCCCGGACCGTGCGGGGCCGCTAGCGCCGCCCCAGAGGGTGCTCCCTGCGGCTGCCCAGACGGTACGCCCTGGGGCTGTCCCGGGGGTGCTCCCTG
>NZ_BCWB01000042.1 GCF_001592045.1 Thermobifida fusca NBRC 14071 = JCM 3263 | reverse complement strand
CCCAGCGCTGGCCGGAACAGCCTGACCTGCTGATCACTTCGAAAGGGCTCACCAACGGCACCTGCCCGGCCTCGGCCGTCATCGTCTCCCAGCGTGTCGCGGACGCCTTCACCGAACACGACGCGGTGCTCTCCCACGCCGAGACCCAAGGCGCCACCCCCCTCACCTGTGCGGCGATCAGCGCAACCATCGCTGAAATGCGCCGACTGGACGCTGTCGCCGCAGGCCAAGCGCTCGGCGAAAAACTGGGTGCCGGTATCGCGGAGCTCATGGCAGAAATGCCGCAGATCATCGGCACCACCGGGGTCGGCTGCTTCCGCTCGCTGCGCATCGCGGACGCCTCCGGCGCACCGCTCCCGCAGCACCGGGTGCCCGCCCTCGTCGCCGCAATCCGCGACGCAGGAGCGATCGTCCACCCCGGCCCCTCAGGGGTGCAGCTCGTCCCGGCACTCACCTACAGCGACGCTGAACTGGCTGAACTGCTGGACTGCGTCCGCCGCGGAATCCTTGCCCACCACGAGGCCGAACAGGCCGCGACCCCCGCGGAGGCGATCGCATGACTCTCCTGCCCACCGCCCCGCCCCGGCCCATGTACGGCTGCGGCCACCTGACCGAATGGCTGCGGCAGAAGGGCGCCACAACGGTCGCCCTGGTCACCGACCAGACCCTCACCGACACCCCGATCCTCGCCACCGTGCGGGCACGGATCGTCGCGGCAGGCGTGCAGGTCCGGTTCTTCGTCCTCCCCGACGCCGGAAACCTCGACTCCGTCCTCCGACTCGCAGACCGGTTCGCCGACTGCGACCTGGTGGTCGGAGTGGGCGGTGGGTCCGTCATCGACCAGGTGAAACTGGCCGCGACCCTGTGCGGCAACCCCAAGGCCCGCGGTCGGCTGACCGTCGCGCAGCGCAGCGGCACCATCATCCTCCCGGTCACGGTCGAGCGGAGGACACCGCTGCTCGCCATCCCCACCACGCTGGGCACCGGCACCGAGCTGAGCGCAGTGGCCTGCCTGGTCTACCCCGAAGGCAAACGGATCATCAGCGGACTGTGCCTCCGCCCAGACGCGGCAGTGCTCGACCCGTTGGCGACCGAGACCCTGCCGGTCGAGCTGGTCGCGGAAGGCACGCTCGAAGCCCTCTTCCGCACCGTGAGCCCCTACATCGGGGACCACGCCGACCTGCCGGAACAGGACACCCTGGTCGAAGCTGTCGCCGCCGAACTGGTGCGGCTCGGCGACGAAGTGAACCGCCTGCGCCGCCGCGGCGAGCCGATCAGCCCTCAGATACGGCTGCGGATCGCTGAACTGAGCGGCCGCAGCCAGCTCGGAGACCTCCACGCGGGCCGCAAACCCTACGCGGTCAAAGGCTGGGCGATCGCCAACGAACTCTCCTGGGAGCTGTCGCTGCGCAAGATGCCCGCCATCGCCGCCCTGCTGCCGCCGCTGTGGCGCCGTATCGCTGACGGGGACCACAGGATCGGCTCCGCTCCGCGGCTGGTCCGGATCTGGCAGCGGTTGGCAGAGAACTCGCCCGGCCTGCCCGACGACCCGGCGGAAGGGATCGCTGCGCTCATCGAACGCTGGCAGATCGACCACCGGATCACCGCCGACCCCGCCCAGCTCGACACGGTGGCGGCCCGCGCCGTCCACGCGTGGGGTGCAGGACTCCCCGTGCTCGGGGGCCTTACCCAAGCCGAGATCCGCCAACTGCTTGCCGACGCCGTGGCCGACAGAGCCCTCGCGCCCGGCACACCACAGACTTCCGTCGCCTGACCGGGCGGCGGACCACCGAGAAAACCGAGAAACACGAAAGGAGCACGGATGCAGGACATCACTCCGCAGCCCAACGAGGTCGCGCTGGAGCTGGAGATGCAGGAGCTGGAAGCCATGGAGGCGCCCGGCTTCTGGACCGGAGCCGGTGTCGGCGCTCTGATCAGCACCTCCTTCGCCATCAGCCTCACCTGATCCGCTCCCCCGAGTCCCTGAGTCCTCAGCCAGCCGAAACGAAAGAACGAAAGGAAGGAATCGCCGATGACGAACACCGCAGAGCAGCTCGTTGAGCCGTCCGAGGTTGCGCTGGAGCTGGAGATGCAGGAGCTGGAAGCGATGGAGGCGCCCGGCTTCTGGACCGGAGCCGGTGTCGGCGCTCTGATCAGCACCTCCTTCGCCATCAGCCTCACCTGATCCGCTCCCCCGAGTCCCTGAGTCCTCGGCCAGCTGAAACGAAAGAACGAAAGGAAGGAATCGCCGATGAACAGCAATGTCGAGCAGCTCGTCCAGTCCACCGATGTCGTGGAGCTGGAGATGCAGGAGCTGGAGGCCATGGAAGCGCCCGGCGCGTGGACCAACGCCGTGATCATCAGCATCGCCGCTTCCATCGGCATCGCCCTCACCTGATCCGCTCCTCCCGAGTCCCTGAGTCCCATCCGAACAAAGCAACGAAAGGAAGGAATCGCCGATGAAGAACAGCGTTGAGCAGCTCGTTGAGCTGTCCGAGGTTGCGCTGGAGCTGGAGATGCAGGAGCTGGAAGCCATGGAGGCGCCGGGGTGGGCGACGGTCAGCGGTGCCGTGGCTAGCGCTGCGCTGACCAGCATCGCCGCTTCCATCGGCTTCACCGTCACCTGATCCGCTCCTCCCGAGTCCCTGAGTCCCATCCGAACAAAGCAACGAAAGGAAGGAATCGCCGATGAAGAACAGCGTTGAGCAGCTCGTTGAGCCGTCCGAGGTTGCGCTGGAGCTGGAGATGCAGGAGCTGGAAGCCATGGAGGCGCCCGGCTTCTGGACCGGAGCCGCTCTCAGCGCCGTGATCAGCGCCTCCTTCGCCACCACCCTCACCTAAAACCGTCCACCCATCCAACAGCGGACACAGTTCCGCCCCCCAGGTAGCCGCCTTCACCGGCCCCACACTTCCCCGATGCACCAGCGTCGGGACGTGGGGCCGGGGCGGCCCCCTCACCCCCGACGACCCCCACGACGAAACGGAGAGACCATGTCCTGGTTCGACTCGAACACCAACCTGACCGGAATCCTCGCCGTCTGCGCTGGACTCACCGCGGCCAGCGTCCTGTTCCTGGACGGCACCGCGCGGATCGCCGCCATCGCCGTCACCACGGTGGCTGCCGCCCTCATCGGAGCCAAGTTCCGCACCAACCTCCAGAGGGGGCAGCAGTGAGCCAGGACGCTGTTGCCCGATTCCGCGGAGTCACCAAGCGGTTCGGCTCCACCACGGCAGTCGAAGACCTCACTTTCGACGTCCGCCCCGGCCGCATCACCGGCCTCCTCGGCAGCAACGGGGCAGGCAAGACCACGTCGATGCGCATCCTGCTCGGCCTGGTCCGACCCACCGAAGGCGAAGCCACAGTCTTCGGCGCCCCCTACCACCGCCTCGACCGGGCAGCCCACCGGGTCGGGGTCAGCATGGACGGCGTCAACTCGTTCCCCACTGTGCGCGGCCACCGCGACCTGCGGATCTGGGCACGGATGCTCGGACTTCCCGACTCCCGGGTGGACGAAGTGCTGGAACTGGTGGGCTTGGACGGCCGCTCCAACCGGCGGGTGAAGGACTACTCCACGGGGATGCGGCAGCGGCACGCCCTCGCCTGCGCTCTGCTGGCCGACCCTGAGTTCCTCATCCTCGACGAGCCCGTCAACGGCCTCGACCCGGACGGTATCCGCTGGCTGCGCGGCTTCCTCCGCTCTCTCGCTGACGAAGGGCGCACCATCCTCATCTCCAGCCACCTGCTCTCCGAAGTTGAGCAGACCGTCGACGACGTCGTGATTATCCAGCGCACCCTGCGTTACGCCGGTCCGCTTAAGGACCTGGTCCGCGAGAGCGGCGACCGCCTGGAGGAGCGCTTCTTCGAGCTGATCGGCACTGAAACGAAGGGAGTAGTCCATGTTTAACGTACTGCTCGCTGAAGGGAGGAAGGCCCTCACCGGGCGGAGCTGGCTCTACCTGCTAGGCGGCGGCATCCTGTTCGGCGTGACCGTGGCGTACGGATACGCCACCAGCGTGGAGGACACCGCGGCCGTCACCACCCAAGTCCGCGCTTCGGTCACCGAAGAGGTCATCAGGGCCTGGATGACCATGCACCTGTTCTCCACCTTGTTCGGCGCGGTGTTCGTGGCAGGCGAATACCACACCGGTACGATCAGCCGCTCGGTCCTGCTCAGCGGCGGCCGAGGGCGCCTGTTCGCCGCCAAGATGATCGTCGGCACCGTTATGGGGGTGCTGTTCGGCCTGGTCGCTGCCGGAGCGGCCCTGCTCTCCCCCCTCGTCTTCATCCCGACGTTCGCTGACTTCTCCCCCGAGTGGACCACGGTGGGCTGGCAGACCGCGCTGGGCGTGTTCGCGGTAACCGCTCTCGGTACCTGCTGGGGAGTGGCCCTCGGCTGGGTTGTCCGCCACCAGGTCGCTTCGGTCCTCATCATCGTCCTGCTCACCCTGGGGCTGGAGCCCTACCTGCTGCGCGCGGTCCCCGAAGTGGCCAAGTACCTGCTCACCATCGCGATGAGCTCGGTCTACCTGGATGGCAAACCTGAACTGCTCTCCGTGCCCGCTGCCCTGGCCGTGATCGGTGGATGGATCGTGGCGACGGGCGCGGCCGGCTACCAGCTTCTCCGTACGAGGGACATCACATGACGACGCACACCCTCCCCGGGGCCGGCCGGCGCACCGCCGCTACCCGCCCGGCCCCGTCCGACACCTCCCAGTCCGTTCCGGAGCGGCCGCGCCTCGCCGAGGACGTGGTCGTCCACCCGCCCGCCGACGGCGAAGCCCACTGGGTGGTCCAGCGCGGCAGCCGCTACTTCCGGATCGGTGCCGACGTGGCCCGCCTGATGCAGGCCCTGGACGGGCAGACCGACGCGGCAGGGCTCGCTGACCGGCTCGGCCGCCCGTGGACCGCCGAGAACGTCCACTCCGCTGTCCGCAGCCTCCACGAACGCGGCCTGCTGGACGACGGCCGCGTCCTGCGGCGGACCCCCTGGGTCGTGTTCGTCCCCCCGATGACCGTCCAGTTCACCCTGGTCCGGCCGGAGCGGCTGCTGCAGTGGCTGCGCCCGCTCATCGTCGCCGCGGCCAACCGGGTCACCGCCACCCTGGCAGCCGCGGTCGCGCTGGGCGGCGTGCTCGCCCTCGCAGCCCAGGCCGCCGACCTCGGTCGAGCCATGGGCGAGCCGCTGCCGCTCGGCGTCTACGCGGGCGTGGTGGCAGCGTTCCTCGCCTCCACCTCCCTGCACGAGCTCGGGCACGGGGTGACCCTCACCTACTACGGCGGCCGTCCCACCCGGATCGGGGTGATGCTGTTCTATCTGGCGCCCGCGTTCTTCTGCGACGTCTCCGACGGCTGGCGGCTGCGCCGCGAACACCGGGTGCGGGTAGCCCTCGCCGGTATAGCCACGCAGGCCGTGATCGCGGGGGCAGCAGCGTTCACCGCTTTCGTCGTCGACCACCCCGACGTCCGCGCTGGAATCCTGGTGTTCTCCGTGGTCGCCTACGCAGCCGGGCTGCTCAACCTCATCCCGTTTGTGAAACTGGACGGCTACCTCGCCCTGATGAGCCACCTCGACCTGCCCTACCTGCGGGACCGGGCCATGGCTGAGGCCCGGGCGTTCCTGGCCCGGATCCTCTTCGGCGGGCGGCGCGAGCCGGGGCTGGGCCGCTGGTGGTCGGTCCCGTTCGGCCTGGCCTGCATGGCCTTCCCCGTCTATCTGGTGACCACTGCGCTGGCTCTCTGGTTTGACCTGTTCCACCGGGTCGGGGCCGTGGGCATCACCCTGGTGGTGTGCGGCCTGGGCTTCTTGGGCTACGCCGTGTTCCGCGGGGTGCGGCGGCTCATCCGTCAGGCTCGTCGCACCGGCGCCCGGCCTTGGCGGATCGCCTTAGGCAGCGTCCTGCTCGGCGGTGCCGCAGCACTGGCTTTGCTGCTTCCCGTCCCGTGCAGTGCGACCGGCGCCTACGTCGTGGACGGTGACCGCGCTGAACTGGTGCTGCTCACCGACCCCGCGACGGGCGAGGTGGCCGCAGGGCAGCAGGTCGAGCTCATCCAAGGCGGCATGGTCGTGGAAACACAGGTCGGCGCGGCCGTAGTGGAGTCCTCCACCGGGGCGGAGACCACCGCTCCCCTCGCCGCGTTCGTCCCCATCACCCTCGATCCTGAGGTCCGCGTGCCCGCCGTCGGCTACGAGATCCGCGTCACCGACCTTCCCCCGCACCAGTTCGGGATCGCCCGCGTCCACCTTGCCGACCTGCCGCTGTGGGAGTTCCTCTACCGCAGCTACCTCGTTCCGCTCCTGGACTGGTGACTCTGCTGTCCCCCTTCCCGAGACCCCCACCCCCGATCGACGAGGAGACCTCCGTGCTCGATTTCCGCTACCTCGAGTTCTGCCTGACCGCAGGCCACTTCTACGAGAAACCGCCGGCCGAATCTTCCGAGAACGACTTTTCCCTGGTCCACGGCGACCTCCCCGAAGGGTGGGAGCGGAGCCTGGGCAGCGAGTGGGCGGTGTTCACCCCACCGGACCCCGGAATACCCGAACAGGGGTGGAAGGTGCACGTCTCAGCCACCCTCGACAACGCGGAAGAGCTGCTGCGGACTGTCTTCGACTACTGCGTGGAACGGCGCATCATGTTTAAGTTCATCCGCAGCCTCCGTGTCCTGCAGCGCCGCAACAGCAAGTACGGGGACCGCAGCGCCAGCGGCAAGTTCATCACCATCTACCCGCGCGACGAGGCGCACTTGGAACGCATCCTCTGCGAACTGGACGAGCTGATCGGCGGCGCGCCCGGCCCCTACATCCTCAGCGACCTGCGGTGGCGGTCCGGTCCGCTGTACGTGCGCTACGGAGGGTTCACCCTCATGATGGGCCCGTCCCCCACGGGGGAACTGGTGCCGTGCCTACGCGACCCGGACGGGAATCTCGTCCCCGACGAGCGCCGCCCCGGATTCCGGGTCCCCGACTGGGTGGAAGTGCCTTCCTTCCTGGACGAGGCGCTCGCACAGCGCCGGGCCGGAACCCTTCGCGACTTCCCGTTCCGCCCCTACAAGGCCCTGCACTTCTCCAACGGTGGCGGGGTCTACCTGGCCCGCGACATCCGCACTGGCGAGGACGTGCTCCTCAAAGAGGCCCGGCCCATGGCCGGACTGGACAACAACAGGGTGGACGCCGCTACCCGCTTGGAACAGGAGCGGTGGGCGCTGGAGACGCTGGCCGACCTGCCCCACGTGCCTCGGCTGATCGACTACCGCCGCGGGCACGAGCACCTCTTCCTGGCCCGCGAGTACGTGCCCGGTATTCCGCTCAACCATGTCGTGGCGCAGCGCAACCCCCTGCTCGTAGGCGACACGGACCCGACACGGTACGCCGACTACACCCGGTGGGCGCTGCACATCATGGACCAGGTGGAACAGGGAGTCCGCGGCATGCACGACCGGGGTATCGCCTTCGGTGACCTGCATCCCGGCAACATCCTGGTCCGCCCCGACGATTCGATCGTCTTCATCGACTTGGAAACCGCCTCCCCGGCCGACTCTGGCGCGCGCCAGGCCATGGGCGCCCTCGGCTACTCCGCACCCCCGGACATGGCCGGACCCGACGTCGACCTGTTCGCGCTGGCCTGCCTGCGGCTCGGCCTCTTCGTCCCCTTCACCCATGTCATCAGCTGGGGAGAAGACAAATACCAGCAGATCATCGGCTTGGTGACTGAGCGTTTCCCGCTGCCGGACGACTATGTGGCGCGGATCCGCGAAGGGCTGGGACCGTCCGCCCCGCCGGTGAAGCGGCCCGCGGAACCGCTGTGGCCTGCCCCGACCCGGCAGACGTGGCCGACCCTTGCCACCGCGTTGACGTCCGGGATCCGAGAGGCTGCCACCCCCGGACGGGAGGACCGGCTCTACCCCGGGGACATCCGCCAGTTCCTCACCCCCGGTGCCGGACTGGGCTTCGGCTACGGCGCAGCAGGAGTGCTGTGGGCGCTGGACACGGTCGGCCAGCCTGTCCCGGAGGAGCATGTGCGCTGGCTGGTGGACCGGGTCCGCGACGTTGAGGGCATGGGGCCCGGCTTCTACGACGGTCTCAGCGGTATCGCTTACGCCCTGGACCGGATCGGCCGCCCGGAAACGGCCCGCGAACTGCTCGCCGCAGCCTGGGACTGTCCGCGCGACCACGTCAACGCCAGCCTGCTGGACGGTCTGTCCGGACTGGGCCTCGCACTGCTGCACTTCTCTGACTGCGACGGGGCTCTGGAGCGTGCCGCGGAACTCGGTGTCCACGTGGCCCGGCCGTGGCTGGTGGAAGGCACCCCGGCGCGGCGTGTCGGACTGTTGCACGGCGGGGCAGGGCAGGCGCTGTTCCTGACCCGGCTGTACGAGCAGGGCGGGGGAGGCGAGGAGCTGCTCGACGCCGCCGAACGGGCTCTCCGCGCCGACGTGGCGGCCGTGATCCCGCCCGGTGTCGATGAGGGCGCGCTGGCCTGTCCTGCCGGGCTGAGCGGCGGCCCCGGAATGGCTTTGGCGCTGCGGGTCCTGCTGCGGCACCGCCCCGACCCGGAGCTTGACCGGATGCGGCGGATGCTGCTGCGGTCCGCTGCCCGGCAGCTGTCGTCCTTCCCCGGACTGTTCAACGGACGTGCCGGGACCCTGCTGGCCCTGGTCGACCAGTGGCCGTCCGACCGGCCGGTGGCCTTGATCGACCAGCACCTGTCGGCTTTCGGGTGGGACGCGGTGCGGGTCGGCTCCGGCCTGCTGCTGCTCGGTGACCAGAGTCTGCGGCTCTCCACCGACTTGGCCACGGGAACCTCCGGGGTGGTGCTGGCCCTGCACACGGTGGTGGAAGGCCGTCCGTGCCCGCTGCCGTTCCTCGACGATTCGGCGCCCGCGCTCGCAGGAGGCGGCGTGTCCGAGCAGAAAGGACTGGTCCCGGCATGATCGACGTCACTCGGACCCTAGGGCCGGCCGGGGGGATCGCCCGCGTTTTCGGACTGCAACCGCCCACCCCCCGCGACCCGCTGTGGACTGCGGGAGTGGAGTTGCGTTCCCCCGGCCCCGACGACAACAGCCTGCCCTTGTCCGCCCGGATGGTGGGTGCGTGCGGGCTGGCCCGGAACGACGCGCTGGTCCGCGGCGCAGGCGAAGCAGTGGAACGGTTCGCCCTGCACCCGGGGCGCGCCGCCGGACCAGTGCGGGGGCGCCGCACCGGCTTGCCCGCGCCGGCCGTGGAGTTCCACCGTCCCGAGGTTGCGCTCGGCGCGCCGCACGCCGCCGACCTGGAACTGCACTGGTATCCGGCACGGCGGCTGCGCGACGGCGCCAAGGTGATGGTTCCTGCTCCGCTCGTGGACTGGCCGTGCGATCCGCGGGAAAGCGCCTACTTCGACCCGGGGCCTTCGGGGGCTGCTTCCGGGCTCGGCTGGGAGATGGCGTTGCGCGCCGCGCTGCTGGAAGTGGTGGAACGCGACGCGGTGATGGTGGCCTGGCAGCGCGGTCTGCGGGCCTACCGGGTCGCCGACCCGGCGGCCCTTGCCGCTCCCGGCGGGGATGGTGAGCGCTCCCGCCGGGCCCTGGGAGAGTTGTGGCAGCGGGCGCGCCGTGAGGGGATGACCCCGTTCCTGGTCGTACTGCCCACCGCCCATCCCGCGGTGTGGTGCTGTGTGGGCGGGCTGGACGACGCGGACGGCGACCTGGCCGCGATCGGCTGCAAAGCGTCCGACCGCCCCTGGGAGGCGGCGCTCGGCGCGTTCCAGGAAGCCTGGCAGGTGCGCTCCGTGCTGCTCCGGGCACGGGAATCCGGGGTACGCCCGGTCGCGGCCGAGGAGATCGTGGACGAGGACGACCGGATCGCCTACCTCGCTTCGCCTGCCGGGGCTGCGGCGGTACGCGAGTGGCTGGCCGGCTGCGACGGGGACGCGGCACAGGTCGCGTGGACGCCAGGGGTGGGCACCGAGGAGCTGGTCGCGGCGGTTCTCGCTGACGGCGGCGACCCGCTGGTCGTGGACTTGGCGGCGCGCCTGCCCGAGCCGCTGCGCGCCATGGGGTGGCACGCCCTCAAGGTCGTCCCGGTGGGCTACCAGCAGTTGCGCATGGATGAACGCCACACGTGGAGTTGGAATCGGGCGCGGCTGGCCTCAGCGGTGGAGCGCACCGGACTGGCCGCCCGCCGCACGGCGGACGACGACGCGCCGCCGCATCCGCTGCCGTGACCAGCGCCGGACCGCAGAGAAGGGTGGGGATAGCCCGGCGATAGCCCGGTGACGGCCGGTTATTCCACAGTGGAATCACCACCGCAAAGCGGAACACCTGGTGAGGAGGTTCCCATGCTGACCACGAACCCGGCCGTCATCGTCGCTACCGGTGCCCGCTCCAGCGACCCGTGGGAAGTCTGCTGACCCGGCCGCGCCCGGGGCGCTACCGGGCGGCGCGGTCCGGCACCGGAGCCTGGTCCCGCAGCGTGTCCAGCACCGAGGCAATCTCGCGGATACCGGCGCTGTCGTTGAGCTGTTCGCGGATGCGCAAGGCCCGCTCCAGCAGGCCGCGTGCCGCGTCCCGTTTCCCTTCGGCGAGGTGGAGCAGGCCCAACTCGTACAGCAGGAGAGCTTCACCGATCGGATCGTCCAAGCCGCTGACCAGCTCCAAAGCGGTCTGCAACTGGTCCAGTGCGGCGTCCCGTTCGCCCCGGTGCAGCGCCGCTTGGGCAAGCCGGCGCAGCACTTGGGCCCGGGCGCGCGGGTCTCCCGTCAGTTCCGCGTAGTGGCGGGCCGCATCCAGGTCTGCGAGTCCGGCCTCCGTTTCCCCTGCGCGGATCCGCAGATGGCCGAGGAGCATGAGGGTGCGCCACCGGCCGCCCAGGTCGTCGGCTGCCGAGAAGCCGGCCAGCGCTTTTTCGCACAGTTCGCGGGCGGTCTGGTCGTCGCCGGACAGGGACGCCAGGTAGGCCAGGTGGCGCTGGCACAGCGCCTGCCCCAAGCCGTCGCCCAGGTCGATGAACTCGGCGAGCGTACGGTTCAGGACGGTGCGCGCTTCCTTGTGGCGGCGCTGGTGGAGCAGCCGGGTGACTGAGGAGTAGGCGAGGGCTGCGGCGCCCCGCCGGTTACCCGCTGCCTGCACCGCGCGCACCGCGCGGGAGTGGAGTTCGTCGAAGTCGTCGAAGTAGCCGCGGCGTTCCAGGAACATGGCGAACCCGGTCACCAGTTCCCAGCAGTGGCCGTCCAGTCCCGCTTCTGCTGCTTGGGCGACGGCCGAACCCAGGTTCGCGCGTTCGCTCTCCAGCCAGGCGGCGGGGTCGGAGAGCAGCCGGTCGCGGTAGTGGCGCGGCAGGTGCCAGCGCAGCGCGTCCCCGCGCAGCTGGAGGAAGGTGCCGCCCATCATCCGCCGGTTGGCTTCGTCGACCAGGGCCAGCCAGCCGCCTGCCAGGCGCTCGCTGGCGGCGCGGCGGTCGGCGTCGTCTTCTTCCGCGACCAGCCGTTCCCAGGAGAAGCCGCGGGTCAGGTCGTGGAACCGGTAGGTGGGTTCCCCTGCAGTGTCGACCCCGGTCACGTCGAGCATCTGCGCGTCGACCAGTGGGTCGACCAGGTCGGAGGGGAACGGGCGGGCATCGTCGAGGAGTGCTCCGGCGGTCCAGCAGGGGATGGTCGGCCCGTCGACGAGGCCGAGCAGCCGGAAGACGCGGGCGCTGCGCGGGTCGAGCCCGTCGTAGGTCAGGGACAGGCTGGCCCGCACGGTCATGTCGCCGTGTTCGAGTTCGTCGAGGTTGTGGCGTTCGTCGGCGAGCCGCCCGACCATGGAGGCGAGGGTCCAGTGAGGGCGGGCGGCGAGACGGGCCGCCACGATCCGCAGGGCGAGCGGCAGCCGTCCCACGGAGCGGACGAGGGCCCGGGCGGCTTCGGGTTCGGCGTTGATCCGCTTCGCGCCCACGACCCGGGAGAGGAGTTCCAGGGACTGGTCGCCGCTGAGGATGTCGAGTTCCACCAGGGTGGCTCCGGGGATGCCGGTGAGCCGGGAGCGGGAGGTGATGATGACTCCGCAGCCGCGGCCGCCGGGGATGAGCGGGAGGACTTGGCTTTCGGAGACGGCGTCGTCGAGGACGACGAGGACGCGGCGGGTGGCGAGCAGCCCGCGGTACATTACGGCCCGCTCGTCGGGGTCGTCGGGGATGGCTTGACCGGGGACGCCGAGGGCGCGCAGGAACCGGCCGAGGATGTCGGAGGGCGGGAGCGGGGCGCCGCGGCTGGCCCGCAGGTCGCAGTAGAGCTGGCCGTCCGGGTAGTGGTCGGCGGCGAGTTGGTGGGCGGCGTGCACGGCGGTGGCGCTTTTGCCGACGCCGGGCCGGCCCAGCAGGACAGCGACGCCGACGGCGCCGTCGCTGTTCAGCAGGGTCGTCCGGATGGTTTCAAGGGCTTCGGTGCGGCCCACGAAGTCGGCGGTGTCGGTGGGGAGCTGGTAGGGGGTGACGCCGCGGGTGGGGGAGGACGGCGGGGGTTCGGGCGGGGCAGCGGGCGCCGGGGGGTCGGCGGGGCGCAGGGCAGGGTCGCCCGCGAGGATGGCTGCTTCGAGGGAGCGCAGTTCGTCTCCGGGTTCCAAGCCGAGTTCTTTGATGAGCAGTTCCCGGCCGGTCCGGTACACCTCGAGGGCTTCGGCTTGGCGTCCGGACCGGTACAGCGCCAGCATGAGCTGGGAGCGCAGCCGTTCCCGGAGCGGGTGTTGTTCGACGAGTTCGGTGATCTCGCCGATCAACTGGCTGTGGCGGCCCAGTTGGAGTTCGAGGTCGAGGTAGGTCTCGATCGTGGTGAGCCGGTCTTCGTCGAGCCGGGCGGCTTTGGCCCGCAGGACCCGGCTGGGGACGCCGTCCAGGGCGGGGCCGTTCCACAGTCCGGCCGCGGAGCGGAGCAGGGCTGCGGCTTCGCTGATCCGCCCATGGTTGCTGAGGTCCCGTGCTTCGTCGACCCGCTGGGAGTAGACCTGCGCGTCCACGGTCAGGGGGTTGACGCGCAGCAGGTAGTTGGGGGTGCGGGTTTCGATGGCGGCGCCGGTGGGGGCGAGGAGGCGGCGGAGGCGGGAGACGCAGATCTGGACTTGGGTGCGCGCGGTTTCGGGAGGGTCGTGCTCCCAGATGGCGTCGACGAGGTAGTCGGTGGAGACCTGCCGGTTGACTTCGAGGAGCAGGGCGGCGAGCACGATCCGCTGGCGTCCGGGCGGGATGCGGATGGGGCCGGACGGGCCTTCGACCTGGAGAGGACCGAGCACCCGGAAAATCACGGGCGGGTGCTCGCCTGGGATTTCAGGAACGGTGCCGATCGCTTACCCCCAGATCGGATAAAAGTTGAATAAGTGGTCTAATAGGTAACACTTGTGATGTTCACGGATTTATATCACAAAGAGCGCTTTCTGGTTCACTTTTTGTATTGTCCACTTTCGGCCGCCGAGGGCGGTTCAGACGGGATAGCCGCGCGATAGTCCGGCAATTGCGCTGTTCGCAATAGTGATGGAGCGGATGGCGGATGCTGTGCGGCGTCGCGAGCTAAGGAGGACCGCTTGTATCGCTCTGGAGGACGCGCTCTTTCACCCAGCGCTCGCGTCACCGTGGTCGGAGTCGAGCATGCACGGCTCCTCTACCTCTATCTGGACCGCGGTGACCAGGACGGATGTGCTTCTCTGCTGGACGAACACGTTCACGTGCGGTTTCCCGGGATGTCGGCCGTCCGCGGCCGGGAAGGGGGAGTCGCGCTGGCGGCCGGGGCCTGCGGGACGGGCAGGCACCGGGTGCGCGGGGTCATCGCGGAAGGCGTGGATATGGCCGTGACGGGCGTCTTCCAGGACGGCAACGAGGCCGAGAAAGATTTCGTTGATATTTTTACAATCTCTGATTGTGGTCTGCTGATTTCCTGGCGCAGGTTTTACGACGCGAGTAGGGAATAGCGCTGCGGCACCGTTCCTGGCGTTCTGATGCCTGCCGAAGGCGTCACGCTTCTTCGGGCTTTCTGACGGACTTCTCACCAGGGAAGAAAGCGGGGAAAGACAGCGGCGTTCTCGGGAATGCCCCGCCTGGAAACGGGTGGGGCGGGCGTGTTCCCGGCGTGTGGCCGCTTGGGAGGCTTCTTACTGCTCCGCTGCCAGGGAGGACAATGGTTTCCAGGCGCTTCGCTGGGAGGAGCAGGTATGCGTGCGAGGCAGGTGCTGCGCCGGGAGGGGGATACGCCCCGGCGCCACCACCACGAGTTCACCAACGTCGTGTTGCGCGCGATCACGTTCCACCTCGGCCCCCGGTTCTTCACGTTGGCCCGTGACCGGCAGCTCGCCGAAGGGTTACGTGGCGCGTGGCAGCGCACCGGGGACGCGCTCCCTGCAGAGCAGCGGCTCTCTTCGGCAGGGCTGACCACGATTTTCACGGTTCGCGGCACGTTGGAGGCGGCCGTTGTCGTGCTGCCGCAGCCGATGCGTCCGGGGGAGGCGTACCTGGTATGCGGGATCCGGGACAACGACCCGTTCCACGGCCCGGGGGACCCGGACTTCTACGTGCTGGAAGCCGACCGCACGTTCCGGGGCAGCAGTACCGAGCCGCGGACGCGGCTGATCCGCTGGACCCGGGACGGCCGCAGCCTCGACTTGGGCGAAGGGCCGCTGCCTGAGGTCGGGGCAATGCTGGATGCGATCATCCGCGTGATGTCGATCGGGTCATAGGGCTGTCACTCTCGGCACCCTGGCCCGAGACTTCTACTGGGTAGTAACATTGATTTTGTTACCAGTCAGTAGATCGCTGTGTGAGCAGCGGTAGTGACACAGCGGAGCGCGGGCATGACGCACTACAAGAGCAACCTCCGGGACCTCGAGTTCAACCTGTTCGAGGTGTTCAACCGTCAGGAGATCATGGGCTCCGGTCCCTTCGAGGACTTCGATGAGGACACCGCCCGTGACATCCTGGCCGAAGTCAACCGGCTGGCCACGGGAGTTCTGGCGGAGTCCTTCGCGGACGCCGACCGCAATCCGCCGGTCTTCGACCCTAAGACCCACTCGGTCACCATCCCGGAAAGCTTCAAGAAGTCCTACCAGGCCTACATGGACGCCGAGTGGTACCGCCTGGACCTGCCCCCCGAGCTGGGCGGCAGCGGCGCCCCCCGCTCCTTGGTGTGGGCGGTAGCCGAAATGATCCTCGGCGCCAACCCCGCCGTGCACATGTACTCGGCGGGCCCCGGCTTCGCCCACGTGCTGTGGCAGGAGGGCAACGAGCAGCAGAAGAAGTTCGCCAAACTGGCGATCGAGCGCGGCTGGGGCGCCACCATGGTCCTCACCGAGCCCGACGCGGGCTCCGACGTGGGCGCCGGCCGCACCAAGGCGATCAAGCAGCCCGACGGCACCTGGCACATCGAAGGGGTCAAGCGCTTCATCACCTCGGCCGAGCACGACATGGCCGAGAACATCTTCCACCTCGTCCTCGCCCGCCCCGAGGGCCACGGCCCCGGCACCAAGGGCCTGTCGCTGTTCCTCGTCCCCAAGTACCTGGTCAACGAGGACGGCTCGCTGGGTGAGCGCAACGGCGTCTACGTCACCAACGTGGAAGAGAAGATGGGCCTGAAGGTCTCCACCACCTGCGAGCTGACCTTCGGCGCCAAGCACCCGGCCATCGGCTACCTCGTCGGGGACAAGCACGACGGCATCCGGCAGATGTTCCTCATCATCGAGTACGCCCGGATGATGGTCGGCACCAAGGCCATCGCCACCCTGTCCACCGGCTACCTCAACGCGCTGGCCTACGCCAAGGAACGCGTCCAAGGCGCCGACCTCACCCAGCAGGCCGACAAGACCGCCCCCCGGGTCACCATCACCCACCACCCGGACGTGCGCCGCAGCCTGATGCTGCAGAAGTCCTACGCCGAGGCGATGCGCGCCCTGGTCCTCTACACCGCCACCTTCCAGGACGCAGTCCAGATCGCCACCGCCCGCGGCGAGGACCCCGCCGAGTACGAGGCCATGAACGACCTGCTGCTGCCGCTGGTCAAGGGCGTGGGCTCGGAACGCTCGTACGCGCTGCTCGCCGAGTCCCTGCAGACGCTGGGCGGCTCCGGCTACCTGCAGGACTACCCGATCGAGCAGTACATCCGGGACTCCAAGATCGACACCCTCTACGAGGGCACCACCGCTATCCAGGGCATGGACCTGTTCTTCCGCAAGATCGTGAAGAACAACGGCCAGGCGCTGGGCAAGCTCATGGGTGAGATCCAGGAGTTCGCCAAGAGCGACCCCGGCAACGGCCAGCTCAAGAACGAGTGCGCCCTCCTTGCCCAGGCGGCCGCGGACGTTCAGGCGATGGTGGAGAGCATGGTCGGCAACGCGATGCGCTCCATGGAGGAGCCCCGCGAAATCTACAAGGTGGGCCTCAACACCACCCGCCTGCTGCTCTCCCTGGGCGACCTGGTCCTCGGCTGGCTGCTGCTGCGCCAGGCCGAGATCGCGCTGGCCCGCATCGACGGTGCCGACGACAACGACCGGAACTTCTACCTCGGCAAGATCGCGGCGGCCCGGTTCTTCGCCGACCAGGTCCTGCCCCGGCTGTCCGTGGAGCGTGCGATCGCGGAGCGCACCACGCTCGACCTGATGGACCTGCCGGAGGAGGCCTTCTAAAGCAGCCCGCATGCACCAACGGCGGGGGCCGTACGGCCCCCGCCGTTTCACTCTTCCGGCGGTGTCGGGCTGCTCCGCACCTCACTGGAGGGCGGGCGCAGCGGCGGAGGACTGCTCCGCCGGGGCCGGAGCACGATAGGGCGGCGCCGAAGCCGCGGTGCGGGCGGGGGCGACTGCTCCGGCACGGAAGCCGCATCGTCCGCGGCGGCCTCCTCCCGGGATACGGGGTGTGGCGCACCAGCAGCCGAAGAGCGTGGGGCGGCCTGCGGCGCAGCAGCGACCTCCGCGGGCTCGGAGTGCGTCTCATCCTCGCTGGGATCGTCGGCGAGCGGAGTGTCACCGGTCTCCCAGTCGTCCTCCGCGTCGGTGATGCTCTCCCAGTCCGCGTCGTCGAGCTCCGCGTCCACGGCACTGCCGGCGGACAGCTCCGCAGGCTCGTCCGCAACCGCAGCGGGGGGACGGTCCGAGGGTTCTGCGGCCCGACGGATCGCGCTGCCCTCAGCCGGGGGGACGCGTTTCGGTAGGCTTCCCCGCTCATCCGCGGCATGGTCAGGCTCGGGCGGGGCGGTGGACTGCTCTGCCGGGGCCGGGCGGACCGTGTCGTCGCCCAGGTCCGCTTCCGCGGAGATGTCGGCTGCCGCAGGGCGCGGCGCAGGGGTCGAAGACACCAGTGGGGCTGTCTCCTCGCTGCTGGACGGCGCTGCCGTCGCGGCGGGAGACGTCTCCGTGCGCGGGAGCACCGCGAGCGGCTCAGTGGGGGGTTCTGCCGGAGAACCGCTGTCTACCGCCACCGGCTCCTCTTCCACGGCCGGGGCCGCTGGGCTGTCCGGTGCGGGACCGGCTGCCGGCTCCTCGGCTGCGGGCTCTCCCGCCACGGCGACGCGTTCGCCCCGGACCTGCGCGACAATCCACAGCAGCAGCCGGAACGAGATCAGCAGCGCCAGCCACGGACCGCCCGCGACGACGAGAGTGGCGGCCCACTCCACCAGCTCGTAGTGGAGCGAGTGGAGCGCACTGGCGCCCGCCGCGGCCAGGATCATCGCCAGGACCAGGAGGTCCACCCAGATCCGGCGGCGCCGCGGGGCATCCCGGAGCAGGTAGATGGCCCAGAACGCCATCAACAGCAGCAGGATGAACATCCCCGGGTACAGGTGCGCCGCCCAGCCGGTTACACCACCGCGCAGGGCGATCTGGAAGATGCCGTTGTAGGACAGCAGAATGGCGCACGCAGCGATCGCGGTGACGCAGAGCACGGCCATCGCGATCACGGCTACGCGCGACGACGTGCCCGTCGCGGGCGGAGCCGGGCGACGGGGTGTGCGGGACGATCGGGAGGATTGAGCTGCCATCGTGCGGCAGGCTAACCCAGGATGCGCTGCTCGGACGAGGCTTCTGGCCGAAAACGGCAGGACAGGACCGTGTCCGCTGTCACACGCCACGGCGCTGTTCCCCGCGCACACCAGTCGGCCGCAGGCAGGGAAAGCCGGTACGGCAGGGCCAGGTCTAGGGTCGGAAGCAGGAGTGCACGAGTGCCTCCCCCTCCCGCCCCGCCCGTGGCACGCGTCCCGCAGACCGGACCAATCAGCGAATTGTGTGCCCGCATGTGAGCGAAAAACGGAACGCCGCAACCCGACGCCGGGCGCCCGGCCCGGATCCCGACAGTCTCTTGGCGCCGCGGCAGAACGGACAGAGGGGGCAGTGCAGCCCTGCGGCACTGTGCGGCAGTCGGCATTACCACGAATTCCGCAGGGGAAGACCAGTGCGATCGCCGAGACGGTCGGAAAGCGGCTAACCTTAACCCCGTGAGTCTGCGCTTCTACGACACCCGAACCCGTCAGGTCCGTGACTTCGTCCCGCTGCGTGAGGGATGTGTCTCGCTGTACCTGTGTGGTGCCACCGTGCAGGCTCCCCCGCACATCGGGCACATCCGCTCGGGCGTCAGCTTCGACATCCTCCGCCGCTGGCTGATGTACCGCGGCTACCGGGTCATCTTCTGCCGCAACGTCACCGACATCGACGACAAGATTCTCAACGTCGCCGCGTCCGAAGGCGTGCAGTGGTGGGAGGTCAGCGAACGCAACTACCGCGCTTTCGCTGAGGCCTACGACACCCTGGGCTGCCTGCCGCCCACGGTGGAGCCGCGCGCCACCGGGCACATCCCGGAAATGATCGAACTGATGCGGCGGCTCATCGACCGCGGGCACGCTTACGTGGCCGAGGACGGCTCCGGTGACGTGTACTTCGACGTCACCTCCTACGCCGAGTACGGGTCGCTGTCCAACCAGCGCCTCGAAGAGATGCGCGCCGCAGAGGACGGTGACGCGCGCGCCAAACGCGACCCCCGCGACTTCGCCCTGTGGAAGGGCGCCCGTCCCGGGGAGCCGTCGTGGCCCACCCCGTGGGGGCCCGGCCGTCCCGGCTGGCACTTGGAGTGCTCGGCGATGGCCACCAAATACCTCGGCCCCACGTTCGACATCCACGGCGGCGGCGTCGACCTGGTCTTCCCCCACCACGAGAACGAGTCGGCCCAGTCCCGAGCGGCCGGGGACGGTTTCGCTCGCTACTGGCTGCACAACGGCCTGCTCACCACCGGCGGCGAGAAGATGAGCAAGTCGCTCGGCAACTCGCTGCTGATTCCCGAGATCACCCGGCGGGTCCGCCCGGTGGAGCTGCGCTACTACCTCGGCCAGGCCCACTACCGCTCCAACCTGGACTACTCCGAGGAGTCGCTGCGCGAGGCCGCCAGCGCCTACCAGCGCCTGGAGAACTTCCTGGTGCGGGTCAACGAGATCGCCGGACCGATCCCCGACGACGTCCCCGTGCCCGAAGAGTTCGCCGCCGCCCTCGACGACGACCTGGGCGTCCCCCAAGCGCTGGCTGTGGCCCACAACCACGTGCGGGAAGGCAACTCTGCACTTGCGGAAGGCGCCAAGGAACGCGCCGCCCAGATCGGGGCCCGGCTGCGGGCCATGCTCGCGGTCCTCGGCCTGGACCCGCTGTCCCCCCAGTGGGCGGGATCGGACGACTCCGGCCTGCACGACGTGGTCGACTCGCTGGTGTCGGTGGTGCTGGAGCAGCGCCAGGAGGCCCGCAAACGCAAGGACTACGCCACCGCCGACCGGATCCGCGACCAGCTCGCCGAGATGGGGATCGCCGTAGAGGACACGCCTCAGGGACCGCGCTGGGAACTGAAGCGCAGCTAAGACACCAGGTTCCGACGGCGAGCACCCCTGCCAGGGGACTGCCTAGCCACCGGGACTTTCGTTAAAGGACAGGACATGCCGTCGAAGAGGACGAAGAAGGGTCCAACCAAGGGCAGCGGCGGCAAAGGCCGTCGTGCCCTCGCAGGCAAGAAGGCCACGCTTCCCGCGGAAAAGCGGCACTGGTATGCCGAAAAGCAGCGGATCAAGGCGGCCGAGCGGGCCCAGTACCTGGCGACGCGGAAGGTGCGCGTCGTCGAAGAGCTTCCTGGGGCGACCGTGCGCGCCCGGGACGGATCTGAGCTGCTCATCGGTCGCAACCCCGTGGTGGAGGCGCTGCGTGCCAAAGTGCCGGCGGTCCGGTTGCTGCTCTCCAACAGCCTCGACCCTGATGAGCGGATCACCGAAGCGGCGCGGCTTGCCGGCCAGCAGGGGATCGCCATCGCGGAAGTGGCCCGCCCGGAACTGGACCGGCGCTGTGAACGGCTCGGCCTGCCCAAGGCCGCGCACCAGGGCTTGATCCTCCAGGTGGAGCCCTACGAGTACGCGACGGCGGACGACCTGCTGGCGGAGGCCCGCAAAGGGGAAACCACCCCGTTGATCGTCGCTTTGGACGGGGTCACTGACCCGCACAACCTGGGCGCGATCGCGCGGTCGGCGGCCGCGTTCGGCGCGCACGGGCTGCTGGTGCCGGAGCGGCGGGCCGCGGGCGTCACCACGGCCGCGTGGAAGGCGTCTGCGGGCACTCTGGCGCGGATCCCGGTGGCGCAGGTGGTCAACCTGACCCGGACGCTCAAGCAGTTCCAGGAGGCCGGGTTCTTTGTCAGCGGCCTGGACGCCGATGGTGACACTCCTCTCGACCAGTGGGAGCTGGCCACCGAGCCCTCCGTGGTCGTTGTGGGGTCGGAAGGCAAGGGACTGTCCCGTCTGGTCCGCGAGACCTGCGATGTCGTGGTCTCCATCCCCATTCACGGGGTGGAGTCCCTGAACGCGTCGGTTGCCGCGGGTGTGGCCCTGTATGAGGCGGTCCGTCGCCGTACGGCAGCGAAGTGACATCAGAACCGGTACCATTCACCTGGGTGCCCGACACCGGCCGGCATAGCTCAATTGGCAGAGCAGCCGCCTTGTAAGCGGCAGGTTAGGGGTTCGAGTCCCCTTGCCGGCTCTAATACAACTTGACCTGGGAAAACTGGGCGGCGACAGATAGCATCTGTTGGCTACACCGCTCTTACAGGAGAAAACTGTATGGCTCCCAGGACCCGCTATGAGAGGAACCTCACCCCACCCCGGTCCCTCGCACCGCACATCACGTCGTTCGTGCTCTACCTCAAGTCGATGGGGCGCGCCGACAAGACTACGCGGATGTACCGGCAGGCCGTCGAATGGTTCGCTGCCGAGTACCTGGCCACCGGCGGCCAGCCCTGCACGCCCCCGACACGCCCGAGCGTTACACCTTCGACCCGGTCACCGACTGGGCTGATGTCACCCGCGCCCACATCCGCGGATGGCTCGCTTGTCTGTTCGCCCGCGGCTACACCGATTCCTACGTCAACAACCAGTACAGGTGCCTCCAGCAGTTCTTCCGCTGGTTCGCCGAGGACGAAGAAGTCCCCAACATCATGCTCGGCATGACCCCACCGCGCGTCGCCGAGAAGCCCGTGCCCGTGTTCTCCGACGACGAGATCCGGGCGCTTTTCGCCACCGTGCAGGGCCGCGACATCTGGTCCCGCCGGGACCTCGCGATCCTGCTGTTCCTCCGCGACACCGGTGTGCGACTGTCAGAGCTCTCCGGCCTGCAGCTCGACGACGTCGACGTCGTCGAGCGGGAAGCGACCGTCACCGGCAAGGCAAAGCGCACCCGCACCGTGAAGTACAGCTTTGAGGCCGCCCGCGCCCTGGACAAGTACCTGCGGATGCGCGCCAAACATGCCCACGCGCACGTGTCCGCGGTGTGGATCGGCCCGAAGGGGCCGCTCACCGACTCCGGGATCTACCAGCTCGTGCAGCGCCGCGCCGCCCAGGCTGGCCTCCAGGGAGTCCACCCGCACCGGTTCCGCCATCATTTCTCCCACACGTGGCTGGACCGGGGCGGCGCCGAGGGCGACCTCATGGAACTGAACGGCTGGAACTCCCCACAGATGCTGCGCCGCTACGGCAGGTCCGCTGCCGTGGCCAGGGCACGCCGCGGCTATGACCGGATCATGGGCAGCCAGTAACTAGCCTCAGGAACCGGACAGGGGTACTATCGGTTTCGGAACGAAGTGCAAAGCCCCGACCCGCATGGGCCGGGGCTTTTCCCTTTACGGGCTTAGAGCAGTTAGAGCAGGTCGCGCTTCGCGGCCTTCACGAACGCCACCCACTCAGCGGACGGGAACAGGAGCATGAGGTCGCGGTGCTGGGTGTCACGGACAGCAGTGGCACCGGGCAGGTCAGCGACTTCGACGCAGTTCTCGTTCTGGGAGAACGAGGACTTGCGCCACTCAATGTGGAACGAGTGCATGATGTGGTCCTCACAAGGTCAGCAGGGAGCGGAGGAATTCCACTGTCCGGTCCGGTGGCAGAGCCGCATCACGGATGCGGTCCCATAGCGACCGGTACTGGTCGATCTCCTCTCGGCGCTCCAGGAACAGGCCATCTGTGTATGTTTCCAAGTACACGACCGGGGATGCTGGTTCCGGGAAGTCCAGGATGACAAACGGTCCCATCGCCCCCGCGTGCACCCCGACACGGGTGCGGAGCACCTGGAGCGTCACGGAGTTCCGGCCGGCCATATGCAGCAGGTGCGCGACCTGCTCAGCCAGCACGTCAGGGGTGCCCCTCAGCCGCTCCAACGCATGTTCCTCGATGATGGCATACACCGCGGGCGGGGACGTCCGGTCGAAGATCTCCTGCCGCTTACGGCGGCTCTCGACAGCGCGCTCGACATCATCCGGGTCACGGTCCAGGCGGGCCTGCTGGAGCAGCCGTGTATAGCCGGGCGTCTGCAACAGCCCCGGGACTACGAACGCCTCGTAGGTGCGGATCTCGGACGCCTCAGCCTCCAGCTCGATATATGACCCGGGGAACAGGTCGTCGTACCGGCGCCACCAGCCACGCGCCTGGGCCTGCCGGGTCAACATCAACACAGTCTCGTATCGAGGGTCCTCGGGCGTCACCCCGTACTCGGCCATCAACGCCTTCACTTCGAGCACGGACGGTTTCTTGCGCTGTCCGGTTTCGATGTGCCCCACCTTCGCGCGCGACCACTCCAGGCGCGCAGCTACGGCATCAAGGCTGATGCCCTGACGCCTTCCTCATCTCCCGCAGGATCGCGGAGAGCTGGCGGCGGCGCACCGTGGGACTGGCCATCCAGCAGCGCCCCCTCCTCCGTCGTCTCGCATGCGTCCTGGTGGTGCCGATGGTAGCCCCCTAGGCGTGAAATCGGACATTTAGATGTCTACGAATTAAAATCTACCTCTCGATCTTGAAATCGTAGACTTCTACGATGATGATGGGTGTTGCACTTCGTTCCGCCGTCGCCCTGCGGCGGCCTGAACTCTCTGGGAGAGCTATGCTTCGCGTTCTGTTGGCCAGCCTTCTGATCTGTGCCGCAGCGCTGCTCATGCCCGCTCCGGCATCCGGGCATTCCCGGGCAGGACGGGTTTCTCGGCAGGCCACCCCCGCCGAAACGCCGCGGCGACAGGCCCGCATTATTCCGCAGCGTATTCCCAACTACGCCGAGTTCGCCGCCTGCGCCGAGCAGCACTCGGCGCTGTGGGAGATCACCTATGAGTACGGCAACCCGCGGCCGTACACGGCGCGCAACCGTGTCACCGGACACACCGTGGCCGTCGATGACCTCGACCTGCTCGACCACATCCTCGGCACCTACGAGCCACCCCATCCGGTGCGCGGCTACTACGGCCAGCAGGTCGTCGGAGGAGGTGCCTGATGGCGGACCACACCCTCACCGCCGAGCAGGTAGCGCTTCTGGCAGACGGCCGCGCCACGGTTGAGCCCCATGCAGAGGGGATTGCAGTAGTGCTCGGCGACGATCGCCTCGTGATCCCCCTGCCCAGCGTGGAGCAGGGGGTGACCGCCGCCGTTCACGTGGACACACTGATCGGCGACGCACTCAGCCTCATGCTCCGATAGCTGCCCGACAGAGAGGACGCCGTGACCGTGACCGAGACCGAGTACACGTTGACCGCCAACCATGTCGCCGCGGCAGCAGCTCCAGGAGAAGTCTCTGTGGATCTTTACGAGAACGGTTCGCGGCTGCTCGGCCCGGACGGTGACCCTGACGTTCTCGTGGTCCGAATCGGGGGGTGACGGTTCGGCTGACGCTCGCCAATCCCCAGGATCGGCGCACTGCCGCCGAGCTCCTGCGACGGGTGCACGTCGCCACTGCGTATGCGTATCAGCGGGTGACCGGGTACGCGATGCCGCCCTACCAGGCGATCGGCCCTTCGTAGCTGCCGCCCCGCCGCGCCGCGTTCTCTGTCACTCCTCCCGAGGCGGCGGCGGGGCGGCTCCCAATGTTCCGGATGTGTGCGGCGCGGCACACACCGGTCACCTAAGGCCCGTCCACACATCCGGTGGACGGGCCTTGCCTTTTCTTATAGGTCGACCCATCCCCGGAAATGCCTCCCAAACGCGAAAAAGCTCCCCGCATACGCGGGGAGCACGGCGCGGTCAGCGGTGATGGTCTGACCGTCGGGGGATCATCCCCGCATGCGCGGGGAACACACTGAACGACCAGCGACTTTACCAGCCCGCAGCGCCGATTTCATCCACTTCCCTCATCTACTTCCCGAGGCTACAGGTTCACGACGTGAAGCGGCCCGTACATAGCGGTACGCCGCGACCCGGGGCGGACCACGTCCACCCTCCACACCCGAGTGCCCGGATCTGCCAGAGCGGTCCGGGACACCTCAGCGGTTGCTGCTCCGCCCGCCGCGTCGGTGATGGTGATCTCCCCGGTGCCGGTGGACAGCACCACCACCCCCGGCCCGTCGTCAGGCGTGTCCGCGGCGGGTTTGATCAGCAGTTCCAGGTTCGCGTCGGTCAGGTCGTAGGGGTCCCCGTCCACCGTCGTGACCGCCAGGTCGATCGCCTTGTAAGCGGCAGGTTAGGGGTTCGAGTCCCCTTGCCGGCTCTCACTCTTCCTTCCTGGGAATACGTGGCCAGGCGCGGTGCGCACCGCGCCTCCGGCACACGCACAGCCCGCTTCTGGGAGCTGCTCTCTCCGCGCGCAGGAAGAGAGCACGGTGTGTCGGGTGTCCCGGTTCTTCCCCGCAGCAGGAGAGCCCGGGAAGCCTGCCCGGCAGGCCACTGCCGCAGCGGGAGTCCCGGAGCGTGCGGAACGGGCTCGTTCGGTTCTGTCCCAACGCGGCCTCGGAGCAGAGGCCGATGCGGCCCAGTCTGCCCCCCAGCGGAGGTCCGACGAGGCAGGCGGAGCCGGGACGGTCTTCCGAGGGGCGCACGAACCCTGGAGTGCCCCCGACGACAGGGCAGAAGCCCGGGGCCGGTCTGCTGGTCTCCTGTCCTCAGCGTGGCGAGAGTCGATGAGGGGCGGACTTCAGCTGTGCCGCATGGCCCCCGAACTTCCCCTTCCCCGTGGAGTACTCCTGTGGCGGCTGGTCGACGCAGGCCGTGCGCAGCCGCCCGCGCAATAAAGAAGCGACGGACTCTTCAAGCGGTCTCTCAACTATTCAAGAGGTAGCTTTCCTAGCAGCAGAATTCTGAAACAGGGAAATTCCAGGGCTGTGCGCACGCCGCGGGGGATCGGAAGCGCCACGTCTTTCCCGAGGAAATTCAGGGATTGGGCTGAGCGGCCGGTGCCCGGCCTACGAATGTGGCTACGGCGACCCTCCAGTGCAGTGTGCGGGCGGGCTGGTGCTCTGTCGCGCGCGGGGACATGCGGCGACGCGCTGGAGGGAACAGGCGGTCTTCCCGCAGCCGGACCGGTGCAGACTCGCTGCCCAGAACACAGGATTCCCCCAAGCATTCAAAAAGCCAAGCTCCTTTGCGGGGGAATTTTTACCCTCTTTCCGGAAGATCCCCTCCGCCCGGGGTATCCAGGGGGCGGAAGGGGGGAGAACGTGTGCGCGATGGGGAGTGGGTAGCCGACACCGGCACGGAACTACGCGGAATCCTCAAAGTCATGGTGGACGTCGGGTGGCTGCCCGGCGGCGTAGCGGTAGTCGGCTCGGGAGAGGTGTGGGAGAACGTCGCGGTCGGCCGTGTCGGTGTCGAATGCGGGGAAGCGGTCGCCGCGCCCGACACCCGCTACGACGTGGCCGAACTCACCAAAGTGATGGCTACCTGGCCGCTGGTGGGCCAGGCTATCGCCGATGGGCTGCTCGACCTCGATGCGCCCATGGCGCACTATTTCCCCGGCAGCTATCCGGGGAGCAAGGTGACCATCCGGCAGATCCTCACCTACACCTGCCGACTGAGCCCGGTGACCTGGCTGGAACGCTACGTCGGCACCGACCAGCCGCTAGCGGAGGCGATCCTCGTCGAGGAACTCGAGAAGCCCGGGTACTGCGTCACCGACCGGGGGTTCATCCTCCTCGGGCTCCTCTTGGAACGGGTGCGCCGGCAATCCCTGGACCAGCTCGCCACCGACCTGTGGCGGCACATGGGGCTCTCCGCTACCCGGTACGGGCCGCTACCGCGCAGCCCGTCGGTGGCGCCCACGGAACGCCGCATCCCGGGAGCACCCGCCACCTGGGGTGTGGTCCATGACGAGAACGCGGCCCTGATGGGCGGGGTTGCGGGGCACGCCGGAGTGTTCACCACCATCATCGACCTGGGGATCTTCGCCCGGGAACTGCTGGCCTGGCATGCGGGCGAGCACGGCACGGCCCAGCTCACCGGTTTCGTGCGGCAGAGCTGGCTGCCCCACCAGCCCGTGGACGACCGTTTCGCCCGGGGCCTGGCCTGGAAGGTCACCGACGACGGCCTCGTCTACCACAACGGGTCCACCGGAACGAGCCTGTTCCTCCACCCGTCCACCGGCCGCTATATCGGACTGCTCACCAACGCCATCCACTACGGACGACGCTGCCCCGGGCTCAGCGACCTGAGAGCAACAATCCGAGCCGTATTCACCTACTGACACCGCGCCGTCCGCGTCCGCGGCGCCGACGGCCCCGCACCGGGCGCCGCGCGGTCGGTACGGGCTCCGGCTCTTCCGGTTCTTCCGGCTTCCGCTTGCCGAAACCGTAGGGGTCGGCGGCGCGCCGGTGGGCGACCACCATTGCCACCACGGCCGCGACGATGAGGAACACAGCCCCGCCCGTCCACAGCATCCAGTAGGGGATGAGCGGCTCTTCCTCGAGCTGCTCGGCCAGCTCCGGGTCGAACGGCGGCACGTGGTCCGCGGTCGACTTGGCCGCGGTGAACGCGTCCGGCGCGTTCACCACTCCGGCTCCGTAGCCGGGCTGCCCCGCTGCGGCAGGGTCGGCAGCCTGCGCGCCCGAGGTGATCGCCTCCACCACCTGCTCCGGTTTCAACTGCGGGAACTCGCCGCGGATCAGCGCGGCCACGCCCGCGACGAACGCCGCGGCCGCGTCGCTTCCGGAGACTGTGGTGTAGCCGCCGTCCGGGTCCACCACGGTGATCTCCTCGCCCGGGGCGGTCACCGCGATGTGGTCGCCCCGGCTGGAGAACTCGGAGAGGGACCCGTCGGGGCCGACCGAGCCGACGGCAAGCACGCCCGGGTAGGCGGCCGGGTAGCTGGCCTCCCCGAGGGGACCGCCGGAGGCGACGACTACCACCCCGTGGTTCACCGCATAGGCGATGGCCTCCTGGTCTGCTTCGTTGGCTTGGACGGAGAACTCTGCGCCAGCCAAGGGCAGGCAGATCACCTGGGCGCCTTCGTCCACGGCGTAGCGGATGCCTGCGGCCAAGGCCCCCGGGTCCACACTGTCCCGGTCAGGGCCGTCCGGTTCCGCGGTGATGCGGATCGCCAGGATCTCTGCTTCGGGGGCCACTCCCATCACACCGCCGGTGTGTTCGACACCGTGCCCGCTGGCCGCCACGATTCCGGCCATCATCGTGCCGTGGATCCCGTAGCCGTCGCTGTCTGAGGACAGGTCGTGACCGGTGAAGTCGGGGCCGACGGTGACGTCCTTCAAGTCGGGGTGGTCGGTGACAACACCGGTGTCGAGCACGGCAACCGTCACCCCGGAGCCTTGGGCTTCCTCCCACACCTCGGCCGCACCGACCATGTCCAGGCCCCACTGTTCAAGACGCAGGTCGGAAACGTCGGCTGCTGCCGGTGCGGCGGACAGGCCGACAGCGAGCGCCGAGCAGAGAGCCAGCGCGGCGGGAGTCCAACCCCGTGTCGTGCACATCGCGGCTTCAACCTCCCCCGAAGCCGGTGACCTCCCAGAAGGCTCCGGCCGAGACTGCTGTGGGCGCACGTCATTCTTTCATGGGCTCTGAACTGGTCCGGGACAGGACTACGGGCGCCCCCACGCCCAAGCCGAACCGCTGGGCGGCGCTTCCCCCGTTCACCGCGAGCGCCAGCAGCCCGGCCGAGTCGGTGAGGAGCACCGGCTCGCCGAGGGGGACCGCGCCGAACGTTGCGGCGACGGCGACCGTGTGCGAACCGTCCGGCAAGCGCACCGCCACCCGGTCCGGGAGTCCCGGAGCCGCGACAACGGACCGCAGGTCTTCCGGGTGCAGCGACAGTTGGCAGTTGCCGAACCGGTCGATGGCGTGCACTTCGCCGCGGGCCACTCCACCGCTGACGTCGCGGAGCGGAGCGGACAGCCGCACCAGGACCGCCGGGTCGAGGGCCTGCCCCGCTTCGGACAGGGGAAGCCCGGCCGCGATTCGTGCCCCCACCGGGGCGTAGATGTCCCGCCCGTGGAACGTGCGGGAGACCGGGTGCCGCCACAGCGACTCGTTGGTCAACTCCACGGCCGTGTCGATCCCGCCGAGGGCTTCCGCCGCCCAGACCAGCAGCCCGTTGTCCGGCCCTACAAGGACGTGGCCTCCGGCGGCAAGGGCCACACTGCGCCGCGCGGTCCCCACCCCCGGGTCGACGACGCCGATGTGGACCGCGGCCGGGAACTCGGGAACCGTGTCGGCCAGCACGGTGGCGCCGCGCCGCACATCCCCGGGCGGGATGTCGTGGGTGATGTCGATGACGGGGAGCCCGGGTGCGTGCCGCAGCATCTGGGCGCGGCAGGCGGCCACGAAACCGTCCTGGGTCCCGTAATCGGTCAGGAAAGTGAGACAGGTGTATCCCCCATGGTCAGTCATGCGGCATTCCCCTCGATCTCTCCCGTGAAATCGCTACGATAAATCGCCCGATCCGGACGATGGAGGGCGGTCAATGGCAGACAGCGGATCCCAGGCACCAGACCCGTCCGATCACGGCTTACCACGGTCGGACACCCCGTCTGCGCTGGACGAGCGCGACCAGCGCATCCTCGCCTTCGAACGGCAGTGGTGGAAACTCGAAGGCACTAAAGAGCAGGCCATTCGCGACGAGTTCGGCTTCTCGCCCACCCGCTACTACCAGCTTCTCAACCAGATCATCGACCGGCCGGAAGCGCTCGCTTTCGACCCGATGACCGTGAAACGGCTCCGCCGGAGGCGCAGCGAACGCCAACGGCAGCGTGTCGCCCGCAAACTGGGGATTCAGTTGTAGCCCCGCTGGGCTGTCCTGCGGCCGGGCAGCCGCGGACGCCGGGGTGCGGTGTCGCACACTCGGTCAGGGTTGGGGTGCGAGCGGTTTCGGGCATACCTCCAGCGTTCAGTCCACCGAGTGGAAAGCCGTCTATGTCTCTTCTCCAATCGACGACACAGAGCGGCAAGGTCGCGCTGGATCGCATCCGCGACATGCCGGACCGCGCAGTGTGCGCGTTCGACTTCGATGGGACGCTCGCGCCGATCGTGCCTGATCCGCGGGATTCCCGCGCCCACCCTGGCGCGGTTCCGGCGCTGCGCGCCCTCGCGGGCCGGGTGCGCGCGGTCGCCGTCATCACCGGGCGGCCCGCCCAGACCGCAGTCGACTACGGCGGTCTTGACGCGGTGCCGGGGATCACTGTGCTCGGCCACTACGGTCGGGAGCGCTGGGAGGACGGGAAGCTCACCGTTCCCGAACCGCCGCCCGGCGTGGCCATGGTGCGCGAAGCCCTGCCCGGCCTGCTCGACGAGGTGGGCGCCCCTGAAGGCACGTGGATCGAGGACAAGAAGCACGCGTTGGCCGTGCACACGCGGCGTACCGCCGACCCGGAAGCCGCGTTGGAGCTGTTGCGCGCTCCTCTAGCGGATCTCGCCAAGCGGGCGGAGCTCGCTGTGGAGCCCGGGCGCATGGTGATTGAACTGCGGCCGCCCGGGGTGGACAAGGGGGCGGCGCTCACCGACCTGGTCACCCGCCTCGGCGCGGAGGCGGTGCTGTACGCCGGAGACGACTTGGGCGACCTGGCAGCCTACGACGCGGTGGAGCGGCTCCGGGAGCAGGGCGTAGCCGGGTTCAAACTGTGCAGCGGTTCCGCCGAGGTCACCGAGCTCGCCCGGCGCGCCGACGCGGTGGTGCCGGGGCCGGAAGGAGTGGTGGCGTTCCTGGAGGAACTCGTGGCAGCCGTGGGCGGGTGAGCCGACCGCCCACGCTGCGCGACGGGAAAGCTCCTGCCCCGGGCTGCGGCTCCGCCGGGAAAGCGGTCGAAACGTGGCAGGCTTCGCCGGAGGAGGCGCGGCCGCGCCAGCGTTCCGCGGGGGCTGCGGTGCCCGGGGCACTGCTCCGGCTCGAGGCAGGCCGGTTAGGCCGGCGTCCCCGGCCTAGGGGGTGCGTCCTCGTCCGGTGGCAGGCCCGGGGCGGAGCTGCCACCGGGGAAGGCTCAGTCCAAAGCCCGCAGCTGGTCGGTGAACCACCGCTGCGGGGGCAGGGCGGCAGCGGCCTCCGCCAGACGTTCCGTGCGCTGCCGTCGCTCCTCTTCGTCCATGGTCAGCGCCCGGTGCAGCGCCTCGGCGGTCTCCGACACGTCGTAGGGGTTGACGAGGATCGCGTCGGCGCCCAGGTCGTCGGCAGCGCCCGCCTCAGTGGACAGCACGAGCGCTACGCCGTTGAGCGACAGCACCGGCCCTTCCTTTGCGACCAGGTTCATCCCGTCGCGGATCGGGTTGACCAGCAGCACGTCAGCGATCTGGTAGGAGGCGAGGGAGCGGGGGTAGTCGTCGTTGACCTCCAGCACCACGGGGGTCCAGTCGTCGGTGCCGAACTCGGCGTTGATCGCTTCGGCCGTGGCCCGCACCGACTCGGTGTAGGCGCGGTACTCCGCGACACCGCTGCGGCTGGGGTATGCGAACGCCAAGTGGGTGACCCGGTTCCGCCATTCGGGGCGCTTCCGCAGCAGTTCACCGAAGGCTTCCAGGCCGCGCACGATGTTCTTGGACAGTTCGGTGCGGTCCACTCGCACGATCAGCTTGCGGTCGCCGACCCGTTCCCGCAGCCGTTCCCGCCAGCGCGCCACATCTTCGGCGGCGGCCCGCTCCCGCAGCCCTTGGGCGTCTGCGCCCAGGCCGTGGACTCCGACACGGATGACCCGGCCGCCATGCTCGACCGTGCGGGTGCCCCAGTTCACCGGGGCGCGCAGGAACACTTCGCAGCACCGCAGGAACGCGTCGGCCCAGCGCACGCTGAGGAAGCCCAAGTGGTCGGCGCCGAGCATGCCTTCGAGGAGTTCCCGGCCGATGTCCGCGGGAAGCATCCGGAAGTACTCGGGGGGAGCCCAAGGGGTGTGGGAGAAGTGGGCGATGCGCAGGTCGGGGCGGCGTACCCGGAGCATTTTCGGTACCAGCGCCAGGTGGTAGTCCTGGACGGCGACCTTCGCCCCCTCGTCCGCGCCGGTCAGCAGTGCTTCCGCGAAAGCAGAGTTGTAGGCCCGGTAGTCCTCCCACTCGGCGCGGAAACGGGAGCCGAACGACGGCTTGTTGGGGGTGTCGTAGAGCATGTGGTGAACAAACCACAGTGTGGAGTTCGCCACAGAGTTGTAGGCATTGTTGAAGACGTCGGCGGGAATGTTGAGCATGCGTACACTCGCCCCGCCCACGTCGTATCCGGCCTTGTCCAGCCGCCCTTCGGGGGCTGCTGCGGCGGCTTTGCGGTCAGCGTCGGACAACGCGGCGCACACCCACAGGGTTTCGATCTCGGTGGCTACCGAACTCAGTCCGGAAACCAGGCCGCCACCGCCGCGCCGGGATTTCACGGCGCCGTCGTCCCCGATTGAGAAGGACACGGGTCCCCTGTTGGAAGCGACGAGGATCTGTGCCTTGTCCACCTGTTGGTCCACCTCTCAGCGGTCGGAGTCCGATGACCCATTTGACTACATGGCCCTTGGGGCGACGGGAGGCGGGTCGTGTCTCGCGTTCTGTTTAGTCTCGCCCGGTGCGCTGCCACGCAAACCGGCCCTTCGGGTAGAGCTCTGTCACAGCATGGACGGAGGGGGAGAACTGGGAGCACATGGCCCCCCGTGGAAAACTGGTACGCGGTCCGTTAGAGTGACCGACAGGTCTCGGGACACAACCGAGCGGAAAACTTGAGATTGCTCATCCAGAGGGGTGGAGGGACACGGCCCTGTGAAGCCCCGGCAACCATCCCGGTGGACGTTGCTCGTCAGGTGCGAGGCGGCCGGGACAGGTGCCAACTCCGTCCCACTGTCAAGGTGGCAGTGGGGAAGATGAGGGGAGAACGCCTCATGGCGCTGACCGCCACGGAATCAGTCACGTCTGCCACCGGCTCTTTCGGTTCTGCTTCCGCACTGTCGTGCCGCGAATGCGGCGCCCGCTACGATCTCGGTCCGATTTTCGCCTGCATCGAGTGTTTCGGCCCGCTGGAAGTCGCCTACGACTTCGGAACCGTTACCCGTGAGTCCATCGAGCAGGGGCCGAAGAACATCTGGCGGTACAAGGCCCTGCTGCCGGTTCCCGTCGACGTCGAGAAGCTGCCGAACATGAACCCCGGCCTGACCCCGCTGGTCAAGGCCGACCGGCTCGCCGCTGAACTGGGGCTGCGCTCCCTGTACGTCAAAGACGACTCCGCTAACCCGACGCATTCGTTCAAGGACCGGGTCGTGGCCATGGCAGTGGAAGCTGCCCGGGTCTTCGGTTTCACCACCCTGTCCTGCTCGTCGACAGGGAACCTTGCCGGGGCGGTGGGCGCTGCCGCGGCCCGCGCCGGGTTCCGCTCCTGCGTGTTCATCCCGGCAGGGCTGGAGGAAGCCAA
Organism: Thermobifida fusca NBRC 14071 = JCM 3263; assembly: GCF_001592045.1. Taxonomy (GTDB): domain Bacteria; phylum Actinomycetota; class Actinomycetes; order Streptosporangiales; family Streptosporangiaceae; genus Thermobifida; species Thermobifida fusca. The sequence continues at coordinate 61,818 of NZ_BCWB01000042.1, read as the reverse complement.
GGTCGTCATGGCCGCGGTCTACGGTGGCCAGCTTGTGGCGATCGAGGGCACCTATGACGACGTCAACCGGTTCTGCTCCGAGCTGATCGGCGACCCGGCGGGGGAGGACTGGGGTTTTGTCAACGTCAACCTGCGCCCCTACTACGCCGAAGGGTCGAAGACGCTCGCCTACGAGATCGCCGAGCAGTTGGGGTGGCGCGTCCCCGACCAGATCGTGATCCCCATTGCCTCCGGGTCCCAACTCACCAAGATCGACAAGGGATTCCAGGAGTTGATCGCGCTGGGGCTGGTCGAGGACAAGCCGTACCGGATCTTCGGGGCGCAGGCGACCGGCTGCGCGCCCGTGGCCCGTGCCTGGGAGAAGGGCTACACCGTGGTCCAGCCGGTCAAGCCGGACACCATCGCTAAGTCGCTGGCTATCGGCAACCCGGCGGACGGCCCGTACGTGCTCGACGTCTGCCGCCGCACGGGAGGCGCGGTCGAACACGTCAGCGACGAGGAGATCGTGGATTCGATCCGCCTGCTGGCGCGCACGGAGGGGATCTTCGCCGAGACTGCGGGCGGGGTCACCACTGGTGTGCTGCGCAAACTGCTGGCCAAGGGAGTGCTGGACCCCGAGGCCGAGACCGTGGTGCTCAACACCGGGGACGGCTTGAAGACGCTCAACGCTGTGTCCGGTACCGGTGTCACCGCGACGATCAAGCCGTCGCTGAGCGCGTTCAAAGACGCCGGGCTGCTCTGACCGCCGCTGGTCTATTCGCTGGTCTGTTTCCCCCTTTGCAGAGCCGAACCCATCAAGGAGTCCACAGCGATGAGTGTCAGCGTCCGCATTCCGACGATTCTGCGCACCTACACCAAGGGGCAGGCCGAGGTGTCCGCCGAGGGGGCCACCCTCAAGGAGGTGCTGGCTGACCTGGAGACCAACTACTCGGGGATCCAGGCCCGTATCCTCGGCGACGACGGCGCGATCCGCCGTTTCGTCAACATCTACGTGGGTGACGAGGACGTCCGGTTCGCCAGCGGTCTGGACACGCCCACCCCGGACGGGGTCCAAGTGTCGATTATCCCGGCGGTGGCGGGAGGCTGCTGACCGGGACCCGTGTCGTGCAGGTGTGGTCGGGGTGTGACACGCCCCGGCCACACCTGTTTTTCTGGGAGCGGAAAAGTCCCTGAGGGGTGGTTAATCCGCTCTGAGCTGGGGGTAGGGAGGGCGGCGGCGGTGCTCCGGACGTTTGCACTCCCCCCAGGGGAGTGCTAAAAAGTAACCGTTAGCACTCTCCGCAGTCGAGTGCTAAATCGCGGATCGAGACGATGAGGTCGTGACATCCGGCAGACGGGTGCCGGATCGGCGCGACCATCCGTCGCGGGCGTCGGCTCGTTCCCTCGCGTATCAGCCCGGTCTCGGGAGGACTAGAACTCTATGGCAGCCAAACTGATCGCGTTTGACGAGGAAGCCCGGCGCGGCCTCGAGCGCGGTATGAACCAGCTCGCGGACGCTGTCAAGGTGACGCTCGGCCCCAAGGGCCGCAACGTCGTCCTTGAGAAGAAGTGGGGCGCGCCGACCATTACCAACGACGGTGTCTCCATCGCTAAGGAGATCGAGCTCGAGGACCCCTACGAGAAGATCGGCGCCGAGCTGGTCAAGGAGGTCGCCAAGAAGACCGACGACGTGGCCGGTGACGGTACCACCACCGCCACCGTGCTGGCCCAGGCCCTGGTCCGCGAGGGTCTGCGCAACGTAGCCGCTGGTGCCAACCCCATCGGCCTGAAGCGCGGTATCGACGCCGCCGTGGCCCGCATCAGCGAGGAGCTGGCGAACCTCTCCAAGGAAGTCGAGACCAAGGAGCAGATCGCTTCCACCGCCTCCATCTCCGCGGGCGACCCGCAGATCGGCGAGTACATCGCCGAGGCGATGGACAAGGTCGGCAAGGAAGGCGTCATCACTGTCGAAGAGGGCCAGACCTTCGGCCTGGAGCTGGAGCTCGCCGAGGGTATGCGCTTCGACAAGGGCTACATCTCGCCCTACTTCGCCACCGACCTGGAGCGCATGGAGACGGTCCTCGAGGACCCCTACATCCTCATCGCCAACCAGAAGATCTCCAACAACAACGAGTTCCTTCCGGTCATTGAGAAGGTTCTGCAGGCCGGCCGCCCGCTGGTCGTCATCGCCGAGGACGTCGAGGGCACCGCGCTGCAGACCCTGGTGGTCAACAAGATCCGCGGTACCTTCAAGTCCGTCGCGATCAAGGCCCCCGGCTTCGGTGACCGCCGCAAGGCCATGCTGCAGGACATCGCGATCCTGACCGGCGGCCAGGTCATCACCGAGGAAGTCGGCCTCAAGCTGGAGAACACCGAGCTGGACATGCTCGGCCGGGCCCGCAAGGTCGTCGTCACCAAGGACGAGACCACGATCGTCGACGGTGCTGGCGACGCCAGCGCGATCGCTGGCCGGGTCAACGAGATCCGCGCCGAGATCGAGCGCACCGACTCCGACTACGACCGCGAGAAGCTGCAGGAGCGCCTGGCCCGCCTGGCGGGCGGTGTGGCTGTCATCAAGGCCGGCGCCGCCACCGAGGTGGAGCTCAAGGAGCGCAAGCACCGCATCGAGGACGCGGTCCGCAACGCCAAGGCCGCGGTGGAGGAGGGCATCCTGCCCGGCGGTGGTGTCGCGCTGCTGCAGGCCAGCATCGCTGCTTTCGAGAAGCTTGAGCTGGAGGGCGACGAGGCCATCGGTGCCAGCATCGTCCGCCGCGCTGTTGAGGAGCCGCTGAAGCAGATCGCGATCAACGCCGGCTACGAGGGCGGCGTTGTCGTGGAGAAGGTGAAGAGCCTGGAGCCCGGTATCGGCCTGAACGCGGCCACCGGCGAGTACACCGACCTGTTCAAGGACGGTGTCATCGACCCGACCAAGGTCACCCGCTCCGCGCTGCAGAACGCTGCCTCCATCGCTGGTCTGTTCCTGACCACCGAGGCCGTCATCGCCGAGAAGCCGGAGAAGCCGGCCGCGAACAACGCTGGCGGCGACATGGGCGGAATGGACTTCTAGTCCGACCGGTACTACACGTCCACTGGGGACGGTCCCTTCCGGACCGTCCCCTTTTTTGTGCTGTGGGCGGCCGCGGGGCGGGCCGGTTCAACGGGTGACGAGGCCCCGCTGGGCAAGCTCGGCGAGGACCCGCACCCCGGCCGGGGCGCACCGGTCGGCGTCCGCCTGAGTGAACCAGGCGAGCTCGGCGATCTCGGAACGCGGGGCGAGATCCCCGGTGCACTCCGCGGTATAGCACGTCAACCGGACCCGGGTGCCTTCCGGATAGCCGTGCGCCGCCGCGTCCACCACGGTGAACAGTTGCAGCGTGGCGGGGTCCAGTTGCACGGACACCTCTTCGGCGACTTCCCGGATCAGCGCTTCAGCGTCGTTTTCCCCCGGTTCGCGTTTCCCACCCGGGAAGTAGAAGACGTCCTTGCCCTTGGGACGTACTTGGAGCACCCGGCCGTCGCGGACGTGCACCCAGGCCAGCGCGTCCACGACCGCAGGCGTTGCGGAGTCAACAGCACCCATGGCCTCCACCCTAAGCGCCGGGGCGGTTCATCCGGTTTGCTGGGAGCTGGGCGCACGAGTCGGACTTTCCGGGGTACCGTCAAGGTGTGTCGCCCTTGACAACTCGGACCGTCCGCGTCTGGGAGCGTCACGGTGCTGGCGGCATGGGCCGCGGACGTGGGCCGCGGCCGTATCTCCGCGTCGGCTTTCACGGATTCAGGAGACAAGGTGTTCTGCGGTGACCCGCTGGAGCAGGGCTACCAGAAGTGCGTCGACCAGATGGAGCTGTTCGCCTTGGCTTCACTGATTCCCGCGGTGCTCGCCTTGGCGCTCATGGTGGCCGCCTTCACTACACCGGTCCTGCGGGCCAAGCCGGCCTTGCGCGCCCAGACCCTCGGCTACTCCCTGGTGGCCTGGATGATCGCGGGAGGCACCGTGCTGATGGGCTGGCTGCCCGCGATCTAGGCACGCGCTGCTCCGGCCTGCGCGTCGCGGCGGGGCGGGCTCAGACCGTGCTGAGCATGATGAACAGCACGAGCAGCAGGATGAGGAAGCCGAGGTGGATGAAGTTGCTCAACCATGCCCAGCGGACGTAGCGGTCGAACTCTTCCGGGTCCTCGTCCTTGCTGAGGGCGACGGCGGCCAGCACGATCCCGATCACGTCGGTGATGCCTACGCAGGTCAACGTGAGGATGATCGCGATGATCAGGGCGAGGACCGCGTTGCCTTTGGCCAGCGGGGGACCGGGAAACGACGGCTCTCCCGCCGGGGGAGGCGGGGGAAACCCGGGCGGGGGAGAAGCGTGCCAGGAGAAGCCGGGAACCCCGGGCGGGCCGCTTCCAGGGTGGTGCGGCGGAGGAGAGGCGGTGCGGTCGCCCCAGGGATTGCCCGGGCCGGGCCACTGGCTGTTCATGGATTCCGCCCTCTCTTCAGTCCAGGTTCTCCACATGGCGGAGCGCAGGTTGCGATAGCGGTCAGTAGTTCACCCCCGGTGAGATTGCTTCCTCTACCCACGATCCTGCCTGGGTGAGGAGAACACCGAAGGAGATGAGCATGACCAGGAGCATCACTGCGCCGGCTCCAAGGCAGTACCAGGAGTACCTGGTCAGAGTTTCGGCCTGAGTGTAGAGCCCTTGGTCGCGCTTGTGCGCGGCACGCACCGCGAAAACGATGCCGAGGATGCCGAACAACCAGTTCCCGCAGCACAGGAAGGTGAGTGCGTGCAGGATGAGCGCCATCGTGGAGCTGCTCGCACCGGAGGGACGGAAGGCCGCATCGCCCTCCGCGCGGTCCCCGTCCTGCGTGCCTGCGGTCCGGCGGGCCCGAGGCAACGGTTCGTCGCGGGGGTCGGCGGCTCCCGGGGGCAGCGGCGGGTTGCTCATGGGGGAGAAACCTCGATTCCGTACACCAGAAGTGGGTTGATCCCATCACATCAGAATCTGCGGCGGAGTGCCGAACAAGCCCGTGGCTTGCCGAGGGCTGCGGGGAGCGGCCCGCGCCGCCGACGGGGCCGGGGGATGCCGTGCCCCGCCTGCCCGCGGCAGTACCGTGCGGGATCGGTCATGACCACGATGGGGATTGTCCCCCGGTGACCGGAGCGGTTCACCGCGAGCGGGTGCGGGCCGCAGTGGCATGGCAGCTCGGAAGGGCTGCAGGGACCGCTGCGGATCGGTCACCGGGTAGCGTAGCGGCATGTGACGACAGAGTCGCGGAATGCCACAGGGGTGTGTGCGAGGTGCGTGCGAGGGCGCGGGCGTGCAGCGGGCTGTCCGGCATCAACCAGAAGCAAACGATCCGGAATATCACCGCATATGCCCGGTTGGCAGGCGTGCGCTACGGGAGTGATGAGAGACGATGGCCCTGCGTCCCGGCCCAGAACATGGCTGTCTCGGTGGGTCTGTCTGTCCTGCGAGTGCCGAGGCCCGAGGACGACGGTTGCCGGCCGCCGGTGGAGCCCGTCACCGCAGCGGCCGGCAACCGTGGCGGCAGCCCGGAGAATCGCCGGATCCCGTCCCACAACTCCGCAACCGGTGGTACGCGCGGGCGGCCGCAAGCGGAGAGGCCCGGAACACAGTTTTTCCGGGCCTCTCGTCCGTTTTCGTTAGCAGCTTACGGATAGGAGTGGAAAACTCGCCCCAGACCGGCCACAGTGGGAATTAGCTTGCTTTTTGGTCGTTTTAAAGAAGTTATCTAGTGGCTGTCCTGGACAGCCGCGGTTAGCCTGAAAGACCCGTCCACTGTTGGAAGGACGGGGGCCGTTCCCCACTGATCCGGTATGACCGGAGTGGGTGACGGGTCCCGGTGTTTCGACTGCGAAAGCGAAGAGGTCACACGTGCCCACTGGCAAGGTCAAGTGGTACGACGCGGGCAAGGGGTTCGGCTTCCTCACCAAAGATGACGGCGGCGAGGTCTTCCTGCACGCCTCGGCGCTTCCGCCTGGCACGACCACACTACGGCCCGGCCAACGGGTCGAGTTCGGCATTGTGGAGGGGCGCAAGGGCACTCAAGCGCTCCAGGTCCGGTTGCTCGACACGCCGCCCTCGGTGGCCAAAGCGCTACGCAAGAAGCCAGACGAGATGGTGGTCATCATCGAGGACCTGATCAAGCTGCTTGACAATGTGTCCAACACCTATCGCAGGAACAAGTATCCCGACCGTCGCGAAGCGACCAAGATCGCCAAAGTCCTTCGGGCACTCGCCGACGATATCGAACTTTGACACCCCGCACGCAACGCGCCCTGTGGCGGACGCCACAGGGCGCGTCCACACTTCTCAGGCGCGATAAGCGCGTAACGGTCAGTTATCGATCCCTTTCGTGGTCAAGCCGGTGGCGGTCATCAGTGACAATGGAGACGTGAGACGCACCCGTCGATCCCCCGTACCAGACAAGGCGTGCATTGAGGCGCAGGATCTCGCCCGTGCAGCGGCCGTGGAGATCGGGCGCCCGGAGTGGGTGGGTGAACACCTCGGCACCAAGGTCGAGGACACCCGCCTGGTCACCCACTTCTTCGAGTGCCTGAACCCCGCCTACCCGGGGTGGCACTACGCGGTCACGGTGGTGCGTGCCGCCCGGGCCAAGTACGTCACCGTCAACGAGTCGGTGATGCTGCCCGGCCCGGATGCGCTCATCGCACCCGAGTGGCTGCCGTGGAAGGAGCGCCTGCGCCCGGGCGACCTCGGGGTGGGAGACCTGCTGCCGACCCCTGAAGACGACGAACGGCTGATGCCGGGCTACGCCCAAGTCCCCACCGAAGAGACCGACGCAGACGGCGAAGACCAGCAGATGCTGTGGGAGCTGGGACTGGGGCGGGCCCGCGTGCTTTCCGAAGTGGGACGGCAGGCAGCGGCGAAACGCTGGTACGCCGGCCCGGGCGGTCCGAAGAGCCCGATCGCCACTGCAGCCCCGGCCCAGTGCGCTACCTGCGGTTTCCTTGTCCCGTTGGCGGGCAAGCTCCGGCAGATGTTCGGGGTGTGCGCCAACGAGTACGCGCCCGACGATGGCCGGGTGGTCTCCCTGGACCACGGCTGCGGGGCGCATTCAGAGGCCGCGGTGCCGGAGCGCACCTCTGAACGGCTCACGCCGGTGGTTGACGAGATGGGCTACGACACCATCGTGTTCGACGACACCAGCGAGCTGGAGCTGGTCTCCTCTGACAAGCAGGCCCGGCAGTGACGTGGGGCCTGGCAGCACCGCCGGGCCCCACGCCTGCCGCGGCGGCAGCGCGGTGTCGCTAGCGCTCACCTTGAAGGCAAGGGAACCCGCCGCGGGCCCGCGGACGTCCGAGGACTAGGGCTACGGGCCCCGTCCGGGGGAGCAGGACGCCTAGCAGGCACGCGGTGCTGGCCGTGGTGTCCCTTACCTTCGGGCCGGAAAGGACGGCTGTCCGGCAGCCGCCGCCCGCAGGGCGAACACCGCGGGCGGTGCCGCCATCGTGGAGGAGAGTAAGCGCGTGCGGAGTGAACTGTTCAACCAGGCCCAGGAGAACGACCTACCCGGGATGTCGCTGCAGAACCCCCGGATGCTCCGCGTCGTCTGCGACGGGGAGTTCTACGCACGCAAAGGCACGATGGTGGCCTACCAGGGCGACATCGACTTCGCCCACCAGGGCTCGGGGCTCGGCCGGTTCACCAAGAAGATGCTCACCGGCGAAGGCCTGCCTCTCATGCGCGTGTTCGGGAAAGGCACGGTCTTCCTCGCCCGGGACGCGTGGGAGATCCACATCCTCGACTTGGAAGACGAGTCGATCACCGTCAACGGGAACAACGTGCTCGCTTTCGAAGCGGGCCTGGAGTGGGACATCCACCGGGTGCGGGGCATGGGCATCATCGCTGGCGGCCTGTTCAACACGGTGTTCCGGGGCCGGGGCCGGGTCGCGGTCGCCTGCCACGGCACCCCGGTGCTACTCAACGCCGACCAGATGACTTTCGTGGACACCAAAGCCGCGGTCGCCTGGTCCACGTCGCTCACCACCAGCCTGCGCAGCACCGTCAAAGCGGGGGCGCTGATCGGCCGCGGCAGCGGGGAGGCGTTCCAGCTCGCTTTGGAAGGCCGCGGGTTCGTCCTCGTGCAAGCCTCGGAAGGAGGCGTGCGGGCCATGCAGCAGGGGTGAGCCGGTCACTCCAGGTCGGCTTCGGCGTGCAGCAGCGGCAGAGACTGCGGGTCGCGCAGCAGCGCCGCGACCAGGTGGCGGCGCGGCCACTGGCCGGTCGCCCAGCACAGGGCGCGGGCCAGCCCGTCTGACGTGGCGGCGTGCAGTTGGCCGGACGTGCAGCGCCACTCCACGGCCGCCCCGTCCACCAGCAACTCGCCGTGGTGCAGGTAGGTCAACGGCACTGTGCCGAGGAACGCCCGCACCTCTTCAGGAACAGGGCGGGCCTCCCCAGTCGAGGTGACCCGGCCTGCCACCACTTCGGAGGCCAGGTCGAGGTCGAGAACGTCGGCGAGGTCCACGGCACGGTCGACCGGGGCCAGGATTACGGGACGGTCTGCGAGCAGCGGCAGCAGGTCCGGGGCGTCCACGACCACGGTTTCTTCGGCGTCGGCTACCACCACGGAGCCGCCGTGCACCGCGCGCACCCGATCCGGGGGCGTGACCCGGTCCGGGGGGACGTCGGCCAGCGCCGCCCACAGCCGGCGCAGCTCAGCGCGGGAGATGTGGCGGTCCGGATCGCCCAGGCGCTCCAGGAGGTCGTCAGGGCCGTCCGGGTCGGCGAGCAGGTCGTCTAGGCGGGAACGCACTCCCAGGGCGCGGGCGAACTCCGGGTCCACGTCCACGGGGAGCTCGTCGTAGAGGCCGGTGAGGGCGGGGTCCGCGTCGGCGGTGCGCAGCTCGCTGGGGGTGCGGTCGCCGAGCAGCGCACCGGTGCGCAGCCACCATGCCGTGTAGGAGGGCACGTCCACAACCCGGCCGTCCCCGGTGAACACTCGGGTGGGTTCGACGATGGCGGCGCGCGGTCCGGGAGCGGACAGGAGTTCCAGGGCTTGGGGCCAGCGGTCTTCCCGCACGAACTCCAAGTCGCGGACTCCCACGAACTCGGGGACGACCGGGGGGAGTTCAGGGTCGCCGAGCAGGGCCGACACGGCGGCCGCCCATTCGTCCACGCCGTCGAGTGGGAGGTCGTCGAGGCTGTCTTCCAGCCCGGCGCCCAAGGTCACGTCGTGGGCGCGGTGGACAGTGAAGAGCCGCATCACCCCCACCGACTCCAGCGTCTCCGTGTCGTACGCCTCCGCCAGGTCGGCGGCGAGCACCCCGAAGGGGGCGTCGTCGGTGAAGATGTCCACGAGCGGGCTGTCCGGGTGCAGGAGTTCGGCGGCGGGCGCATAGTCGCCGTCCGCGTCCCGCAGCGCCAGCTCTGCCAGCCACGGCTCGTCAGCGACCGTCACCCCGGAGGCCGCGACCAGTTCGAGGACGGCCCGGGCGATCAGGTCCGGGTCGTTGGCGTCCAGCGAGTTCTCTACGGCGGCCCGGGTCATCGGGTCGGTGAGGATGGCGCGTTCGTTGGCTTCTACCGCTCCCAGGCGGACGAGCAGCGGGTCGACCGCTTCCGGGTGCACGATCCGCAAGCCCAGCGGTTCGAGGGCCGTAGCGTCCAGGATGCCTGAGGTGAACGCCTCCCCCGTGGGCAGCAGCAGGCCCCGGGGCCCGCGTACCAGCCGTCCGTCCCACAGCGGCACCGGCAGCGCCCCCAGGTTGTCCAGGGCGGCGCCGCGCTGTCCGACCGCGCGCAGCGCCGCGTACAGGCGCGCCCACCAGGCGGGTTCCCGGTCGACCCCGGTGAGCAGGTCGGCCAGGTCGGCAAGCGAGACTCGGCGCAGTTGCAGGGCGCGCACCCCGGGGTGGTGCAGGTCGGTGTCGCCGGGCAGCGCGTTCGGCACCAGGCCGTCCAGCACGTCCAGCAGGGTGTCGCCTCCTTCGACGAGCACCGCGTCGCGAGGGCTGAGGGAGACTCCGGTGACGGTCTGCAGGAACGGAAGGTCCGGCAGGAGTGCCGCGACCCGGGCCCGGAACCGGGCGTCGAATTCGTCGCCGCTGAGCCGCTCCAGCGGAATCAGGTCCCAGGTGGCGGGGGCGGCTATGCGGCGCAGCAGCTCGGTGTAGGCGTCGGCAGCCGCGTCGAGCAGCACGTCGGTGGCCGGGCCGAAAGCGATCCGGCGACGGTCGGGGGACAGCGGGAAAGTGCCGATCAGCAGGGCGGGGACGTGGAGTTCGTCGTCGCTGGGAGTGGGCGCGTGCACGACCCGGGGCACGTCTGGGGGCAGCACGGCTGCCCCGCTGGCCGGGTCGAGCGCCACTGCCCAGGTCAGCGACCAGTCGCGGCGTTCGCGTTCTTCGACGGGCCGGTCGGCGAGGTCTGCCTCGGTGAACTGTCCGGACCTGGTCACCGTGGACCAGCGGGTGACGTGGTCCCCCGAGGCATCGCTGCTGCGGATGGTGACCGTGCCGTCGGGCTCCCAGGTGGAGCGGAGAGAACGGACGTGGCTGTCCGTGTCGATGGTGATTTCGGCGAGCCATGGGAGGGCCAACAGCAGCGCTTGGCCGGTCTCCGCGAGCTGCAGGGCCAGACGGGCGCCAGCGTCCGCGTCGCGGAGCTGCAGGATGACTGCGCTGTCGAAACCGTCGGGCGGGCGGGTGCGGTCGGCGAACGGCAGCCGCAGCAGCGGCACCCGGTTGTCGCGGCGGGCCAGTTCTTCCGCGAGTTTCGGGTGGGCCCGGCCCGTGGCGATGAGCTCGTCGTGGACGAGGGCGGCGGCCCGGTCGCGGTTCCACCGCACTGCCCCGTCCCGGGACGCAAATACCACGTCGTCGCTGAGCGAGGCGACCGCGGTGAAGCCGACCCCGAAGCGGCCCACCGCAGCGGCGTCGCGTTTCGCGGAGGCACGCAGCGTGGACAGGGACTCCACGCCTTCGGCGGTGAGCGGGGCACCGGTGTTCGCGGCGGTGAACTCTCGGCCGCGGAGCCGCAGAACGAGGCGTCCCCGCCTGCCGGCGCGCTGGGCGGCGTCCGCGGCGTTCTGCGCCAGTTCCACGACGACACGGTTGCGGTAGCCGCCGAGGGCGTAGTCGTCTTCAGCGTTGGCGTCTTCCCGGAAGCGCGCGGGGGAAGCAGCCCAGCTGTCGAGGATCCGCGCGCGCAGGTCGGCGACGCCGAACGGGTCGGCCATAGTGTGCGTCATCCCAGAAACACTCCGCGACGATCGTGACATCTTCGGGCCTCCGGAGGCGGGAGAGAGCCCGGAATAGCTAAGATCATCGGGCTACTCGGAAAAAGCCTTCCGCGATGAGCCCACGCAACGACGCCGGGGTCCGCTCCCGCAGCACCGCTGGATCCTGACCGATCAGTTCCGCGATCGCGTCCAGGAGCGGTCCCACCGGGATTGTGCCGTCGCATACCCCAGCGAGCGCGGCCTCAACCGTCCCCACTTGGGCTACTCTGCGCAGGCCTTGAGTCTGGCGGAGCAGGATCCGTTCCGGGTCGGGCGCACCCGGGACGCTGATCCGCTCCTCCCGCACCCCGGGGGCAAGGGCGACGCGGGCCGCCAGCAGGGCTGCGTCGGTGAGGCGGTGCGCACTCATCGCCCCGTCCACCACGTCCGGCAGGTAGGGGCCCACCGGCTGGTCGATTTCGTGCCGCAGCTCCTCCACGCGCACGGTGGCGTCCTGGGCGGCGTCGTTGCGCAGGCAGATCCACCCGAAGCCGATGCCTTTGACGCCTTCCCGCTCGAAGTAGTCGAGCCAGGCGTCGTAGCGCTGGGCGTATTCAGGGCTGCCCGCTTCGCAGGAGTCGCGCAGCCACAGTTCCACGTATTCGGCAGGGTCTTGGACGTCGCGCTGCACCACCCAGCCGGAGCAGCCGGTCCCTTCGACCCAGCCGCCGACCCGGTCCCGCCAGTCTTCTCCGTCCACGTGCAGCCAGTTGGCGAGCAACTGGCACCAGCCGCCTTCCGTGAGGTGCGCGGGGGCAGCGGAGACGAGGGCGGCGCACACCGCGTCGCCGGGCAGGTCCGATTCCCGGTAGGTGTAGCGGGCCGTATCCGGGGTGATCACGAACGGCGGGTTGGAGACGATGAGGTCGAACCGTTCTCCCTGCACCGGCTCGTACAGCGACCCTTGCCGGGTTTCGACATTGTCCACCCCGGAGAGGGCGCAGCTCAGCCGGGTCATCCACAGGGCGCGCGGGTTGACGTCGGTGGCGCAGACCCGGGTGGCGCGTTCCGCCAAGTGCAGCGATTGCACGCCGCAGCCGGAGCCCAGGTCGAGGGCGCGTTCGACTGGACCGTCCACGATGAGCTGGGCGAGGGTTGCCGAGGCGCCGCCTGCGCCGACGACGTGGTCGGGGCGCGGCTGCCCCTCCCCGGGGCGCACGGTCAGGTCGGAGACGGTGTAGTAGGGGCGGCCGTCGGCGAGTTCCCACGGTTTGATCTGCACGAGGGCGCGGGCTTGGCCGTCGCGGATCGTCAACAGGCCCGCCTCAGCGAGGTCGGTGAGCGGCAGGGAGCGCAACGCGGTCTGCGGTACCGCTTCGCCGAGCCACCACAGGCGCAACAGCAGGCCGAGCCGTTCTTCTCCACCGGTAGCGCGCAGGGCGGGAACCACTTGTTCCCGGGCGAGGGCTCGCGCCGCGATGTCGCCGAGGCGGTCGCGGACACCGGAGACGGTGTAGTCGGCGTCGAGCAGGGCGTGGCGGAGCCGGTCAGCGAGGTGCGGTGGAAACGGGCGGAACGTTTCGGACACCCGTTCATTATCGGGGACATTCCCCGAAACGGCGCGGCTCAAGGGCGGGACTGTCGGGAAACTTTCCCGGTCGCCGGGTCGGACGCGGAGTCAGACGGGGGCGAGGAGGAACGGTCGGAACCGGACGCGGCGCGCTGGGCCCGGCGCCGCTCTTCGGCTTCGGCGCGGCTGCGTAGCAGGCGGGGGACGTACCAGAAACCGAACACTCCCAGGGCGATCCCGGTCACGCAGACCCAGATCCACCACCGGCTGTCCTCAGGAATCCGGTCCCCTTGGAGGAGAAGGACGATCAAGGCGATGGTCCATGCTGCGGTGCCTACCGCCGCGGGGATGCGGTAGTCGGATTCGTGGACCTCAGGGTCGGGCTGCCGGGGTTTACGCACACTTTCAGGCTAGACGATCCGCGCGGTGGGGCCGCCGAGCGCCGACTGTCCAGTGACCCTGCTGACGTGTGAGAACTCGGAACGGATCTGATGTTTGCCCGTGATCAGGCTCTGTCAAATTAGACCGAGTGAGTGAGTCCTCTACCCCAGTTGCGCCGGTGCCGCCCACGAAGCGCACCGGTTTTGCTGCCGCGCTCGACCGCTATTTCCATGTCACCGCGCGCGGCTCGAACTTTGCTCGTGAGATCCGCGGCGGGCTGGCCACGTTCTTCGCGATGGCCTACATCGTCGTGGTCAACCCGCTGATCATCGGTACTGCTCCGGATATCAATGGCGACACCCTCGGCTTGGAACGGGTGGCGGCGGTCACCGCACTGGTCGCCGCGGTCTCCTCCATCCTGATGGGTGTCATCAGCCGCTACCCCTTCGCGATCGCCTCGGGCATGGGCCTCAACGCGATCGTCGCCTACGTGCTGGCACCCATGATGACCTGGGCCGACGTTATGGGCCTGGTGGTGATCGAGGGTGTCATCATGCTGCTGCTCGTCTTTTCCGGGTTCCGGAAGGCGGTCTTCAACGCGGTCCCCGCCTCGCTGAAGAGCGCGATCGGTGTCGGGGTGGGCTTGTTCCTCGCCCTGATCGGTTTCGTCAACGCCGGTTTCGTGCGGCCCGGAGACGGCACCCCCGTCCAGTTGGGGGTGGGCGGATCGCTGAACGGGTGGCCGATCCTGGTCTTCGTCCTCGGTTTCGTGGTCACCATCGTCCTCATGGTCCGCCAGGTCAAGGGCGCGGTGCTGATCGGCATCGTCTTCGCCACGGTGCTGGGCATCGTGGTGGAGCTGTTCGCCAAGGTGGGGCCGCGGGTGGATGAGGCGGGCCAGGTGAACGATCTGGGCTGGGCGCTGAACGTCCCCACGGTGCCCACGTCGGCAGACGACCTGGTGTCGCTCCCGGACCTCAGCCTGGTCGGCCAGTTCAACCTGCTCGCCGACTGGCGGGGCGTGGGGATCGCCACCATGCTCATGCTGGTGCTCACCCTGCTGCTGGCGGACTTCTTCGACACCATGGGCACGATGGTCGGTGTCGCCGGCCAGGCGGGGCTCACCGACAAGGACGGCAACGTGCCGAACTCGCAGGGGGTGCTCGTCGCCGACGCGCTCGGCACTGTCGTGGGTGGTGCTGCTTCGGCGTCGGTGGCCACCACCTACGCCGAGTCTGCCGCGGGTGTCGGGGAAGGCGCGCGGACCGGTATCGCGCCGATCGTCACCGGCCTGCTGTTCATCGGGGCGATGTTCATTACGCCGCTGGCGGTCCTCGTGCCGGCTGAGGCGGCCACCCCGGTGCTGGTCGCGGTGGGCTTCCTGATGATGACCCAGATCACCAAGGTCGACTTCACGGACCTGGGGATCGGGATCCCGGCCTTCCTGGCCATCGTGATCATGCCCTACACATATTCGATCGCCAACGGTATCGGGGTCGCGTTCATCGCCTACACCATCGTGCGGACGGCTCAGGGCCGGTGGCGTGACGTGCACCCGCTCATGCTGCTGATCTCCCTCGTCTTCCTGATCCACTTCGCTGAGGCGCCCATCCAGGCGCTGCTCGGCTAAGCCCGCAAGTCCGCTTCGGCGTCCCATTCCGTCGGGATGGGACGCCGTACTTGTACGCACACTTTGTGTGAGTGGCGTTACCCGGGAAAATCCCAGGGAATCTTCCCTCCCGGGATATTGTTAGCAAGAGTAATGAGTCATGCTAATGAATCAGCCTCACCCATCCACGCCAGCCAGCACTGACGCGAGCCTGGCCGCAGCGCTCCGTATGGCCGTGGGGCGGCTCGCCCGACGGCTCCGTGCCCAACGGCCCGACTCCTCCCTGTCCCTGGGACAGGGATCAGCGCTCTTCACGCTGGCGCGACACGGGACGATGACTCCTGGCGCGCTCGCCGACCACGAAAAAGTGCAGCCGCCGTCGATGACCCGCATCATCGCCGCGCTTGAAGAGCGCGGCCTGGTCCGCCGTAGGCGTCACCCCGACGACGGCCGCCAGCAGTTGGTGGAGATCACCGAGGAAGGCATCCAGCTCGTCCAAGCCGACCACCAGCGCCGGGAAGCGTGGCTCACCCGGCAGCTTGCAGAACTGAGCCACGAGGACAAGGAGGTCCTCAGGCGGGCAGCGGAGATCATGGACCGGTTGAGCCAGTCGTGACCTGGGCGGCGGGAGGGTGACAACCCGGAGGAGCGAGTCGCTATCAGCAGCACAACACCGCGTTCGGATCGTCGCGTAACAGCGGACGAGCAGTCCGCAGACTCGGCAGAACCCGCACAGTCCAAAAACCGTCCCAGCATGTTCCGGTCGCTGGCCAACCGCAACTACCGCCTCTTCGCGCTGGGCCAGGTGATCTCCAACCCGGGCACCTGGATGCAGCGCATCGCCCAAGAGTGGCTGGTCCTGCAACTGAGCGGCGGTAGCGGGATCGCGCTCGGAGTCGCCACCGCCCTGCAATTCCTTCCCACGCTCCTGTTCGGCCTGTGGGGCGGTGCACTCGCCGACCGGATGTCCAAGCGGCGGCTGCTTATCACGAGCCAGAGCATGATGGGCCTGCTCTCCCTGGGCTTGGGCCTGCTGGTGACGTTCGGCACGGCCCAGGTGTGGCACGTCTACCTGTTCGCCCTCGGACTCGGCCTGGTCACCGTCGTGGACAGCCCGGCCCGGCAGAGCTTCGTGGTCGAAATGGTGGGACGCGAGGATCTTCCCAATGCGGTGGCGTTGAACAGTGCCAGCTTCCAACTGGGCCGCGTGGTCGGCCCCGCCGCCGCAGGCATCCTCATCGGCCTTATCGGCACCGGGCCGGTCTTCCTCATCAACGCGGTCTCGTTCGCCGGGGTCATTACTGGATTGCTCATGATGCGCCCCAGCGAACTCCACGTCAGCGAGCTCGCGCCGCGCTCCAAGGGGCAAGTCCGGCAAGGGATCCGCTACGTAGCCGGACGCCGGGACCTGCTCCTGCTGCTCGCCACAGTCGCCTTCGTGCAACTGTTCGGCTCCAACGTGCAGAACCAGCTCGCCCTCATGGTCAACAACGTCTTCCAGGCGGGCTCTGAGGCGTTCGGGCTGGCCGCGACATTCCTCGCCCTCGGCTCCTTCACGGGCGCGCTCATCGCGGCGCGGCGCGAAGCACCCCGGCTGCGCACCGTGCTCATCGGGGCGCTCCTGTTCGGCGTCCTCCAGGTCGTCGCCGGGCTCATGCCCGGCTACACGGCGCTGCTCGTCGCCCTGGTGCCCATGGGCATCTGCTTTATGACCTTCACCACCTCTATGAACGCCTACTTCCAGTTGAACGTGGAACCGCAGATGCGCGGCCGCGTCATGGCGATGTACATGCTGGTGTTCCTGGGGGTCGCCCCCATCGGCGCGCCTATCGTCGGTGTGCTCGCCGACCTGTTCGGCCCCGCAGTCAGCATGGTCGTCGGCGGAACGGTGAGCGTCACCATCGCCGTGAGCGCCGCCATGCTCCTGGGCCGTAGTCTCGGAGTGAAGGTGCGCCTCCGCGCCCGCCGCCCCTTCGTCGACGTCATCCGAGACAAGGGCCCGGAGCGCCGCCCTGAGCTGGAGGAATAATGCGTCTCTTCACGGCTGTCACTCCCCCCGCCGCGGCGCTCGACGCCTTGGACGCGGCGGTGGCGTCCGCCCGACCCACGGCCCGTGGACTGCGCTGGGTGGCCCGGGAGCAGTGGCACATGACCCTGGTGTTCCTCGGCGACGTGCCTGACGACCAGGTGGACACGGTCGCCGGGGAACTGGGACGGGTGGCGGCCCGCCACCCCGCGATGTCCCTCAGCCTGCGCGGAAGCGGGACGTTCCCTCCCCAACCGGTCCGCTCCCGGGTACTGTGGGCGGGTGTGGACGGGGACACGGCGGCCCTCACCGCACTCGCAACCGACCTGCGCGAGGCCGCTGTCGCCCTGGGCATCCCCGTGGAGAACCGCCGCTACGTGCCCCACGTGACCGTGGCCCGGGCCCGCATCACCACCAACCTGACCGCGCCCTGCGCCCGCCTGGAAACCCTCGCCACCGAACCGTGGCAGGCCGCCGAAGTGCACCTCGTGCACAGTCGGCTGGGCGCTGTCCCCCGGTACCAGACCATCGCCACCTGGAAACTAGCCTGAGAACACCGGTGCCCGATCCGATGACCGCCAGGCAGTGATCAGGAGAAGACGGAGCGACCCATGAGCATGCTCACCAACAATCGGAAGCAACGCTGGCTGCTGCCCACGGTGCTCGCGGTGATCATGCTGATCGTGATCATCGGGTCGCTGGTGTAGGCGAGCCCGCACCCACCCCGGCGGAGGCAGGAAACCGCCGCGCTCCCGGACCGGTCAGGATGGCAGGATGGGCGCCATGACCAGAGGCGTCCGCGGCGTGGGGGTAGTCGTCCTGCTCGGAGTGTGCTGTATCACGGGGGCTGCCGCTCCCGCACCGGCCACACCAGAGCCTTCCCCAACCTCTCCGAGCAGAGCAGTGCCGGAAGGGACCGAGCAGCTCTTCACCCTCACCGATCCGCGGATCGCCGAATCCAGCGGGCTGGCGGTCTCCCACCGCCACGAAGACATCTACTGGACCCACAACGACAGCGGCCCCGACTACGGCCCCACCCTGTATGCCGTCAACGGGGAAGGCGACACGGTGGCCACCGTCTGGCTCGCCGGGGAGGGGGTGGAGGCCCGCGACTGGGAAGCCATCGGGATCGGTGTCGACGAGCATGGAGAACCCGCGATCTACGTCGCCGACATCGGAGACAACTACCAGGGCGGGTGGCCGAACGTCCGGGTCTACCGGATTCCTGAGCCGCGGGAGCTGGTCGACCAGACCGTGACCGCGACCACGTTCACCTTCGTCTACGAGGACGGGGGACGGGACGCGGAAGGACTGCTCATCGACCCGCGGGACAACCGCCTCTACATCGTGTCCAAAGAGTTCACGGGTGGGGTGTACGCCGCGCCTGAGCAGCTCGACCCGGACGGGGTCAACACGCTGACCCGGGTGGGCAGCGCCCCGCTGTTCGCCACGGATGCGGCATTCTCCCCCGACGGGAGCTACTACGCCATCCGCACCTACTGGAATGCGACCCTCTACGACGCTTCCGAGGGGGTGCCGGGACGGCGGATCGCTACCGTCACCCTGCCGGAAAGCGATCAGGGCGAGTCACTCGCCTTCACCCGCGACGGGAGCGCCCTGCTCGTCGGTAGCGAAGGCACGCACAGCCCGGTGTGGCGGGTGCCTGTGGACGAGTTTCTGGACGCTCCTCCCGAGGCAGCGGATGAAGAGCCGTCGCCGGAAGCGACCGAGGAAGCCGACCTTTCCGGCGGGGGCGGCGCGGGCGGCCTCATCCTCGTCGGGGCCGGGATCGCGGCCGTGGCGATTCTCGCCATCGTCTGGCTTGCGCGTAACAGCTAGCGAGCGCCCCGCAGGCGGCGGCGCCGGGGCCCCGGTAACGACGGCTCAGGACGCGCCGGTTGCCGCAGCGCGGCCTGAGCCGGGACGAGACAGAGTCAGGGCAGGTCAAGCCTGGGCCAGGAACATCTCCCGGGCCAGGAACGCGTGCCGGGAGTGGTCGGTGAACACCCCGTCGACCCCCGCTGCGAAGAACGCCTCGTATTCGGCGGCAAACGACCCGTAGGCGGTCGGGTCGTCCCCGGAGCGCAGCTTCGGCGGCAGGAAGTGGTTCTCGCTGCGGAACGTGTAGGGGTGCACGAGCAGGCCGGCCTCGTGGGCATCGGCGACAAGCGAGGTGGGTTCGCCGAGTCCGCCCTCCTCAGTGACCGGGATGACGAGGGACTTCTCCGGACCGATCGCTTGCGCGAAGGACGCCACTTCTGCCAGCCCTTCCGGGGTGGTGTAGCGCTGCCACTGCTCGCCGGTGCCCATGAGGAACACCAGCGGCACCTCCAGTTCCTGCAGTTTGCGCAGACTGTCCGCCTCAAACGACTGGAGGAACACGGGGAGCCGCGGCTCGGGGCCGTGCAGCCCGCGCTCCCGCAGCAGGGCGATCAGCGGCGGCTCCAGATCCAGGCCCAGGGAGGCGTGGTAGGAGGGGTGCTTGGTCTCCGGGTAGACCCCGATCGGCCGTCCCAGCTCCCTGGTCAGCTCATCCGCCAGGTCGACGATCTCTTCCAGGGTGGGAATCTCGTACCTGCCGTTGAGCTCCGCGTTGTACGGGCGCACGTCCGGGAGCCGTTCGACCGCGCGCAGCGTTTTGATCTCCGCCAGGGTGAAGTCGTGCGCGAAGAACCCGGTGACCTCGCGCCCGTCGATGGTCACTGTGCGGCGGCGGTCGGCGAACTCGGGACGGGACGCCACGTCCGTGGTCTGCCCGATCTCCGGTTCGTGGCGGGCGATGAGATGCCCGTCGGCGGTGGCCACCAAGTCCACCTCGATGAAGTCGCCGCCGTAGCGCGCTCCCAGTTCGTAGGAGGCCAGAGTGTGCTCGGGACGGTGTCCAGACGCGCCCCGGTGAGAAATGATCTTGAGGTGCGGAGGTTGCGGCTTCTTCTTGGGCATGGCCGAGACCGTTCGTGATCCGTGCTGCGGACGCGTCGGCCGGCCCGGAGAGCCCCGGACCGGCCGACAAGGACTTGCGATAGGGGTGTGTGGTGTCAGCTCAGCCGAGCTTGCCGACCACGTAGTCGATGCACTCGGTCAGCGCGCGCACGTCCTCCGGTTCGACAGCCGGGAACATGCCGATACGCAGCTGGTTGCGGCCGAGCTTGCGGTACGGTTCGGTGTCGACGACGCCGTTGGCGCGGAGCACCGCGGCGACCTTGGCGGCGTCCACCTCGTCACTGAAGTCGATCGTACCCACCACCTGGGAACGGAGCGCGGGATCAGCGACGAACGGCGTGGCGTACTCGGACTTCTCCGCCCAGCTGTACAGGATCGACGACGATTCCGCGGTGCGGCGGGCCGCCCACTCCAAGCCGCCCTGCTTGTTGAGCCATTCGATCTGCTCCGCGAACAGCAGCAGCGTGGACACGGCCGGAGTGTTGTAGGTCTGGTCCTTACGGGAGTTGTCGACCGCGGTCGTCAGGGAGAAGAACGCCGGAATGTAGCGGTCGGTGGCCGCGATCTCGGCCATCCGCTCCAAGGCGCGCGGCGACATGATCGCGATCCACAGTCCGCCGTCCGCCGCAAAGCATTTCTGCGGAGCGAAGTAGTAGACGTCCGTCTGGGTGATGTCCACGGGCAGCCCGCCCGCGCCGCTGGTGGCGTCCACCAGCACGAGCGCGTCCTCGTCAGCGCCTGCGATCCGCTCGATCGGCGTGGCCACACCGGTGGAGGTCTCGTTGTGGGTGAGCGCGTAGACGTCCACGCCGGCTTCCGCGCGCGGCGGGGCGTAGGAGCCCGGCTCCGCGGTGATGACGGTGGGCTCGTCGAGCCACGGCGCACCTTGAGTGACCTTGGCGAATTTGGACGAGAACTCGCCGAACGACACGTGCTGGGATTTGCGGCGCACCAGGGTGTGCGCGGCGATGTCCCAGAAGGCGGTGGTGCCGCCGTTACCCAGCACCACTTCGTAGCCGTCCGGGAGAGAGAACAGTTCGGCCAGTCCGGAACGCACCCTGCCGACGAGCGACTTCACCGGCTTCTGGCGGTGCGAGGTGCCGAGATAGGTGGCACCAGAGGAGGCCAGGGCGGTCACCTGTTCAGGACGGACTTTGGACGGGCCACAGCCGAAACGGCCGTCGCCGGGCAGAAGGTTCTCTGGAATGTGGATCTCGGTCACTCGGCCAGCCTACTCCGGTGGACCGCTGGATCGCGGGAGAGGGGCCGTCCTGCGGCGTGATTCCCCGCACCGGAGCGGGGGGACGGCTAGGCGCGCGACACACGAAGTGAACCCCGGCCGGTGACCGGGGTTCACGAGTGTGCGAAACCAGACAGCTTTAGATGCCCTGGGCGAGGGCTTCGTCGGCGCCTTCGACGCTCTTGATGTCGCGCACAGCGGGGCCGACGTAGCGGGCGCTGGGCCGGACCAGGCGGCCGGTGCGCTTCTGCTCCAGGATGTGCGCGGACCATCCCGCGGTGCGGGCGCAGGTGAACATGGACGTGAACATCGACGCCGGGATCTGCGCGAAGTCCAGCACCACCGCGGCCCAGTACTCCACGTTGGTGGCGAGCACCCGGTCGGGCTTGCGGGCCTGCAGTTCTTCCAGGGCGGCCTTCTCCAGGGCGCTGGCGACTTCGAAGCGGGGGGCGTTCAGTTCCTTGGCGGTACGGCGCAGGACCCGGGCCCGGGGGTCTTCTGCGCGGTAGACACGGTGACCGAAGCCCATCAGGCGCTCGCCCCGGTCCAGGGCCTGGGTGACGTACTTGCGCGCGTCACCGAGGCGTTCCGTCTCGTCGAGCATGTGCAGCACGCGGGCGGGTGCGCCGCCGTGCAGCGGACCGGACATGGCACCCACGGCTCCGGAGAGGGCGGCGGCCACGTCGGCACCAGTGGAGGCGATGACCCGGGCAGTGAACGTGGAGGCGTTCATGCCGTGTTCGGCAGCGGACGTCCAGTAGGCGTCAACGGCCTTGACGTGGAGGGGGTCCGGTTCGCCACGCAGTTGGATCATGAACCGTTCGACGATGGTCTTACCTTCGTCGACCCGGCTCTGCGGAACCTTGGGCTGGTCCCCGCGGGCGGACTGGGCGATGATCGACAGGGCAGCGGAGGCAGCGCGGGCGACGTTGTCGCGCGCTTCCGCCTCGTCGATGTCCAGCAGCGGCTTGAAGCCCCACCGTGGTGCCAGGGTCGCCAGCGCGCTTTGGACGTCGACACGCACGTCACCGGTCGAGACCGGCAGGTCGATCGGGTCCGCGAAGGGAAGTCCGGGGTTGAAGCTGTTGTCTACCAACAGCCCCCACACGCGCCCGAAGGTGACGTGGCCGACGAGCTGCTCGATGTCGACACCCCGGTACCGGAGGGCGCCGCCCTCTTTGTCCGGTTCGGCGATCTCGGTCTCGAACGCCACGACTCCTTCGAGCCCGGGTTTGAAGTCCGACATACCGGCTTCCTCCGTCTCCTCGGTCCTCGGATTAGTAATCCATTGAACCGTTCGAGGATCTTTTGCTGACATGCGAGGTGCCGTTAACGGCCCGCCCACTGCTGGCGGCTACCCCACGGATCGTGTGAGGATGCACCACTGTGGACTATTCTGACCCTGCTGAGCTGCGTGAATCATATGACGGAGCGCCGTTAGACCCCCGTGGCCTGGCACCGCAGCCGATGGACCAGTTCCACGCCTGGTTTACCGAGGCCTGCGAGGCGGAGCTGTCGGAGCCCAACGCGATGGTGCTGTCTACGGTGGACCCCGATGGTGCGCCGAGCGCCCGGACCGTGCTCCTGAAAGGGTATGACCGGCGTGGCCTGCGGTTTTTCACGAACTACCGGTCGCGCAAAGGGGTGGCGCTCGCCCGCGAGCCGCGCGCTTGCGTCGTGTTCCCCTGGCATGCGATCCGCCGCCAGGTCATCGTGTACGGCTTTGCTGAGCGGCTTAGTGACGAAGAGAACGACGCGTATTTTGCGCAGCGGCCGCACGGGTCCCAATTGGGGGCGTGGGCGAGTGAGTACCAGTCCGCGCCGGTAGCGGACCGTGCAGAGCTGGACCGGGCGTATGCGCGTTGCGCGGAGCAGTGGCCGCCGGGCACGCCGGTGCCTCGCCCGGAGTATTGGGGCGGGTTTCTCCTGGTCCCGCAGGAAGTGGAGTTTTGGCAGGGCCGTAGTGACCGGATGCACGACCGGTTCCGCTATCGGCTGGTCTCCGGCACGCCGAGTGAAGGGGCGTGGCAAATCGACCGGCTTTCACCATGAAAGAACGGACAGTATTAAGAGATTCACCAATTTGTTAAGTGGTATAGGTCACGTTTTCGGAAAAAGAGTTGCGCGCCGTCACGCTATGATCGGAGGGGACGGTGATGTTTCCACGGTCAGATGCGCGTTTTAGACTCACGGCTGGCGAATACCCTCACCCACGCGTGCAACCCCGGAACAGGCGCGCACTGATCTGTGTTGAGACAACTGTCGTTGGCCGCTCTCAACCGGGCTCAGAAGGGGAGAGGGAGCCTTGACCGCACAGGGACTTATTGACACTACGGAGATGTATCTCCGTACGATCTTCGAGCTTGAGGAAGAGGGGATCGTCCCGCTCCGCGCCCGTATCGCCGAGCGTCTGCGCCAGAGCGGCCCCACCGTGAGTCAGACGGTTGCGCGCATGGAACGCGATGGCCTGGTGCGGGTGGAGAACGACCGCCACCTGGTGATGACGGAAGAGGGACGTCGTCTGGCCACCCAGGTCATGCGGAAGCACCGTCTGGCGGAACGGCTGCTGGTGGACATCATCGGGCTGCCGTGGGAGGACGTCCACGTCGAAGCCTGCCGGTGGGAGCATGTGATCTCCGAGGCAGTGGAAGAACGGCTGATCGGACTGCTCAAAGAGCCGTGGACGTGTGCTCACGGGAACCCGATCCCCGGCCTGGACGAGCTGGGTGTCGAAGGCTACGAGCCGGAGCCGTTCGCGAGTAGCTCCATCGTGCCGATCCCCGAGGCGCTTTCTGACACGCCGACCAGGGTGACGATTCGCCGTATCAGCGAACAAATCCAAAGCGACACCAAGACCATGCTCGCTCTTAAACGCACCGGGGTACAACCCGGCAAAGAAGTGACGCTCGAGGCGAGCGATGACGGTGTGCGAGTGATTGGTGGTAACGGCGAGGATGGCGAGTCGATCGAACTGCCCCGGCAGGTCGCCAGTCTTATCTTCGTTACCCGGGTCTGACCGGAGCGTCGGTCTCGCATCCAGCCCACGAGATCAGCCGTTGCTCTGCGCACACATCCTCACAGTTGCTAGTCTCGCCACATGGCGTGGACCGGAACGAATGGAACCGCGCGCGCCTGCCTTGGGGCGGCCGATGCGGTGCTCGTCGGTCATCAGTACGGTCCGTGACGGCGAGGTGGCTGTGTGATGAAGCGGTGGGGGGAAGCCTTCTACGACGATGCACTGTCAGGAGCCGAAGTCCTGGAACAGGTGCAGATCGCCGTGGTGGTGACGGACCGCTTCAGCAACCTCCGCTACT
Organism: Thermobifida fusca NBRC 14071 = JCM 3263; assembly: GCF_001592045.1. Classification (GTDB taxonomy): domain Bacteria; phylum Actinomycetota; class Actinomycetes; order Streptosporangiales; family Streptosporangiaceae; genus Thermobifida; species Thermobifida fusca. The sequence continues at coordinate 37,553 of NZ_BCWB01000042.1, read as the reverse complement.
GGAACTCTTACGCCACCCAGCTTTTCGGGCTCGATGACGGGCGCGACTACCTCGGCACCCCCCTCGTAGACATCGGTATCCACGAAGCCGACCACGAGCAGCTCGCCCAGCTCGCCCGCAGGGTCCTGCGTGGGGACACCTGGGAAGGCACTTTTGCGGTGCTGCGCAAGGACTCCACCTGGATGCACCTGCGGGCCAGCGCGGTTCCCCTCCGGCCGTCCTCCGGTGCCGTGGAGGGCGTGGTCCTCTTCATCACCGAGGCGCTGCGAAGCGGCCGGATTGAGGAACAGTACGGGCTGCTGGACCGGATCGGACGGCGACTGGCCAGTTCGCTCGAGTTCGAAGCCACCGTGAAGGCTGTCGCGGAGATCCTGGTCCCCCAGTTCGCCGACCACTGCTTCATCGACCTCAACGACCACGGCAGGCTGATCCGCCGTGTCTCCGTGCACGCCGAGGGGTGGACTCCGCCGCCGGGCAGCTGGCCTGACGTCGGCGAGGAGGTGCACTACCCCGAGAAGCACTTCGTCTCCAAGGCACTGCGCCGGATGGAGACGGTCGTGGTCAGCGACTACTCCAACCCGGGCTCCACGGCCGGAGTGTTCCCCAACCGGCGTTCCGTGCGCGTCTCCGAACAGGTCGGAGTGACGTCGGTGATCGCGGCGCCGCTGCGCGCCCGCGGTGTCACCTTAGGCGTGCTCACCCTGGCCCGGTCCGGGCTCACGTCCCGCGACAAGACCGACTACGACAGTTTCGACCGCGACCTGGTCGGCACGATCGCGTCCCGGGTCGCCGTAGCAATCGACAACGCCCGCCTTTTCGAAGAGGAACGCGACACCGCACTCGCCTTCCAGAACAGCCTGCTGCCCCGGGAATTCCCCGAATTCGACGGACTGTCCATCGCCCACGACTACATTCCCGCCAAACCGCTGGAGGCGCACGGCCAAGGAATCCAGACCCAGGTCGGCGGGGACTTCTATGACGTGATTCCGCTGTCGGCGGGGCGGGTCGGCATCGTCATCGGCGACGTCGAAGGCAAAGGCCCCCACGCAGCAGCGGTCATGGGCCAACTGCGGGCCGCGCTGCGGGCGTTCGCCCAAGCTGACCGGGAACCCGCCGAGATCCTGCGCGAACTCGACGAGTGGGTCCGCCAGTTGGGCCGCCCGGACGGGGAAGGCAACACCTGGGTACCGAGCGTCAGTTGCTTGTACATGGCGTACGACGCCTGGTCTCGGGAGCTGACGTACGCCAACGCGGGCCACCAGCCTCCACTGCTGATCTGCGGCGGCAAGGTCGACGACCTGGACATGGCGATCCGCGACAAACTGCTGGGCGTCAAACCCAAGGGGGTGCCCGGCGACTCGGTGTACCGGCAGGGGGAGCTCACGCTGCCGCCGGGGGCGACGCTGCTGCTGTACACGGACGGCCTGGTCGCACGCCGGTCGTACGACGGCACCGTCGACATGGAGGCCGGACTGGAGCAGCTTCGGTCACGGGTCCGGGAGGTCGCCGACAAGGACGTCCACCAGATCCTGGAGGTGGCTAAGCGCGCGGTCCCCGGAGTGGCTGACGACGACACCGCGCTGCTCGTGGTTCGCTCCCACCCGGAGGAGCTGGCGCTCAAGCAGGAGTGGTTCCCCGCCGAGGCGCCTACGGTGGCGGAGGCCCGGCACTTGGCCGTGGACACGTTCAAGGAGTGGGGGATGGACCGGGATCAGGCAGAGCTGGCCTGCCTGCTGGTCTCGGAGATCGTCACCAACGTGGTCATCCACGCCACTCCCCACCCGGTGACCCGCGAGTTCACCGACGACGGGGTCAAGGACTCCGACGAGCAGCTGCCGCTGGACGGTTTCGACGAGTTCGACGAGGACTGGTCGGATCTGCTGGAGGAAGCGGCCGAGCAGGATGAGGAGCCGGTGCCCACCAGCCGCGAGTTCCTGCTGCGGCTCCGCCGCGGCGCCTCCTCGGTGTGGGTGGAGGTCTTCGACCACGACCTGCGGCTGCCGCGGATCCGTACTGCCGGTGCGGAAGACGAAGGCGGCCGTGGCCTCTACCTCGTGGACCAGCTGGCCGAGCGGTGGGGGTCCAGGCCCACCCCCGACGGCAAGGCCGTGTGGTTCCAGATCCCCATGCACCAGCCGGACAGCGAGTGACGGCGCACCACGGTCGGTAAGACAGCCCTTCTCCCAGGGCGGTTGTTGGCGACCCTTCCTCACTCCGGTTTCGGCCGGTGGTGGAACGGCCGGGGTTTCGGCACGTCCCGGGGTTCCACATAGGGTTCCACGGTGAGGCGCTGCCCCGCCTGGAGGGCCCGGCTCCGTTCGATCTCCGCGTTGTATTCGATGCCCAGCAGGATCGCGATGTTGGAGATCCACAGCCAGACCAGGAAGATGACGACCGCGGCGAGACTACCGTAGGTGCGGTTGTAGTTGGCGAAGTTCGCCACGTAGAAGGCGAAGGCCGCGGAGGCGCCGAGCCAGATGAGGACCGCCACGATGCCGCCGGGGCTCACCCAGCGGAAAGGTCGTTTGACGTTGGGGGCCGCCCAGTACAGCACCGACACCATGAACATCATCAGCAGGACGAGGACCGGCCATTTGACGATGTTCCACAGGGTGACGGCGGTAGGACCGGCCCCTATGAAGTTCCCCACCCACTGGGCGACCCCGCCGCTGAGGATGACTGCGAGCGCGCTGATCGCTACCAGTGTGAGCAGGAGCAGGGTGATGCCGACCCGGACCGGCAGGGTCTTCCAGAACGGGCGGCCTTCCCGGATGTCGTACACGATGTTGGCGGCCCGCATGAACGCGGCGACGTAGGCGGAGGCCGACCACACCGCCAAGGCGAGGCTGAGCAGCCCCACCAGGCTGGCGGTGGCCTGGTTGGCTTGGAGGTTGGTCAGGACTCCGGTGACGATCTCCACGGTCTCGTCGGGGGCCACCGCGCTCAGTTGGTCGCTGATCGTGTCGGTGGCCGACTGGCCGGCCAGGCCGAGCAGGGACACCAGGACGAGGAGCGCCGGAAAGATCGACAGCACCGCGTAGTAGGTAAGCCCGGCGGCCAGGTCGGTCAGGTTGTCTTCCTTGAATTCCACGACGGTGCGTTTCAGCGACGCCCACCATGAGGTTGCGGGAAGTTCGGCGGGAGACTCGGGCACCGCGGCACCGGTACCAGCAGCCGGGGATCGACTCGATGAGGCCGAGCGCTTGCTCATCCCACTCCCCTTGTCGTCGTCGGCTTTGAGACACGACTGCCCCACGAGACGGCGATGAATCGTGGCGTAGGGAGGAGCGCGGTCACGTCGTGGTCTGATACGCCCACAGCAGCAGCACAGCAAAGATGAAGACCACCGCGATCCCTTTGGTGCTCCACGGCACGTGGACCCGTTTGCGGAGCCAGCGGACTCCGAGGACGACGAAGAGGACCAGCAGGCCGAGGAGGATCGCGCCGTCGTATGCGCCGCTCATGAGCAGACCTTTCCGCTGAGTTTCCGTCGGTGGGAGGAGGGACGCCGGGCAGGCCCGCGGCCGTGGGACTCCCGGGAGGCGGGGAGGACACGACCGGAGCACTGCCGGGTGTCGGCGACAGGGATAAGTCCATCACGGATTCCTACCCACGCGGCGAAGGCGGGCAACGGCGTGAAAAGGAGCGGGTGCAACGGGTTGCCCCCGCCCCTCAACCGAATATCGTTCGGTATGGAGGTTTGCTCACGCGACCGAAGGAGGAACCGTGGCCGAGGCATACATCGTCGGAGCGGTGCGCACCCCGATCGGGACCAGGAAGGGGGCGCTCGCTGCGGTGCACCCGGCCGACCTGGGCGCCCACGTGCTCAAAGAACTGGTGAACCGGACCGGGATCGACCCGGCCGCGGTCGAGGACGTGATCATGGGCTGCGTCACCCAGGTGGGGCCGCAGGCACTCGACCTGGCCCGCACCGCATGGCTTTCTGCCGGACTCCCGGAGAGTACGCCGGGGGTCACCATCGACCGCCAGTGCGGTTCCTCCCAGCAGGCCGTGCACTTTGCGGCGCAAGGGGTCATGTCCGGCACCCAAGACCTGGTGATCGCGGCGGGTGTGGAGAACATGGGCATGGTCCCCATGGGCGCCAACGTGCAGTTCGCCGTGGACAACGGGTTGTCCGTCTACGGGCAGGGCTGGGTCGAACGGTACGGCACCCAGGAGATCTCCCAGTTCCGCGGGGCCCAACTGATGTGTGAAAAGTGGGGGTACACCCGCGAGGACTTGGAGAAGTACGCGCTGGAAAGCCACCGTCGGGCTGCCGCGGCGATCGAAGCGGGCTACTTCGACGCGGAGACTGCCCCGCTGGCCGGGGTCACCCACGACGAGGGGGTGCGCCCCGACACGTCGCTGGAGAAGATGGCCGAGCTCGCACCGCTCCGCGAAGGCTGGGCGTTGACCGCGGCCGTCTCCAGCCAGATTTCGGTGGGGGCGAGCGCCCTGCTCATCGCGTCGGAGCGGGCCGTGGCCGAGCACGGGCTCACCCCCTTGGCGCGGATCGTGCAACTGGCTTTGGCCGGGGACGACCCGGTGTACATGCTCACCGCGCCGATCCCCGCCACTCGGATCGCGCTGCGCAAGGCCGGGCTGGACATCGACGACATCGACGTGGTCGAGATCAACGAGGCGTTCGCCCCGGTCCCCATGGCGTGGATCGACGAAATCGGCGCCGACCCGGCGAAGGTCAACCCCAACGGCGGTGCGATCGCCCTGGGCCACCCGCTGGGGGCCACCGGCGCCGTGCTCATGACCAAGCTCGTCCACGAACTGCGCCGCACGGGCGGCCGCTACGGGCTGCAGACCATGTGCGAGGGCGGGGGACAGGCCAACGTCACCATCATCGAACGGGTGTGACCTGCCAGCCGGGCGGCCCTCGTGTGGGCTGCCCGGCTGGTCAGTCCGCGCTGTGGACGACGCCCTCCGGCAAACCGAGCCATTCCGCCATCTGATCCAGTTCCGCGGAGAGCTCCGCCATGGTGTCCGCGGGCGCGTGGTCTTCCAGCGTGGTACGCCGCACCAGCAGCCTGCCGGAGGCCCGGTCGGCTTTCAGGTCCACCCGGGCGACGAGGCGGTCTCCCAGCAGGAACGGCAGGACATAGTAGCCGTGCACCCGTTTGGCGGCGGGCACGTAGATCTCCAAGCGGTAGTGGAAGTCGAAGAGCGCTTTGATGCGTGCCCGCTCCCAGACGAGGGAGTCGAACGGGCTGAGAAGCGCCCGCGCCGCCACCGAATTCGGGAAACGCGCGTCGCGGTGCAGGTAGGCGGGTTGCCGCCACCCTTCGACCCGGACCGGGATGAGCTCCCCGGAGTCCACCAGGTCACGGACGGCTGCCCGGCCGTGGGCGGCGCTGAGCCGGAAGTAGTCGCGCAGGCACCGCTCGGTGGCTACCCCGTGGGCGCGGGCGGCGATCGCCACGAGTTGGCGCCGGGCATCGTCCGGGTCGGGGTCGGGCGCGGTGTGCACTTCTGCGGGGAGCACCCGGCTGGTCAGGTCGTAGCGGCGTTCGAAGTGCTGGTTGCGCCCGTTCGCGGTGATCTCGCCCCGCCAGAACAGGTATTCCAGCGCGGATTTCACGACCGACCAGTTCCACCCCCACCGCTTTGCGCTGTGCGGGAGGTCGTGCCGGAGCGCGTCCGCGACTTGGCGGGCGGTGACCGGACCGGTCCGGGCGACCTCGTCGAGGACCGCCCGGACCAGTTCCGGGTGTTCTTCCCCGGCGCGCTGCACGATACGCCATGCCCCGGTGATGTCCGCCATTCGCCACCGCAGCAGCCGGTGCGTGTGCAGGGGGATGAGACTGGCCTCGTGCGCCCAGTACTCCACAAGGAAGTGGCCGGGCGTGGTCGCCGCCCGGTCGAGGAGCGCCCGCTCGTAGGGGCCGAGACGCGCGTACACCGGCAGGTAGTGGCTGCGGCACAGCACGTTCACGCTGTCGATCTGGATGACGCCGATCCGGTCGACCACCTGACGCAGGTGGTGCGCGGTGACCGTGCCGGAAGGGCGCGGGTCGGCGAATCCTTGCGCAGCCAGTGCTACGTGGCGTGCTTGGGTAAGGGACAGAGTCGCGTCGCGCCGAGGCGAGGGAAGCGCCGCTGATTCGTACATGTGTACAACTTAGCGGCGGGGGGTGACGCTGTTAGAAATCTTCCTCACCGCAGCCCTCCCACAGCATGAAGACGGAGTCGCTGCACGTGGCTTCCGGACTGGACGAGGGGGAGTAGCGGTGCGGCGCTTCAGAGCGGGGGGACCAGTGGTCGGGGCCGGACAGTTCAGCGATCTCCCGTCGGTCGTTGCTGCGGTCGTCGGTCTCCGCGGGGGGTGTGGGAGTGGGTTCCGACGGGCGGGGCAGCGTCACGGGCTGCAGGTCTGCGGCACGCGTCAGGGTCTGCGGGGGAGTGGTGCGCACCACCGGCACGGGGGGTGTGGTGTGCTGGGGTGCAAAGTACGAGGCGACAGCGGCGGGCTGGATCTCAGCGTCGGGTGTGGACTGCGCGATCGAATCCTCAGCGTGGGGCGACAGGAGGCCGGCTGCACCGCCGAGGGAGAGCACGGCGAAGGAGGCCACCAGCCAACGCGCCCGGGTGGCGCGCACGATCCACGGCGGACGCGCGTGTCGGGGTCGGCAGCCCGGCCGGCGGCAGAAGGCTAGGCGCATGAAGAAGAGTCTCCTCCCAAGTGTGACGGTGAAAACCACCCAACAACACAGATTATAACTTTATGCAACTAAACAGTTTCTCTATGTAGTGGAATGGGGGATTGCCCACCCATACCCACACAGAGGGGGTGTCCGTTGCGGACGAGTCCAGATCCCGCCGGGGACCTGGAGCGGGGGTCAATGCGCGGCTTTCCGGAGAAGAGGTCGGGATTATTACCCTCAGTAACGGAGATGGGGAGTGAAACCGCCTCTCCGGCGCTCGCCGCCATGGGCAATCCTGGCATAGGATCGCGGCTTACATCAGCGAAATCTCAAGGTTGACCGGCACTTTCAACGACCCGGGCGTGGTAGGTGGTGATACGCGTCAGTCTGTGGAGTGATCCCCCGAAGGAATACACACCGTAACCGTTGTCCCTTCGCCGGGCCGAGTGTCGAGGGTGACGCTGCCGCCGTGGGCGTCCGCGATCGCCTTCACGATGGGCAGCCCCAGGCCACTGCCCCCGCCGGGATCCCGAGCAGCCCGGTAGAAGCGGTCAAACACCCGGGACGCGTCCTCGGGGGACATCCCCGGGCCCGCGTCGGTCACCGAGAGCACGACCTCATCGCCGTCCGAGTGCAGCCGCACCGTCACCGGGGTGTCCGGCGGAGTGTGTTCGCGCACGTTAGACAGGAGGTTCGCGAGGATTTGCCGGAAGCGGGTCTCGTCGATCCGCCAGAAGAGCCGGTCGGGAACGTCCAGGGTGAACTCCCGCTCCGGTTCCAGCGACGCCGCGTCCCCGGTCATGTCCCGGACGATCTCAGCCACGTCGCGGGTGGCGAGTTCCAGCGATCCGGTGCGGTCCAGCCGGGCCAGCTCCAAAAGCTCCCCCACGAGCTTGGACATGCGGGTCGCTTCCGCTTCGACCCGCCGCATCGCCTCGGGGAGCTCCGCGTCGGGGATCGCCCCCTGCCGGTACAGCTCGGCGTAGCCGAGGATGGTGGTGAGCGGGGTGCGGAGCTCGTGGGACGCATCGGCAGCGAAATCACGGACCCGCCGCTCAGACTCCGCCTTGGCGCGGAACGCGTTCTCCAAACGGGCCAGCATGGTGTTGATCGCCATCCCGAGCCGCCCCACCTCGCTGTACGGGTCGGCGTCGGGCATTCGATCGCCCAGGTCGGACCCGGTGCTGATCTGTCCAGCGGTGGTCGCCATCCGGTCCAGCGGAGCCAGCGCCCGCACAATCAGCCGGCCGCCGATCAGCAGCAGCCCGCCCAGCAGCAGCACCGCGGTGATCAGCTGCACGGTGACCAACTGGCGCGGATAGTCTTCCCGCTCGTCGGTAGGCACCCCGCTGACCATGATCGCGTTGGGGCGCATCCGCACCGTGATCAAGTGCGGGGGAACTCTTTCATCGGGGGTGTCCAGTTCGACGATCTCCTGCGACGAGGCGTAAGAGCGCAGCTCCGTCAAGGAGAGGTGGGCGAGCCGGTTCAACACCACGTCTTCGCGGAGCGTGTCACCGTAGATCTGGTTGACCTCCCCGGTCTCCGGGTTGAGCAGCACCACGAAGTAGGGGGACGGACTGGGGGCGTCGACCCCCACCGGTGGAGTGTCGTTGTCCAACCGGATCATGGCCCGCTCCGTGGTGAAGAGCAGTTGGGCTTCGAGCCGCTCGGTGATGAACGACCGCAGGGTCAGCACGCTGACCAGCGAACTGACCAGCAGCCCCACCCCGGTGACGATGAGAAGGCCAGCGAGCAGCCTGGACCGCAGTGTTCCCGGAGGCGCGAACAGCCCGCCGATGATCATTTGTCGTCTTCTTTAACGCGGAGCGCGTAGCCCACACCGCGCTGGGTGTGGATCAGGTTGGGGCCGAAGGGATCCAGTTTGCGCCGCAGGTAGCTGACGTAGGTCTCCACGATCTGGGATTGGCCCGCGTAGTCCCATCCCCACACGTTTTCCAGCAGCTGGGCCCGGGTCAGCACCCGTCCGGCGTTGTGCATCATGTAGGCCAGCAGCCGGAACTCGGTGGGCGACAGGTCGATCGGCACCCCGCCGCGGCGCACCGTCCACGTCTTCTCGTCCAGCTCCAAGTCGGCGACCCGCAGGACGCCGTCGGACGACTGCGCGGAGTTGGGGTCGCGTTTGACCCGGCGCAGCAGGGCGCGCACGCGGGCGATGAGGGCCTCGACGGAGAACGGCTTGGTGACGTAGTCGTCGCCGCCCAGGGAAAGCCCGGTCACCGTGTCCGAAGGGGTGTCCCGAGCAGTCAGGTAGATCACCGGGACGTCGTCGTCCTCGTCCCGCAGTCGGCGGCACACGTCGAAGCCGCTGATGTCCGGCAGTAGGACGTCCAGCAGAATCAGGTCCGGCCGTTCTGAACGCGCAAGGGCGAGTCCTTCCTCCCCGGAACCGGCGGTGCTGACCTCGAAACCGTGGAAACGGAGGGCCGCCTGGACCAAGTCCCGGATGTTCGGTTCGTCGTCGATTACGAGGACATGGGGTCGCGCCGTGGTCTCTGATTCCGTCATCGATCCACCTAGCGGGAGACTTCGGGGGCTCCTGCCATGGTATTCATGCCGGTCTCAAGGCTGAACCGGGGAACTTTCCGGGCTGCGCTCGCCCAGCGGCCGGCGCGGCCCCGCGTCCGACGCGGTCCCGCCCCCGTCCCCGGAGGCGGGACCCGCCGCGCGCCGGTCATGGTGGAGAGTCCATGGGACATCGACCATCCAACCTCCTCTTCCTGGGATATAGGCGGGTACAGGCTGGGAAAACGCTGAGAACTGGAGATGCGGGCTTTCCTCCCTGACTGAGCGGGTTCGGGGGCGCAGAGCATGAGCGCTAGCCTTGCGGTGTGCGATTGGCGACGTGGAATGTGAACAGCGTTCGGGCGCGTAGTGAGCGGATCGCTGCCTGGCTGCGCAGGAGCGACGTGGACGTGGTCGCTCTCCAGGAAACGAAATGCCGGGACGATCAGTTCCCCACCGCGGTCTTCACCGAGCTCGGCTATGAGGTAGCCCACCACGGGCTGTCCCAGTGGAACGGTGTGGCGATCGCCTCCCGGGTGGGGCTCAGCGACGTGCAGATCGGCTTCCCCGGCCAGCCCGGGTGGGGGGAACCGGAGGAGGCGGAGGCCCGCGCGATCAGCGCCGTCTGCGGGGGAGTGCGGGTGTGGAGCCTGTACGTGCCCAACGGCCGGGAAATCGACCACCCGCACTACACCTACAAACTGCAGTGGCTGGCCCGGCTCCGCGAAGCCGGGGAGGCGTGGCTTTCCGAGGACCCGAAAGCGCAGATCGCGCTGTGCGGGGACTGGAACATCGCCCCCTACGATGAGGACGTGTGGGACATGGCGGAGTTCGAAGGCCGCACCCATGTCACTAAGCCGGAGCGGGACGCTTTCCACGCCGTAGTGGACGCCGGTTTCACCGACGTGGTACGGCCGCATGCGCCCGGCCCCGGGGTCTACACCTACTGGGACTACAAAGGACTGGCGTTCCCGAAGCGCAAAGGGATGCGCATCGACTTCATCCTGGCCTCCCCCGCGCTCGCCGAGCGGGCCACGGACGCGAAGATCGACCGCGAGGAACGCAAAGGCAAAGGCGCGTCCGATCACGCCCCTGTCATCGCTGATTTTCAGCTTGACTGAGCCTTTCCTGGATAGCGTGGGAGTGTGAAGCAAGGAGTGGCACCGCGGATCGCAGTCTTCGGCAGCGTCAACATGGACCTGGTGGCCTACGTGGACACCCCGCCCGCCCGGGGGGAGACCGTCCAGGGACGGCAGTTCAGCCAGGTTCCTGGCGGCAAGGGCGCCAACCAGGCGATCGCCGCAGCACGGGCCGGGGCGGACGTGGTCTTCCTGGGCGCGGTGGGCGACGACGTTTTCGGCCCTCAACTGCGCGCCACCCTGGTCGACAACGGCATCGACGTCTCCGGGCTGCGCACAGTCGGGGGCGCTTCCGGAATCGCCCACATCGTCGTGGACCGGGAGGGGAACAACTCGATCATCGTCATCCCGGGTGCTAACGGCACGGTCACCGGGCTGCGGGAGAACGACACCCTGCTGCTGGACGGCGCCCAGGCGCTGCTGCTGCAGTTGGAGACGCCGCTGTCCGGGGTGATTGCGGCGGCTCGGGCGGGTCGTTCACTCGGGGTGACCACGGTACTGACGCCTGCCCCGGCGCAGCCGCTCCCCCAGGAGCTGTTGGAGTGCGTCGACGTCCTCCTGCCCAACCAGTACGAGGCGGCGACGATCACCGGCGAGGACACCCCGGAGCGGGCACTGGCCGCGCTCTTGGAGACCGTGCCCGAGGTGATCATCACGTTGGGCAGCAGGGGTGCGCTCTACGGGGCCCGGGACCGCGAACCCCTGTGGGTCCCGGTGGTCCAGGTGGAGGCCGTCGACACGACCGGGGCAGGGGACACGTTCTGCGGGGCGTATGCGGTGGCTCGGACCGAGGGCCAGGACCCGGAGTCGGCGCTGCGGTTCGCCGCGAAAGCGGCCGCTTTGTCGGTGCGGATTCCTGGGGCGAGCACGTCGATGCCTACCCGGGCCGAGATCGACGCGTTCTGAGCGGCGCCGGGCACATGCTGCTGTGCCCGACAGCAGACAGCCCTGCCCCGGCAGACCGGGGCAGGGCCGGTGTGCGGTCTCCCGACAAGCGGGTCAGGACAGTGAGACGGTGACCCCGCTGCTGAAGAGGGATCCGTGGAGTTTCACCGAGACGGGCTCCACGCCTTCAGGAAGGTCGAAGACCACCTTCGCGTCGACCTTGTTGCCGGGGTTGATATCGGTGAGGAACGCTTCGGAGTCCTCCAGGTAGATCTCCGCCTCGCCATCGTTGGAGTACTCCTTGCCGTCGGCGTCGTAGAGCTTCACGCTGGATCCGTGGAACATCTCGGCCTGGTCGCCGATGTTCTCGACGGTGACGTGCACGATGACGAACTGGCCCTGGGCGTCGTGGTGCAGGAAGTCGTTGCCGATCCGGGATACGCCGGTCTCGATGTCGGTCACCGTGAAGGCGAACGCCCCGTCCTCGACGGTGTCGCCGATGCCGGCGGTCTTCTCTTCGTCGCTGCTTTCCGCGCTGTCGCCCTTGTCGTCCTTCTTGTCGCCGGAGGAGGCGCTCTGCCCCGAGCTGGAGGAGTCGCTTCCCACGCTGGCGATGACCGCGACACAGCCGACGAAGCCGAAGAGTACGACGAGGCCTAGCCCGATCAGCGTCGCCCACAGGCAGCCGCGGCTCTTCTTCGGCTGAGGCTGGGGAACTGGGGGTACGGGGTGGGTCATGGCAGTGTCCCTTCGCTGGTGGGAGTGGTGGCAGGTCGACGTGGACAGGCACGCGACGCCAGACGGCGCCGAGTTGTTTACACAGTGATTCCTTCTGGAAACCGAGAAACATGTAAACATGGATTGTGTGCGTAGTCAACATACATATTCTTCTTGGGTGGTGGTGGCTTGTGTACTGACTGCGCGGTAGGGTTCCCCCAGCAAGCCCTCACCACGCAGGAGTCGCGATGCCATCCACCCCAGCCGGGACTGCCACCGTGAACTCGGTCGGAATCGCTCGCCTGGCCGGAGTGGGAAGGGCAGCCGTCAGCAACTGGCGGCGGCGGTACCCGGACTTTCCCGCTCCTGTCGGCGGAACCGAGAACAGCCCGCTCTTCGACCTCGCCGAAGTGAAAGAGTGGCTGCGCAAGACGAACAAGCTTGCCGAGAAAGAAACCCCTGAAGCCGCGGTGGAGGCGGTGTGGAGCCTGCTCGACCCCCTCCGGAGGCACCTGGACGGGGCTGACGCCGTCGCCTTCCTCGGAGCCGCCCTGGCACTCCGGGACCAGGGTTTCGAGCTGGCGGAACTCTCCGACGACGCACTGGGCGCCCACCTCCTGGCCCAGCTCGGACCAGACCCTGATCCGCCGGTGCTGCCCGACCCCGCGGTGTGGCGCCGCCCCCTCCTCGAAGCAGTCACCCGCGTCGGCGTCCTCGGCCCCGCACCGGACGCCCTCGAACACCTCCACCAGCGCTACCTGTCCTCAGCCTCCCGCCAGCTTTTCGCCGACACCCCGAAACTCGGCGCCCTGATCGCGGAACTCGCCGCCCTGCAGACCGGCACCGTGTTCGACCCGTCGTGCGGCAGCGGAACCCTGCTGCACGCGATGGCACGGCATGCCCCCGGTGTCACCCTCTACGGACAGGACATCGACCCTGCGGCTGCCCGCCTCGCCAGAGTCCGCCTGCAACTCGCCGGAGCAGACGCCGACATCCGCGTCGGCGACTCGCTGCGCGCGGACGCGTTCCCCGGTCTCGCCGCCGACACGGTGGTCCTCCACCCCCCGTTCAACCAGACCGACTGGGGGTTCGAAGAGCTCAGCTTCGACTCCCGGTGGCGGTACGGCACTCCTGCCCGCAAAGAGCCCGAACTCGCCTGGGTGCAGCACGCCCTCGCCCACGTGCGGCCCGGCGGTACCGCGATCGTTGTGCTGCCCCCCGCCGTGGCGTCCCGCGGCAGCGGCCGGCGGGTCCGGCGCGAACTGCTCCGGCGTGGCGCGCTGCGCGCGGTCATCGCCCTGCCCACCGGACTCGCCACCCCGATGGGCACGCCACTGACCCTGTGGATCCTCCGCAACCCGGAAGACAGCACCGACCTGCCCGGCAAGGTGCTGCTGTTCGACGCCTCCGATGGGCGCGTCGACGACTCCCCGGAAAGCTCCACCCAGCCCTGGTCGGCCGTGGCCCACGCCATCACCGCCACCTACCGGGAATTCCTCACCGATCCGGATGCGGTGGCGAAGACCCCGGGCCGCCACCGGGCCGTGCCCTTGGCCGACCTGCTGGACGAGGCAGTGGACGTCGCCCCCGGGCGCTACGTGCAGCGGCTGAGCGCCGGCACCGACAACCTGGACGAGACCCGCAGCGACCTCATGCGGCTTTCCGAGGACCTCGTCACTTCCCTGCCTGGGCTGCGTCCCGCCACCGGCACCCTCTACCAGGCGATGGTCACCCTGGGCGAACTGAGCCGCATCGGCGGGTTGGACATCGTGTACCGGCGTTCCGGAGAGGATCCGGGGGACGACGAACCGTCCCTGCCCGCACTCACCGCGGAAGACATCGAACGCGACACCGCACCGTCCGGCAGGGTCCGCTCGGACAACAACACGGTCCAGCTCCAAGCCGGGGACGTGGTCTTGCCGCGGATCGCCCGGCGGCCCGTGGCACGGGTGATCACCGACGAGCAGGCTGCGCTGCACAGCAGCATCTACCTGCTGCGCCCCAATCCCGAAGTGGTCGACCCGTGGTTCCTTGCGGGATTCCTCACCGGTTCAGGAGCCTGCGCGGCGGCCGCATCTACCAGCCGTCCCGGGGTCACCCGCATCGCCGAGCTCCGCAAAGTGGAGGTGCCCCGCCTGCCGATCGCTGAGCAGCGCGCCTACGGGGACGCGTTTCGTCGCCTCCACGAGTTCCGCCGCACCCTGCGTCGCACCACCGAGGTCGGCGACCGCTTGTGGTGGCTGCTCACCGAAGGGCTCGCAGTGGGCACTCTGCGCCCCGAACAGGACTGAACTGAAAGGCCGTGAGTGCTATCGGACGTGCGTGACGCGAAGGAGTCCGGGCGTGGGTGCGCCTGAATCCAACGAACCGCTGTGGCTGCCCGCAGCCGGGGCGGTTCATTGGATTCAGAAGGGAGCGCACCATGCTCGTGGCCGCCCCACCGGGTCCGGAAAGGACGCGTCTGCGGTACTCGGCCTGGTCGCTGCGGCTGGCCGTCCCATGGCTGCTGCATGTGAAGACTGGGGAAAGCCCTTGTGCTTTCGAGGAAGCTAGGAGAGGTTGCTGTTTCGAACGCTCCAGTCCGTGTAACGGATCCAGGTGTCCATACGAGCGGCAGGACGGTAAGAGCTGCTTTCCCCTCGCAGAATTCCTGGACAATATCGCTAGGTCAATAGTCCTGAAGACGGCAGGGGGAGAAATTACTCCGGTGTGGCCCCCGAATCCAAAGTCCGGGGGCCAGAAGTCATCCTTGTTACAGGCGTCCTGCTTTGACGTCTGCGAGGAAAGCAGCCCATGCCTCCGGGGTGAAGTCCAGGTGGCCCAGCTCCCGGTGCTGGGTGTCACGGACTAGCACCGATCCGGGAACCTCAGCAATCTCCAGGCAGTTTCCCCCGGTGTCGCTGCTGTAGCTGGACTTACGCCATTCAGTGTGGTGGTTCATAGGAACTCTCCTCTGATCTTCTCGATCAGTTTCCGTGATGCATCGGGTGGAAGAGCGGCTCCTCGTAGCTCCCCGAAGCGACGCGCATAGTGATGCAGTTCGTCTGTGGTGTCGACCAGCATGCCGGAGATCCGTGTTTCCAGATAGAGGACTTGGCCTCGATCAGGCACCGTGATCACCTGGAATCCCGCCATAAGCTCCGGGTGGAACTCGGTCGACATCGGGACTACATAGATCCTGACATTTCGGGAGTTGTGAGATCTCTAGGAGGTGGTCGAGCTGTTGTCCCATGACTGCTCGCCCACCGATTGGGCGGATCAGTGCTGATTCGTCGAGGACGACCACCAGCAGCGGGGGACGAGCTGAGGTCAGGTGGACTGACGGTCCAGACGAGCTCTGACTTTCTGGTCGATCTCCTCGACGCTGGCAGTGGGCTGGGCGAGCTGGATCCGCGTGCGCGCATACTCCTTGGTCTGAAGCAGGCCGGGGATCAAAGCAATCTGGAACTCCCAGATCTCGGAAGCGGCACGCTGCAACTGCACGATGTCCCGGAACCAGTGCGGGAAGGCGCTGTTGGTGTGGTTGATCTCCCACAGCCTTCTGACCTTCCCGCCTGTGTTAAGGACGTGGTCGATTTGTGCTGCGAGATCCGGTTTGCAGTTCCGGATTCCTCGCTCCACAGCGCTGAGCATCGCTTGTGAGATGTTGAGCGCTTGACTGAGCTGGGCTTGAGAAAGTCCTTGCGCCTCCCTGAGAAGTCGGATTTGAGAACCTAACTTCAGCCAGTGGGGGTTGACCCTGTCTGCCATTCCTCCACTCCTCAACACATGTCCACAACATCTAACAACACTGAAAGACAAAAAACACCAGTTCTGTTGAATCAGTGGATGTTCTGGATTTGTTGAGGGAGTGTTAGATGCGACGGTCTAAGGCCCCCTCGAGAAGCTGCATGGATCTGTCAAACAAACGGCCCTGGCCGGCGTCGCGACCGCCGAACCAGGGCCTTAGCCTCCAACCTTCCCAAACCAGGTGGTGACTCATGGACCAGGCTAATTCCTCCTCGCTGCGCAGGATGCAGCGAATGTGCAATATCTGCTTTTCTGTCCCATTAATCCTGATCGCTTTTCTCGAACCGTTCGGTCAGGAGGCGGCCCGGTGACGATTTCCCTCACGTCTTTCCCCGGAATTCCGGACAGTGTGGCGGCCGCCCGCAGATTCGTCACCGGGATGCTCCGCCTCTGCCCCCAGACCAGTGCTCCCGACGAAGTCGTGCACCGGGTAGAGCTGATCGTGTCCGAACTCTGCACCAACGCGATCCGCCACACCCGTTCCGGGGATCCCGGACAGAAGTTCCACGTTCACGTGTGCACGGATGAACGCGGTGTCCACGTCGAAGTGCGCACCCTGCCCCCGCGCCGCCCGCGCTCCGTGCCCCGTGTCGTCCCGCCAGAGGATCCGTTCTCCGAGCATGGCCGAGGCATGTTTCTCGTCGACCAGTGGGCAACGCAGTGGGGAACACTCTCCCCACGGGAAAACGGCGTCTACTTTCTCCTGGCTTGGGAGCCATCCGATTGATCCCGGTCTCTGAGGGAACGACGGGCTGACCTTAACCACCACCCTCTTTCCACCGCCGAGCGGCAGGCCGGAAAACACCGGCCTCCACCGCATCACTCGACAGTGCTGTCGCCCCCTGCCTCGCGAGGAAACCCGCATGACCACAACCATTCGTCACCCCCAGCCTCGAATACGCCCCCCTCGTCCCTGGATCCCCAACGATCCGCCCGAAACCGTGCTGCCAGCGTGGATGTACGCTCGCCGGGAACCGCGCTTCCCCTACCGCATCATCCATCCGGACGACTCTCGGACGGCGAGCACCGCCGATCAGGCAGAACACCTGAACAAGCAGCGGTGCACCAGCCCACGTATCCAGTCCTGCCTAGGACTGCGGACGCTTGTGCTCCTCACGAGCACGGCTCTGCTGGCCAGCACGGTGCTCCACGCCTGCACCCAGCTCACAGCCTTCTGCCCGCTATGAACTTTCCAGGTGGCGGCGCGGCTGAAGTGCCTCACCAAGAGCCCTTCCCCGCCGGATCACCCCGGCAGGCAGGACGGTAGAGACCCCAACCGGACGGATGGGCATTGCGCGAAACGGTCCTGCCATGCTCGCTCCGCCAGAAGGCTTTGACTCCTTCGCGAGCGCAGCGTAAGCCTCACAGCGTCGAAAAGCGGGTACGGAAGGCACAGAACAACCCGAGTGCCGCCTCAGTGCCCTGGCGTGTCATGAACCACGGCACTCGAGGCCCGCCCAACCTGGAGGCTGCCGTGACCGGACAGACCCGGCGAGAGCAGGTGAGCTTCGACTCTGCCGGCGTCGCATGCGCCGGAATCCTCTACCACCCGGCGGAACCCGCCCCCGGCAGGCAGCCGTGCGTGGTGATGGCCCACGGTTTCACCGGAACCATGGACCGCCTCAGCCACTACGCGCAGCGGTTCGCAGACGCAGGCCTCACCGTGCTCACCTTCGACTACCGCAACTTCGGGGCCAGCGGAGGACAACCCCGCCAACTCGTCGACATCGCCGGACAGCAAGCCGACTGGCACGCCGCGATCCGGTTCGCCCGCTCCCGCGACGACATCGACCCCGACCGCATCGCCCTGTGGGGGTCGTCCCTAGGCGGCGGCCACGTGCTTACCGTCGCAGCGGATGACCAGCGGATTGCCGCAGCCGTGGCGCAGATCCCCTGGCTCGGCGACTGGCGCACCACCAGGGACAAACTCCGCTCCCTTGCTGATCCGAGCACCCGCAAGCTGGCGGTGGCTGCGGTGCGGGACGCCTGGCGGGCCTGGCGCGGTCGGGCACCGCTGCTGGTGAAAGTCGTGGGACAGCCGGGGCAGGCTGCGATGTTCACTGACCCGTCTGTGCGGCGGGCTCTCAACGTCAACGACAGCGAAGACACGCTGTGGCGCAACGAGTTCGCTCCGCGCGCAGTGTTCTCCCTTGCCCGTTATGCCCCTGGGTCGGTGGTGGACCGGATCACGGTTCCTGTCCTCGTGTGCGCGGCAGAGCAGGACCAGGAGATTCCCTTCGAGTACGTGCGGAAAGTTGCGGCCCGTAATCCGCGGATCGAGCTGCGCGGCTATCCGGGGCGCCACTGGGAGGTCTACCGGGGCGGGGAGTCGTATGAGCGCGTGGTCGCTGATCAGCTCGTGTTTCTCCGCGGCCACCTGGGATGGTGACCGCGGGATCGGGAAAGACGGTCGGAAACCGACCGGAAATTGACCGGAAACTATTCCACGTCGCCGGGGTCGCTGTCCTGCAACCGGATCTCCAGCACGATGTCCACTTCGTCGCCGATCAGGCGACCGCCCCAGGGCAGCTCGCCGCCGTCGCTGATGCCGAAATCCGACAAGCGCAGCACCGTGCTTCCGCTGAAGAAGTGGCCGTAGCCGTGCTCGGCGCCCAGATAGTGCGGCGCTTCACCAACCCACTGGCAGTCCAAGGAGACCGGTGCCGTCACACCGTGCAGCGACAGCTCCCCGTGCAAGATGAACGCGTTGGCTTTGCGGTCGGTGGGCGTTTCGATCCCGGTGCTGACGAACCGCATCTCGGGGTACCGCTCCACGTCCAGGAAGTCGGCGGAGCGCAGGTGCGTGTCGCGGGCTTTGACCCCCGTGTTGAGGCTTGCGGTGTTGACGGTCACTTCCACCTTGGATTCGCGGGGGTCTTCCGCAACCCACACTCTTCCGCGGGCTCGGTTGAGCGTGCCCTGGACGCGGCCGAACTTCAGATAGTGGGCGACGAAGATCAGATTGGAGTGCAGCGGGTCCAGATACCACGTCCCCGGCTGAGGGCCCACCCGCTGCGCCTTCTCCTCCTGTACGGTCATGGCCTGCTCTCTGGTCACGGGGTGAATAGGGAGACTGATGTGAGTATGCCGGGGGCCACAGGAAGCTGAGAATCGGGTTAGAAAATTCACATAACACACGTGGGCCGCCCCAAAAACCGGGACGGCCCACGGGGAAGCGGAAGACGGCTACATCTGCTCGGGAGCCCGCACTCCGAGCAGGTCCAAGCCCTTGACCAGCGTGTGCAGGGTGACCGCGGTCAACGCCAGCCGCGAGTTGCGCACCTCGTCCCGGTCGGCTTTGAGCACCGGGCAGGCCTCGTAGAACGCGGTGAACGTCTGGGCCAGGTCGAACAGGTAGGTGCACAGCCGGTGCGGTTCCAGAGTGTCGCCCACCTGGACCACGGTGGCCCCGAAGTCCAGCAGTTTGAGCGCGAGAGCACGCTCCGCAGGCTCGGTGACCTGGATTGGACCGGTGACCTGCGCCGGGTCGATGCCGCCCTTGCGGAAGATTGAGCGGATGCGCGCGACCGCGTACTGCAGGTAGGGGCCCGTGTTGCCGTTGAGCGCCAGCATGCGGTCGAAGTCGAACACGTACTCGGTGTCGTGCGCGATCGACAGGTCGGCGTACTTGACCGCACCGATACCGACATCGCGGGCGATCGCGGCGCGGGTCTCCTCGTCCAGGTCGGGACGGGTCTGGGCGACTACCGCGGAGGCGCGCTCCACAGCCTCGTCCAGCAGCGCCATCAGCCGAACCGGGGCGCCGCTGCGCGTACGCAGGATCTTGCCGTCGGAACCGAGCACGTTTCCGATCTGCACGTGGATCGGCTCGGCGTTGCCCAGCCATCCGGCCTGGCGCGCAGTCTCGTACACCATGCGCAGGTGCAGGGACTGCGGGGCGCCGACGACGTAGATGATCCGGTCGGCTTTGAGCTGCTCCACCCGGTACTTGATGGTGGCCAAGTCGGTGGTGGCGTAACCGTATCCGCCGTCGCTCTTCCGGATGATCAGCGGCACCGGTTTGCCTTCACGGCCGGTGAAGCCTTCAAGGAACACGCACAGCGCGCCGTCGCTGACGACCGCCAGGCCCTTCTCGGCCAGTTCGTCGCAGACCGGTCCGAGCATGTCGTTGTAGGTGCTCTCCCCGGCAAGGTGGGCGTCGGTGAGCGTGACGTCGAGCTTGCGGTAGATCCGGTTGAAGTAGATCTTGGACAGCTCGATGAGGTCGCGCCAGAGCCGCAGCGTTTCGGCGTCGCCGCTCTGCAACGCGACCACGCGCCGCCGGGCCCGGTCAGCGAAGTCTTCATCGCTGTCGAACTTGGCGCGCGCGGCCTGGTAGAAGGCGTTGGGGTCGCTCTTGAGCTGGGCGGCTTCAGCGGAGTC
This sequence comes from Thermobifida fusca NBRC 14071 = JCM 3263, assembly GCF_001592045.1. Lineage (GTDB taxonomy): Bacteria > Actinomycetota > Actinomycetes > Streptosporangiales > Streptosporangiaceae > Thermobifida > Thermobifida fusca. The sequence goes on along the minus strand of NZ_BCWB01000042.1, from coordinate 17,461 downwards.
CTCGCCGACCTCCAGCAGGTGCTCGATGAGCATGCCGAAGGGGGTGCCCCAGTCGCCGATGTGGTTCTGCCGGATGACGTGGTGGCCGAGGAACTCCAGGATGCGGGCGAGCGCGTCGCCGACCACGGTGGTGCGCAAGTGTCCGACGTGCATCTCCTTGGCCACGTTCGGCGCGGAGTAGTCGATCGGGATGTTCTGGGACTCCTGCACCGGCGTGCCCAGCCGCTCGTCTGTGAGCAGATCGTGGACCTGGTGGGCGATCCAGTCGTCGCGCAGCGTCAGGTTGATGAACCCCGGTCCGCTGATCTCGACTTTGCTGCAGACATCAGAGATGTCCAGGTGCTCCGTGATCGCAGTGGCGACGTCGCGTGGGGAACGTCGCAGCCGCTTGGCCAGGGCCAGCGCGACGTTGGCCTGGAAGTCGGCGAACTGCGAGGGACGGATGACGGGGTCAGTGTCGCGGTACTCGGGGCCGAAAGCGGCACCGAGCGCGGACTGCACCCGCCGAGCGAGAACTGTTTGCGGATCGGCCATGTCCTCAGCTTAGTGAGTGGCGAGACCACTTCGCGGAAAGAGCAGGTCATCACGGGTCACTTCGCTCCGGTACGGGACGGGGCGGGCGAAGGGAGCGCCAGCGGACGAGGACGATCCACCACAGGGCTGCGATGGGGAGCAGGGTCAGCGCATACCACGGCACCCGCCACCACGGGGAGACGGTGGTGGTGGGAGCGGCCGGGATCCGGTCCGGCACGGTCGGGACCGTGGTCAGTGCCCACATGAGGAACGCGTCACCGACCGGGAGCACCCCGCCGAGGTAGCGGCGTTTGCCCCGCCATTCCACGGCCATGCCGGTGGCCTCGGCGAACCCGGTGAGGGCGTCGGCCGTGGCGGTGTCCTGCGCGAGGATGCTTCCAGCGAGAGCAACAGTGCTCGCGGAAGCGGACAGGCCGAAGATCAGCGGACCGGAGTCGACGTCCCCGGGGGAGCGGTTGCCCCGCGGATATTCGCGCACCCCCGGCAGCATCGCGTGCTCGGAGGCGAAGAGCTCCCGGAACACGGTGTAGTCGGCGGCCGCCCACTCTGGGTCGATTTCGAACAGGAACCGCAGCAGCAGTGTCTGGGAAGTGCCGCGCGCCCCTTCGACCGGGTGTCCGGTCACGGGGTCGACCCGATGCGGGATGAGCCCGGTGGCAGGGTCGAGCCGGGCGCGCACCTCGGTCATCCACAGGCGGAACAGTGCGGCGTAGCGGTCCTCGCCTGCCAGGTGGTCGCGGAGTCGCAGGGCCGCCATGGCGACGACGTTGTCCACCGGCCACGCTTGGCCGGGATAGGAGGTGAGGTAGGGGGTGCCGTGGGCGAGGGAGGCTTCGAACGCTTCGGCGATCTCTTCAGCGGCGGCGTCGAGCGCGGCCATCTCCTCGGGAGCCTGCTCTGGTCCGCCCGCGACAGCCACGATCTGTCCGCGCAGCCAGGCGCTCCAGCCCGCGTGGAATACACCGTAGGCGGGGACTGCAACCGAGGAGAACGGTCCCGTGCCTTCGGGGGAGTAGAGCCGTTTGAGGGACCAGCGGGCCTCCCGTAACGCTCGGTCCTGCAGGTCGGGGTCGCGCTGGGCCACGGACAGCCACGTCAGCCCGTACAGCGCGTGCGTGAAGAAGTACCCCTCGGGGAACAGCTCCTGCATCGCCGTGCCCGCTCCCTCGTGCAGTGCTTCCCGGACGAACTCGAGGCGGGGCAGCGCGTCGGCGACCACGTCGGCGTCGGTGCGCTCCAGCGGGGAGGGGGTGTGGGAGCGGACAGTCGCCAAAGTCACTACCCCGGTGACCATGACGGCTGCCACGGTGAGGAGCACTGCCGCTGTCGTGCCGGCAGGGGAACGGTGGGGAGGTTCGTCGGTCACGTCGGTCACTTGACAAGAATGCCGGTTGCGCAACGGGGAGGGGAACCGCGCGTGGTGGTGGTTACTCTTCGGGGGCGCTGAGCCGGTGCAGCCAGGAAGGGGTGCGGCTCACGCCTGCGATGCCGCGGCGGATCTGGTCGGTGATGCGGCCCACCACCAGGTTGTGGGCGAGCAGGCAGGCGTGGGCGATGCCTTCGGCGCGGCTGGCGCCGTGGGCGATGACCACGGTGCCGTTGAGGCCGAGCAGGACTGCGCCGCCGTAGGTTTCGGAGTCGAACCGGGTCCGCAGTTCTCGGAGCGCACGGCGCTGGAACAGGGTGCCGAACCGGGCCAGCGGGCTGGAGGTGAGTGCCGCGCGGATTTCGTCGAACGCGAAACGGACCGCGCCTTCCACCGATTTCAGGGCAACATTGCCTGTGAAGCCGTCGGTGACGACCACGTCCACGAGGCCGGCGAGCAGGTCGTGGCCTTCGATGTTGCCGCGGAAGTCCAGGCGGTCTTCCGTGGCGTTCGCGGAGAGCAGTTCCGCCGCTCGTCGGGCTAGTTTGTTGCCTTTGCCCGGTTCAGAGCCGATAGTGAGGATGCCTACTCGTGGTTCGGCGATGCCGTGTCCGACCCGTGCGTAGGCTGCTCCTAGATGGGCGAATTGCACCAGCATTTCCGGCTTGGCGTCGGCGTTAGCGCCAGCGTCGAGCAGGATCGTCGGTGTGGGGGTGGTGGGGAGGACAAGGGCAAGCGCGGGACGGAGCACGCCAGGGAGCGTACGCAGGCGGACCGTGGCGGTGGAGACCACTCCGCCGGTAGAACCGGCGGAGACGAGGGCAGCGGCGGTGCCCTGCCGGACCAGTTTGCAGCCCACCGCGACACTGGAGCGAGCCCGCCGCCAGGCGGCGAGCGCCCCCTCGTGCATGGCCAAGGCTTCCTCGGCGTGCACGATGGGTAGTTCCCGGGCTGCTTGTTCCGCTGCGACGAGGGGGGCGAGCTCGGAGGAGCGTCCCACCAGGGCGAGGCGCAGTCCGTGCTCGCGCACAGCGCGTACCGCTCCGGCGACGATCTCGCGAGGCGCGTGGTCCCCGCCCATCGCGTCGACCGCGATCAGGGGCGGGGCGGCCGGAGGCCGCTGGGCGGTGACTGGACTGCTCATGGGGCTCCTCGTGCGGGTGGGACGCGGTAGCGGACCAGACCGATGCGTCCCTGGCGTCAGGGTATTCCTCCTTGTCGGCAAGTGGGCACTATGGGGGGACCCGGGTGTCAGAGCACCGTCATCCAGTCGGGAAGCTGGGAAATTGCTGTGTTTTCTGGATAATGCCGTATCCGGAATTCTCGCCCCACAAGGGGATGAATAGGGTAGAAAGCCTGCCGGAATCGGACTTCGCATGTGAACGGGGGCGACGCAGCCCCTGTCACCCCCGGACCGCGCCAACAAGGTCAACAACGAGTCCGATGTGCGCACACAGTGCGACCGCAATGTCACTTATGGTTGGCCAACCGTTGACCGAGTGACATGTGATACGAGAGGAGAGACGTGAGCTTGACGCACGACATGGCACCCCAGGCGTCCGCTGGCCGCCGGTTTCGTGCCTACACGTCGAAACACCTCGATGAATTGACCGCCCGTGCGGGATTCGGGGAAGAAGAGCGGCTCGCGATCCGCGCGGTGGCCACGGTTCTGCCGTTCCGGGTCAACTCGTATGTCATCGACGAGCTCATCGACTGGGACGCTGCTCCCGACGACCCCATCTACCGGCTGACTTTCCCGCAGGCGGACATGCTTCCCGAAGCGGATGTGGCGCGCATTGCCGACCTGCTGCGCAAGGACGCGCCCCGCCAGGAGATCAACCGGGTCGCCAGTGAGGTGCGAGCCAGACTCAACCCCCACCCGGCTGGGCAGCTGCAGCTCAACCTACCCAAGATGGACGACGAGCCCATGCCGGGCGTGCAGCACAAGTACCCGGAGACTGTGCTGTTCTTCCCCAAGCAGGGACAGACCTGCCACTCCTACTGCACTTACTGCTTCCGCTGGGCGCAGTTCGTGGGAGAGCCCGACCTGAAGATGGCCTCCGACGAGATCGACCGCCTGGTGGCCTACCTGCGGCAGCACCCCGAGGTCACCGGTGTCCTGCTGACCGGCGGTGACCCGATGATCATGGGCGAGGCGGTGCTGCGCCGCTACATCGAGCCGCTGCTCGAGGTGGAGACGCTGGAGTCGATCCGTATCGGCACCAAGGCGCTGGCCTACTGGCCGCAGCGGTTTGTCACCGACCCGGACGCCGATGACACGCTCCGCCTGTTCGAACAGGTCGTGAACTCCGGCAAGAACCTGGCGTTCATGGCGCACTTCTCGCACCCGCGGGAGCTGGAGCCGGACATCGTGCGGGAGGCGGTGCGGCGGATCCGTGACACCGGCGCGGTCATCCGCACCCAGGCGCCGCTGATCCGCACGATCAACGACTCCTCGGAGACCTGGGCGACCATGTGGCGCACCCAGGTGCGGCTCGGCATGATCCCCTACTACATGTTCGTGGAGCGCGACACCGGGCCGCAGGACTACTTCGCGGTGCCGCTCGCCCAGGCCTACGAGATTTTCCGCAAGGCCTACAACAGCGTGTCGGGTCTGGCGCGGACGGTGCGGGGCCCGTCGATGTCGGCGACCCCGGGCAAGGTGTGCGTGGACGGCATCACCGAGATCAACGGTGAGAAGGTGTTCATGCTCCACTTCATCCAGGCCCGGAACCCCGAGCTGGTCAACCGCCCGTTCTTCGCCAAGTACGACGAGAAGGCGGTGTGGCTGTTCGATTTGAAGCCCGCGCTGGGCGCCACCCGCTTCCCTTACGAGGAGGAAGCGCCCAGCGAGCCTGGTGCGCTAGTCGACACCCCGCACCCCTGACCGCCGCGGTCGCGGTCCCGGCGGGCGGAAGAAGAGCCGGGACCGCGCCGCACCTCCCGGCAGCCGGAGCCCGCGGAGGGGAAGGCTGCGGGCCAGGTCAGCGGCGCCGATCAGCCCGGCGTCGTTGCCGAGAGCGGCCCGCACGATCCGGGCTTCGGGCCGATGGCCGCGGCCGGTGAGCGCGCGGTGGAAGTGGGCGCGCGCCGGAGCGAGCAGCAGTTCGTCGGCTTCGCACACCCCGCCGCCGATGATGAACAGTTCCGGGTCGAACGCCGCGGCGAGGTTTGCTAGTCCGGCGCCGAGCCAGGCGCCGAGGTCTTCCAAGAGTTCGATGCAGGCGCGGTCGCCTTCACGGGCGAGGGCGGTGACCAGCGGCCCAGTGATCTGGGCGGGGTCGCCGCCTGCCGCGTCGAGCAGGCGGGAAGCCATGGGCGAATGCGCCGCGGCGAGTTCCCGGGCCTCCCGGGTCAGCGCGTTGCCGCTGGCGTACTGTTCCCAGCAGCCCCGGTTGCCGCATTCGCAGCGGTGCCCGTCGGGCACGACAACCATGTGGCCGAACTCTCCAGCCAGCCCGTAGCGGCCGCGCCGCAGTGCGCCGTCGATGATGATGGCTCCGCCGATGCCGGTGCCGAGGTTCACCACGACGGCATCGCGGACGCCGCGTCCAGCGCCGAAGCGGGTTTCGGCCCATGCTGCGGCGTTGGCGTCGTTCTCCACGATGACGGGAAGCCCGAGCCGGTCCTGGAGCGCTTCCCGCAACGGTTCATCGCGCCAGGACAGGTGAGGGGCGAAGAGGACAGTGGAGCGCCGTGCGTCGACGAATCCGGCGGCGCCGATGCCGACTGCCTGGATGCGATGGTCGCGGCGTAACTGTTCGACGACGTCGACGATGGTGTCTTCGACGATTTTGGGGCTTTTGCTGCGGTCTGGGGTTTCTGTGCGTATCCGGTCCAGTACGTGTCCGGCGGGGGTGACGACACCTCCCGCGACTTTCGTACCTCCGATGTCGATGCCGATGACGAGTCCGCGTGTGCGGCGTCCAGTTGTTCGCGTGAAGACCACGCGGTGACACTAGTCGACGTGGCGGACCGGTGGGGTTGACCGCTCCGAAACAGTCGGGAGCTGCTGGTGGAACGCGGGGGAAGGTTCCAGGATGAGGTCGTGGCGCCCGGCGATGAGTTCCTGGAACCAGATTTTGGCGCGGATGAACGGGCGGCGCAGTCGCTGGTCGCGGCGGATCGCGGCGGCGAGTTTGGCGGATCCTTCCGGGTAGCGCCACCGCGCCCACGGGGAGCCGGGCACGGCGAGGCGGATCGCGGTGATGATGCTGATCACGGGGATGAAGATCCCGATGATGCCGCTCCAGATCTTGCCTTTGAGCAGGCTCACCGCGGCGCCCGCGAAGTTGATGAGGATGAGCGCGACCATCCCGATCTGGGTGATGGTGGTGTCCACGGTGATCCCCCACAGCCCCCAGCCCACGGGGCGCAGCCCGGTCAGGAGCAGGCCGCTGAGGGCGATGGCGACGAACACCGCGTCGACCGAGGTGCGCCCCTGTTCGGTCCAGTACACGTCCCGCAGATGCAGGATCAGCGCGAACTCGTCGAGGACGAGGGCGGCGCCGAAACCGAACAGGGCAGCGGCGGTCGCCATGGCTGCGCCGTCGCGGTCGGTGATGAGCAGCCCGGCGACCCCGCCGATCAGCATGAACGCTACTCCGAAGACCACGTGGTGGATGTGGAGTCCGAACGGGGTGAGGTTTCCGGGCCACCACCGCACTCGGGCACGGATCATCCGCACACTGCAGCGGATCATCAGGAAACCGGCGACGAATGCGACAAAGAAGCTGAAGAGCGGCAAGCGGCCAGTGGCCACGATGTGGACGGCGAACCACTCGCTCACAGATGCCTCCTTCGCCCGGACGGACGCGCTCGCAACCAGGGGAGAGGGGTGCCGGGACGGCACGGAGTACCCGGGGGTCGATCGGACGGGGAGGCATGCCCGGTCCAACGCCCTGGTGGGTGAATAGGAAAGTGTAGGGGCGACACTTCTGTGCGGACATCCATATTGGTGGTGAAAACCTCCACGATGGGGGTCGGTTCCGTCGCGGACTTCCCGGGCTGGGCGAGTGCAGGATGTCGGAAGTAGCACTGTAGGGGGATGGGAAATTCCCCACCACACCGAACGTCGTTCTAGTTTTTTGGTGGGCTGCTTAATAGAGTGCGCCCCATGGAACTGAACGGAGTTGCCGCCCTCGTATCCGGCGGCGCAAGCGGTCTGGGAGAAGCAACGGTCCGGGAGTTGACGGCGGCTGGAGCGACCGTCGTCATCGCGGACGTCAACACGGAACGCGGTGAGGCCCTGGCAAAGGAAGTCGGCGGTGTCTTCGTCCGCACCGACGTCGCCGACGAGGACCAGGTGCAGGCGGCGGTCCAGGCCGCCGTGGACACCGGGAAACCGCTTCGAGCAGCGGTGTCTTGTGCGGGCATCGCGTGGGCGGCCCGCACGGTGGCCCGGGACGGTACACCGCATGACCTCGCCTCCTTCCGCAAGATCATCGACGTCAACCTGATCGGCACCTTCAACGTGGTGCGGCTAGCCGCAGCAGCGATGGCGAAAACCGAGCCGATCAACGACGACGGTGAGCGCGGCGCGATCGTCAACACCGCCTCCGTGGCCGGGATCGAGGGGCAGATCGGCCAGATCGCCTACTCCTCGTCCAAGGGCGGAATCATCGGGATGACGGTTCCCGCCGCCCGCGACCTGGCCGCGGTCGGGGTGCGCGTCAACACGATCGCCCCCGGCATCCTTGATACGCCGATCTACGGCCAGGGGCCGGAAGCCGAGGAGTTCAAGCAGCGGCTTGCTGCTCCGGTGCCTTTCCCCAAGCGCCTGGGTACCCCGGCGGAGTTCGCCCAGCTGGTCCGGGCACTGCTGGAGATCAGCTACATCAACGCTGAAGTGGTGCGGATCGATGGCGGTCTGCGCATGCAGCCGAAGTAGGGGAAGGAAGCATGGCCGACGAAGTTCTCTACGAAGCGGCAGACGGGGTCGCCGTCATCACCATCAACCGGCCCCAGGCGAAGAACGCGGTGAACCGCGCGGTGGCCGAGCAGATCGCTGCGGCTTTGGACGACCTCGACTCCCGCAAGGACCTCACGGTCGGGATCCTCACCGGGGCAGGCGGCACCTTCTGCGCGGGAATGGACCTCAAAGCCTTCCTCGCCGGGGAGGTCCCGATCATCGAGGGGCGCGGGTTCGGCGGTTTCGCCCAGCGTCCGCCGCGTAAACCGCTGATCGCGGCGGTGGAAGGCTATGCGCTGGCCGGAGGGTTTGAAGCGGTGCTCGCCTGCGACCTCGTGGTCGCCGCCGAAGACGCGAAGTTCGGCATCCCCGAGGTCAAACGGGGCCTGGTGGCCGCCGCGGGCGGGCTGCTGCGCCTGCCGCAGCGCATCCCCCGCAATATCGCCATGGAGTTCGCGCTGACCGGCGACTTCGTGGATGCGCCGCGGGCCGCTGAACTGGGGCTGGTCAACCGGATCACCCCCAGTGGGAAGGCGCTGGACGGGGCTCGGGAGCTCGCCGCGCGGATCGCGGAGAACGCGCCGCTGGCCGTCGCGGTCTCCAAGCAGGTCATCGTCGAGTCCGCAGACTGGTCTGCTGCGGAGCGGTGGCAGCGCCAGGATGAGCTCACCGGCCCGGTCTTCACCAGCCGGGACGCGGCAGAAGGGGCGGCGGCGTTCGCGGAGAAGCGCAAGCCCGTCTGGACCGGAGAGTAGGACCTCTTCGGTTGCTGGTGTGGCTGTGCCACGGCTGACGGCGCTCCGTGCCGTGGCACGGCCACAGTCATGCGGTTACTTCAGCCGGTGCCTGGCTGGACGGCGGCGTCGGGTCATCGCGATGAGCACGGCACCGAGGAACGCTGCAGCCGCAGCGATCACAGTGAACGCCGAGGTCTCGCTGCCCGTCACCGGCAGGGTTCCGCCGCCGGGAGTCGAAGGCGCCGTCGGTGCCACCGACGGTGACGGCGAGTGCGAGTGCGTGGGCGAGTGCGTGGGGTGGTGGGTGGGCTTATGCGTCGGCTTGTGCGAATGGGTCGGATGGTGTGTCGGCTTGTGCGAGTGGGTCGGGTGGTGAGTTGGGTGGTGTGTCGGCTTGTGCGAGTGGGTCGGGTGGTGAGTTGGGTGGTGCGTCGGATGGTGTGAGTGGGTTGGGTGGTGCGTCGGGTGGTGATGCGTAGGCCGGGGCGGCCGATGGGTAGGCGAATGCGTGGGCAGATGAGTCGGGTGGTGGTGCGTGGGCTTGTGGGAGTGGTGGTGCTGCCCAGAGGTTGAGTTCAAGGCTTCCCCTCCCAGCCGGGTCGCCGCGGGAGGCGGCCATTCCGTCGGCCACGAAGCAGCGAGATCCCGCGGATCTGCGGCATTCGGGGGGAGGGTCACACCAGCAGGAAGGTTGTGGTGTTCCCGCTCGGAGCAGCCTGCCGCCCCGGAGCCGGGAGAGAAGCATTCCCAGACGGAGATGTCCGAAGCATCGTGGACCAGCACCGTCGCCGAATCAGCCTCGGGCTCGGTTACGGAACGGTCAGCAGTGTGCCAGGCCAGGAACGATATCGCGGAGAAAGTCAAGGCAGCCGAGAGTCCGGACGCCGCAATTCCCCTCACCAGAAGACTCAACCTTCCCCCCAGGAGTGAGCGCTGCCGATTCCGCACCCAGGGCTTCGGGTGCGCAACCCAAACAACAATCCGTCGGGGGGAATCCTGAAACTCGCCACGCGGTACGCTTGGTCAACAATTGGCCCTGCCAACCCAGTTTTGACCGGCAGATGATCGTGACAACGATGGCTGATGAACTGAGAGTGGTCTCCTGTTTCCTGTACGTCAGGGCTGGTGGGGTGCTTTCTCCGGCGGTGTGCACCGGGACCGTGAAGCAGTAGACAGGCTGCAACAGCAAGGGACCGGAAAGGCTGTCGCACCTTCCGGTCCCGGAAAGACGAGGGTGGGAAAGACCAGGGTCAGATCCGCTGCCAGGCCTCAGTGAGGACCTCGCGCAGGATGCTCTCCATCTCAGCGAAGTGCTCGGGGCCGCAGATCAGGGGCGGGGAGAGCTGGACGACGGGCTCTCCGCGGTCATCGGCGCGGCACACCAGGCCGGCGTCGAACAGTGCGGGGGAGAGGAAGCCCTTGAGGAGGCGGTGCGCTTCCTCGTCGGTGAAGGTCTCCTTGGTCTCCTTGTCCTTGACCAGTTCGATCCCGTAGAAGTAGCCCTCGCCGCGCACGTCGCCCACGATCGGCAGGTCGAGCAGCTTCTCCAGGGTCGCACGGAACGCCGGCGCGTTGGCCTGCACGTGGTCGATGAGGCCTTCGCGTTCGAAGATGTCCAGGTTGGCCAGGGCGGCCGCGGCCGCCACCGGGTGGCCAGCGAAGGTGCTGCCGTGCAGGAAGGTGTTGCCCGCCTCCCGGAACGGTTCCACCAGGTGCTCCCGGGCGATAAGACCGCCCATCGGCACATAACCCGAGGTCACACCCTTGGCGAAGGTGATGATGTCCGGCAGGTAGTCGAACCGCTGGGCGCCGAAGTACGCGCCGACCCGGCCGAACGCGCAGATGACCTCGTCAGAGACGAGAAGGACACCGTAGCGGTCGCAGATCTCACGGAGCCGCTGGAAGTAGCCGGGAGGTGGCGGGAAGCAGCCGCCCGAGTTCTGCACCGGCTCGACGTAGACCGCTGCGATGCTCTCCGGGTCGTTCTGCAGGATGGCTTCTTCCACCTGGTCAGCAGCCCAGCGGCCGAACGCTTCGGGGTCGTCGCCGTGGACCGGGGCCCGGTAGATGTTGGTGTTGGGCACCTGGATCGTGCTCGGCACCAGCGGCTCGAACGGGGTTTTGATCGCTTGGAGGCCGGTGATCGACAGGGCGCCCATGGTCGTGCCGTGGTAGGCGATACGGCGGCTGATCACCTTGTGCCGGGTGGGCTGGCCGATGAGTTTGAAGTACTGGCGGGCCAGCTTCCAGGCCGACTCCACGGCTTCGGAACCGCTGGTGGTGAAAAAGACCCGGTTGAGGTCTCCCGGCGCCAGGTCGGCGAGGCGGTCAGCCAGCTCGATGGCGGTCGGGTGGGCGTAAGTCCAGATCGGGAAGTAGGCCAGTTTCCGGGACTGTTCCGCGATCGCCTCGGCGATCTCGGTGCGGCCGTGGCCGACTTGAGAGACGAACAGGCCGGCGAGACCGTCCAGGTACCGTTTGCCGTTAGTGTCGTAGACGTAGGGCCCTTCACCTCGCGTGATGACCGGGACGTCGGTGTCCTGGTATGCCGCGAGCTCGGTGAAGTGCATCCACAGGTGGTCTTTTGCCGCCTGTTGAAAGTCGTTCGCCGCGAGTCCACTACCTGACCGCACTGTCACTTGGTTCCCCCAGAGCTGCGTTCTAGCGGAGGGGTGGCCGGGCTGTGGCGTCCTCCGTACAGAGAGTGTGGGAACACGCGGTGCTCCCGATGAAAATAGTTGCATCAAAAGCAGACATGTCAAGTATTAGTCGTGAAACGCGATATTTACAACGGAATCCCTTGTTTTGTGTCGTTGGTTCTGTCAGGGTATGCATAACAACCCTGCGTTTGCCGTGACGCAGTTGACCAAGGAGTAGAAAGTGACCAGCCACTCCGACGGCCTGCGCCGCCTGCGTAACTTCATCAATGGTGAGTACGTAGACTCCGTCGACGGCCGAACCGCACCGGTCGTCAACCCAGCCACGGGTGAGGCCTACGCCGAAGCACCGGTGTCCACGGCAGAAGACGTGGACCGGGCCTTCCGTGCCGCCGCCGACGCCTTCGAGAACGGGTGGCGCGACTCCACCCCCGCCGAACGGCAGATCATCCTGAACAAGATCGCCGACGCAGTGGAGGAACGCGCCGACGAGCTTGTCGCCGCCGAAGTCGAGAACTGCGGAAAGCCTGTCAAGGCCACGCGCGAGGAAGAGATCTGGCAGGTCACCGACGCGCTGCGGTTCTTCGCTGGTGCGGCACGGGTGCTGGAGGGCAAGGCGGCCGGCGAGTACATGGCCGACCACACCTCCTGGATCCGCCGCGAACCCATCGGCGTCGTCGGCCAGATCACTCCCTGGAACTATCCGATGGCGATGGCCGCGTGGAAGATCGGACCGGCGCTCGCTGCGGGCAACACCATCGTCCTCAAGCCGTCCGACACCACGCCCGTCTCCACTCTGCTGCTCGCCGAGATCGCCGCAGAATTCCTGCCGCCCGGCGTGTTCAACGTCGTCACTGGTGACCGCGACACCGGGCGCGCCCTCGTCGACCACCCGATCCCGCGGCTCGTCTCGCTCACCGGGTCCACCCGCGCCGGATACGAGGTCGCCCAGTCCGCATCCCGCGACCTCAAGCGGCTCCACCTGGAGCTGGGCGGCAAAGCCCCGGTGATCGTCTTCGACGACGCGGACGTCGAGAAGGCCGCCGAAGGCATCGCCGGAGCCGGGTACTTCAACGCGGGACAGGACTGCACTGCTGCCACCCGCGTGCTGGCCGCCCCCGGCATCCACGACGACCTGGCCGCGGCACTTGCTGAACAGGCGAAGAAGACCAAGACCGCCGGCCCGGACGAGACCGACGCTTACTACGGTCCGCTGAACAACCCCAACCAGTTGGACCGGGTCAGCGGCTTCTTCGAGCGCCTCCCCGACCACGCCGAAGTGCTCACCGGCGGTTCCGCCGTGGACCGTCCCGGCTACTTCTTCTCGCCCACGGTCGTGTCCAACCTGCGCCAAGGCGACGAGATGGTCTCCGAAGAGATCTTCGGGCCGGTCATCACGGTCCAGCGCTTCGACGACGAGGACACGGCGGTCGCGTGGGCCAACTCAGTAAAGTACGGACTGGCATCCAGTGTGTGGACCAAGGACCACGCGCGCGCTCTGCGGGTCTCCCGTCGCCTCGACTTCGGATGCGTGTGGATCAACACGCACATCCCGATCATCGCGGAGATGCCGCACGGAGGCTTCAAGCACTCCGGATACGGTAAGGACCTGTCCCTTTACAGCCTGGAAGAGTACACGCGCATCAAGCACGTGATGAGCTACATCGGCAGGGACTGATCATGAGGCAGGTCCACGCCGTGGACCAGGATTGAGGTCGGCGGGCCTTCGGGCCCGCCGCAGAGTACGACCCCCACCAAAGGACCCCCGACTATGGCGACCACGACGGAAAAAACACCGGCCGCGCCTGGCGTAGTAGCGACAGAGAGCAACCAGGCAGTCCCCGCCATCAGTCTGGAAAAAGTCAGCAAGACCTACCGATCCGGGCAGGTCACCACCACCGCGGTCGAATCCATCGACTTGGAGATCCGTCAAGGGGAGTTCTTCTCCCTGCTCGGGCCTTCCGGTTGCGGCAAGACCACCACCATGCGGATGATCGCCGGCTTCGAGGAGCCCACTTCAGGAGTCGTGCGCCTGTCCGGTAAAGACGTCACCGGGGTTCCCCCGAACCGCCGCGACGTCAACATGGTCTTCCAAAGCTACGCCCTGTTCCCGCACATGACCGTCGCGGAGAACGTGGCCTTCGGACTGAAACGCAAGAAAGTCCCCGCGGCCGAGATCCGCACTCGGGTCGCTGAAATGCTCGAACTCGTCGAGTTGGGGGACCGGGCCAAGTACAAGCCCAGGCAGCTTTCTGGGGGTCAGCAGCAGCGTGTCGCACTGGCCCGCGCCCTCGTCAACCGGCCGAGCGCACTCCTGCTCGACGAACCTCTCGGTGCTCTTGACCTGAAACTGCGCCAGGCCATGCAGTTGGAGCTCAAACGCATCCAACGCGAGGTCGGCATCACCTTCGTCTACGTCACTCACGACCAGAGTGAAGCGTTGACCATGTCCGACCGCATCGCCGTCATGAACAAGGGCCGGATCGAACAGCTCGGCACGCCAGCGCAGATCTACGAGACCCCCGCGACCCGGTTCGTGGCCGGGTTCATCGGCACCTCCAACATCCTCACCGGGACCGCGCAGCGGGTCTCTGACACTCTCGTCCGCATTGACTACGGCGGCGACCAGCACGTCCTCGCGAACACCCCGCAACAAATGTCGGATTCGGGACTCGTAATTACCGTTCGTCCTGAAAAGATCCGACTTGGGAAAGATGTGCCGGATGCCAATGTAAGTCGCATTCGCGGTACGGTGCGTGAGGTTGTCTATTTGGGAGCAACGACGCACTACACTGTGCGAACGGTTGACGACACCGACATCGTGGTGTTTCAACAGAACTCCTCCGACGCCAGCAACCTCGCAGATCACGGAGACACCGTGTGGCTGTCCTGGCGTCCCGAGCACTCTTACGTGCTTCCAGGCTGAACAGTTCAGCCGTTCCTCTGCACCATCCCCCCTAACTCAGGAACGACGGCACCGTGCGTAGAAAACACACCATCAATCCTGCTGTGCTGCGTGGCTTCACCCAGCGTCGTGTGAGCCGCCGCGACACCTTCAAACTCGCTGGTCTTTCCGCTGCCGCCCTGGCGCTCGCCGGCTGCGGTATCGAGGGACAGGGCCAGCAGTCCACCACCTCGGAGAACTTCTGGAACGGGAAGGAAAGCAACGGCAAAGTCCGCTTCGTCAACTGGCCGCTCTACATGGACCCCGAAAAGCCGGAGCTCAAGCGGTTCACCGAGCAGACCGGCATCGAGGTCGAATACAGCGAGGCCATCCAGGACATGCCGTCGTGGTTCGGAGAGATCCAGCCGCTCCTGGCCAACGGCGACGACATCGGCGCCGACCTCATGGTCATCAGCAACGGGCAGGAGCTCACCAAGCTCATCGCACTGGGCTACCTCGCCCCGCTGAAGCGCGACCAGTTGACGAACTTTGCCGAGTTCGCCGACGAGTTCTACACGATGTCGGCCTACGACTACGGCAACCAGTACACCGTTCCCTACGCCTCGGGGATCACCGGCATCGCCTACGACCCCGAACGGGTCGGACGCGAAATCACCTCCATCAAGGACCTGTGGGACCCCGAGTTCAAGGGACGGGTCGGCATGATGCGCGACCCGCAGGAGATCTCCAACTTCGCGCTGCTCTACAACGGTGTCGCTCCGGAAGACTCCACCCCCGAGGACTGGGAAGCCGCTGCCGAAGTCCTGAAGAAGCAGCGCGACGACGGGATCGTGCGTGCCTACTACGAGCAGGACTACATCCAGCCGCTCACCAACGGCGACATCTGGATCACCATGGCCTGGTCCGGTGACATCTACCAGGTCAACGCCGAAGAAGGCACCAACCTCAAGTTCGTTATCCCCGAAGAGGGCGCCACGCTGTGGACGGACAACCTGACGATCCCGATCACGGCGCAGAACCCGGTCGACGCCCTCATGCTCATCGACTTCTTCTACGACCCGGACATCGCCGCGAGCCTCACCGAGTACATCAACTACATCTGCCCGGTGCCGCACGCGAAGGAAGTACTGCTCGACCGGGCCGCGGAACTCGACGGCGAAGACAGAGAAGCCCTCGAAGAGCTGGCGAACAGCCCCCTCGTCTTCCCCTCCGAGAGCGACTACGCCAGACTCCACAACTACGTGGTGTTGGACGTGGAAGCCGGGGAAGACGAAGAATTCAACTCCATCTTCCAAGCGGTGACCCACGCTTAGGGAACCATGACACGGTTGCTGAACAGGGCCGCCCCCTACCTGCTGGCGCTGCCCGCCTGGATCTGGCTAGGTCTCTTCTTCGTAGTGCCGATCGTCGGCCTGCTGTGGATGTCCCTGATGACCGGAAACATCATCGTGGGGTTCCAGCAGACCTTCAACGTCGGCATCTACCCGGAAGTGATCACCACCTACTGGGAGCACATCCTGCGCTCCCTCGGGTATGGACTGGCCGCCACCCTACTGTGCATCGCCATCGGCTACCCGGTGGCCTACTGGATCGCCTTCCACGGTGGCGCCCACAAGTCCACCTACCTTCTCCTCCTCCTACTTCCGTTCTTCGTGACCCAGGTGCTGCGCACCATCTCCTGGAAGTTCCTGCTTGCCGACGACGGCCTGATCCTGGGGACGCTCAAAGCCATCCACCTGCTGCCGCAGGATGCGCGCGTCCTCAGCACCTCGATCGCGGTCATCTTCGGACTGGCATACACCTTCCTGCCGTTCATGGTCCTGCCGATCTACGCGGTGCTGGAACAGGTGGACCACAGGGTCGTGGAAGCCGCCTACGACCTGTACGCGTCCCGATTCCACGCGTTCGTCCACGTGATCCTGCCGATGTCCCTGCCCGGTGTCTTCGCCGGCGTCCTGCTGGTCTTCGTGCCTAGCAGCGCCGACTACGTCACCGCATGGGTGCTCGGCGGCACGCACAACACCATGATCGGCAACGTCATCCAGTCGCAGTACTTGGTCAACAACGCGTACCCGACCGCCGCGGCCATTACCTTCGTGCTGATGTCGGTCCTGCTCATCGGGATCTTCAGCTACGCCAAGGCGCTGGGGACTGAACGGGTGATGGAGGTGCAGGCGGGATGAGCGCCACAGCCACCAAGGCCGAAGCAACCGTGTCCCGTCGCCAGCGGCGGCCCAGGATCACACTGGGCAAAGTGTTCACCTGGGCCGTCCTGGTCTGGCTGTTCCTGCCCATCGCGGGCATGATCGCCTTCAGCTTCAACGACATCAGCGGACGCCACAACGTCACCTGGCAGGGCTTCACGCTCAAGTGGTACGGCAAGGCGTTCGTCTACCCGGACCTCAACCAGGCGCTGTTCAACACCCTGCTCATCGGGTTCGCCACCATGCTCATCGCCGGAATCACCGGCACCCTGCTCGGCTTGGCGATGGGCCGCTACCGGTTCCGCGGGCAGCAGGCCAGCAACCTGGTGATGTTCGCCGCGATCTCCGCACCCGAAGTCGTCATCGGCGCGTCACTGCTGTCGCTGTTCATCGCCCTCAACCTGACCCTGGGCATGACCACCGTGATCATCGCGCACGTCATGTTCAGCATCTCGTTCGTGGCGATCACCGTGCGGGCCCGGGTCATGACCATGGACCCCAGCATTGAGGAAGCCGCGCGCGACCTCGGCGCGGACAGTTGGACCACGTTCCGGCTGGTGACCTTCCCCATGCTGTTCCCCGCAATCATGGCGGGCGGCCTGCTGGCGTTCGCGCTGTCAGTGGACGACTTCATCATCACCAGCTTCGTCAGCGGCGACCTCACCACCTTCCCGCTGTGGATCTGGGGTTCCACCCGTGTCGGCATCCCCCCGCAGGTCAACGTGATGGGCACGCTGATCTTCGTGGTGGGTGTGCTGCTCGCCATCACCAACATCATCCTCGCCCGGCGGCGCTCCTGACCTGGGCGCCGACCCTCCCGACGAGAAGAGGGATATCCCGTGTCCGCTCTCGCACGTCTGGCCGCTGCCGCACTCGCCGACGCCAAACCCACGGTGTTCTGGCAGGACCCCCAGGTCGCGGGCCACACGGTTCCCGAACCGGAACCGGAGCTGCGGGGACACATCACCACCGATCTGGCTGTGGTCGGCGGCGGCTACAGCGGCCTGTGGACTGCGCTGCTCGCCAAAGAACGCGACCCTGACCGGGACGTCGTGCTGCTGGAAGCACGCACCGTGGGATGGGCGGCGTCCGGCCGCAACGGCGGCTTCTGCGAGTCCAGCCTCACCCACGGCCACGCCAACGGGGT
>NZ_BCWB01000041.1 GCF_001592045.1 Thermobifida fusca NBRC 14071 = JCM 3263 | reverse complement strand
GGGGTGGCGCCGCGGATGAGCGGCGCTCGGAGTTACGGGGGGAATTGACGATGTCTGAATCCATGGGGGTGCGGCGGCTTCCCTTGCGCAGACTGCCGAAGACCCGGTGGGAGCAGCAGGAGCCGTCGTGGCAGGGGGCACGGCCCGCTCTGATTGAAGGGGCGTTGAAGCGGGCGCTTGCCCGGCCTTCGGGGAACTGGTTCGTGCTGGCGGCGAGCACGGAGATCCGTCCGGGGCAGCCGTTCGGGCGGATGGTGGCGGGGGTTGAAGTGGTGGCGTGGCGGAGCCGCGACAACGTGGTGCATGCCGCTCCCGGATCCTGTCCCCACTTGGGAGCGCCGCTGTGCCGTGGGGCGGTCCGCGGGGATCGGCTGGTGTGCCGGTGGCATGGCCTGTCGCTGGGGCCGGAAGGCTTTCCCGGGTGGTCGCCATTCCCTGTCCACGATGACGGGGTGCTGGTGTGGGTGCGGTTGGACGCGGTCGGAGGCGAGGAGCCGCTGGCTGCCCCGATCGTGCCGGAGCGGCCGGAACGGCGCACGTTGGCCGCGGTGGCGAGCATGGCGGGGCGGTGTGAGCCGGAGGATGTGATCGCCAACCGGTTGGATCCGTGGCACGGCTCCTGGTTCCACCCGTACTCGTTTGTGGATCTGCGGGTGGTTGAGGCGCCCGAGGAAGGGGTGGCCGACGCGGACGACCGGTTCGTGGTGGACGTAGCGTTCAAGGTCGCGGGCCGGTGGGGGGTGCCGGTGCGCGCCGAATTCCGTTGCCCGGAGCCGCGCACGATCGTCATGCGCATCCTCGAAGGGGAGGGGGCAGGGAGTGTGGTGGAGACCCACGCCACCCCGCTCGGCGTGGACCGTAACGGGGTGCCGCGCACCGCGGTGATCGAGGCGACGGTGGCTACGTCGCCGCGGCCCGGGTTCGGGGTGGCGCGGCGGATGGCTCCTGTGGTGCGGCCGCTCATGCGGTTTGCGGCGCGCCGTCTGTGGCGGGACGATCTCGCCTACGCTGAACGCCGCTACGCTCTGCGGTCGGCGGGGCGGTGGCCGTCCTGACCCGGTCTGGCCGGCCACGGCTCGCCCTGGCGCACGCCGAGGGGACGGGCCGTGGCCGGCGGTGTCATCCTTCGATCAGGTCCTGTCCCAGGTAGCGGCCTTCCCGGGCGGCGGGGACGGCGAAGAGGGCGCTGCCTTCGTGCCGGATGTAGCGGTTGAGGGCGTCGCCCTGGTCGGCGAGGCTGCGCTGCACCGGGATGAACCCGGTGGCGGGGTCGCCTTGCCAGGCCATGAAGAGCAGTCCGGCGTCGCGGACGCCGTCGTCGCGCCACCCCTGGTCGTAGCTGTAGCCGCGGCGGAACATGCGGGCACCCAGGTTGTTCTCCGGGCTGGCGAGGCGCACGTGTGCGTTCTCGGGGATGAGGGGTTCCCCTTCCTCGTCGCGGGCCGAGAGCACGACGGGGTCGGTCTCGTTGCGGCTGCCGAGGGGTGCTCCCGTGTCGAGGCGGCGGCCGATCACCCGCTCCCGGGCGGCCACGTCCAGTTTCCGCCATTCGGTCAAGAGCATGCGGATCCGTCGCACGACCAGGTAGCTGCCGCCGTCCATCCAGGCGTGCGCGGGGTTGTCGGCCGGCCGTGCGGTGATGGTCCGGTCGAACAGCGGGTGGTCCTGGGCGGGGTTGGCGGTGCCGTCGATCTGCCCCATGAGGTTGCGGGGGGTGGCGTCGGGGTCGCGCGCGGCTGCGGCGGTCCGCCGGAAGCCGCGCAGAGACCAGCGCACCGCGGTCGCATCCGCGGCCGCGGCGACGAGTTCTTCCACGGCCGCGGTGAGCACCATGGGGTCTTCCGCACCGACTTGGAGCATGAAGTCTCCACCGCACCAGCGGGGGTGCAGGTCGTCGGTGGAGAACTCGGGGAGGTCGGCGAGCGCGTCCGGTCGGCGGTCTTCCGCGTCGATCGCGGAGAGCAGGGAGCCTCCGATGCCGACGGTGACCATGAGGGAGGCGGGGAGCAGCCCTGCAGAGGCGGCCCCCTCGGCGATGTCGTGCGGACTCTCCTCGTGCAGGCGGGCCGCTAGTTCGGTCCAGGACCGGAGCGCGGCGGCTGCGCTGTCGCGGGCGGTGTCGGGGTTCTTACGGGCTTCTTCCGCCAGGTCGAGCGCGATGACGTGAACGAACGCGGGTGCTGGGCCGGAGATGCCGGGTTGGGGCGCTGCGGTGGCGTCGGCCCGTTGGGCTGCCATGCGCAGCCGCTGCTCGGCTTCCGGGGAGGCGGCCGGGTCGGAGTCGGGCAGCAGGGGGCGGAGGACTTCTCCTGCCGCCATGCCGATGCCTGCGCCGGTGAGTGCTGCCGCGCCCAGTCCCGCGAGGAATCCTCGGCGGGAGGAGCCTTTCCTCTCCGTGTCTGGTTCGGTCATGGCCTGCTCACCCCTCCGTCAATGGTGGTGGCCGCTGCTTCCGGTGCGTTCCAGCACCGGGGCGTCAACCTGGACGGTTTCTCCGTTGTCGAAGGTCAGGGTGATGGTGGCGGTGTCGCCGACCTGTGGCGGGTCCGCTATGTCCAGCACCATGATGTGGAGTCCGCCGGAGGCGAGTTCGACGGTTTCCCCGGCGGGGATGGGGATGTCGTCGACCGGGACCATCTGCGCGGCGCCGCTTTCCGTGGTCTCCACCGTGTGCAGTTCGGTCCGGTCGGAGAGCGAGGTGGCCGCCTCGGTGAGGGTGATGTCCTCGTCGCCGGTGTTGCTGATGGTGAGGTAGCCGGCGGTCATCGACGGGTTGGCGGGTTCCGCCAGCCAGGCGTCTTCGATAACGAGGTCGCCGGCTTCAGCGCTGCCCTTGGGGGGTGTGCTGGGGTCGAGGGCTGAGGCGGTCGCGTGGTGGTCGCGGCTGTCGGTGTGCTGGTCGGCTGGCGGGCCGCCGCAGCCGGACAGGGTGACGAGGGCGAGGGCTGTGCCGAGCACGAGCAGTGGCGTAGTGGTGGACGTGTTCATGGACGCAGTACTCCGGACGCGTGGCGTGGACGTGGGTTAGAGCTGTGCTGCGATCAGCTCGGGGAGGACGGCGCTCATCTGTTCCCCGGAGGTGCCGGGGTCGAAGAAGCCGATGGCGTCGCCGCCGGGGCGGAGGACCGCGACTCTCTCCCCGTGGGTGACGAGGTAGTTACCGTCAGTCTCTTCGGGGGGTTCCACGGGGATGCCGTAGGCTTTGGCGGCTTGGACCACGTCGTCGATGGGGCCGATGACTCCCTGGAAGTCCGGGTTGAAGCCGGAGAGCCAGGAACGCATCTGTTCGGGGGTGTCGCGCTCCGGGTCGGTGCTGACCATGACCACGTCGACCTGTTCCCCGTCTGCGCCGAGGCGGGTGACCGCGTCGGCGATGTCGGCCATTGTCGTGGGGCACACGTCAGGGCAGCTGGTGTAGCCGAAGTAGAGCAGGGTGAGCCGGTCTGCTGCGACGTCGGTGAAGGCCCACGGGTCGCCGTCGACGGTGCGGAACTCGTGGGGCGGGGCGGACATCGGGGTTTCGGCCAGGTCGAGGTAGTAGTCGAATTCGCTGGTGTTCGGGCTGCCCGTGCTGCCGGTCTGGCCGCATCCGGCGAGGAGGAGGATGCTCGCTGCCGCGCACGCCGCTGCCCCGCGTCCTCTTAAGTTTCGGACGCGCTTATATCCCGGTTTCTGGGAAAGACGGACGTTGTGGGCGATGATGGTCTTGTGAGGTGCATCGACTGTCGAACCGCTCTTTCCGCCGAAATCGACGGGGAGCAGCCGAATCACTCCCCGGAAGAGGTCCGCGCCCATCTTCGCGAGTGCGCGGAGTGTGGTGTGTGGCTTTCTGCCGCGCGTGGGCTGCAGCGGTTGGTCGGCGTGACCACGCTGGCCGGTGGTGTGGACGACGACTAGGTCGGGGAGTCGGCGCTGCAGCGGACTGTTCTCGCGGATCGCCCCGGTGTGTTTGGTCACAGTAGTTCTCCTCGGGTCAGTCTGCGTGGTGCCTTGCGGGGCACGCGGAGGTCAGGCTCGGCGCTGGCGCGTCGGCCTTGCTGGTGGAGCTGACGGCTTCAACTGAGCCGAGGACGGGGTGGTCCGCGTCGGCTGACCGCGTACTGCGGCACCGTGCGGGGAGCGGGGACGGCCCCGTTGTCCCGGTGCTGTCCCGCCCAGGGCGGGCATGGCACGGCCGGTGGTGCGGCCCCGATCTGGAACATGCCCGCGAGCAGGGTGCGCAGTTGGCGGGCAAGCCGGAATGCTGCGGCCTCGCCGCGGCGTAGCCACAGGGCGCAGACCAGTGCTGCGCCGAGGTGGGCTGCCAGCATGCCGAGGGTGGGATCGGATGCGGTCTCTTCCCCCACACGTGCCGCCGCGTGGGTGGCGTGGGCACCGGTCCCGCCCTCGGTCAGCGCGAAGATGAGGTGCAGGGCGAGCTGTCCCCACAGCATCCACCCGAGGATGATGCCGCCGCCGCGTTCCCGCTTGGCGAGGGCCCAACCGATGGCGAGCATCAGCGCGCCGCCGAGCAGGGTTCCGGTGAGCGGGACGTCGTGGCCGGAGTGGACAGCGTGTCCGTTGGCGGACACGCCAACGGAGACCGCGGCGAAGATCCCGGCGCGGACCAGTGTGGTGAGTGACCTTCCGTGCACAGCACTTCTATCGTCGCACCGGTTCTGAGCAGGGCTGTTTCGGGGTGGGGTAAAGGGGCGACTAGCGTTTTCGATACGGGTGGGGGTATAGTGAGTGGCGAAGAGGTGATGACAGTGGAGATGAAACCCGAACTGGTGGGCGATGCCCTGACCAGACTGCGTCGTGCGCATGGGCAGCTCGGCGGAGTCATCGCGATGATCGAGTCGGGCGAGGACTGCGTTGCCGTGCTGACCCAACTCGCCGCGGTCTCGCGCGCGCTCGACCGGGCCGGGTTCAAGCTCGTTGCCAGTGGTCTGCGGCACTGTCAGACCATGCGGGAGCGCGGGGAAGAGCCGCCGATGAGCGAAGAGGAGTGGGAGAAGCTGTTTCTCTCACTGGCCTGAGCCCCGAGCGTCCCTTGGCACGCGCGATGCTCCGCCTGTCACCCTTATTTGTGCCTGTCGTATACCCCCGGGGGTGTTGAGGATTGTGCGGAAAAGCCGAGGTGGGGATGGGCTTACCGGCCCGGCCGCACCACCGGAGCGGGCACAGCCGTTTCCGGACCGGCGGGCCACCCGCGCCCCTGGCACAGCAGCCGCCGCGGGACCCGACCGACTGGCTTAGCGCGGGTGTGCGCCGCGGCTTCCCGCTGATTCGCCACCCCTTTTTGCCCTCCACATACCCCCGCCCGTATCTGAGGAAGAGAAGAGGCTGCAATGGACACCTCGCTTCCTGTCTCGTTGACCCCAGAAGAGGTCCGGGAACTCCAGGAGCGCAACCCTCGAGTGCGGATCATCGACGTCCGCACCCCCGGCGAATTCGCCGGAATGCACATCCCCGGCTCCTACAACGTGCCGCTCGACCTGCTCCGCGAGCACCAGCGCGAACTCACCGCCAACCACGACGACCCGGTCGTGCTCGTATGCCGGTCCGGAATGCGCGCCGACCAGGCCAGCAAACTCATGGCGGAAAGCGGCCTGCGGCAAGTCAGCGTCCTCCAAGGCGGCATCAGCGAATGGGAACGCACCGGCGCGCCCCTGAAGCGGGGCTCGGGGGGACGCTGGGCGATGGAACGCCAAGTGCGGCTCGTCGCCGGACTGATCGTCCTTGTCTTCGTCACCGCCAGCGCCGTGTTTGACCCCCTCAAATGGGTCGCCGCAGCCATCGGCGCGGGCCTGACCTTCGCAGCGATCACCGACACCTGCCTGATGGCGCGACTGCTGGCACTGCTGCCCTACAACCGCACCGACCGGTGCGACGCCCCGACCATGCTGGCCGCGCTCACCGGCACCACTCCCGCGCAACGAGGCTGACCGTGGTTGTTGCGGCAGGACTGTTCGGCGCCCTCATCGGGCTGCTTCTCGGACTCCTCGGCGGAGGCGGGTCCATTCTGGCGGTGCCTGCCCTGGTCTACGGGGTGGGCCTCCCGCTGACCGCCGCGATCCCAGCCTCCCTGGTCGTGGTCGGCGCCTCGTCGGCCACCGGCCTGCTCACCCGGATCCGCGCCGGGCTCGTCCGCTGGCGGGTCGCCCTGGTCTTCGGACTGGCAGGACTGCCCGCCGCCTTCGGAGGCAGCGCGGTAGGCAGGCTCCTGCCCAACCACTGGCTGATGCTCGCGTTCGCGGCGCTCATGGTTGTGGTGGCCGTGCGCATGCTGCGGCAGTCCACCCCTGCGGTGGGGGCCTGCCGGGGCGCGTCCGGAACCGTGGACTGGCGCGCCTGCCTGCCCTGGGCGACGCTGGCGGGCGCTCTCGTCGGATTCCTCACCGGCCTCTTCGGGGTCGGCGGTGGATTCGTCATCGTCCCGGCACTCAGCCTCGGCCTCGGCCTCGCCGAATCCGAGGCGGTGGCCACCTCGCTGGCCGTCATCGTCCTCAACTCGGTGTCCGGACTCGCCGCCCACAGTCTCACGCCCACCGGCCTCGACGTCGCCACTGTCGGAGTCTTCGCAGCAAGCGCCATGGCGACCTCGCTCGCTGCTGGAACCCTGGCCCCGCGCCTGCCCGCAGCTGCGCTGCGGCGCGGATTCGCCGCCCTCGTCCTCGCCGTCGCCGCAGGAGTCGCCGCAACATCCCTGACCGCTCCCGAACTGCTCTGGTAACCGCAGCTCTCTCGCTCTCCCGCGACAACTGGAAAGGAATCGCCCATGCTGTTCACGCAGTACTACCTGGACTGCCTCTCCCACGCGTCCTACATGGTCGCTGACGAAACCACGGGGAAGGCCATCGTGGTCGACCCGCGGCGCGACGTCACCGAATACCTGGCGGACGCCGAAGAGAAAGGGCTGACCATCGAAGGGGTCATCAACACCCACTTCCACGCCGACTTCATCGCCGGCCACCTGGAACTGGCGGAACGCACCGGGGCATGGATCGGCTACGGCAGCCGCGCCGAAGCTGAATACCCCATCCGGAAACTGGCTGACGGGGAGCGGATCGTCCTCGGCGACGTCGTCCTGGAGATCATGGAGACCCCGGGGCACACCCCTGAATCCATCAGCATCCTCGTCTACGAGCACGCCGACGACCCGGTCCCCTACGGGGTCCTCACCGGGGATGCGCTCTTCATCGGCGACGTGGGCCGCCCCGACCTGCTCGCCTCGCTCGGCTACACCGCAGAAGAACTCGGCCGGATGCTGTACGACTCGGTGCAGCACAAGCTCATGGGGCTCCACGACGACGTGCGGGTCTTCCCCGCGCACGGCGCGGGTTCGGCCTGCGGCAAGAACCTGTCCACCGAGCGCTGGTCCACGATCGGTGAGCAGCGGCGCACCAACTACGCGTGCCGTCCCATGGACGAGGAGACCTTCGTCTCCCTGGTCACCGCGGGCCAGCCGTCCGCTCCCTCCTACTTCGCCTACGACGCGGTCCTCAACCGCAAGCAGCGCGAAGTGCTGGACATCGACACACTCGTCGTCGCCCTCTCCGCTGACGACTTCCTGGCGCAGCGGGCTGCCGGGGCAGTGGTCGTGGACTCCCGGGACCCGCAGGAGTACGCGACCGGCCATCTGCGCGGCGCGCTCAACATCCCCGTGAACGGCCGGTTCGCGGAGACCGCGGGAAGCGTGCTGAAGCCGGGCACCCCGCTGCTGGTCGTCGCTCCCGAAGGCCAGGAAGAGGAGACCCTGGTCCGACTGGCCCGGGTCGGTTTCGACACGGCCCGCGGCTACCTGCCGGAACCGGAGAACGTCTTCGTCACCATCCCCGACGAGATGCAGAGCTCATCGCGCCTGACCGCGGTGGCGCTCACCGAGCGGCTGCGGGACGCGGAGCCGCCCGTGGTGCTGGACGTGCGCAACCAGGGCGAACGTGACCAGGGCGCGATCCCCGACTCTCTGCACATCCCGCTTGCGGAGCTGCCCAAACGGCTCGACGAGGTGCCGAAGGACCGCCCAGTCGTGGTGTACTGCGCCAGCGGCTACCGCTCCAGTGTCGCGGCCAGCCTGCTCCGCGCCGAAGGGCTGACGGACGTCTCCGACCTGCTCGGCGGCTACACGGCGTTCGAAGCACTGCAGCAGACGGTCTAGTCCGGCGGCCGCTCAGCGGTGCCGCGCCCGGCTTCCGGCGGTCCGCCGCCGACGAGCCCCACGCTGCACCGCGCTGTCCGGGCACGGCTGCTTCACCGGTCTGCCTGCCGTGCCCGGGCGGCCTCCCCGGAGACGGCGTCCCACCGCTGTCTCCGGGGTTTGCTGCTTTTTTGCCGCAGCCGGTCTTTACCGGGTTCGAAGCGGGGAAGCAGGACAAGTCCGCGATGGAGGACTTCCCATGGAGAAAACCGTGTGGACCGTTGCTGCGGGAGGCGGCGCTGTCCTCGTCCTCGGGGCGCTCCTCGTCGTTGGCGTTCACGTTCTTCCTGAGCAGGCCCCGGCTCCCCTCCGGTCGGTGTCCGGAGCCCCGCGCACCCCGTTCCTTCCCCGCTTCGAGAAGACCCCTGAGCCGGATGACTTCCGCGGGGTGACCGCCACTGCGGGGGACTGGCGGTTGCAGGTCACCGGCGTGCACGTGGACGGGGACGGCATCCTCACCAGCGGCGCGGGGGAGCAGGTGCGTGCGCCCGCAGGGATGACCTACCACGTGTTCACCCTCCGCGTCGTCAACCGCGGCACCGAGCCTTCGAGTTTTGCCCCTTCTGCGGCGACCGCGGCCAGTGTGGCGGGGGAAACCTTCCCCAACGACCCGGAAGCCGAGCAGGTGGTCGCCGCTGCCACGGAGCCGCTGCTGCTGGGCCCGGGGGACGCCGCCGACACCGCGGTCGTGTTCGCTGCGCCGCCGGACACGCGGCTCTACGAGATCGTGCTCACGCTCGACTACGGGGCGGTGTTCGCCAACCTGGAAGCCCGTCCGTGACGGGGTGTGGACTGCGGAACGGCACGGCCGCAGGGCGACCGTGCCGCGCACACGAGTTCTAGATCCGGTGTGGGGGCCAGAGCCACTCCGGACCGCCGTCGTCCTCTTCTTCTTCGTCGTCTGGGCTGGTCATGACGGTGTCCGCGAACGGGACTGACGTAGCCAGCCCTTCGCTGCCGAGGGTCGGCTCGCCCGCCGCCTCCGCCCACGGTTCGTCCACGGTGTGCACAGTGCTGGGGGTCGTATCCTCCTGCGGAGGAAGGATCATCGCCACCATGGAACCACCTTAATACCGGAAGGTAGGTTTCTGTTTGGCCGATAGAGGCCACTATGAGACACCAGACTGCGACACAGAGTCGCCACAGCACGGCATCCCGGTCCGGGAAGACACGTCACCTGGGAAGACTGCTCGCGACCCGGCGGCCAGCGCGCACCTGCCGCCACAAGGCCGTGGACATGTCCGCGACCGGGGTGCCCAAACCGATCGCCAACTCCTCCCACGGGCGGCTCGACCCGTCAAGGAACCGCAGCAGGCGCGGCAGCGGATTGCTCCGGAACAGGGTGGCGAAGAACTCCGCGCCGTCGACCACCCCCTCGTCGAGGCCGCGGAGCAGCACCGCGTCGAAAAACCGGTGGCGAGCCGGGTACGCCGAATAGCCGACCGGAAACCGACCCGCCACAAGCGCCGCCGTAATCCGCCGTGTCTGCCGCTGCACCCCGGCAAAGGTGTAGCCCGTGGCAGGACGGGTGGCCCCTCCCGCAGTCCCGATCCGGAACACGCGGTGCCCCACCCGCTCGGGCAGGTGGGCGCTCGTCATCGGGATCACCCCCTGCTCCACACCGGTGACCGTGAACACCCCCAAATGGAGAAGGTTCTCGGTGTAGTCGCGCAGCGCTGCGTCATACGCCGCGTCCGAGCACACCTCCCGCGTGAACTCGGTGTACTCCACGAGCGCGGTACGCGCATCAAACGGCAGAAGGTAGCCGAAAGCGACCCCCCGCTCCGGTTGCGGCACCCGCAAGTCCATCAGCACCGCCGCGGAAGAATCGAAACGGGGCCGGTCAGTGCGGACGAACCAGCCCCGGAAATGCTGCAGCAGCGTCACCCCTTCCGCCGGTAAGCCCACCAACGGCCGGGAATCGAACACCAGGCCCGCGGCAAGCTCCCGCTGCGCGCCGTCAGCGCCGCGCAGCCGCAGCACAGCCTCCCCGGGGCCGTCGACAATGTCCGTGACCGTCCAGTGGAGGGTACGGACCCGCTGCAGACTGCCCCGCACCAGGGCTTCGAAGTCCC
Organism: Thermobifida fusca NBRC 14071 = JCM 3263; assembly: GCF_001592045.1. GTDB lineage: Bacteria > Actinomycetota > Actinomycetes > Streptosporangiales > Streptosporangiaceae > Thermobifida > Thermobifida fusca. The sequence goes on along the minus strand of NZ_BCWB01000041.1, from coordinate 84,809 downwards.
GGGAGCGGATCATCTTGTACACCAGCGGGTGGATGCGGGACCGCCACGTGGTCCCGTCCGGCCCCTGCACGGCCAACGCGTGCCACCTATGGCAGACAGCCGCATCCCACTCCCCGGTCTCCTCCTCCCAGAAACACCAGGTGCGTTCGGGAGACCGGAGCGCCGCCTCCGGGGTCTCCACCAGGACCACGGACCGGTGCGGCAGCACCCGGTCCAACCGGTGGGCGAGCGAAAGCCCGGCCGCACCCGCCCCCACGATCGCCACGTCCACTCGTTCCACGACACCCCTCCCGACAGCACCACACCATGGAATAACGCAGGGTAGTTTTTCCATTACTTAAAGCGCTATTCCGGGGAGAGGGACTGCCGTTGTCCGTCGAGGCCAAGAAACAGCACTGGGTCACCGCAGAATTCGACCGCTCCGCTGCCGTCTACGACCGCCTCGTCGCCGCCAACCCCGGCTACCACGCCCACCTGCGCCGCTCTGCCGCCCGGCTGCGGCTTCCCCGCAAGGGGGCCGGACTGCGGATCCTCGACCTCGGCTGCGGGACCGGCGCGTCCACCGCCGCGCTCCTCCACGTCGCCCCGCACGCCGACATCCTCGCCGTTGACGCCTCTGCCGGCATGCTCGCCGTAGCCCGCCGCAAAACCTGGCCCGACAACGTGCAGTTCCACCACGCCCGAGCCGAAACCCTCGCCGGCACCGGACCGTTCGACGCGGTCTTCGCCGCCTACCTGCTGCGCAACTGCCCCGACCCCGACCGGACGCTCGCCGTCATCCACGACCTGCTCCGCCCCGGCGGACGCCTCGCCCTCCACGAGTACTCCGTCGCCGACTCGCCCCTCGCCACCGCCGTGTGGACCGCGGTCTGCTGGTCCGTGATCATCCCGCTGGGCTGGGCCCTGTCCGGCCGCGCCGACCTGTACCGCTACCTGTGGCGCGGCGTCGTGGAATTCGACGGCGTACGCCAACTCACCGCACGCATGCGCACCGCAGGCCTGCGCGACATCCGCGTCCTCCCGCTGCCCGGCTGGCAGACCGGGATCACCCACACCTTCCTCGCCCGCCGCGCCTACGAAGAGGAGACCGCATGATCCCGCAGCCTCCCGGCCGCGACCCGCGCATCCAACGCCACCTCCCGCCGCGCCCCGTCGGATCCCCACCAGCACAACCCGCCCGCGTCGCCGTCATCGGCGGCGGCATCGCCGGCCTGGCCGCAGCCACAGCGCTCGCGGAACGCGGTATAGCCGTCACCGTGCTGGAACGCGACCCGCAGCTAGGCGGCCGCCTCTCCGGGTGGGACACGGTGCTCACCGACGGCTCCACCGTCACCATGAGCCGCGGCTTCCACGCGTTCTTCCGCCAGTACTACAACCTGCGCGCCCTGCTGCGCCGCGCCGACCCCGGACTCTCCGGGTTCGTCCCCCTGCCCGACTATCCGCTCGTCCACGCCAACGGAGCCCTCGACGGGTTCGCGGGCCTGCCCACCACGCCGCCATGGAACGCGTTCACCTTCGTCGCCCGCAGCCCCAGCTTCCACTGGCGCGACCTCGCCCGCGTCAACCTGGTCGCGGCCCTCGCCCTCCTCGACGTCCGCGTCCCCGACGTCTACCAGCAATTCGACCACGTCGACGCGCTGGACTTCCTCGACCGGCTGCGGTTCCCCGACACCGCCCGCCACCTGGCGCTCGAAGTGTTCTCCCGCAGCTTCTTCGCCGACCCGCGCGCCCTGTCCGCGGCCGAACTGCTCACCATGTTCCACATCTACTTCCTCGGCTCCGGCGAAGGACTGCTCTTCGACGTGCCGCGGGCCCCCTTCCCCCGCGCCCTGTGGCAGCCGCTCGCCGACTACCTGCGCTCCCACGGCGCCGCCATCCTCACCAGCACCCCGGTCACCCGGATCGAACCGGGGCACACCCGCCGCTACTCTGTGGCCACGCTGACCGGGACCGCTGAATACGACGCCGTGGTACTCGCCACCGACCTGCCCGGACTGCGCGCCCTCGTCGCCGCATCCCCCCGGCTCGGCAGCCCTGCCTGGCGCTCCCAAGTCGCCGAACGGCCCAGTGCCCCGCCCTTCCTCGTGTGCCGACTCTGGCTCGACCAGCCCGTCCGCGCCGACCGGCCCGCGTTCCTCGGCACCAGCGGCTACCCCACGCTCGACAACATCAGCGTGCTGGAACGCTACGAAGACCAAGCGGCCGCGTGGGCGGCCCGCACCGGCGGCTCCGTCGTCGAACTCCACGCCTACGCGCTCCCCGACGATGCTGTGCTCTCCGTGGAGCGCGACCGGCTCGTCGCCCAACTCCACCAGGTCTACCCGGAGACCGCGACGGCGCGCATCGTCGACGAACGCTCCGAACTCCGCGCCGACTGCCCGCTCTTTCCCCCCGGCGACTTCACCCGACGGCTCACCGTCACCACCCCCGATCCGTTCCTCGTCGTCGCCGGAGACCACGTCCGCGTCGACCTTCCCGTCGCGCTCATGGAACGCGCCGCAACCAGCGGCCTGCTCGCCGCCAACACCCTGCTGAGCCTGTGGGGCTTGCCCGGCCATGTGGTGTGGAGCGTCCCCAACCAGGGGCGGATCCCCCTCGCCCGGCACCTGCTGCCCCCGCTACCGCGGACACAGCCCTTGTCGGCCCTCGGGTGAACCGCTACCTCCACCCCACTGGTCACCCCGCATGCGGCAACAAGGTAACGTGGCCACGCAATGGCACGTCTGAGCACTACGGCGCCGTTCCGGCATCCTCGGGACACCGAAATCTTCCGGCTCGCCATTCCCACGTTCTTCGCGCTCGTCTCCGAGCCGCTGTTCCTCCTCACCGACTCCGCGGTGGTCGGCAGTCTCGGCACCGCGGCACTCGGCGGCCTGGGCGTGGCCAGCCAAATCCTGTTGACCTTCGCCAACCTGTGCATCTTCCTCGCCTACGGCACCACGGCTGCGGTCTCCCGCCGGTTCGGCGCCGGGCAGATCGCCCTCGGACTACGCCACGGCATCGACGGAGTATGGCTGGCCGTCCTCATCGCCGCCACCGCCATCACCCTGGGCTGGCCGCTGTCCCCCCTCCTCATCGACGCTTTGGGCGCCTCCCCGACCGTCGCCCCGTATGCACTCACCTACCTGCGGATCAGCCTGCTCAGCCTGCCCGGCCTGCTGATCATCATGGCGGGCACCGGGGTGCTGCGCGGCCTGCAGAACGCCCGCATCCCCCTGTTCGTGACGGTCAGCGCAAACCTCGCCAACATCGTGCTGAGCATGCTGTTCGTGTGGGGCCTGGGCTGGGGGATCGCCGGATCCGCGTGGGCCACGGTCGTCGCGCAGAGCGGCGGTGCAGCCATCTACCTGGTGGTGCTGGTCCGCGCCGCGCAACGCCACGGTGTCTCGTTCGCGCCCACCCGGTCCGGGCTGCGTGACGCGGCAGCCTCCGGGTTCGCGCTGTTCATCCGCACCGTGTCGCTTCGCGCAGTCCTTGTCGTCACCACCGCGATCGCGGCCCGTCTCGGCGACCCGGAGATCGCCGCCCACCAAGTGGTGTTCCAACTCTGGTCGCTGCTGGTCTTCACGCTGGACGCGATCGCCATCGCAGGCCAGTCGATTGTCGGCCGCTACCTGGGGGCCTCGGACGTGCCCGGCGCCCGCGAAGTCACCCGCCGAATGGTGGAGTGGGGGATCATGATCGGCGCCGTCTTCACCGTGCTCGTCCTCGCGGTACGCCCCTGGGCGTGGATCCCGTTCACCGACGACCCGCACGTGCGCGACCTCATCCTCGCCGCGCTGATCGTCGTCGCGCTGCTGCAGCCGCTGAGCGGGGTCGTGATGGTCCTCGACGGGATCCTGATGGGCGCTGGAGACCAGCGCTACCTGGCCTGGGCGAGCCTGTGGACCATGCTGATCTTCCTGCCCTGCGCTGCCCTGGTCCCCCTCTTCGCCGTCCCCGGATCCGTCACCGGCCTTGTCCTGCTGTGGTCGGCCTTCGGAGTGTGGATCGCGGCACGCGGAGTGTTCCTGGGCGTCCGGGCTTCCGGGACCGCGTGGCTCGTCACCGGGGCCGGATCCCCGCGGTAACCGGCGATCAGGCACCGGCCCGGCGTGCGCCGTACCCCGGCCGCACAGCCTGCGCTGGATCTACTGCCGGGCGCGGCCCTGCCCGGGGCGGGTCCGCACAGCAGAAGGCCCCGATGCACCAGCACCGGGGCCTGGCAACGACTCGGATCGCGGAACTCAGACGCCGACAACCTCGATCGGCAGGGAGACGTTCACCTCGGGGTGGAGCCGGATCTCCACCGTGTAGTCGCCCACCGACTTGATCGGGTTGCGGATCTGGATCCGACGCTTGTCGACCTCGGGGCCGCCCGCCGCCTTGACCGCCTCGGCCACGTCCGTGCTGGTCACCGAACCGAACAGGCGGCCGTTGTCGCCGGCGCGCTGGTTCAGGCGCACCTTGAGCGAACCGAGCTGCTCAGCAATCTGCTTGGCCTCGTCCAGGCTGCGGATCTCCCGAGCGGCGCGGGCGCGGCGGATCGAGTCGATCTGCTTCTGCGCGCCCCGCGTCCACTTGATGGCGAACCCGCGCGGCAGCAGGTAGTTGCGGCCGTAGCCGTCCTTCACCTCGACAACGTCACCCGGAGAACCGAGACCGTCGACTTCGTGAGTCAGGATGAGCTTCACGTTCGTACCTCCTCGTCCGGTCTCGGTCAGCGGGCGCTGCTCGTGTAGGGCAGCAGCGCCATTTCGCGGGCGTTCTTCACGGCCTTGGCGACGTCGCGCTGGTGCTGCGTGCAGTTGCCGGTGACGCGGCGGGCGCGGATCTTACCGCGGTCGGAAATGAACTTGCGCAGGAGAGTCGTGTCCTTGTAGTCGACGTAGGTCATCTTCTCCTGGCAGAACACGCAAACCTTCTTCTTGGGTTTGCGGACTGGTGGCTTCGCCATCGTGGTGCTCCTTGATCAAGAGCCCCGCTGGTGCGGGGATGGTCGCTGGGACAGGAATGTTTTAGAACGGCGGTTCGTCGGAGTAGCCTCCACCGCCACCGAACCCTCCGCCGCCGGTGGCCCACGGGTCGTCCACTGGAGGACCGGACGGGGCACCCTGGTTGCCGCCGTAACCGCCCCCCTGGCCGCCGTAGCCGCCGCCCGACGGGGGTCCGCCGTAGCCGCCGTAACCTCCGCCTTGACGCTGTGTCTTCGTCACCTTGGCGGTGGCGTGCCGCAGTGCGGGACCCACTTCTTCAACCTCGACCTCGAAGACGGTACGCCGCTCGCCTTCTTTGGTCTCGTACGAACGCTGCTTGAGCCGTCCCTGCACGATGACACGCATACCGCGCTGGAGGCTTTCGGCCACGTTCTCCGCGTACTGCCGCCAGACTGAGCAGTTGAGGAAGAGGGACTCGCCATCTCGCCACTCTCCCGTCTGGCGGTCAAAGACGCGCGGTGTGGAGGCTACGCGGAAGTTCGCGACCGCGGCCCCGCTCGGGGTGAAGCGCAACTCAGGGTCATCGACCAGGTTGCCGACGATCGTGATCTGGGTTTCGCCTGCCATTGCTGGGCTCCGGATTCCTAGACGGGAGAGTTTGTGCGGCCGACGAGACTCAGTGAATCTCGGGGCGCAGAACCTTGGTACGCAGCACAGCCTCGGTCAGGTTGAGCTGGCGGTCGAGCTCGTGGACCGTGCTGGGCTTCGCGGTGAGGTCGATGACGGCGTAAATGCCCTCGGAGTTCTTGCCGATGTCGTAGGCGAGCCGACGCTTACCCCACACGTCGACCTTCTCCACGGAGCCGCCCTCGTTGCGCACGACCGAAAGGAACTGCTCCAGTGACGGGGCCACCGTGCGCTCGTCAAGGGTCGGGTCCAGAATGATCATCACTTCGTAACGACGCATAGGCGTACGTACCTCTCCTTTGGACTGTTGCGGCCATGGTCTTTCCATGGCAGGAGGGCAAGAGCCTGCGCGCGAACCGTGCTCGCGAGGGCTCCCCTAGCCGAACAGAGTTCAAGGCTATCAGTTGTCAAGGACAGCGGACCGGCTCGTCACAGAATCCACAACGACGAGTACACCCACGGCAAGCAGGGAAAGCATCCGGCCGAACACGGCTACCGCGTAGGTCTCGAACTCGATCCCCACCCCCATCATCGGGTTCTGGTGGGCCCACAGGTAGTGCCAGACCCCCACGATGTAGCCGACCTCGGCGAGCTGCCAGAGCACGAACAGCACCACCGCGAACGGCTGCAGACCGCGGCGGCGGGGCCAGGCGAGCACAGCCAACGGCAGCAGCCACAGCACGAACTGCGGCGACCACACCTTGTTGGTCAGCAGGAAAGCCGCCACCACCAGGAAGATCAACTGTTCTACCGGGGGACGGCGCGGCGCGAACCAGGTGAGCGCGGCAATCCCCACGCAGCAGACCAGCAGTGCCGTGGTGCCCACCAGGTTGACCATCTCCCGGTCACCGGAAGGGAAGAGCTCCAGCATGCCGAGCACGTAGTAGACCGACCCCCAGTCGGCCCCCCGCTCTTGGCTGAACGTGAAAAAAGTGCTCCACCCTTCAGGACTGGCCAGGTAGACGGGCAGGTTGACCGCCGCCCACGCCAGCAGCGCGCCCCCCAGCGGGACGGCGAACCGGGCAACCGCCTCCCGGCCTGCCCGCTCCCGAACCAGGTCGCGAACCATCAGCACGAAGAGCGGGCCGAAGAACAAGAACGGGTAGAACTTCGCGGCCACGGCGAGACCGATTAGCGCCCCGGCCGCCCACAGCCGGTCCTTCGCATAGCAGACGAGTCCGCCGGCGGCGAGCGCCACAGCGAGCAGGTCCCAGTTGATCGCGAAAGTCAGCACCGCGGCCGGGACCAGGGCGACGAACGCTCCAGCGCGCAGCGCAGCCCGCGAGTGGAAGACGCGCCGGGTCGCCGTAACCCCGCCGCGCCCCACCAGCCATCCGACACAGACCACCGTGGCCACCAGGCACACGCCCATCACGAGGGCGGTGGCGTCGAAGTAGCCGTATCCGCGGGTCAAAGAGTCGGGCAGCCAGGACACGGCCCGGGACAGCACGTACATCAGGCCGCCGGTGAGCACCGGGTACTCCACCGGGATGTCCAGGTAGGGGATGGCCCCGGTGTCGAGCTCGTCCCGGTAGTAGAGCGGGAAGACGTCGGTGTAGCACAGCGCCGGGTACTGGGTGCCGTCCAGCCACGCCCCACCGAACCGGCAGCGGGCCTTGCCGAGGTAGCCGAGCAGCGCCCCGCCGACCCCGAGAACGACAAGCCAGACCCAGTCGGCGGGACGGGGCGCGGACACGGCAGGGGCGCCGACAGTCCCGCTGTCGGCGCCCTGCAGTCCAGTCTCCTCAGACCGGTGCGGTGACGAGGTCACTCCCGGCCCCGGTAAGCGATCTGGTTACTGTTCCACCCCGGACCGCCGATACCGCCGGGGCCAGGCCCGGTGCCCGGCTGGCCCGGCTCGTCAGGCGGAGAAGTCGGCTCCCCGTCGCCGGGCGGCTCGTCATCCTGGCGGCACTCCGGCAGCCACCACTGGATGTCGCAGTTCGGCTCGTCGCCCCGACCCGGCGGAGTGAACGAGGGAAGCGGCATGCTCGGCTCGGTGGTCGGCTCCTCGGTCTCCTCCGGCTCCTGCGAAGGCGAAGGATCCGGGCTCGGAGTCGGTGCGTGGTTGCGCACCTCGCCGCCGAACACCGGCTGGGGGAACTCTTCGGGAGGCACGTCCTCCAGCACCTTGGTCATGAACGCCTTCCACAACCGGGCTGGCATTTGACCACCGTAGATGCTGGCCTCACCAGGCAGCACGAGCGGTTCGCCGTCGGTGCGATGCAGTCCCACCGCAGTGGAGTACTGCGGCACAAAGCCCACAAACCACGCGGACACGGCGTTGTTGGAGGTACCGGTCTTGCCGGCCATGGGACGGCCGTCGTCCAGCTTGGCGTTGTGGTTGTCGGTGATGACCTGTTGCATCGCGTAAGTAGCGTCGGCCGCCGTCTCTGCGCTGAACGCCCGGGTGCCACCGGACTCCAGAATGTCGGCGTCCTTCGGCTGCAGCTCCTCGCCGGTCTCGGTGTCCACCACCTTAGCGATCAAGTGCTGCGGCATGTGGTAACCGCCGTTGGCGAAAGTCGCGAACCCGGCCGCCTGGTCGACCGCGGCGACCGACATGGTGCCCAGCGCGATGTTGGGACCGATCTCGGCCGTTTCCAACTGCTTCTCCGGGATTCCCGCGGCCAGCGCGGTCTCGATCACCGCCTGCGGGCCGACCTCGATCGCCAACTGCACGTAGCTGGTGTTGATCGAGTCCCGGGTGGACTGGATCAAGTCGACCGGACCGTAGCTGCGGTTGCCGTCGTTCCTGACCGGCTGGGCCAGGCCCGGGAACTCCTTCGGGCTGTCGCCGTCGTAGATGCTCCGCAGGCTGATGCCCTGCTCCAACGCAGTGGCCAGCACGTACGGCTTGAACGCGGAGCCGGCTTGCTGCCGCTGCACCAGAGACTGGTTGGCGTACTGGGTGGGGTCCGGACCGCCGTAGAACGCCTTGATCTCACCGGTGGAGGTATCGACCATGGCGATACCGAACTGGGTCTCCTCCGGGATCTCCTGGCCGGTGTTGTTCAGCGTCCGTTCTTTCTGCTCCTCGACGACTTCCTCGGCGTACTGCATCCACTTCTCGTTGAGCGAAGTGGTCACCTGGTAGCCGCCGCGCGCAATCTGCTCCGGGGTCAGCCCGTAGCGGGACTCCAGCTCGCTGCGGACCGCCTCCTGGATGTAGCCGCGGTAGCCCGCGTACGAGTCGTCGGCTTCGAGCGGCAGCGGGTCGGGGAACTCCAGTTTGTCGGCCTCTTCGCGGCTAAGACCGCGCTCGGGGTTCTCCTCGTGCATCTCGACGAGGCCGTTCACCGTGTACTGCCACCGCTCCTTGAGGATCTCGTACATCTCGGAGTCGGGGACCGCAGTGCCGAAGTTGCCCGGCTGCTGGATCACCGTGCCGATGAACGCACCCTCAGCGGCGTCGAGTTCACTGACGTCCTTGCCGAAGTACCCCTGGGCGGCTGCCTGCACCCCGATGCCGCGCCCGAAGTAAATGGTGTTGAGGTACTGCTCGAGGATCTCGTCCTTCGTCAGGCTCTGCTCGACCTTGAACGCGATGAGGATCTCGTTGAACTTACGGACGTACCGGTCGATCGTGGACGACTCGTTGGTGGTCAGCGAGTCGTAGTAGTTCCGGGCCATCTGCTGGGTGATGGTCGAACCACCACCTTGCGTACCGCCGAAGACGAGACCGCGGAGCAGACCCATCAGGTTGATCGCGTTGTCCTCGTAGAAGGTGCGGTGCTCGGCCGCGAGGACACCGTCGATCACGGTCTGCGGCACCTGCTCGATACCGACCGGCACCCGGTCGACTTCCCCGAACCTGGTGGCCTCGGTCTTGCCGTCCTCGAAGTAGACGACGTTCGCTGCGAGCTTGACGTCGGCTTTGGCCTCAAGGTCTTCATGGGAGGGGGCCATGGCGTAGGCGATGCCGATCCCCGCGACCCCGAGGACGAACAGCACCGCCATGGTGATGAGCGTGGGCTTCCACGCTTTGGCGAAGAAGCGCCGGACGGGCCCTCTCTCGTCGTACTCGTCCTCGTCCTCCCAGGACCGGCGGCGCCGTCCGCCGCCACTCCCCGAGTGGGCCGCGCTTGCCCGACGACGTCCGCTGTATCCTTCATCCTCGGCACGTCGGCGACGCGCTGGACGCCCGTCCTCGGGATGGCCGGAATCTCGGCTCCTCCGGCGACCCGGTGCCCCGCCACTGCCGAGCACGGCCGTCTCATCAGCGGCCCGCCGCCGCGGACGGTACTCGTCCTCGCCTCGCGGCGCCCGAGTGCGGCGCGGGGACTCGTCGAAGTAGTCGTCCCGTGGGTCACGGGAACGACGTGGACGATCACCGAAGTCCTCTCTGCTCCGAGAGCGGCGCGGCCGATCTTCATAGTCGCCCAGCGACCCGCGGGCACGGCGCCCGGGCTCGTCAGCCCAGAAACCGTCGTCCTCCCGCGGCCTACGGCGACCCGCCGCGGCGCGCTCGTCCGCGGCGTAGCCGTCGCGGCTACGCCTACCGCCGTCGCCGCGCGGTTCACCCATCGGGCCATCGGCCCGGCGGCGACCGCCAGCACTCCGTCGTCTTTCGGTACTCACGCGTCCTCGTTCGTCTATTGAAGGCCGACCGGCCTGTCGACTTCTGGGAGAGGCAGTGCAGCCCCCGGACCATGCGGGAAAGCCTCGTTCCGTTTCTCCCGCTCTCGGTGTCGCCTGGGGGATCGGCGCGTGACCGAAGGCGCTCGTGAGGCGGAATTGAACCGGTTGCTGCCTGACCTCCTCGTCACTGGCTGATCGGGGGAAGACCTCGGAACGTCCCGAACCCCGAACCTCTCTGTATCGGCTGCACGTGGATGACACCACGGGTGGGGCCCGTGACGACCACGTGGTCTTTCCCTGCTACGGCCGTTCACGCGTTGCCAGTGAACGGTGGACCAGCCGCACCACCGACGCATAGCGAACACCGATACCACGGCAAACGGCATGCGATGGTCCTATCGGGGCGAAAGTTACGTTAGGACGGTAACGCCATATAGCACAACCCACGGCTGAGAGTACCTGGCCACACCGGGGACGCGCACTGTTTTCCACAATCGGAGAACGAAACGGCTGTGAGTGCGGCGAATCGCCGAAAAACCCGACAGCATCGGGTTTTCCGCCTCACCTATCGACGCCTCGCCCCACCACTCCTCAATCCGGTACTCGGGGGGTTCACCTATCGGCTCGATATATCAACCAGATACACTCAGGAACGCCTCAAAGGGTGCCGACAGGTGTGCCTCTCCCCGGCTCGGGGTAGAGGCGTTCACCATGTCCAAGACACAGCCGGGGTGGAGGTGAGGGATGAGCGCACGCCGGGCCAGGGTGCTGGAGCTAGCCGTCCTCGGCCTGTTATACGAGTCCCCGTTGCACGGGTACGGACTGCGCAAGCGCCTCAACTCCGAACTGGGGTTCTTCCGGGCCTTCTCCTACGGGTCGCTGTACCCCTGCCTGAAGAGGATGCTGCGTCGGGGGCATATCTCCCAGCACCCCGAGGAGACCGGATTCGGGCGGACCCGGATCGTGTACCGCCTCACCGAGGCTGGACACCAGCACCTGCACGGGATGCTCGACGAGGTCACCCCAGCGGCCTGCGACGACGAGTCCTTCGGCGTGTACTTCGCCCTCTTCGGGCACGCCAGATCGGACCTTCGGCTGCGCATTCTGCACGGTCGCCGCGATCGGCTTCTCACCCGGCTGAAGGAGTTGCGCTCCCGCCTGGCCCACACCGCTGACGACTATCTGCGGGAACTGCGCCGCCACGGAGCCGAGTCCGTGGAGCGGGAGATCCATTGGCTTGACGGGCTTATCGCGCGGGAACAGCGCCTCGCTGCACTCTCCCCGTCTCAGCCGGGACCATTGGGATGACTCCTTCCGAACCACCCCAGCCCTGCGGCAACGCCGCGACAAGCATGTCCCACGCACTCAAAGATTTCGGAATCGACAGAAGGAGACCACTGCCATGGGTTCGGTACGCGTAGCCGTCGTGGGCGTGGGCAACTGTGCCGCCTCACTCGTCCAAGGCGTCCATTACTATCGCGACGCCGATCCGGCATCCCGCGTGCCCGGCCTCATGCACGTGGAGTTCGGTCCGTACCACATCCGGGACATCGAGTTCGTCGCCGCGTTCGACGTCGACGCCAAGAAAGTCGGCCAGGACCTCGCGGACGCGATCACCGCTAGCGAGAACAACACGATCAAGATCTGCGACGTCCCGCCGACCGGGGTGACGGTGCAGCGCGGCCCGACCCTCGACGGACTGGGCAAGTACTACCGGGAGACCATCGAGGAGTCCACCGAAGACGCCGTCGACGTGGTCGCCACGCTCAAGGCCGCTCAAGCCGACGTGCTGGTCTCCTATCTTCCGGTCGGTTCTGAAGAAGCCAACCGCTTCTACGCCCAGTGCGCGATCGACGCGGGTGTGGCGTTCGTCAACGCCCTTCCGGTCTTCATCGCTTCGGACCCGGTGTGGGCCCAGAAGTTCACCGACGCGGGTGTGCCCATCGTGGGAGACGACATCAAGTCGCAGGTGGGCGCGACCATCACTCACCGAGTGCTGTCGAAGCTGTTCGAGGACCGCGGTGTCATCATCGACCGCACCTACCAGCTCAACTTCGGCGGCAACATGGACTTCCTCAACATGCTGGAGAGGGAGCGGCTGGAGTCCAAGAAGATCTCCAAGACCCAGTCGGTCACCTCGCAGATTCCGCACGAACTCAACGCCCGCTCGGTGCACATCGGCCCCTCCGACCACGTGCCGTGGCTGGACGACCGCAAGTGGGCGTACGTGCGCCTGGAAGGCCGCGCCTTCGGCGACGTCCCGCTGAACCTGGAATACAAGCTGGAAGTGTGGGACTCTCCGAACTCCGCGGGCATCATCATCGACGCCGTGCGCGCCGCCAAGATCGCTAAGGACCGCGGAATCGGCGGCCCGCTCCTGGCAGCGTCCTCGTACTTCATGAAGTCCCCGCCGGTGCAGTACTCGGACGCCGAAGCGCACGAAGCAGTGGAGAAGTTCATCGCCGGAGAGATCGAACGCTAACTCCGACGGCCTACCGCACACGCCGGGGCGGACGCCTGCCCCGGCGTTCTTTCGTGTATGGGCTTGTCGTAGGCGCACCGGTCCCGCCCTGAGGGAACCAAAAACATTCCGGGACCATCTCATTCGACATAAGAGAAGGAAGAAGCAGAACAGCAGCCGACCGTCACCCTCCGCTGCTATCCAGGTTCCGGAAGACACGTCCGCGACCGTGCTGCCTTCCCGTTGTGCCGTCAGCACTCCGGGCACCAGGCGCCACCCACCGAGTTGACTGGAAGGGACGGCACGTCCGTGAACTACCCCCACCACCCCCAGGGCCAGGGGACGCACTGGCAGAACAGCGCCTACCCGCCGCAGTACCCTGCTCCTTCTCCACCGCCACGCCGGAACACTGCGGGCATCATCATGCTCGCCGTCAGCGGCGTCGCCATTGTCGCGCTGATCGTGGCGATCGTGGCGGTCATCGCGTTGAACAACAACACAGCGGACCCTCCGGCCGCCCACGCTTCACCGGACAGCACGGCCGCGAGGACCGCAGACGACCGTCCCACCGCCACCTCGGACACCCGCACCGGGGACTCCGACCAGGTTGCTGACGACACCGGCAGCGGGTCGTCCCCCGTATTCCCCGACGCTATGGACGGGGACTGGCAGGGCACCATGAGCCAGTACGACATGTCCGGCAACCTGGAGTCCCGGTGGGATCTGGAGCTCCACATCGAAGGCGGGGAGAGCACCGCAGAAGCCGAGCTGTCCATGTCGAACGGCCGGACCTGCACCTGGGGCCTCCTCGTGACCGGCAGCGGCGACGACAGCGTTGACCTGCAGTACACCACGACCAACGACGGCAACGGCACCTGCACGCCCTCCGGCCACGTGCACATCGTGGTGAAAGACGGCCAGTTGCTTGTCGGCGTGGCCACCGAGCAGCCCGACGGGTCGATCAGCACCGCCGACGGCGTACTGAACCCGTCCTGATCCGGCCTACCCTGTTCGGATGTCCTTCCACGGCGATCTCCGCGAAGTGCTGCGCGGTCCCCGATTCCGCCGGCTCTTCGCTACTCGGCTGGCGTCGCAGTTCTCCGACGGCGTCTACCAGGCCGGCCTGGCCGGATACGTCTTCTTCTCCCCGGAGCAGCACACGACCGCGGGAGAGGTCGCCGCGGCTTTCGCTGTGCTGCTCCTCCCGTTCTCCATCGTGGGACCGTGGGCGGGGGTGTTCATCGACCGCTGGGCGCGCCGCCAAGTCCTCTTGTACTCCGCACTGGTCAAAGCGGGACTGGCAGCGGCGACCGCTGTCCTCGTCGCGTTGGGGTGGGACGGAGCGCCGTTCCTGCTCGCGGCGCTGCTGCTCCTCAGCATCAACCGGTTCTTCCTCGCCGCCCTGTCCGCTGCCCTGCCCCACGTGGTGCCGCACGACCGGCTGGTCATGGCGAACGCGGTCACGCCGACGTGCGGCACAGCGGCCGCGTTCCTCGGCGCAGGGGCGGGGGCTGGCCTGCGCCTGGTCGGTGGGGACGGCCTGCTGGGCACTGCGCTGATCCTCGCGGGGGCAGGCTGCGGTTTCGCCGTGGCCGGGCTGGTGTCCCTCACCCTGGGCCGTACCGAGCTGGGCCCCGACTTGGCAGCCGCCTCTCCTCGCGTACGGGAGGCGCTGCGCACAGTCGTAGCCGGACTGGTGGACGGGGCGCGGCACATCGGGGAGCGCCGCTGGGCCCGCGACGGGCTGGCCACGATCGCTGGCCACCGGTTCCTGTACGGCATTGCCACGATCATGACGCTGCTGCTGTACAACAACACGTTCACGGCGGGCGGCACGGCCGGGTTCGCCTCGTTCAGCGTGACGATGGCGGCTTCCGCTGTCGGCTTCCTGGTCGGCGCGGTCATCACCCCGTGGGCGCGGGAACGGATGCGCGCAGGAACGTGGATCGCCGTGCTGCTGGTCGGCGGGGCCGCGGCTCTGCTCGTGTTCGGGCTGCCTTTCCACGCGTCCGTGTTCCCCGTGGCGGGCTTCGCCCTGGGGGTGGTCTCCCAAGGGGTCAAGGTCACCGTGGACACCCTCGTACAGCGGTATGTCGACGACGCCTACCGGGGCCGGGTGTTCTCCGTCTACGACATGCTCTTCAACGCGGCGTTCGTCGCTGCTGCGGCGGTTGCCGCGCTCACCGTGCCGCCGTCAGGGGTGTCGGTCCCGGTCGTGACAGCCATGGCCGTCAGCTACGCGGCCATGGCCCTGTACTGGGGTGCCGTGACCCGGCGGAGCGCCGTGGCGCAAGAGTCCCCGGCCACTGCCGGCTGACCCACCCGACTCGGAGCATCGCGGGCAGGGGATGCCCGCCGCAGGTCACTCCTCCGGCTTGCCCGGGGTGATTCCCTGCTCTTCAGCCCAGCGGAGGAGCGCCTTCGTCGCCTCCTCCTTGCCGAGCGGGCCGTGCTCCAGCCGCAGCTCCAGGAGGTACCGCCATGCTTGCCCGACCAGCGGGCCCGGCCGGATTCCCAGCACTTCCTGGATCTCGTGGCCGTCCAAGTCCGGACGGATCTTCGACAGCTCCTCTTCCTTCGCCAGCCGTTCGATCCGCCGTTCAATGTCGTCGTAGGCGCGGGCCAGCGCCGCAGCCTTGCGGCGGTTGCGCGTCGTGCAGTCGGCCCGGGTCAGGATGTGCAGCCGGGACAGCAGGTGGCCGGCGTCCCGCGCATAGCGGCGCACCGCGGAATCGGTCCACTCCCCCTTGCCGTAGCCGTAGAACCGCAGGTGCAGGGAGACCAGCTTGCTGACGTCGTTGACCACGTCCTTGGGGAATCGCAGCGCCGTCAGCCGGTTCTTGCTCATCGACGCGCCCACCACCTCGTGGTGGTGGAACGTGACCTTGCCGCCCGGCTGGAAAGCCCGGGTCTTGGGTTTGCCGATGTCGTGCAGGAGTGCGGCCAGCCGCAGCACCAGGTCGGGCTCCATGCCGCGGGCCCGTTCCAAGTCCACGGCCTGGTCGAGCACGGTCAGCGAGTGCTCGTAGACGTCCTTGTGCCGGTGGTGCTCGTCCACCGTGAGCTTGAGTTTCGGGATCTCGGGGAGCACATAGTTGGCCACCCCCAGGTCCGTCATCAGGGACACGCCGAGCCGCGGGTTGGGGCTCAGGATCAGTTTGGTGAGCTCGTCGCGGATCCGCTCAGCGGAGACGATGCGCAGCCGTTCCGCCATCGCGGTCATCGCGGCAGCGACCTTCTCGTCGACTGAGAACCCCAACTGGGCGGCGAACCGGATTCCCCGCATGATCCGCAGGGGGTCGTCGTTGAAGGAGTCTTCGGGTTTGCCGGGAGTGCGCAGCGTGCGGTCCGCCAGGTCCCGGAGGCCTCCGAACGGGTCCACGAACTCCCCGCCGGGCACGCGCACCGCCATGGCGTTGACCGTGAAGTCCCGCCGGACCAGGTCCTCGTAGAGCGACGTGCCGTAGCTGACTTCCGGCTTACGCGACTTGACCTGGTACGACTCGCTCCGGTAGGTGGTGATCTCCACCTGCCGCCCGTTCTTGCGCAGTCCTACCGTGCCGAACTCGATACCGATGGTCCACACCGCGTCGGCCCAGCCGTCCACGAGTTCCAGGACGCGTTCGGGCACCGCGTCGGTGGTCAAGTCGATGTCGTGAACCGGACGTCCCAGGAGCGCATCGCGTACGGGACCGCCGACGATCGCCAACTCGTGCCCCGCCGCGGCGAACCGCTCACCCAGTTCGGTCACTACCGGGTCGACCGTGCGCAGCAGTCGGTCGACTGACGAGCGCTGTTCGTCCGTCAGCGTGGCCTCAACGGTCGGGGAGTTCGAGATCCGATCGGGAAACTCACTGTTCGACACAGGCACAGAGACTATGTGGCCAGACTCCACCATGGCGAATCGACTCTGCTTCCGGACCGGGCACCAGTGGCGTATCCCACGGCCCTGTCGCCCGTCCCCTTGCTTCTCAGGATGCCGTATGCCTCGTGGCCTGACGCTTGCGCCCACTGTTCCCATTTGGGGACAACAGGTATCGTCGTTTTCGGACGTGACGCGCGGCGTGCCGCGTCCGCCCTGATCCACAAGGCCCGCAACGGTCGGCAGCGGCGCCTTTGACGGGTACTGTCCCGGAGTCATCGCGCTCCCGTGGGGACTCTTCTATTCTGTGGAGCCACCCGTACGGCGACTTCAGCCGACCGTCCAACGATTCGGAAGACCCAGAGGCGTGCGTCGAATTGCTCATCTGGGCGTGGTCGTGGCCACCGCCTTCGCGGTGCTTCCGGCACTGACCCCGCTCCAGCCCAGTCCGCCAGCCCAGGCCGTAACCGAGTCGATGCCGGGGGTAGCGACGATCCTCCCTGTCGACGACGTGCGAGAGCTGCCTTCCCTGGCCCTCTCCGACATCACCTCGGTGGTAGCCAAGAAGAAAGACACCGTCACCGTCAAAGGACTGGTGACCAACACCACCGACGCCACCCTCGACGGGATCACCGTCCGCCTGCGCTACAACCCCTACCCGCTGACCGGGCGGGACGCCCTGGACCGGCACGCCGACGGCGCAGGCCCCGAACCGTACGCGTCCGGCCCCTCCACCACCATCGACACGCCCCTGCCGCCCGGCTCCGCGATCTCCTTCACCCTGCGCACCACCGTCAAAGACCTGGACTTCCAAGGCGGATTCGGGGTGTACCCGCTCACCATCAGCGCCGCCACCGAATCCGGGGACGACCTCGGCACCCTCCGCACGTTCGTCGTCTACACCGGTGCGGAGAAAATGACGAAGCTCCAGGTCGCTTGGGTGTGGCCGCTGATGGACCGCCCGCAGCGCGCCGACGACGACACCTATCTCACCGCAGACCTCGCCGCTGAGATCACCAAAGACGGTCGGCTGGGCCGCCTGCTCACCATCGGCGCCCAAGACGGAGAAATCGACTCCACCTACACCGGGCCCACTCCCCAGCCCGAGGAGGAGGACGCGGTCACGGACCTTGCCGACGCCACCGCCTCCCCGCTGGGAGACCCGTCCGCGTCCCCCGCCACGGCCGTGGAAACCGAAACCCAGCCCGGCCCCACCCCGGAGGACACTCCTTCACCCGCCGACCCCGTCCCCATCACCTGGGCGGTGGATCCGGCCCTCCTCGACGACATCCACCGGCTCGGGGAGGGCAGCTACTGGTCCCTGACGAACGCCACCGAGTCGGGCCCTGTCCTCGAAGAGCACGAGGCCAGCGTGGACGCCCAAGTGTGGCTCGCGCACGCCCGCCTGTGGCTGGCGGAAGACCCGCTGCTCGCCGTCCCCTATGCCAACCCCGACCTGCCCGCCCTGCTCGACGCCGACCTGAGCGGGGACGCGGAGACCGCGGTCGAATTGGGGCGCTCCACGGTAGCGGAGCTCTTGGGCCGCGAAGCCGACACTGAACTCGCCTGGCCCGCCAACGGGGTGATGGACGAAGCCACCCGCGACTTCCTGAACTCGCACGGGGCCACCACGTTCCTCCTCGACGAGTCGGCAATGCCCGCGAAGAACTGGCTCGGCCACACGCCGGGAGGCGTAGCCCCGCTGCCGCTCGCCGGCGGGGAGGAAGGCACTGCGCTCGTCGTCGACCGCGGGCTCACCCGGATCCTCGGCGCCAACACCCACACGCCCGGGGCCAGCACGCTGGCCACGCAGCGGTTCGTCGCGGAAACAGCGATGATTGCGGCTGAGGCGCCAGACAAGCGGCGCACCCTCATCCTGGCGCCGCCGCAGGACTGGGACCCCGACCCCGCGTACGCCACCGGCCTGCTCGACGCCACCGAGCAGGCGCCGTGGCTGTCCGCGGTGCCTCTCACCAGCGTCGACGCCGACGCTGCCGATGCCGAAGACCGGCAAGGGCTCACCTACCCGAAGAAAGCCGCGGAAGCGGAACTCTCCGCGGACCATGTGGAGCGGATCCGGAAGATCCGCCGCCAAGTGCGGCTGTTCAACAGCGTGCTCACCGAGGACGCGGACCCGTTCCGTCCCGCGGTGCTGCGGTTGGAGTCGGCGTGGTGGCGTGAGGACACGGAAGTCGCCGAGGCCATCCTGGACCGAGTGGACCAGGCGGTTCAGGAGCACAAAGCCAAAATCCACGTGATCCCCGGCGACCCCATCACGCTGGCCAGCAAGAACGGCACGCTCGGAGTGATGGTCGCCAACGATCTCAGCGACCATTCGGTGACCGTCCACTTGTCGATCTTCTCGGAGAACTCCGAACGCCTGTCGATCGGCGACTACACCAAGTCGATGGAGATCGGCCCCGGCGGCAAGACCACCGTGTACGTGCCGCTCTCCGCCACGGTCAACGGCCGCACCGTGCTGCACTTGAGCCTGCACAATGCTGATGGGGAACCGATCACCGACGAGCCGACCACTATCCCGGTCAACGCCACCGGGCTCGGCAGCGGCGCACTCCTCATCAGCGGGATCGCCGCCCTGGTCCTGGTGGTTGCGTTGGCCCCGCGCGCGGTCCGTAAATGGCGGCGGGACCAGGCGCGGAAAACCCAGGCGGCCATTGACGCTACTGCTGCCGCGCAGGAGGACTCTCTGGCTGCGGTCACCGGGGAGCGTGCCGACGACACGGACAGCCACTCCCCGCCCGGCCCGGTCAAACCAGACCAGGATGGGGAGAGCGCTGAAGAGGCCCGTTCCTGACCAGAGGCCGCGGTCTTCTACCCTGAACTTCTGTTTCGACGAGACCTTCCCACACGACATCTCGGCGCCGACGGGCGTGCCGTCGGCGCTATCGAAAGGAGCCACGCCGGTGGCGACCGACATCAGCAGCGCCAGCGACGACCACACGGGCGGCCCTGCCAAGGACGCGGGGTCCCCTTCCCCCCACGCCGATTCGGCTGCCCCGCAGGCGGAGCAGGACTCCACCGCCACGCCGGGCGGCATGATGCGCTCCAGCATGGTCATGGCGGTCGGGACGATGGTGTCTCGGGTCACCGGGTTCTTCCGTACCGTCGTGCTCGCTGCAGCGCTGGGCACACAGCTGCTCGGTGACGCCTACAACGTCGCCAACACGATCCCGTTCATCATCAACGACCTGCTCATCGGCGGTCTGATGGCGAGCGTGATCGTGCCGTTCCTGGTGCGGCGGCGCAAACGGGACGCCGACGGCGGCAAGGCCACGGAGGACCGCCTGTTCACCAGTGCTGTCCTGGTGCTGCTGGTGGTGACAGTGGCGGCGATCCTGCTCGCGCGGCCGCTGATCCAGCTTTACGCGAGCGACTTCCTGCCTGCGCAGGCCGAGGTGTCGGTCTACCTGGCGCGTTTCCTGCTCGCCCAGGTGTTCTTCGTCGGGATGAGCGGTCTCATCAGCGCCATGCTCAACACCCGGGGCAAGTTCGGCGCTCCGGTATGGGCCCCTGTGCTCAACAACCTGGTGATCATCGCCGTCGGGGTGCTGTTCCTCATGGTGGGCACCGGAAGCACAGTGGAGACGGTGACCACCGCCGACAAGATCCTGTTGGGCGCGGGCACGAGCTGCGGCATGGTGCTGCAGACGGTGGTGCTGCTGGGCTCGCTGTGGCGGTCGGGATACCGGTGGCGGCCCCGGCTGGACCTGCGCGGCTCCGGGCTGGGGGAGGCCCTGCGCACGGCCGGGTGGATGTTCCTGTACACGCTCACCACCCAGTTGGGTTTCGTGATCACCTCCCAGATCGCCACCGGGGCCAACGTGGCCGCGAATGCGCACGGGTCAGCGGACGCGGGCGCCGGTCTCACCGCCTACAGCTACGCCTACCAGCTTTTCCAACTGCCGTACGCGATCATCGCGGTCTCGTTGATCACGGTGCTGCTGCCGCAGATGAGCGCGTTCGCTGCCGACCAGCGTTGGGACGAGGTGCGTGCCGGGTTCTCCCGTACGCTGCGAGTTTCCGCGCTGATCCTGGTGCCGCTGTCGCTGGCGATCTCGCTGTACGCCACGGAGATCACGGTGCTGCTGTTCGCCCACGGCAACACCGGCGACAGCGACGCTGCCAACATCGGTTACATCCTCATGGTGATGTCGCTCGGCCTGCTGCCGTTCAGCGTCTTCCAGTTGATGCTGCGTGTGTTCTACGCGCTGGGCGACACCCGCACCCCCGCGTTCCTGGGGATCGCCAACATCGCCGTGCACGGCGTGCTGGCGCTGACCGCGTCCTGGCTGCTGCCGCCGCACTTCGTGGTGGTTGGCGTGGCCGGCGGGTTCATGTCCTCGTTCCTGGTGGGAGTGTTCCTCGGCGGGCTCATCCTCCGCCGCCGGCTGGGCGGTTTGGACGGGCGCCGTATCGCCAGCACGCTGGTCCGGCTCTACCTGGCGACCGCACCCAGCGTGGTTGTGGGCTGGGGCGTGCTGGTTCTGTTCCAGTCGTGGTTCGTCTCGGGGCTGGCCATCAACATCGGTGCGCCCGTGGTGGGCTGCCTGGCAGGGCTCCCCGTGTTCCTGGTAGCGGCCAAGCTGCTGCGGATCGATGAGCTGAGCGCGGTGATGGAGCTCGTCAAGTCCCGGTTGCGCCGGTAACGGCCGCGGTGGACGGGGATTTTTCGCGGACAGTTCCTCCGCCGGCTGCACCGGGGCGGGCGACGCGCCACACTGCGGATCTTGGTAGTTGCGCGCGAGGGCGGTTCCCGGCGTAGTGTTCGGTGTGGTGGTGTTCGCGGGATCCGGACCGATGGGCTATTCCCTCCCAGCAGGTCTGGCTCTACCGTGGTCGCAGACCGGCTGGTTCGGTCCGCCCCTCTTGTCCACCACCACTCCACACTAGAGTGATGCAAGTCACCCAAGCTGGGGAAACGGTGTGTGCTCGTCGTTGCGAGCGCTGATCGCCGAAACCCCGCGCCCCTCCCCACCCCACGGAGGTCCCAGTTTGCACACGATATTTCCCAATGTTCCCCGACCGTGTCCTCCAACAGGCACGGTCAAGCGTCTTAGCATGGGACGGCGTGACTCTGCCCTAAAGTTCGGTTTCTTCTCAGCTGCCCGGAGGGAGGTCGGGGACAGGCGCTATGGCCCGGCAGCAGGGAGGTCAGCCTCACGTCACCCCTCCCGTCCGTCACTCCCGGTATGAGCACCTTCATGATTGAGCCCGGCGCGAGGCTCGCCAATCGTTATCGACTGGACGAATTGGTGAGCGAGACTAGCGGAGCCTCACTGTGGAAGGCGACCGACGAAACACTCGCGCGCCCCGTCGGGGCTTGGACGTTCGCTGACGGCTTCAGCCGTACCAGTGAGGTGGTCCGTGCTGCCCGCGCGGCCAGCCGTGTCTCCGACGCCCGCGTCACCCAGGTGTTCGACGCCGACGAGTCCGGCCCCACCCCGTATGTCGTCCAAGAGTGGATCTCCGGAACCACCCTGTCGGACCTGTTGCGCAACGGGCCCCTGGAACCTGAACGCGCCGCGGGCCTCATCGCCGAGGCAGCCGAAGCCCTCGCCGCGGCCGCCCAAGTCGGCATCCACCACCTGCGGTTAACCCCGGACAAACTGGTGTGGAGCGTCGGCGGCGCCGTCAAGGTGATCGGTCTCGGCCTCGACGCTGCCCTGCACAACATCACCGTCGACGACCCGCAGGGCACCGACGCCCAAGGACTGGGCCGACTGCTGTACGCCGCGCTCACCGGCTACTGGCCTGGGCCAGAAGCCACCGCGCTGCGTCCCGCCCCGATCGTCTCCGGACGGCCGTGCGAACCCGCCCAAGTGGTTGCGGGCATTCCCGACGTCCTCAACACCATCGTCTGTCGCGCGGCCTTCCCCGAGAGCGGATACCCGCCGCTGCGCACCCCGCAAGAGCTCGTCGACGCCCTGGCCGACGTGCCCCGAGTGGTTCCTATCCCCATGGCCCAAGTGGCCTCTCCGCCGCCACCGCCCAGGGGCACCTCCCGCATTTCCGGCCAGCTCGACGTGGCCGCGGCCGCGTCGTCCACACCTCGGACTTCCCGTTCCTCCCGCCACCGCACCCCCCAGGCCACTGAGGGCTCCCTCACCAACCGGATCCTCATCGGTGCTGTGGCACTCCTGGTCTTCGTCGCCGTGGTGATGGGCGCCTGGATGCTTGGCAGCTCGATGCGGGACACTTCCGGGACGCAGACCGCCGACGTCCCTGGCGACAAAAGCGAAGAGACCGAGCTCGTTGTGCTCACCCCGGTGGGCGCGACAGGTTTTGACCCGCCTCCCGCGGGTGACAACAGCGAACACGACGACAAAGCCCCCAACACCATCGACGGGGATCCCTCAACCCACTGGAACACCGAGGGCTACAACAGTGCCGCTTTCGGGAACTACAAGGACGGTGTCGGCCTGCTTATCGACATGGGCACCGAAGTGGAGATCCACGAGGTGGACATCACCTTCGGCAGCGGCACCTACAGCGCCGAGCTGTATGTGCGCAACGACTCCGGTGGGGCCCCGGGAGAGGACGAGAAACCTGTGTGGCAGGGCGCTGGAGTAACCGGAAAGGTGCCGATTAAGCTGGACGAACCCGCTACCGGACAGTACGTGGTGGTCTGGTTCGTCTCCCCTCTTTCCCAGGACGGTGGCAAATACCGGGGCACTATCAACGAGGTCGAACTACGCGGAATTCAGTGAACACGGTGACCGACGCAGTTCAGGAGATCCCCGACAACGAGCTACTGTTCAGGCACAATCAGGGTGACGAGCACGCCTTCAGCGAACTGGTCAAACGGCACCACGCTCGGCTGTGGGCAGTAGCGATCCGGGTTCTAGGCGACCAGGAAGAGGCCGCCGACGCGCTGCAGGATGCTTTCCTTTCTGCTTTCCGCAGCGCACACCGCTTCCGGGGGGAGGCGATGGTCAGCACGTGGCTGCACCGGATCGTCATCAACGCCTGCCACGACCGGCTGCGCCGCAAAATGGTCCGCCCCGCCGTGCCCACCGAGGACACTGCGCTCGACCTTCTCTCCAACGAGCGGGGCCGGTCCGCGCCCGACCCCACCGGCCGCAGCGACACCTCCCTCGACGTCCACGCTGCCCTGGGGTACCTTCCCGTGGAGCAGCGCCTCGCCCTGGTCCTCGTCGACATGCTCGGCTACCGGGTCGAGGATGCCGCAAAAATCCTCGACGTCGCTCCGGGTACCGTGAAGAGCCGGTGTGCGCGAGGCCGCGCTAGGCTTCTCCCATATCTCGCCCATCTCAGGAACCCCAGCGACTCGTCAAACGTCCCATCTCCGAAAGGAGGTGGCAGGAGATCGTGACGTCTCACGTAGACCCCGAGACCCTCGCGCTCTTCGCTGAGGGAGAGCTGAACGACAAAGCCAAGGAGGAGCAGGTACGCGCCTGGCTTGCCGAGTCGGAGGAGGCTCGCGCTCAGCTCTCCGCGCTGCGTGAGGTCTCGCAGATCCTGGCCTCCGCCCCGGTACCGCCCATGCCTGAAGGGCTCGTCGACCGCATCGATGAAGCGTTGCGGGCCGAGGCGAAGAAGCATGCCGCTCGTTCCCGCCCTGCGGTCGCCCCCGAGGCGTCGATCGACGAGACCGCGAAAGTGCGGCCGCTGCCCCGGCCACGCGGTCCTGCCCGCTGGATGCCGTTCCTGGTCGCCGCGTCAGCAGCCGTCTTCGTGCTCGGCGCGGGTGCCGCGGCGGTCAGTGGCCTCTTCACCGCTGACCCGCCCGCCGACCCCGGAACCGCGGCGGAGCCGCCTCCTGCCTCCTCTCCGCACGCCGCGCTGCCCTACCGGATCTCCGTGGTGTCCAGCGGCACCGACTACACCGCGGACAATCTCGCCACCCAGGGGGCCTCGGTCCTCGAGCGCGCCAACCTAACCACGGGAGAGGGCGAGGAAAGCCTCTCCCTAGAACCGGACAGCGCGGTACCCGCTGACGTTGCGTCGTGCGCGCACACGCTCAGCGACACCTACGGCGCTCCGGCTCTCGTGGACCTCGCCTCGTATGAGGGCCAACCGGCATGGATTATGTTCTTTCCGGCGGCTCTTGACAGCGAGACGGACGGTTATACGGTCCGCGTGGTTGAGCCGGGGTGCGCGGAAGAGGATGACCCCACGTCCGCGGTACGGGATACCGCATCGCTCCCCAATCACTGAGAGTGATGTGGCTCACCCGGTTTCTGCGCCGCACCACCCTGCGCTGAGGAAACCGGAACAGGCGACGGTCGGCCTCCTTGCATCACCGTGCTCCCAGGGAATCGCCGACGCCTACCATCGGTTGAAGTGAACAGCGTCCTGTCCAACACAAGCACGAGTGCGCAAGGGGTCTGACCACTGTGAGTGACGTCCGTAATGTGATCATCATCGGCTCCGGGCCTGCGGGGTACACCGCGGCCATCTATGCGGCCCGTGCCGAACTGAAGCCTCTGGTCTTTGAAGGCGCCATCACCGCGGGTGGCGCTCTCATGAACACCACCGAGGTGGAGAACTTCCCCGGTTTTCCGGACGGGATCATGGGCCCCGAGCTCATGGACAACATGCGTAAGCAGGCTGAGCGGTTCGGAGCCGAGCTCGTTCCGGAAGACGTCACCGAGGTGGACCTCACCGCCAACCCGAAAGTGGTCAAGGCCGGCGACCAGACCTTCTACGCTCGCGCGGTGATCGTCGCGACCGGCTCCGGCTACCGCAAGCTCGGCGTTCCAGGTGAAGAGGAGTTCTCTGGCCGCGGTACCTCCTGGTGCGCTACCTGCGACGGATTCTTCTTCCGCGACCAGGACATTGCCGTGGTCGGCGGCGGCGACAGCGCCATGGAGGAAGCAATCTTCCTCACCCGGTTTGCCCGCTCGGTGACGGTGATCCACCGCCGTGACCAGTTGCGCGCCAGCAAGATCATGCAGGAGCGCGCCTTCGCCAACGAGAAGATCTCGTTCCTCTGGAACACCGAAGTCGTTGAGATCCTCGGCGACACCCGCGTCCACGCGGTTCGACTGCGCAACCGGGTGACGGGTGAGGAGAGCACCCTCAACATCAGCGGACTGTTCATCGCGATCGGTCACGACCCCCGCGTGGAGCTCTTCAAGGGCCAACTCGAACTCGACGAACAGGGCTACCTGAAGGTCGACTCGCCCACCACCCATACCAACATCCCCGGTGTGTTCGCCTGCGGCGACGTGGTCGACCACCGTTACCGTCAAGCTATTACCGCGGCGGGAAGCGGATGTGCTGCGGCCTTGGACGCGGAACGCTACCTGACCGAAGAGGCCGGATAAGCACGAGCGATCCGCCCCGTGTGACGAATTGTCTTTTTCCACCCCGACGATGAGGAGCTAGCTGAATGGCCACCATTCAGAATGTCACCGACGACACCTTCGAGGAGGTCGTCCTCAAGAGCAAGCTGCCGGTCCTGGTCGACTTCTGGGCCGAGTGGTGCGCTCCCTGCAAGATGATCGCCCCGGTGCTGGAGCAGATCGCTGAAGAGCAGGAGGGCAAGCTCACTGTCGTCAAGATCAACGCCGACCAGAACCCGGACACCGTGCGCCAGTACGGGGTGATGGGCCTGCCCACCCTCAACCTCTACAAGAACGGCGAAGTGGTCAAGCAGCTCGTTGGCGCTAAGCCCAAGCGCGTCATCGAGAAGGAGCTCGAGGAGTTCCTGTAACCCCACAGCACTCCGCTCCGTGTTTCACGTGAAACACGAAACACCAAGCGGGCCGCGGGAGAGCAGGTGCGCGGTTGCTGCTGCAACCCGACACCACTGTCTCCCGCGGCCCGCTTGTCTCTCTCCTGAGCCCGGATTACTTCTCGGCGAGCAGCCCGGGGGCCATCGTGGCGAGGATCCGCTCCAAGTCTTCCTTGGTCGCAAACTCCACGACGATCTTCCCCTTGTTCCGGCCCATGTTGACCTTCACCCGGGTGTCGAAAACGTCAGAGAGCCGGTTGGCCACTTCCTCGAGTTCCGGAGAGGGCTGCCGCACTGTCGCCCGGCGCTGCTTCGTCGGGGCTTTGATCTCGCCGAGCGCGATGATCTCCTCCAGCGCGCGCACGGAGAGCCCTTCCGTGATGATGCGGTGCGCGAGGTGGTCCTGGAGCTCGGGGTCCTCCACCGCGAGCAGTGCCCGGGCGTGGCCCGCGCTGATCACCCGGGCGGCCACCTTGCGCTGCACGGCCGGGGAGAGGTTGAGCAGCCGGAGCGTATTGCTGATGTGGGGGCGGGAGCGTCCGAGCCGCTTGGCGAGCTCCTCGTGGGTTACCCCGAAGTCGTCGAGGAGCTGCTGGTAGGCGGCGGCTTCTTCCAGCGGGTTGAGCTCCTGGCGGTGCAGGTTCTCCAACAGCGCGTCCCGGAGCATATCGTCGTCGGAGGTCTCCCGGACGATCGCCGGAATCTTCTCCAGTCCGGCCCGCTGGCTTGCCCGCCACCGCCGTTCTCCCATGATCAATTGGTATTTGGCGGTGCTGTCGCTCTGGCTCCCGTCCAGTTTGCGGACGACAATGGGTTGGAGCAGTCCGACTTCGGCGATGGACGCGGTGAGTTCCTCTAGTGCCTCCTCGTCAAAGTACTGTCGCGGTTGCCGAGGGTTGGGCATCACCGCGTCGACGGGGATCTCCTCCAGATAGGCTCCGTCGATGGTCCGGGGTTCGTGGGCTGCTCCGGGAGCGCCAGGCCGGGCAGCTCCTCCGAGCACCGATGTGGGCGGTCCCTGCGGGATGAGCGCTCCCAACCCCTTGCCAAGACCGCGCCGCTGTTGGCTCAACGCCGTCTCCCTTCAGCTCCCTGAGCGGTTCGCTTCACTGGTTCTCCACCCGGCTCTGTGCTCGGAAAGCCAGTTCACGAGCTGCATCCAGGTACGCCATGGCGCCGGACGATCCCGGGTCGTAGGTCATCACCGACTGGCCGTAGCTGGGGGCCTCGGACACCCGGACACTCCGCGGGATCATCGTCCGCAGCACCACGTCCCCGAAGTGGCTCCGCACCTCTTCTGCCACCTGCGCTGCCAGCCGGGTACGGCCGTCGTACATCGTGAGGAGAACCGTCGAGATGAAGAGCCCCGGGTTGAGGTGCGACTTCACCAGCTCGATGTTCTTCAGCAGCTGCCCCACCCCTTCCAACGCGTAGTACTCGCACTGGATGGGGATCAACACCTCTTCGCAGGCGACCATGGCGTTGACGGTCAACAGTCCCAGCGACGGCGGGCAGTCGATCAGGATGTAGTCGAGTTCGCTGACGTCGTACGCTTCAAAGGCCCGCTTCAGCCGGGACTCCCGCGCGACGAGGGAGACCAGTTCGATCTCCGCGCCAGCCAGGTCGATCGTGGCTGGAACGCACCGCAGATTCGGCACCCCAGGCACAGGGCGCTCCAACGCCCGGAGTTCTTCGTCCTCAACCAGGCAATGGTAGATGGAACGGGACTCGGGGGAACGTTCCATTCCCAGGGCTGTGGATGCGTTCCCTTGAGGGTCGAGGTCGACGACCAGCACCCGGTTGTTGTGCATCGCAAGCGCCACCGCGAGGTTCACCGTGGTGGTCGTCTTGCCGACACCGCCCTTCTGGTTGGCCACGCTGATGATGCGGCACCGCTCGGGACGCGGCCACGTCTCACCCATACGTCCACGCACACTCATCGCAGCTTGGGCAGCACGGGCGATCGGGGTGTCGAAGTCCGCAGCGAGACTTTCGTCGACTGCGGGGGAGGAGCTTCGGTCAAGCGCGGTTTCACGTGAAACATGCGCACCGGACATGGAGATGTCTGCTGAGACGGCGCCACTCGTCTGGTAGTAGAAGGTTTCACGTGAAACGTGGGCGCCATCGGATTGGTTGTGGGGCACGAAGAGTTCACCTCTTTCGTCCGCGCTTCTTCCTACCGCCCGGCTTGCGTGGGGACCTGGACGGGGCCGCCTTGGTTCCGGTCTCGAGAGCAGTCGTGACCGTGACGCGAACGACCGTGGTAGCTGGATCGACTTTACCGCCCCCCACCCGAATGACGTCTGCGATGTTAGGGCGCTGTCGAGCCAATTCGTGGCGGGCTTCCTCCAGTTCAGCCTCGGCTCGCTCCCCCTTCAACGCGAGCAGGCTTCCCCCCTTCCGGAGGAGCGGCAGTGCCCAGCCGATGAGTTTGGGCAGTGGAGCCACCGCGCGCGCCGTGACGATATCCGCTCTCAACTTGGCGTGGACTTCTTCTGCACGTCCACGGTAAACCCTGACGTTGTCCAAGCGGAGGAGTTCCACGCATTCGTTGAGGAAGACGGTCCTCCGCAGCAGCGGCTCCAGCAGAGTCACCGACAGGTCAGGGCGCAGGATCGCCAGTACCACCCCGGGGAGTCCAGCACCGGAACCAAGGTCGATGACATCGGCGCCCTTGGGGATGAGCTCTTCGACGACAGCACAGTTCATCAGGTGGCGCTCCCACAGCCGGGGAACCTCACGGGGACCGATCAGGCCCCGAGCGACCCCCACGTCTGCGAGCAGCTCGGCGTACCGCTGCGCCACCGGCAAGGTCTCACCGAACAACTCCCGAGCCGCGTCGGACGGGACGACATGTTCGGTCATCAGTCACCACCTTGGCTTTCAGCCGGGTCAGCAGCTACGAGCGGAGTGGCGACCGAAGGTCTCTGGGATTGACCACCGCGAAACGACCACCCCACCTGATCTTATGTGGGTTTCTGCCCTGTTCTTGGGGCCGCCCCCTGCACCTGCGCTGACACGGCGACGTCTCCGCAGCTCCAGGTACTGCTCTATCCTCCCCTAAAAAAAATCGGGTGCTGCATGTTTCACGTGAAACATGCAGCACCCGATCTGGAGGTGCTATGGCTCAATCCACCGGGTAAACCACCACGCAACGGTTGGGCTCCTCACCCTCAGACTCACTGTGCAGACCCGCCGCCGCCACGGCGTCGTGCACCACTTTCCGTTCAAAAGGAGTCATCGGAGTGAGCTTCTTGGGTTTGCCGGTCCGCTTGACTTCTCTGGCCACCTCGGCGCCCAGTTTCCGAAGGACCTTGCGCCGAGATTCGCGATAGCCGCCGATGTCGAGCATGAGCCGGCTCCGGGTGCCGGTGACCCGGTGCACAGCAAGACGAGTGAGCTCCTGGAGCGCCTCCAGAACCTCACCACGCTCTCCCACCAGTTCCTTGATGGTCACCCCTACCACGGAGACCAGGGGACGGTCTCCTTCGACATCCATATCGATGTCACCATCGAAATCGGCGATGTCGAGGAGGCCCTCGATGTAGTCGGCGGCAATATCGGTTTCCCGCTCGAGTGCCTCGATGTCAATAGGGGCGGTCTCTTCTGCTTTCTCGGCCACCGCTACCGCAGAGTTCGCCCCGCCTCCGGTGTTGCTGTCGCTCACGACAAGCTTTCTCCTTATATCGCGGCCCTGTACGCAGTGCGCTGCGCGGATACGCGTCAGGGGCTCTCGCCTACGCACCCACGCAGCGGAAGTGAAGTACAAGGATCTCTTGGGGATCCGCCGGATCTACTTCCCGCCGGTCCTCTTGGACCTTGGCTGCCTCTTCGGCTGCTTACGTTCGATCTTAGGCTGTTCCGGTTTCTCAGACTGCTGACCACGCTTAGTCGATCCGGGTTTGCCCGTCGCAGAGACTCCGGCCTTGTTCTTCTCCCCACCGTCCGACGCAACCGGAGGGAACTTGCGGTAGAGGAAGTGCTGCTGGCCCATGGTCCAGAGGTTGGAGGTGACCCAGTAGATCAGGACACCGACCGGCATCGCCAGACCGAACAGCCCGAACGCCGGCGCGATGTACATCATGATCTTCTGCGACTGCACCATCGGGTTGTCTTCCATCCCCGGCTGCTTGAGCGTCCGGCTCATGCTCTGGCGCATGGTCAGGAAGGTCGTGGTGCCCATGATCACGCAGGCGACTGCGATGATCACCTTGGCCATGATCGGGTCAGCCCCGAAGGCGGCCAGCTCGTCAGCCGAGGACGTGAAGTGCGCGGCGATCGGAGCGCCGAAGATCAGCGCGCTCTGCGCACTGTTCGCCAGCTCCTGGGTGAAGCCGAACTTGGCCTCCCCCTCAGCGATCTGGCGGAGGACGTTGAACAGGGCGAAGAAGACCGGCATCTGCAGCAGCAGCGGCAGACACCCCATGAGCGGGTTGGTTCCGCTCTCCTGGTAGATCTTGATCTGCTCCTGCTGGAGGCGCTGCTTGTCGTTCTTGTACCGCTCGCGCACCTTGAGGAGCTTGGGCTGGAGTTCCTGAAGCTTCCGCTGCGTGTTCATCTGTTTGACGAACAGCGGAATCATCAGGACACGCACAAGGATGGTGAGGAGGACGATCGACAGTCCCCACGCCAACCCGCTGTCGGGGTCGAGGAAGATGCTGAGACCGGAATGGATCCAGACCAGCACCTGGCCGACGATGTTGTAGAGCCAGTCCAGCACCGGCTATCTCCCTTGTTCGCTGACTTCACAGACCCGGTGCGCCGGGGGAGGCTTCCCCGTCGCTGCCAGGCCTCGCGTCACTGATCTCTGTGCCACTCTCGTTTCTCCGCGGCGGGACTGGATCAAGCCCGCCGGGATGGAACGGATGACATTTGCCAAGTCTGCGGATGGTCAACCACAGTCCTCGTCCGGCCCCATGAACCCGGAGTGCCTCGACCGCGTAACTGCTGCACGAGGGGTAGAAACGACAGACCGGTGGAAAGAGCGGACTGATCCAACGCTGGTAGCCCCGGATCGGCAGAATCAACACCCGGGCGAGCAAGGTGGGTCTGTCGCGTGTCATTGGGTCGGCTGTTCTCCCACTGCCGTGGTGTGTGCGGACGTGGCCTCGCGCGAAGCGCGGGTACGGTGTGACGACTGTCCGCGGGGGCGGGTCACCGCGCGCAGCGCACTGTCCAACTGGGCGGCCAGTTCGCTGTAGTCGAGAAGCGCGGCTTGGGGTTTAGCCCGTACCACTAGCAGGCTACCTGCGGGGAGGGAGCCGACCCGCTCCCGCATGAGGTGACGCAGCCGCCGCTGGACCCGTTTGCGGACGACGGCTTTCCCCACCGCCTTGCTGACGCTGAACCCGACGCGAGGAGGTGCGTCTCCACCTGGCTGGTCTGGAGTGTCCTGCGGAACGAAGAGAGCGACGCTGAGAGCGTTCCGGCCGGCCCGCCGCCCGTGACGCAGGGCGGTGTCGAAATCGGCGCGACGCCGCATGCGGTTGCGTGGAGACAGCATCGGTTCAGAACACCCTCGAACAACAGCAATCGGACCGGTTGCCTAAGCGGGCAGACCGGTCCGTTGCACGTTTGACTGCTGACGCCTAGTGGCTGACGGTCAGCGCTTTGCGCCCCTTGCGCCGACGCGCAGCGATGATCGCGCGGCCGGCACGGGTACGCATGCGCAGCCGGAAACCGTGGGTCCTGGCGCGACGCCGATTGTTCGGCTGGTACGTACGCTTGCTCACTGCTTAACTCCAGGGGCGTTCCGGAAGTACATACGACGCGAACCAGCCGACCGTGCGGCGGTCCGTGTGTTCCTGCTGCTGCGGGGACGAGCTGGAACATCGCCCGCTCGGCCGCTCCGCCGCGCACTGTGTGGTGCGAGTCACGGGCGGAGATCCGGTTTCTCTGCACCACGGCACGGACGGATACCGACGTAAGCACAAAGAAGATACGGGTTGAGCTTCCGCAGGTCAAATCGACTATGCCGCTGCGACACGCCCACGCCGGAGTTTTCCACGAACCACGCGGTCTGTGGAAAACCTCTGTCCACAGGCTGCGAATAACCCACACAGGGACCTAAGCTGTGGATAACCTCGTCCCTGCGTGAGAGCCGTCTCACCCCTCCCAGCCCACGGGGAAAGCCATGATCACCGACGTTACCCACAGGGTCTCAACTGGGAAATGTGGATAACCACAGGCTGTGGACAACGTCGCGAAAGGTTGTGGATAACGCAGTGGATAACTTGTGGAAAACTCGCCAATCCTGTGGACTGTCGTTCCCCGACAAGGTTCGCATGGCGCGGGGAGGACGGAATCTCATGCACAACCGAGTCCACAGAAAACACCGAGTTACCCACAGAACACCATTCGCTATCACAGTTTGATCACGTCGCTCCTTGACGCTGTGGACAGACGGGAGCCGTCGTGGTGAACGACACAATGGGGTGCCGTGTCACTCGTGCCGCCCGCCACGGGACGAGGACGCGGCCGGTAGGACACCGCTGGAAGGGGCGAAACATGGAAGGCCGCCGTGTCTGAGGGACAGATCAACCTCGCGATGGTGTGGTCGAGAGTGCTGGACAACCTCGACAACAACAGCCTTCCTCCCCAGCACCGGGCCTGGCTGCCGCAGACCCGGCCCCTGGGGCTCATCGAGGACACCGCACTGCTCGCCGCCCCCAACGAATTCGCCAAGGAAATCCTGGAAACCCGGCTGCGGACGGTCATCAGCCAGGCGCTCTCCGCCGAACTCGGCCGGGAGATCCGGGTCGCTGTCACCGTGGATCCCAGCGCGGTGCCGCCGTCCGCGCCCACCGAGGAAGCATCGAGCACCAGCAGCCCAGACAGCTCGCACCCGGCTCCCGACCAGGGCTCGGCCAGCTACTCCGGGCCTCGCGACACGGCGCGGCAGCAGGCGTGGTCCCAGCAGCCTGTGCTGCCTGATCCACAGCCCACCGCGCCCCAGTTCACCCCGTCGGGACGGCCGGGCCCGCTGCCGGGCGAGCCGTTCTCCCGCGGCCCAGACCTGCTGTCCTCGGGGTGGAACCCCTCCTCGGCCGACCCCGGCAGTCCTGCATCCCCTGCCCCGGTCGCCGAGTCCGACACCGGCCCGCGCTACCAGAGCTGGGACACGTCGGCTCCCCACTGGGACCAACCCAACCGCTGGGAGACGCCGCGCCCGTGGGAAGGCGGCCCCCACCCCGGTGCCGGAAACCGTCCGCACGACGTCGGCGGCGACTCTGGCGTGCCTTCCGCAGAGCAGCCGCCGGTCACTCCGCCGCTGAGCGTGACCGAGCGGGGGGACGGGTCGACCAACCCCACGTCAGGCGGCCCGGACCAGCTCAACCCCAAGTACACCTTCGACACGTTCGTCATCGGCTCCAGCAACCGCTTCGCGCATGCCGCCGCGGTCGCCGTAGCCGAGGCCCCCGCCAAGGCCTACAACCCGCTGTTCGTCTACGGCGGCTCCGGGCTGGGCAAGACCCACCTGCTCCACGCGATCGGCCACTACACCCAGCGGCTCTACGAGGGCGCGCGGGTCCGCTACGTCAGCTCGGAAGAGTTCACCAACGAATTCATCAACTCCATCCGGGACGGCAAAGCGGACGGGTTCCGCCGCCGCTACCGGGACATCGACGTCCTCCTGGTCGACGACATCCAGTTCCTGGAGAACAAGGAGCAGACGCAGGAGGAGTTCTTCCACACCTTCAACACCCTGCACAACTCCAACAAGCAGATCGTCATCTCCTCGGACCGGCCGCCCAAGCAGCTCGTTACCTTGGAGGACCGGCTGCGCAACCGGTTCGAATGGGGGCTGATCACCGACGTCCAGCCCCCGGAGTTGGAGACCCGGATCGCGATCCTGCGGAAGAAGGCCGCCCAGGAGGGACTCAACGCTCCCCCGGAGGTGCTGGAGTTCATCGCCAGCAAGATCTCCACCAACATCCGGGAGCTGGAGGGGGCGCTCATCCGGGTCACCGCGTTCGCGAGCCTGAACCGGCAGTCGGTCGACCTGCACCTGACCAGCATCGTGCTGCGGGACCTGATCCCCAACGACGAAGTCCCAGAGATTACGGCCGCCGAAATCATGGCCCAGACCGCTTCATATTTCGGGTTGACCCCCGAGGACCTGTGCGGCACTTCCCGCTCACGGGTGCTGGTCACCGCGCGGCAGATCGCCATGTACCTGTGCCGGGAGCTGACCGACCTGTCCCTGCCCAAGATCGGGCAGCAGTTCGGTCGGGACCACACCACAGTGATGCACGCGGACCGCAAGATCCGCTCGCTCATGGCGGAGCGGCGCTCGATCTACAACCAGGTCACCGAGCTCACCAACCGCATCAAGCAGCAGGCCCACCACAACCACCACCATCTGTGAACGGGCGTCGGGGGTGGACCGCCACCCCCGACGCCCGTTCACGGGCTGGTCAGGGGGAGGTCACTGCACTCCCCAGGGGTGTGAAACCACTCACTTCGCGGCGGTTCGCCCCGGACTTTCCCCCTGTTTTCCCCATGCCCCTCCCGCGGCCCTATACCACATCCCAAGCTGTGGATAAGCCGTGGATAACTCTGGGGATAACTCCCAATTTTCTGTGGACAGCCTGGGGATACGCTGTGTATAACCCGCCACGACATCCAGTCATCCCATGAGGGGATCTGTGGGTAAAGTCGTGGACAAGCTGTGGACAACCTGGGGATGACTTGGGGACAACCGCGCTCTGTCCACAGGACGCCGAGTTTTCCACACCCGCCATCCACATCTCCTGTGGACAAAAATCACCGAGCTGACCTGCGAAAACAGGGTTTGTCCACAGTATCCACAGCCCCTATTACTACTGCGCCACAAAGAGAGATCTTCGTGGCTTAGTAAACGGGCTCGGCCGATTTCTGTGGACAACGCTCCCCGCTGCCCCAACTTCTGTCCACAACTCTCCTTCTCGGAGAGTCCCCTCCGACTCGACGCCTCGACCGTCGTACACTCGCGCCCGAATAGGGGTACCGTGGTGAACTCACCCCCGATGTCCTGACCGACATCCCGACGCGGACGGTCCCGTCCGTTGACCCGCAAGCGCCGACACGTGCGACCCAGGGCGTCGGTCGGCGGTTCATAGTCGTCGAGGAAAGAGAGACCGATCGTGAAGTTCCGGGTCGAACGCGACGTGCTCGCAGACGCCGTCGCCTGGACCGCTCGTACTCTGCCGGTCCGTCCGTCGGTGCCCGTCCTCGCTGGAATGCTGCTGGACGCCGACGACGTGGACGGACACCAGCGGCTCACCCTGTCCAGCTTCGACTACGAGGTCTCCGCCCAGGTATCGGTCGACGTCGATATCGACGAACCGGGACGGATCCTCGTGTCGGGCAAGCTGCTCGCCGAGATCGTGCGCAACCTTCCTCCACAGACTGTGGAAGTCAGCACTGACGGGGCCAAAGTCGTCGTCTCCTGCGGCAGCGCGAAGTTCACGATCCTCACCCTCCCTGTGGAGGACTACCCGACCCTCCCCGCCATGCCGGCGCTGACCGGATCCGTGCTCAGCGACACCTTCGCTGCTGCCGTCAGCCAGGTGGCCGTCGCCGCCGGACGCGACGACACCCTGCCCATGCTCACCGGGGTGCGCATCGAGATCGAAGGCTCCACCGTGACCCTCGTCTCCACCGACCGCTACCGGCTGGCGGTCCGGGAACTCACCTGGACCCCCGAGGACCCCAACGTGTCCGCGGTCGCCCTCGTCCCCGCCAAAACCCTCGCCGACACCGCCAAGTCGCTCACCGGCGGCGCCCAGATCTCCATCGCCCTGTCCACCGCGGAGAACGGCGGCGAAGGCATGATCGGCTTCGAAGGCGGCGGCCGACGCACCACCACCCGGCTCCTGGAAGGGGAGTTCCCCAAGTACCGGAAACTCCTCCCGGAGTCCTTCAACTCGGTGGCAGAAGTCCAGAAGAACGAGTTCATCGAAGCCGTCAAACGCGTCTCGCTGGTCGCGGAACGCAACACGCCGCTGCGGCTGTCCTTCACCAGCGACCGCCTGGTGCTCGAAGCCGGCACCGGAGAAGAAGCCCAGGCTGTGGAGGAACTCAGCGCCACCCTGGAAGGCGACGACATCCAGATCGCCTTCAACTCCACCTTCCTGCTCGACGGGCTCAACGCGATCGAATCAGACGTGGCCCACCTGCAGTTCACGACCTCCACCAAACCGGCCATCATCACCGGCAAGCCCGCAGACGACGGCACCGCCTCGGACTACCGGTACCTGATCATGCCTGTGCGGATCTCCAACTGACCCACCCGCGCCGGCCACCCGCACACCACCCACCTGGCTACGAGTAAGGGAAGACGAGCATGCAACTCGGCATGATCGGCCTCGGCAAGATGGGCGGCAACATGGCCGCACGGCTGCGCGACAAGGGGCACGAGGTCATCGGCTACGACGTCAACCCCGAGCTGCGCGACGTGGACTCCATCGCCGAACTCGTGGAACGACTGTCCGCCCCGCGGACCGTGTGGCTGATGGTGCCGGCCGGGGAGCCCACCCGGAACACGATCCGGGAGCTCGCCGACCTCCTCGACGAGGGCGACCTCGTCATCGAAGGCGGCAACTCCCACTACCGGGACGACCGCGTGCACGCCGACGAACTCGCCCGCCGCGGCATCGAATACCTTGATGCGGGAGTCAGCGGCGGAATCTGGGGACGCGAAAACGGCTACGGCATCATGGTCGGCGGCAGCGCCGAGAACGTGGCCCGCGCCAAGCCGATCTTCGACGCCCTCACCCCCGAGGCCGGGAGCGGGTTCGTCCACGCCGGGGAAATCGGTGCCGGGCACTTCGTCAAGATGGTCCACAACGGCATCGAATACGGCATGATGCAGGCCTTCGCCGAAGGCTACGAGCTCATGGCCGCCTCTGGGATCGTCAAAGACGTCCCCGGCACGCTCGCCAGTTGGCGCCAAGGCACCGTGGTGCGCTCCTGGCTGCTGGACCTGCTGGTCCGCGCCCTGGAAGAAGACCCCGAGCTGGAGCAGTTGCGCGGATACGCTGAAGACTCCGGTGAAGGACGCTGGACCGTGCAAGCCGCCGTTGACCACGCGGTGCCCGCCCCAGTTATCACCGCCGCCCTGTACGCCCGGTTCGCCTCCCGGCAGGAGGACAGCCCGGCGATGAAAGTCATCGCCGCACTCCGCAACCAGTTCGGCGGGCACGCGGTCGTCAAGAAGAACACCGACTAGGCTGCGCGGTCCACAGCCTGTGGACGACACGGCCGCCCCACACCTCCCGGGTTCGCGCCCACGCCCGCGCGACCCCGGTCTGCGTCCCCAGGAGCCGCCCCATGCACGTCTCCCACCTTCAGTTGGCCGACTACCGGTCCTACGAGGCCGCGTACCTGGAGCTGGAGCCGGGAGTCAGCACCTTCATAGGCCCGAACGGGCAGGGCAAGACCAACCTGGTCGAAGCGATCGGCTACGTCGCCACCCATAGCAGCCACCGCGTGGCCCACGACGCTCCCCTCGTCCGCCGAGGAGCCCAACGAGCCGTCATCCGCGCGGCCGTGGTCCGCCACGGCCAAACTGCCCTCATCGAGCTGGAGATCAACCCTGGGCGGGCCAACCGCGCCCGCCTGAACCGCTCCCCCAACACCCGGATGCGCGACGTCCTCGGCATCCTCCACACCGTCCTGTTCGCCCCCGAAGACCTGGCCCTGGTCAAAGGAGACCCGGGGGAGCGCCGCCGCTTCCTCGACGAGCTGCTGACCGCCCGCGCCCCCCGGTACGCGGGGGTGCGCTCCGACTACGAACGCGTCCTCAAACAGCGCAACGCGCTCCTCAAATCCGCAGCCGCCCAAAACCTCCACCACCGGGGCGGCCGCGACCTGCCCACGCTGGACGTGTGGGACGAGCACCTCGCCCAGATCGGCGCGGAACTCCTCGCGGCACGGCTCGCCCTGGTTGCGGAACTCCAGCCCTTGGCCGCGAAAGCCTACGGCGAACTCACCGCCACCCAAGACCCGATCAGCCTGCGCTACCGCTGCTCGGCCACTGACGAGGAGCTCGACACCACCAACCGTCCACAGCTTGTGGAAATCCTGCGCGCTGCACTGCTGCGCGCCCGCCCCGACGAACTGCGGCGCGGTGTCAGCCTCGTCGGCCCCCACCGCGACGACCTGCAGCTGTGGCTCAACGACCTGCCAGCCAAGGGCTATGCCAGCCAAGGCGAATCCTGGTCGTACGCCCTCGCGCTGCGGCTCGCCGGCTTCGAACTGCTCCGCGCCGACGGCGACGACCCCGTCCTCCTCCTCGACGACGTTTTCGCGGAACTCGACGCTGAGCGGCGGCGCCGCCTCGCCTCTTACGTCCGCACCGCGGAACAAGTCCTCGTCACCGCTGCCGTACCCGACGATGTCCCCCAAGAACTCTCCGGGGCACGATTCCGGGTCACAGGAGGGAGCGTGGAACGTGAACGGTGAGCACCCCGCCCCGGAACGCACCGACTCTCCCCAGACTGAGGAGAACATCACACCTCCCACCCCCCTGCGAGGTGTGGAACTCGCCCGCCAAGCCCTCGCTAAAGCCCGCGCCGAAGCCAAAGCCCGCGGCGCCGCCCCCCAAGGACAGGACCGCAAACCCCAGCGCAGCCTGGTCCGCAGCCGCGGCGAACCCCAACAGTTCGGCGACGCCATCCGCGCCTGGCTCATCGAACACGGCTGGCAGGAGCAGGTCGCTATCGGCGGCATCTTCGGACGCTGGTCCCGGATCGTCGGCGAACGCCTCGCCGAACACGTCCGACCCTGCAGCTACGCTGACGGGGAACTCGTCGTCGCCGTCGACTCACCCGCCTGGGCCACCCAGATCCGTGCCATGGCCCCCCAACTAGTACGCAAGCTCAACGAAGAGCTCGGCCACGGTGCCGTCCGGGTCATCAAAGTCAACGGCCCCGGCGGATACCGGACCTCACGAGGCCAGTGGCGGGTCCGGTGAACCGGCGCCCACGCCAGCACCGGGCCACGACCCGTGTCTACCCATCAACCAACAGCACTGATTCAACCGGGGCGTTCACGCCGGGGTAGGTCATGTGTGGGGACTCGTCTCCTACACCGTTCGTTCGTTCAGGGCCGTTCCAGACGCCTTAGATGCGACTTTTAGGTTTCGCGCAAGGTATCATGAAGGCAGTTCTCTTGGACGCCTCCACCGGCAGAGACCGCACCTAGGAGCGGATACCGGGAATCGGGGTCGCAGCAGCGTCTTGGCGGGGGCGTAGCATCGCGTTTCGCCTGGATCGCCGTGTGTCCGCCGGTTGTCATGCGGATGGTCGGCGTCCCCGGGCAGGAGGGTGTTTCCAACTTTGGCCTACGACGCGCGTTCAATCACGGTTCTGGAAGGCCTCGAAGCGGTACGCAAACGCCCCGGTATGTACATCGGATCCACGGGCGAGCGCGGACTGCACCACCTTGTCCAAGAGGTTGTGGACAACTCTGTGGACGAGGCGCTCGCCGGATACGCGACCGCTATCGAGGTCACATTGCTCGCTGACGGCGGGGTCCGGGTCACCGACAACGGACGGGGTATCCCGGTCGACCCGCACCCAGTAGAAAAGAAGCCCGCAGTAGAGCTTGTCCTCACCACCCTGCACGCGGGTGGCAAATTCGACAGCAAGTCCTACGCGGTCTCCGGCGGCCTGCACGGCGTCGGCGTCTCCGTCGTCAACGCCTTGTCCACCCGGCTCGAAGTCGAAGTCCGCCGGGACGGCTACCTGTGGACCCAGAGCTACGAGATGACCAAACCGGTCACCGAGCTCATCAGGCGGGAGCCCACCGACGAGACCGGCACCCAGATCACGTTCTGGCCGGACGGCTCCATCTTCGAAACCACCACCTTCAACTTCGAGACGCTCTCCCGGCGGCTCCAGGAGATGGCGTTCCTCAACAAGGGACTGTCCATCACCATCCGAGACGAGCGTCCCGAATTCGTCGGCGACTCCCCGGTCACCCAGACCTACTACTACGAAGGCGGGCTGTCGGACTTCGTCCGCCACCTCAACGCCACCAAGGAGCCCGTCCACTCCTCCATCATCGCGTTCGAAGAAGCCGGCGACGGGATCGCCGTCGAGATCGCGATGCAGTGGAACCAGTCCTACACCTCCTCGGTGCACACCTTCGCCAACACCATCAACACGGCTGAAGGCGGCACCCACGAAGAGGGCTTCCGCGCCGCACTCACCTCCATCGTCAACCGGTACGCCCGCGACCAGAAACTGCTGCGGGACAAGGACGAGAACCTCACCGGCGACGACATCCGGGAAGGCCTCACCGCCATC
Organism: Thermobifida fusca NBRC 14071 = JCM 3263; assembly: GCF_001592045.1. GTDB lineage: Bacteria > Actinomycetota > Actinomycetes > Streptosporangiales > Streptosporangiaceae > Thermobifida > Thermobifida fusca. Next base: position 44,287 of record NZ_BCWB01000041.1, on the reverse strand, counting down.
GTCTCGGTGAAACTCGCCGACCCCCAGTTCGAAGGCCAGACCAAAACCAAACTCGGCAACACCGAAGCCAAGTCCTTCGTCCAAAAGGTCTGCCACGAATACCTGCGGGACTGGCTCGACCGCAACCCGGGAGAAGCCAAAGACATCGTCACCAAGGCGACCCAGGCCGCCCGCGCCCGGATCGCCGCCCGCCAAGCCCGGGAACTCACCCGGCGCAAGACCCTGCTGGAGTCCACCTCACTGCCCGGCAAGCTCGCAGACTGCCAGTCCACCGACCCGGAACGCTGCGAGGTCTACATCGTCGAGGGAGACTCCGCCGGCGGCTCCGCCAAAGGCGGGCGTGACCCCTACTACCAGGCGATCCTCCCCATCCGCGGCAAGATCCTCAACGTCGAGAAAGCCCGCATCGACCGGATCCTCAAAAACAACGAGGTCCAGGCGATCATCACCGCGCTGGGCACGGGGATCCACGACGACTTCGACATCACCAAGCTGCGGTACCACAAGATCATCCTCATGGCCGACGCCGACGTCGACGGCCAGCACATCCGCACGCTGCTGCTCACCCTGCTGTTCCGCTTCATGAAACCGCTCATCGAAGCCGGACACGTCTACCTCGCGCAGCCCCCGCTCTACAAGATCAAGTGGGACCCCCGCGGAACCGACGTCGACTACGCCTACTCCGACCGCGAACGCGACGAGAAGATCGCCGCCGGTATCGCAGCGGGCAAGAAGGACCCCCGGCCCCGCGACCTCGTCCAGCGCTTCAAAGGCCTGGGAGAGATGAACCCCAGCGAACTGTGGGAAACCACCATGGACCCCGAACGGCGGGTGCTGCTGCAAGTGACGCTGGACGACGCAGCCCAGGCAGACGAAATGTTCAGCGTGCTCATGGGGGAAGACGTCGAATCCCGACGCGCCTTCATCCAGCGCAACGCCCGGGACGTCCGTTTCCTGGACATCTAGCCCGAACCTGACGTTTCCCGGCAGCGAACGACCCACCAGAAAAGGATCGACATCCCGTGACGGATGTGAACACGACTCCCGAGGCCCCCGACAACACCGGCGGCCGCATCGAACCGGTCGACCTCCAAGTCGAGATGCAGCGCAGCTATCTCGACTACGCCATGTCGGTCATCATCGGCCGCGCCCTCCCCGACGTCCGCGACGGTCTCAAACCCGTCCACCAGCGCGTCCTGTACGCCATGTACGACAGCGGGTACCGTCCCGACCGCGGCTACTTCAAGTGCGCCCGCGTCGTCGGGGACGTCATGGGTAACTACCACCCGCACGGCGACTCCGCCATCTACGAGACCCTGGTGCGGCTCGCCCAGCCCTGGGCGATGCGGATGCCGCTGGTCGACGGCAACGGCAACTTCGGCTCCCCGGGCAACGACCCGGCAGCGGCCATGCGCTACACCGAGTGCAAACTCGCGCCGCTGGCCATGGAGATGCTGCGCGACATCGACAAGGAGACCGTCGACTTCCGCCCCAACTACGACGGCCGCTCCCAAGAACCCGTCGTCCTTCCCGCACGCTTCCCCAACCTGCTCGTCAACGGGTCGTCGGGTATCGCCGTCGGCATGGCCACCAACATCCCCCCGCACAACCTCCGCGAGGTGGCCGAAGGCGTCTACTGGTACCTCGACCACCCCGACGCCTCCGACGAGGAACTCCTCGACGCGCTCATCGAACGCATCAAAGGCCCCGACTTCCCCACCCGCGGACGCATCGTCGGCCGGCGCGGCATCGAAGAGACCTACCGCACCGGACGCGGCTCGATCACCATGCGCGCCGTGGTCGAGATCGAAGAGGACAAGCGCGGCCGGCAGTGCCTCGTCGTCACCGAACTCCCCTACCAGGTCAACCCGGACAACCTTGCGCTGAAGATCGCTGAGCTCGTCAAGGAAGGCAAGATCAGCGGGATCGCCGACGTCAAGGATGAGAGCAGCGGCCGCACCGGCCAGCGGCTCGTCATCGTCCTCAAACGCGACGCGGTGGCCAAGGTCGTCCTCAACAACCTGTACAAGCACACCCAGCTCCAGGAAACGTTCGGCGCGAACATGCTGGCCCTGGTGGACGGAGTCCCCCGCACCCTCCGCCTCGACCAGATGATCCGCCACTGGGTGGCCCACCAGATCGAAGTCATCGTCCGGCGCACCCGCTACCTGCTGCGCAAAGCTGAGGAACGCGCCCACATCCTCCGCGCCCTGCTCAAGGCGATCGACCGGATCGACGAGGTCATCGCGCTCATCCGAGGCAGCGCCTCCGCAGACGACGCGAAGAACGGCCTCATGGAGCTCCTGGCCATCGACGACGTGCAGGCGCGCGCCATCCTCGACATGCAGCTCCGCAAACTCGCGGCCCTGGAACGCCAGCAGCTCACCAGCGAATACGACGAGCTGATGGCGCAGATCGCCGACTACAACGAGATCCTCGAATCCCCGGAGCGGCAGCGCAGGATCATCCGCGACGAGCTCGCCGAAATCGTCGAAAAGTACGGCGATGACCGCCGCACCGAGATCGTCCCCTACGAGGGCGACATGCGGATGGAGGACTTCATCGCCGAAGAGGACATTGTCGTCACCATCACCCGGGGCGGCTACGCGAAGCGCACCCGCCTCGACAACTACCGGGCGCAGAAGCGCGGCGGCAAGGGCGTGCGCGGCGCCCAGCTCAAACAGGACGACATCGTCCAGCACTTCTTCGTGACGACCACACACCACTGGATCCTGTTCTTCACCAACAAGGGCCGGGTGTACCGCACCAAGGCGTACGAGCTGCCGGAGCTCGCCCGCGACTCCCGGGGCCACCACGTCGCCAACCTGGTGCCGTTCCTCCCGGACGAGGAGATCGCCCAGGTGCTGGCGCTGCGCGACTACGACGCCGCCCCCTACCTGGTGCTCGCCACCCGCTCCGGCCTGGTGAAGAAGACCAAGCTGGCGGAGTTCGACTCCGCCCGCTCCTCCGGCATCATCGCCATCAACCTGCGGGAAGATGACGAGCTCATCGCCGCCCGGCTCGTCTACCCCACCGACGACCTGCTGCTGATCAGCAGCAACGCCCAGGCGATCCGATTCCCCGCCTCCGACGACTCGCTGCGCCCCATGGGCCGCGCCACCAGCGGTGTCATCGGTATGCGCTTCGCCGAGGGCGACTACCTGCTCAGCATGGACGTCATCCGGGAAGGCGAAGGCGCCACGGACGTGCTCGTGGCTACCGAAGGCGGCTACGCCAAGCGCACCCCGGCCGACCAGTACCCGGTGCAGAAGCGCGGCGGCAAGGGCGTGCTCACCGCCAGGATCGTGGAGTCCCGGGGCAAGCTCGTGGGCGCGCTGATGGTCGACCCCGAGGACGAGATCCTCGCGATCACCTCCAACGGCGGCGTGATCCGCACCAAGTGCGCGGAGATCAAACAGTCGCAGCGGGCCACCATGGGCGTCCGCCTCATGCACCTCTCCAAGGGCAACCACGTGGTCGCTATCGCCCGCAACACGGAGGGGATGGGCGACGACGCCGAGAACGGTGCACACGGTTCCGAGGACGCCGAAGACACCGAACAAGACTGAGTTTCACGTGAAACGCGTGCGCACGCGTGAGGGGAAAGGTATTACCCGCCCCTCGCGCGTGCCACTGGCCGCCATGTCCACCACTCAATAGAGTGGTTTTTCGTCATCAGTGACATTCGTTTCGTGGAGTTCGGTGCTCCTGTCCTGAGATCTCCCCGAATTCCACCGACTATAGGGAGAGTTCAGCGGTAACGTGGCTATGTCCGACAACGCGCAACGAGAGTCCGCTGCGGTGGAGCCGAATCCTGCCAATACCGACAAGAGCGGAGTAGACGCCGCAAGGACTACCGAGGTCGAGGGACCCGAGACCGAGACGCTCGGGACGGCCACGGACTCTGATGAAGTGACTGGGGCAGGGGGTCCCGAGACGACCGGAGGCGCTGAGGGGGAGTCTCCGGAGAGCGCGGACGCGGCCGAGGCATCGACCTCGGAAGCTGCACAGGGGGGTTCGGATATGGCAGCAGAAGCGGTTGCCGCGTCACCGAGTGCCGAAAGCAAGACCGCCAAGACCGCGGCGCGTAAGGCGCATCTGACGCTGAGCCGGATCGAACCGTGGTCGGTGATGAAGTTCAGCTTCATCATCTCGCTGGTGTGCTTCATCATCCTGTTCGTGGCGGTCGCAGTGCTCTACACCGGGCTGGAAGTCCTGGGTGTGTTCGACGCGGTGACGGAGCTGATCACCTCGCTGACCGAGGGGGACGAGGTCAGTGAGGAGTTCATCATCAACCCGGAGGTCTGGTTCTCGCCGACCCGGATTCTTGGATACACCGCGCTGTTCGGTGCGCTGAACGTCATCCTCATCACGGCTCTCGCTACCGCAGGTGCGATGCTTTACAACCTGTCCGCTGACCTCGTGGGCGGCATCGACGTAACGCTCAGCGAAACCGAGTGAGTCTTCTCGCGGGCCCGTGCCGCAGAGCACGGGCCCGAGGACTTCCAGAAGCGGGTAGAATTGAAGAAGACGGAGCAAACCACTCCGGACTTCCTCTCCCACCCGGGGGTTTCCGGTTCGCCCCACTCCCCTGGATGCGGTAGAGTTCTACACGAGCGAAGGGCGTATAGCTCAGTCGGTTAGAGCGCATCCCTGATAAGGATGAGGCCCCTGGTTCAAGTCCAGGTACGCCCACAGTTCAAGGCCCTCGCCGGATGCGGGGGCCTTTTAATTTCCGCTCTTGGGGAGCGAATCCGTCCCGCTGGATCCCCGCCGCTAGGCGTGGAGATCTCCATCGCGTTCGAGATCTGGTTGCGGCACATCTCGACACCCACCACGTAGGGCTGGTCATCACCAGGTTCCTTATCGCCCCTAAGAGGGGCAGCAACCCGCCGCTCTGGCCGCGCTGCCAGGTGTGCACGTTTCCTTATCGCCCCTAAGAGGGGCAGCAACCCTGAAGTACAGGCGGCGCCGGACCGATGCCTTGCCCCTTCCTTCATTCCCAAGTGGTTGGCGATCTCCTGGGGTGAAGAAGTGTCAACGGCTCTCGAGAGGCCGCCCACGTTGAAGCGCGAACGTGATGGGCAACTGGGGGAGAGGTAGACGCCGTGCTCCCTGTCTATCGCAGAGACCGCCGGGATCCCGTGGAACGCTTGCGCGGCATGCGCCCTGCCCGGATGGGCCGCTAAGACTTTGCTGCTCGCCGAGGGTGAACTTCCTTTCCTTGTGAAAAGGAGGACTGTCGCAGTCGGCGCGGGTTGTCCTGGCGATGGTGGTGATGCCTGCGTGAGCGTTCACCCAGCACAGGCGGCACGGCGGAAGCCACCGCGAGCCCAGGGCGGGGAACCCTGCTCGAGTCTCGGCTGATGCGTGGCAAGACCAGTCGGGGCCTTCTCCAGCACGGTTTCCCTCTCGTCCTCCCAGTCCAGCTCCACCGCGGGATGTCCCACGCTCGCCACACACCGTCTGCCGAACCCGGCCGTGCCTTGCCATAGACCTGCGCGCAGAGGGAAGCGTGACACGCCGGACTTGGGGATCTCCGCTCCTGTTTCTTACTCCGTGCAGTAGGTCGACTTCCCGGAGTGTCCGCTATGAACAGCAGGTGAACGATCGGAACCGCCGTGCTGGCAGGGGAAGCAGCACCACCGTCTTCCGCAATGCCCGTTTTTGCTGTGAAAGATCCTGATACGCACCCTGTGCCGGATCACAAAGTCATATTCACTGTTTGCGGGGTTGCTGTTCACCCAGGTGTAGGGAAGTCCCATTACTGTCGATGGCCCCTGACCGGTTTTCGGGACCGGATGCGGGGGTTGTGTGTCCTCTTCTTCTCTTCCCGATCCTGGAGCCCAGCCTGTGAGCGTTGTCGCCGTCATACCCGCACGAGGAGGATCCAAGGGGGTCCCCCTGAAGAACCTCGCCAGAGTAGGCGGCCGCCCTCTGGTGGCGCGCGCAGTGGACGCTTGCCGCCGCGCCGACCTCGTCGACATGGTGGTTGTCTCCACCGACCATGACGGCATCGCCGCAGTCGCCCGCGACGCCGGGGCCACCGTGGTGGAACGCCCTGCCGACCTGGGCGCGGACACCGCGTCCTCCGAGTCGGTGCTGCTGCACGCCCTCGACCGGCTCACGGAAGACGGCATCAACCCGCAGATCCTGGTCTTCGTCCAGTGCACCAGCCCGTTCATCGACCCCGCTGACCTGGACGACGCGGTGCGGCAGGTCCGCGACGACCTGGCCGACTCGGTGTTCTCCGCCGTGGAAACCTACGAGTTCCTGTGGCACATCACCCCCGATGGGGCACGCGGGGTCAACCATGACCACACGTACCGGCCGCGCCGCCAGGACCGCGCCCCGCATTACCGGGAGACCGGAGCGTTCTACGTGCTGCGTGTCTCCGGTTTCCGCGAGCACCAGCACCGGTTCTTCGGCCGTATCGCCGTGCAGCAGGTCAACCCCGCCCACGCGGTGGAAGTGGACTCGGTCGAGGAACTGGACCTGGCCTGCGCGGTCGCCCGTGCACTGGACCGGGAAGAACCGTTGGACGTCGACGCCGTGGTCACCGATTTCGACGGTGTGCACACCGACGACCGCGTCTACGTGGACCAGGACGGACGTGAAACGGTGGTGGTGAACCGCGGTGACGGTATGGGGGTGAGCCTGCTCCTTAAGGCAGGTATCCGCGTGTGCATTCTCTCCACCGAGGTCAACTCGGTGGTGCGGGCGCGTGCACGAAAACTAGGTGTCCCTGTGATGCACGGGCTGAGCGACAAGCGCACAGCCCTGCTCCAGTGGATGGCCGACGAAGGGCTCGACCCAGCCCGCGTCGCCTACGTCGGAAACGACGTGAATGACCTCGGTTGCCTGGCCGAGGTCGGATGGCCGATCGCGGTCCCGGACTCCCATCCGGATGTCCTCGCCGCGGCCCGGCTTGTTCTGACCCGTCCCGGAGGCTCCGGGGCGGTCCGCGAGATCTGTGAACGCGTCCTCGCGGCACGCAAAGGATAGGTAGCCATGACCCAGAACGCAACGACCGACCTCAGCGTGTCTGTTCCGGCTCCCGTAGCGATCGGTGACATTCTGGTCGGACCCGGCCAGCCCACCTACGTCATCGGCGAGATCGGAATCAACCACAACGGCGACGTGGACATTGCGCGCCAGTTGATCGAGGTCGCGGCGGAAGCCGGATGTCACGCTGTCAAGTTCCAGAAGCGGACACCTGAGATCTGTGTCCCCAAGGAACAGCGGGACAAGATACGGCAGACCCCGTGGGGCGAGATGACCTACCTGGAGTACAAGCACCGGGTGGAGTTCGGCCGGGACGAGTACACCGAGATCGCGAAGATCTGCGAGGAGAACGGTCTCCAGTGGTTCGCGTCCCCGTGGGATGTGCCGTCGGTGGAGTTCCTGGAGTCGTTCGACGTGGTCGCCCACAAGGTGGCTTCCGCGTCGATCACCGACCACGAACTGCTGCGGGCGCTGGCCGCAACTGGAAAGCCGATCATCCTGTCGACGGGCATGTCGACGATTGAGGAGATCGACGCGGCGGTGGAGATCTTCGACCGCAGCAAGCTGATCCTCATGCACTCCACCTCCACCTATCCGATGCCGCCGGAGGAGGCGAACCTGCGGACGATCATCACGCTGCGGGAGCGCTACGGGGTGCCGGTCGGCTATTCGGGGCACGAGCGTGGCCTGCAGATTTCGTTGGCCGCGGTCACGTTGGGCGCGGTGGCGGTGGAACGGCACATCACGTTAGACCGCACCATGTGGGGGTCGGACCACGCCGCCTCGCTGGAGCCCGCGGGGCTGCAGCACCTGGTCCGGGACATCCGGGTGATTGAGCAGGCGCTCGGCGACGGTGTGAAGCGCGTCTTCCCGGGGGAGGAGGAGCCCCGGAAACGGCTGCGCCGCACCACCGCGTGAGCCGGCACGGTGCTGTCGTGTTCGGGAGGCTGCGGCCTCCCGAACATTCCCGTTTTCGTTTCTGCTGGGGGCTCGTGAGTGACCACTCTGTCGGTCATCATTCCGGTGCGTGACGTTGCACCGTTGATCGCGGACACGCTGGAAAGCCTGCGGCGCAACGCACGGCCTGACTTCGAGTTCATCGTTGTGGACGACGCTTCTTCCGACGCCACCCCTGAGGTGGTGGAAGATTCGGGGGTGCCGGGGCTGACCCTGCTCCGTTCCGAGCGGTCGCTGGGGCCGTCCGCGGCCCGCAACCGGGGACTGGCGGTGGCGCAGGGCCAGTATGTCGCTTTTCTCGACGGCGACGACTGGCTGGCTCCCGGATATTTGGCGGACGCGGTCGAGGCGATCGCGGACCTGGGGGTCGACTTCATCAAAACCGACCATGTCAAAGTCACGGGGAAGGCCCGCAGCAGGGCGCGGGTCCCTGAAGGGCGGCGTGGGGTGGCGCTTCCCGCACGCTCCGGTATCCCCCCGGAGCATGCGACCACCATGGTCGACTATCCCAACGTGTGGTCCGGTGTCTACGACCGGCGCTTGTACGAGCAGGGCCTGCTCTCCTTCGACGAGGACTTGCACACCGCTGAAGACCGGTTGTGGACGTGGCGGCTGCACTTGCACGCCGACACGTTTGCGGCTGTCCCCCTGGTCGGGGTGTTCTACCGGCGGGAGGTCCCCCAGTCGCTGACTCAGGCAGGGGACGAGCGGCAGTTGCAGTTCTTCGACGCCCACGACCGGATCCGCGCGGAACTGGAGTCCCTGCCTGACGGGGAACGCTATCTTCCTAAGCTCATCCGCACCTACTGTGCGTTGATTGCCTTCCACCTTGACCGGGAGGACCGGTTGGCTCCGCGGGTGCGGCGACAACTGCGGTCGCGGGCTGCTGCGGCGCTGAGCGCTATGCCGCCGCGTCTTCTCGCCCGGGTGCTGCCCGCTTTGGGGGCGGAACGCGAACAGCTTCTCGCGGAACTGGTCGACCTGGAAACGGTGGTGGCCTGACCTGATGGCGCAGCTTTTCGTCGCCAGCACGTTTTTCGGTGCGATGTCGCTTGCTGCCGCGTTGGACGCGGGCCAGTTCGGTGCGGCAGACCAGCGGCGCATCCTCGTGGTGTCGAACAATGCGCTCGTGCCCGAGGTGGTTCCGCCGTTGGATGCCGCCCCCGGGTTTGATGTGCTGCGGTCGCGTTTCGGGGAGGTGGTGTCCTGGAACGAGCTGCTGTGGCCGTTCCACCCGTCCACATGGCAGCCGCGACAGCAGGAGCGGCCGCTTCTGAACCGGCTGCTGCGCCATTACTGGGATCTGGCGGAGGACGAGCCGCTGCACCTGGTGGTGGAGTCCATTCAAGTGCCGCCGGCGCGGGCGTTCGCTTCCGTGTTCGACGATGCCGCGATCACCGTGTACTCCGACGGGTTGATGAGCTACGGCCCGACCCGGGAGTCGCCGCCGCGCGAGGTCGCCACCCGTATCGACCGGGTCCTCTACCTTGACCTGGTGCCCGGGGTGGAGCCGCTGCTGCTCAGCGAGTACGGGGTTGCGCGCCGCACGATCAGCGGTGAAGCGTTTCGTGCCGTGGTGGCCGAGGTAGCGAAAGCTGTGGACGGGGTGGGGGAACGCACGGCGTGGGCGGGGGCGCCGCTCCTGCTCGGCCAGTATCTTGCGGCGCTCAACTTTCTTACCGCGGCTGAGGAGGATGCGCTGCACGCGCGCATGCTGCGCGGGGTGGCTGCCCAAGGCCACCGCACAGTGCTGTTCAAACCGCACCCGTCAACCACAGCGCGCACGTTCCGGACGTTGCACGCCACCGCTGAACAGCAGGGGGTGCAACTGGTGGTGCTCGACGAGCCGGTGCCCGTGGAAGTGTGGTACGAGGTGCTGCGCCCGGCTCTCGTGGTAGGTGTGTTCTCTACGGGGTTGAGTACCGCGTCCCGCTACTACGGTCTGCCAGTGGCGACCGTGGGCACGGAACTGCTGCTGGATCGGATCACCCCGTATCAGAACAGCAACCGGATTCCGGTGACGCTCGCCGACGCCACGATGCCGCGGCTGGCCGAGGACGGTACCGTGCACCCGCCGCGGATCACCGCCGACCGGGTAGCGGAGGAGCTGCTGCCGCTGCTGGTGGCGGTGGGCTACTGCATGCAGAACAGCGTGTACTCGCATCTGCGGGACGAGGCCGTAGCGTATCTGTCCCGCGGGCTTGACGAGGTGACGCGCCGCTATTTCAAGAAGCGGCGGCTCACCGCGCTGCGGCTGCCCGGCGCTGCCCCCGCCAAGCCGCGCTCGCTGCCTTGGCTGGCTGCCCGGGTGCGCCGCCTGCGGGGACGGTCCTGACGTGGGCTGCCGCGGGCCGCAGCACGGTTAGGCGACGAGCGCGTAGCCGACGGCGAGCGATCCGGTGAGGGACACGGCCCCCACCACCCATTCCGGCCAGGTTCCGGTACGAAACCGCATCCACCGGGGCACGCCGAGCATGGCCCAGCGGCGGCCGTTGACGGTGAACGGCCAGGCGAGGGGAACTCCCGAGGAGGTGAGCGCGTCTCCTAGGGAGTGGACGATCATGCCGAGGGCGACGACGGCGCCGACGATCCACCCGGGCGGGTGGTTGTCCCACGCGGTCAGGAACAGTGCGGCCACGCAGAGCGCGCCGAGGGCCGCGCCCGGCCACGAGCCGAGCGCGGTACGCAGTCCCCGCCACGCGACTTTGCGGAGCGCGCGGAGGCCGAGAAAAGCCAGGAACCATGCGGTGACCAGGGTCGCCCACCAGGACAGGTGGCAGAGCAGGCCGATCACTGCGCCGACTGCGGCCGCGAAGACGGGGGTGTGGCCTAGGTGGCGGTGTTCCCCGTCGGAGCGGTCGGCTGGGGTTCGGGTGCGCCGGTAGACGGCGAGCGACAGGGCGCGCATTCCCCGGGACAGCAGGCCGGTGACGAACCCTTGGGAGCGGGTGGCGGTCGAGGAGGGATGGTCGAGGTCGGGGACTAAGGCCGAGCCCGCGCCGAGTAACGCCCACGCCAGCAGGCCCATGGGGGTGGGAGGGGTGCCCGCGGCGGCAGCGAGCGGAGCAGCGACAGCGACTCCGACCAGGACTCCGGTGGTCGCATGGCTGAAGCCCATCATCGTGGTGGACTCCCGTTCTCCAATTGTTGGGGGGACGGGCCATGTCCTACCCCATTGCGCGGGAGCCGATATTTACTGCTGTCCCGGTGGGGGGAGGACTCCCTGTCCGAAAAACGGGCGCCCCCTGGACCGCCAGTGCGCTGGGTGGGGAACCGCGGCTGCCCACGGGTCCGCTAGGTGGACGACTGTTCGGCCCGGTCGTGGTGCACCGGTTGCGCCGCGGGTTTCTTCGCGGGGGTGAGCAGGCGGCGGACTCGTTTGAGGCGTTTCCGGAACCGGCCGATCGTACGCAGCGCACCCGGTGGCACTTCCATGCGCAGCCGTCCCCGGCGGCGCCGCGCCACGTCTTTGGGACTGGTGAGCAGTGGGGGCCGTACTGGCAGCCCTTCCGTGCGGGCGCGTGCCACGAGCGCGCTCAACCGCGGCACCCAGTCGTTGTCGGCCGCGTCGTGGAAATAGTTCGCCGCACACCACTGCGGGTCCGGTTTCCGGAATTCGGCTGTGCGCAGATCTTCCAGGGTGCCGAGGGTGCCGCTGTCTTCGAACACCAGGTTGATCATTTCTGCGGATACGCCGAAGTCCGACAGGATCAGCAGCGGCACGTCGTAGGCGATCGCTTCGAGCGCGGCCGTGGAGCTGACCGTGACGAAACCGACGGCGTGCGCGAGCTGTTCCCGCATCGACCCGTCCGCGAACGTGACCGCGTCGGCGGGCACTTCCCCGGCCGCCACCAGGTTCTGCCACAGGGTTTCGTAGTGGTGGCGTTCCCGGTGGGTCTGCTGTTCGTGGGCGCGGGCCCGCAGTTTGACGACGACTTCCAGGTCGGGGCGGCGGGCCGCAAGGTCGGCGAGGGCACGCAGGATCGCTTCACGTTCTTCCCGTTCCACGGGCACTTTCGCCTGGGTGGCGAAGACGACGCGGTTGCGCGGCGCTTCCCTGGGAGCAGCCGGTGCGGGGAGGGCCGGGGCAGGGTTGTGGGGGAGGAACGGCAGGGTGGCGAGCCCGACTTCCCCGGTCACCCCCAGCTGTTCGCCCAATTCCCGGAACTCGGCTGCTTCCCGGTGGCTGTGCACGATGAACAAGTCGACGGGGGCGCGGTATAGCCACGCTTTCTCCGTGGCTGGAACAGACACCCCGGGCAGGCCGGAGACGAAGACCGGGCGCGGGGTGAGCCCGGCGAGCACGTCGTTGATGAGCAAGTCGACCACGGGGCCGGTGCACGCGGTCACCACCACGTCGGGGCGGGTGCGGCGTACGGCGCGGCGCAGCGCCGTGGCGGACAGCACGGGCGGCAGCGCAGCGCTCGCGCGGGTGCTTTCGAGCGCGCCCCGCATCTGGGTGGGGGAGGGGGCGATCGGGGTGCGGGCCACTGCGAGTTCCCCGGACCAGTCAGGGGGAAGGGCGTCGACGAGGCACGCCGCCCATTTCAGGTAGGAGTCGGAGTCGGCGATCGCCATGACGTGCACGGGTCCACGGTTGGTCACGACGGGTCCTTCGGATGTGTGACGAATGTGCTCAAGTGGGCTCGCAGACTGGGGGTGGCCTGGTCGGTCCACCACGTTTCCGGGATCGGTACCGCGCTGACCGTGGTGCCGTTCCGTTCCAGCAGAACGCGGAGCGAGGTCACGGCCGTGGACGGCAGGCTCACCACTTCGTGCCGGGCGGCTAGTCCGCGCAAGGCCAGTTCGGCGGGGAGGCCCTGGTCGGCGACCCGCAGGCGAGGGTGGGCGCGCAGGACTGCCAGGGTGCGGTCGTCTTCCCGCCGGTGCGGGTAGTAGAGGAGCGGTGCCTGCTCGGCTTGGTGCGTCACCCACGCCAGGTAGGGCTCGGCGTGGATGAGGCCGTCGCAGACCATTGCCGTGCCGAGCACCACGCGGTTTTCCTCGGGCAGGGTCCCGCCTGGCAGGGACCGCAGCCAGGGGAAGTCGTGCGTGATGATGCGGATGCCGACCGCGGTGGCTTCGTCGACTAGACGGTCGGGCAGCGGGAGCATGGTGAACACGGTGACCCGTCCGGTGCGTGCCGCCGCGCGGATCTTCCGTGCCGCTGCCAGGCCGAGGAGGCGGCGGGGCAGGGTGGAGCGCACGCGGGCCCGCTCCAGCGGGACTGCGGTGCGGCGGCTGAGCAGGCGGAGCAGGTGGAGGGTGGCGAGCCCGTCGTCCACGATGACGTAGTGGCGGGCGCGGCTGCCGAGCAGGGAGCGCTGCACTTGTCCGGAGAACGCGTCCCCGATGAACCAGACCCCGGACCCGCTGTGGTGCGGGGCCAGGCTGGGGACGGCGGGCAGGACGGTGAGCCCGTCGGGAAGATCGGTCTCGGCCAGTGCGGTGACCGTGTCCGCGAGGGACGGGGATCCGGCGCGGGGCAGGACCTGCGTGTGCTGGGCGAAGGCACCGGTGTGGTGGGCTTCGACCACGGACAGGAGTTGCAGCGGGGTTTCCACCCAGGCCATAGCGGTGGTGGTGCTGTCCGCACGGTCCGGGCAGAACGCGGGAGACGAGGAGTTCTTCACGATGCCGACCTGTCGTCCCGGTATGTCGACACCGGGGGAGAGAAAGGAAAGGAGGGCGGCACGCAGAGTACTCATCGTGGGTTAACGGGATCCAGGGTCGGGTGAACGGAAGACCAACGGGTGGTGTGGTCGTGGTGGTCTGCCGTGGTGGCGGCCGGCTGCTGGGCCACGGTGGCGATGATGATGCGGCCTTGGCCGGAGGCGAGCACGGGGCCGGTGCGGGCGCTGAGGAAGGCGGATTCTCCGCGGGCCAGGGCGAGGTTGCCTCCGCTGGGTGCGTGGAGTTCCACGGCGCCTTCGACGACGAGGGCGATGGCGGGGCCTTCGGGAAGCCACACCGCTTTCTCCCTGGGTTCGGCGACGATGAGCGCGAAGTCGTCGATGTCGGGCCGGTATTCGATCAGGCCGTCCCGCACCACGGGTTCCACGTAGGGGATGGGCAGCATGCTGTAGTCGAGCACCTTGAGGAGTTCCTCAGGGTCGACGTGTTTGGTGGTGAGGCCTGCGCGGAGCACGTTGTCGGAGGTGGCCATCACTTCCACGGCGACCCCGTGCAGGTAGGCGTGGACGTTGCCCGCGGGCAGGAACAGGGCTTGCCCTGGGGACAGCACCACGTGGTTGAGGAGGAGCGCTGCAATGGCCCCCGGGTCGCCGGGGTAGCGTTCCGCGAGGTCGAGCACGGCCCGCAGGTGGCGGGAGGGCGCTGTGGCGCGTTCCGCGAGTTCTTCCGCGGTTTCGGTGACCAGGGTGGCGCGCTGGTCAGCGGGCAGGGTGAGCAGCCGGGTCATGGCGGAGCGCAGTGCCGCGGACGGATCGGCTGCGGTCAGGTCGGCGTGGAGTGCCTGTGCCAGCGGGGTGGTGAGGCCGGCGAGGTCGGCCGCTGAGGCGGCCGGGGAGCGGAACCCGCAGAGGGCTTCGAATTCGCCGAGCGCCATGACGAGTTCTGGTTTGTGGTTGGGATCCCGGTAGTTGCGGTGCGGCGCGTCGATGGGAATCCCGGCGGCTTCTTCTGCGGCGAATCCGGCTTGGGCGCGTTCCTTGTCGGGGTGGGCCTGCAGCGACAGGGGTTGGGCGACGGCGAGGAATTTCAGGAGGAAGGGCAGGCGTTTGTTGAAGCTGCGCGCCACTTCTGTGCCGAGTGTTGTGACCGGGTCGGACGCGATCATCGCGTCGAGTCCGATCGGTTCCGTGCCGCCACTGGCGATCGTGCTGGGGGCACTGGGGTGGGCACCCAGCCACAGTTCGGCTTGGGGTTGCCCGTTGGGTTCAATTCCGAGCAGCCTAGGGATCTCGGTGGTGGATCCCCACGCGTACTGCCGAACGTGGTTGGCGAGTCGCCACATGGTCAGTCCCTCCGTGAGGCGGAACGGTGCGCCCTCGAACTCGGTTCACCAGGACGCGGTAGCCGCCACGCTAACCCCGACAAGACGGTGAAAACCGTGATCAGAGGGGTGTTCCCCCTGAATTTCGTCCTCGCGCCAGCAAGATTTAACTCGCTAGTAGGGAATCTGTAGGTTAGGCCAGGATCGTATGAAGTGGGCCACTTTTGTCCAGCAGTGAGCCTTGTGTGATCGTTGGCGCGGTTTCTTGGCGAGCGGTCCCGGGCCTGTACTCCACTGCCAGGCGCCGTGGAGGACCCGCGACGCTCCTCGCTGCTTGGGCGAGAGGACGCGGCTGGGCTCACAGGGTCCTCCTTCCGGCTGGGCACGCTCACCCCAGAGTCTCGTGACTTTCTGTTGTTGTATGCTTACAGTTCTGCGGCTCTTCGATGGGCATACCTTGTTCCTCCGGTTTCACACCCCCTGTGTGTTTCTCGGGCGGGGCCCGCCCAGCGGGAAGCGCCCATGGTGGGGCTGCTGCGGGTCGGAGCAGCCTGTCCCAGACGGCTGTGCGGCCGGGGCTCATGGGCAGAGCCTGTCGAGCGAGACCGGTTTTTTCCCGATCTGGCGGCCAGGGCTGTCGGGGGACGGTGACGGCTGCTTGGCGGTGTCGGCAGGGCCGTGGTCTTCGCCGTTGCTGCGGATCGCCCTGTCGACGAGTGTGCGGATCTCCGTCCAGTCGGGGTGCGCGGTGGTGACCTGGGGCGGGGAAAGCTGCAGGGTGTGCATGCGCGCTTGGGAGACCCGCCTGGCCAGGTCGACGAGGGCAGGCAGGTGGGAAGGGGGAATGTCGCTGGTGAGGGTGCGCTGTGTGGCGTCGGCGAGTTCGTCGAAGCGGCGCAGCACTGTCACCGGGTTGGTCTGCTCCGCGACGTATTTCAACAGGCAGCCTTGGCGGCCCATGCGGGCGTAGTCGTCGCTGTCTGTGCGGCTGCGGCTGTACCACAGCGCTTCTTTGCCGCTCATGCGCCGCTCCCCTGGTTCGAGCAGGCCTTCGCCGCGGCGGCCGTAGCGGATGGGTTCTTCCACGGGGACGACCACGCCGCCGATCGCGTCGATGAGGTCCGCGAACCCGCGGAGGTCCACGAGAGCGTAGTAGTCGATGGAGATGCCGAGTGCGTGCCCGATGACGTGCTTCAGCGTGTCCGCGGCTGGATCGGGCGCGTCGGGGTTGATGGCCAGCTCCTCGGGTTCTTCAGCCACCGTCTGGTAGACCTCGTTGAGCAGGTCGTCGAATCCGTAGGGCTCCGGGTAGCGTTCCGCGAGCGCTGTGCCTTCGGGGAACGGCACGTTTTCCAGGTTGCGGGGCACGCTGATGAGGACCGTGTCCCCGCTGTCGATGTCGATGTTGGCCACGATCATCGTGTCGGTGCGCAGCCCGTACCGGTTGTCGCCGGCGTCGCCGCCGAGGAGCAGGACGTTGATATGGGAGCGGTGGGGCCACGGGGTGTCGGCGGCAGCCTGGGACGCCGGTTCGGCGGGGGCGAGCACGCTGGTCAGCGTGCTGTGCAGGGTGACGGCGGTGCGGACGACGAACGCGAACGGCACGATGAGCGCGGTGCACAGGACGGTGACCAGTACCGCGCCTACGGCCCGGGACCCCCAGCGTTCGGGGCGCGGCCGGGTGAGCTGCCAGGACCGGATGATGATGCTCGACCACAGGGTGGCGAGGGCTACGGCGCCGATGGCGACCGCTTCCACCCAGTAGGGCTGGGCAGCCAGCCACGCCTGCCAGGACAGGTCGCTGCGCAGTTGGTAGAAGGCCGCACCGGCGGCGGTGGCGAGCAGGAGGAATCCTCCGAGGATGCCGGCTCCTGCGGCGCGTTTCCCAGCGCGCAGGTGGGCGAGGCCGGGCAGGAGGGCCGAAGCGCTCGTCCATAATGCGGCGCGCGCGGTCGCCCAGAACCGTGGGCGCCGCCCGCCTTCCGCTGGATATGCCATGGTCAACCACCCCCACGCATCCGTGGGGAGGCATCTAACCGGGAAACACGGCGACCACTCGGCGCCCTACCTTCCTTTTCGTGGTGAGTTGCGGAATTTTTGGCTTTTGCTGTGGAAAGTCAGGAAAACGGGGTTCGAGGGGAGAAGGGAAACGCCAGAGGGGCGGGGTAAGTATGCCTTGGGCCTACCTGGTTCAGCAGAGTGAACAGCGCAGATGCCGAGGAACCGGAACGTAGCGGGCCTTTCCGGGTGGTGGGGAAAACCGCTGTGTGCTGCAGCGGAAGCTGTTGTGAGAAGAGGATGGTGCGGGCCGCGGCGGCTGCGGTAGGAAAGGAATCGGCAATGGCAGGGCACGGGCCCTCGTTTCCAGGGGGTGTGTGCGGCGGGACGGGGTTTCCGCGCGGCCGCACCTGCCTCGGGTCCGGCGCTTCGCTGAGGACAGCGCCGCCCATGTCCCGTCGGTGCGTGTGAGGGTGCGGGCTGCGCCATCGCCTGCCGTAGCGGGGTTCGCGTAGCCGTCCGAGAGGGGTCGAGGGGCCTCGGCTGCCGCAGTGGATACGTGGGGAAGTCGGAGTCAAGAACATCCACAGGTGTCGCCCTAGCCTGTGGATAACTTGTGGATATCTATCTGCAGAATTTTTTTCATGCACAGCCCGTGGACAGAGTTTTTGCAGCTCAGAGGCTGTGATTAGAGGGTGGGGAAAAGTTATCCACAGGTTGCGTGCACAGGTTATCCACAACTAGACGCCAGTCATCCACAGGATGTCCCCAGGTTTATCCACAGGTTGTCTTTGCGACCGTCTCGTGAAGTGGCGAGAATCCTGGTTCGGGCATGTCACGTTCAGGCGTGAAGTCAGCCGGGGGGAGCCATGAGCGTCGACCATTCAGTCGAGGAAGTGGGGTATGACCGGACCCCGCCCCACGACATCATGGCCGAGCAGTGCGTCCTCGGCGGCATGCTGCTGTCCAAAGAAGCCATCATCCAGGTAGTGGAGATCCTCAGCTCCTCCGACTTCTACCGCCCAGCCCACCAGACCATCTACGACACGATCGTGGACCTGTTCGCCCGAGGCGAGCCGGTGGATGCGATCTCCGTCCACGCGGAACTCACCAAACGGGGAGAGATCGCGCGGGTGGGCGGCGCTCCCTACCTGCACACGCTCACCGACACCGTCCCCACCGCAGCGAACGCCGGATACTACGCGCGGATCGTCGCCGACCGCGCCGTGCTACGCCGCCTGGTCGAGGCGGGCACCCGCATCGCGCAGCTCGGCTACTCGGGAGACGGGGACGTCGACGACCTTGTCGACCAAGCCCAAGCCGAGATCTTCAAAGTCGCGGAACGGCGCACCAGCGAAGACTATCTGCCGCTCAGCGACATCATGCCGGGAGCGCTCGACGAGCTCGAAGCAATCGCCTCCCACGACGACACCCTGACCGGGGTCCCCACCGGGTTCACCGACTTCGACGCCCTCTCCAACGGGCTGCACCCCGGACAGATGATCATCATCGCGGCCCGTCCCGCGGTGGGAAAGTCCACTCTCGCCCTGGATTTCGCCCGCTCTGCAGCAATCAAACACCAGTTGACCACGGTGTTCTTCAGCTTGGAGATGGGGCGCAACGAGATCGTCATGCGGCTCCTCTCGGCGGAAGCGCGCGTGCCCCTGCACACTATGCGCTCGGGAATGATGACCGACGAGGACTGGGCCCGGCTGGCGCGGCGGATGGGCGAGGTCGCGGGAGCGCCGCTGTTCATCGACGATTCCCCGAACCTGACGATGATGGAGATCCGGGCCAAGTGCCGTCGGCTGAAACAGCAGCACGACCTGAAACTCGTCATCGTCGACTACCTCCAACTGCTGAGCTCCCACGGCCGGGTGGAGAGCCGCCAGCAGGAGGTTTCCGAGATGTCCCGCTCGCTCAAGCTGCTCGCTAAGGAGCTTGAGGTTCCCGTCGTCGCCCTGTCCCAGCTCAACCGCGGCCCAGAACAGCGCACCGACAAGAAACCGCAGATCAGCGACCTGCGGGAGTCGGGTTCCATCGAGCAGGACGCCGACATGGTCATCCTGCTCTACCGCGAGGACGTGCACGAGAAAGAGTCGCCGCGGGCCGGGGAAGCCGACCTCATCGTGGCCAAGCACCGCAACGGCCCCACCGCCACGGTGACCGTGGCGTTCCAAGGGCACTACAGCCGGTTCGTCGACATGGCACCGGGGTAACAGGCGCCCCACCAGCAGGTCTCACTGGCAGGCGTCGCTAACGGGTGAGGGACCGACCAGCGTCTGGTCGGTCCCTCACCCGCTCAGGCGAACAATCTCAGATCCACCGCGCCTGAGGACGCAGACGGCCAGTGCTGTCCGGCAGCAAAACCCACGTCAGCTTCGGCCGTGTGTCGAGGGTCTCCGTGTCCGCAGTGTCCCGCTGCTGCGGCAGAAGGGTGGTGCTGTGCCGCAGAGAAGTCATCCGACGGGTCGGCCGATGGCGGCGTCGAGTCTGGGCGGGGCGGGTGGTCGATGGCGCCTTGCTTGCTCGCCAAGCCATGACATCACCCCCTCATTCAACTAGACGATGACCCAAGTTAACCTTCTGTTCACCTTGAAGTCAAATAGACCTTCCTTGCCGTGGGAACGGCAGCAAAAGTTGTGGGGCCCCGCGCTCGCGCGAGGCCCCACAACTCACGAGGGGTGGATCGTAATGGTGAGTGGGTCACTCACTTGTCGGGGAAGATGAGGCCCACCACTTCGAGATAAAGCTGCTCCGGGTAGGGGATGAAGTCGATCTTGCTGAGAGCCTGGTCCTGACCGGCCGACTCCATGACGAACGTGCCGTAGCCCAGCAAGCGGCCCAACAGGGTGCGTTCAAAGCGCATGTCGGTGACCTTGCCCAGCGGCATCATGTTGACCTGCCGGGTGATCAGGCCGTTCGTGCCCAACAGGCGCGCCGACGTGATGACGAAGTAGTCGACCGACCACTCGGCGACCTTCCATACGAACCACACCAGCACCAGCAGCCACAGCCACCAGATGATGGCCAGCATGGCCCCGCTCGTCACGAACGAGATGTTGCTCAGAATCCCCGCGGCGATCAGACTGCCCAGCACGATCGCCGTCGGCCCCAACAGGACAGCAGGGTGTCGGCGGACCGTGATGACCTGCTGCTCGTGGGGGAGCAGGTAGCGGTTAACCGACGCGGGCGCCGAGTCGCCCGGTGTCACCAGCTTCATCCGGGCTCACGCCCCTCACAACAAGATGGTGTTGACGAACGTGGAGAGCGAGTTGGCGGCTCCGCCCAGCCCGGCGAAGATGTTCAGAACCAGAGTGCCCACCGTGGCCGGCTGAGTCAGCAGGTAGAAGATGGCAAAGGCAATGAGGGCGTAACCCAGCCATTTTTTCAATTTCGGCGGCATGAACGCACTCCCCACTAGAGCGAAGACCCACTAACCCACAACGATTGTTACACCAGTGCTGGGACACGTAAAGACAATAGGAAGCTCTGGCGTGCCGTTCCAGGTCAGAAGGTTAGGGTCGGACCTTCGTCCGATATTTGGTCAGCGCTGCTCCGCCAGGGCCAAGGCGAGAACTTTCAGGTGCTGCCGCGCAATCCGCTCCACGAGCTCCGGAGTGGCGTAGCCGACCACGTCCTCCGCCCCGTTCCGGGCCGCGGTGACGCAGCGGGACACGATCGATTCCGGGTGCACGTCCTTGAACTCGGCGCTGAGTCGCGTGACAACGGGGGCGAGGTCGCGCGAGAGCGCGTCATGGGTCTGGGACATGTCACTCCTCGGGACGGCAGAGAGCGGTCGTGGTGCTCCGATCTCTTTGTGAGCTCCGGCGCAGTCCAGAGCGGGCGGGGCACCTTCCCGCAGGCGCGGGATTGTGCCGACCACCGAGCGCCCGATCAGGGACCGGGGGGATGAGTGGTGGAGATCACGGTTTTTCGGTTGGGGTTGTGCGGAGAATTATTAGGAGCCATAAACATCATTACCACAACGGGTCACGCGTATATCTCGATATGAGTTCGACTGGTACAAGAAACCCCTGGTTGTGATCCCAGGGGTAGAGTTTTAGATCCCGAACAAGCATTGCTTTATTCCCCAGGAGATAAAACTAAAACATAAAGTTTCCTTAATTTATCTGGGGAGTGGAGAAAGAAACTTTCCAGTGGCTATGCGGAGCCGTACAACCGGTCCCCCGCATCCCCCAGCCCAGGAACAATGAACCCCGACTCGTTGAGACGCTCGTCGATAGCGGCCGTCACCACACGCAGCCGCAGGTCGCCGCGCTCCTCCAACACCCCGCTCAAACCGGTGCGCAGCCGCTCCAACCCTTCCGGGGCAGCAAGCAGGCAGAGCGCAGTGATATGGTCGGCGCCCCGCTCCACCAGCAGCCGCAACGCCGCCGCCAAAGTGCCGCCCGTCGCCAGCATGGGGTCGAGCACATAGCACTGCCGCCCCGACAAGTCCCGAGGCAGCCGGTCTGCGTAAGTCGCCGGCTGCAGCGTCTCCTCGTCGCGGACCATCCCCAAAAAGCCCACTTCGGCGGTGGGCAGCAGACGCGTCATCCCGTCCAGCATGCCCAACCCGGCGCGCAGGATCGGCACCACTAGCGGAACCGGCCGGGAAAGCTGGACCCCCACCGTCTCGGTCAGCGGAGTCTGCACCGTGGCTTCCGACACCCGCACATCCCTCGTCGCCTCATAGGCGAGAAGAGTCACGAGTTCGTCGGTGAGACGGCGGAAGGTAGGCGAATCCGTGCGCACGTCCCGCAGCGTGGTGAGCTTGTGGGCAACGAGCGGATGGTCCACAACGAAGATCTCCATAGGAGATCAAACTATCGTTCCGGGCGCCTTCCCACACATTCCCCGTCAAACCGATTCCACCAGGGGTTTCACGGTGCGTGCTCCCCGCGGGGCGCTCTGTCGCTGTCGCGGGGTGCGGTTGAAGACCGGATCACGTTCTGTTCCTACAGGAACGTCCGTTCTAATAGGAGATGTGAGCGCGGACTTCTACAACGGACCAGCCTTCCCGCTAGGAGAGCACAACACGGGCGAAGGCAGCCGTTTCAGTGACCAAGCAAGGGACGATCTGCGATTCTGGTTTGACCAAGGCCAGCCGGGTGGAGCGACGATGACGGAACTCGAACTGGACGATGGCGCAGGCGACTTCGCCGCCGTAGCTTATCGAGAAGAAGACTACTGGGATGTCGACCTGCTCCCAGTCGCGCTAACCCGCGACCTCAAAGGATTGTTGCACGCCCTCCACCAGCAGCCGAGCATCAGCGGAGCCATCGGCCTGGTTTCGGTCGCCGACGACTTCTTCATCCTCGCCCGCGTCTACGGACGGGACAACGTCAGCGTCTTCCTCTCCGATATCACCGCGTCGATGGACTGGAAGATCGCCCGCGATGTCCTGGAATACCTGGATATCGACATCCCCGACGACGAGGATGTAGACCAGGTGCTCCCCGCAGGAGACATGTCGATCCTCGCTGACCTGGGGCTGGATGAGATGGAATTGGGTGCACTGGCCGGAGACCTCGACCTGTATCCGGACGAGGTGCTGTCCAGTATCGCGGAACGTCTCGGATTTCACGCTGCTTTCCAACGCGCCCTGGACGCGTTGGGGTAAAGCCAGCGTGCACACCGGCTGGCACGTGGTTGAAGAAGCGCAGTAGACAGGAGTCCGGGTGGCGGTTTTCGCAGCGGTCTTCTCCCATGCAGCAGACGGGTGGACGGGGACCGAGGTGGATTTAGCGGAGTACGAGGGAATCGACGACCTTGCCGATCTGATGCGTGACACGGCCGCGGCCGAGTCCACCGCAGAAACCTCCGTCGTGGTGCTCGCGGAAGCCGACGACGAATGGTTCGGCGTTGCCCGACTGGACGACACCGGGGAGCCGCGAGCTTTCCTCTCCGACATGCGAGTGGTGTACGGGCACCCGGCAGCCCGCCTGTTCCTCGAAACCGACGGAGGAATAGACGACGATCAAGAAACCGAAGGCACGGGGCAGAACCCCTACCCCGAACCGGTGGGAGACCCCGACCTGCTCGACGACCTCGGCATCCCAGGCACCGAACTGATGGTGCTGACCACGCGCGAAGGCATCCTGCCCGCGGATGCGCTGACCACCATCGCTGACCGTGCCGGATTCGCCGGAGAACTCGACGAGCTGCGGGCATGAGCGTAGGGCGGAGTGGGGTCGACGCCGCCGTGCGGCGGGCGCTGGAAGAGGCCGAGAAGACATCGTCTAGCGGCGATGTTCCCGTGGGCGCTGTCGTCCTCGACCCGGACGGCGTGGTCATCGGCGCCGGCCACAACGAGCGCGAGGCCACCGGCGACCCCACCGCACACGCCGAAGTGCTCGCCTTGCGCGCCGCAGCACGGCGTCTAGGCAGCTGGCGGCTGAGCGGCTGCACCCTGGCGGTCACTCTTGAACCGTGCACGATGTGCGCGGGCGCCATCGTGCTGGCCCGGATCGAACGGCTCATCTACGGGGCACGCGACGAACGGGCAGGAGCCGTAGGGTCCCTGTGGGACGTGGTTCGCGACCGGCGACTCAACCACCGTCCCGAAGTGATTCCCCCCGACCTCGTGGACCCGGAACTGTCTGCCGCGTGCAGCCGCCTCCTCACCGATTTCTTCGCGCGCCACCGTACCCGATAGCACTGCCCAGCCCTGGCAGACACCACCGTCAGTGAGTACCAGCCGCACGCGTGCAACGAACACCGTTTCGTCGGACCCGGCGGTGTTGCAGGGTAGTCGGCCCGCCAGCATCCCGACGGCATGCGCTGCGTGGGCAGGAAAGCATTCGCCATGGGGAGCGGAAGCACAGAAAACCACTGGCCTGCAGTGAACTCCCCGTGCGCAAAAGGACTTCTGAAACCGCGTGCGCCAATCTTCCCCGTTGAACTCCACATCTGGTGAAGTCGAAATTGTGCCTTTCCGGAAAGCAGGAGCAGGGCATGGAGATGCTCGGTGATGAGGCGGATGACGGTATGCCGGGCTTTCGCGAAAGAAACGAATTTCAGGGGGAGTTTCCGGGGCGAGGCGGGCTGGTCGGGGAATGCGTCTCCGGGTAAAGGCTCGTATTCGTAACCGGCGTGCCGTACCCCATGGTTTTACGGGGGCGCTTCGCGTGAAGAGAGCATTTCCTCCCGTTGGCGCAGCCAGGGTGAGATTCATCCGTGACAGGGCAGCGAAGACGGGGACGAGGCGGCCCACCGATCCCCCAAACAGGGATCCGAGAGGCCGACAAGCCTGTCCGGCGGTCGAGCTCTTTACTGCTCGCTGGACGCCGCACTTTCCGGCCATGCGAGCCTGCCGGGGGCGCTGTGCTCGAGAGACGGGTGAAGCACGGTGGCGGTACCCGATGGCCGGGATGCTCCACTTGGCGCACTTTGTCTTCAATGTGACTTACCGCACATAAAGTGTCGGGTGGAGACCGCTCAACTCGCGGCACTTCACAGAGCCATGTAGAGTGGTCCGCGGTGGAGTCGCATAGCGGCCTAGTGCGCACGCCTCGAAAGCGTGTGAGGGGCAACCCTCCGTGGGTTCAAATCCCACCTCCACCGCCAGCAGGCCGGTCCTGGAGGACCGGCCTCTTGCTTTCCCCGGGGACGACCGTTGACCGCGAGCACATCCCAGCAGGTGCTGCTGCGCGGAGAACCCCGGTCCACCGCTCTGCGCGTTCCTGCGTCCCCTACCGGTCGCCCGGCACGCGGACAGCCTCCTCCAGGTTTGCGTCGCGCAGGTACGGCCCGATCTCCTCCACTGCGCGGTCGACGTCTGCCGCGTCCGTGGACAGGTGGAAAGCGCAGCGCATGCGGCCTGCGCGCATGGCCGCGACAATCCCCGCGTCGGCCAGAACCTGTTGCGCCTTGGCGTCCACTGCCACGCTGACGATCGCTGAATCGGTGGGCGGCAGTCCCAGCGCAGCGCAGAACCGGTTCGCCAACGCGACGTTATGGGCTCCGAGCGCTGCTTCCCCCAGGTCGGCGAGCAGCTCCAAAGCAGGGGCGAGCCCCACACACGACGCCCACGCCGGGGACAGGTCGAAGCGGCGCGCATCCGAGGCCAGGCGTAGCTCGGTGCCGTAGAACGCGCTCGTGATGTCCTCAGCCGCGAACCAGTTCGCCGCGATCGGCGTGAGTTCGGCCAGGGCATCGTCGGTTCCCGCGAAGAAACAGGCGCCCCGCGGTCCCAGCAGCCACTTGTAGGCGCTGCACACCAGGTAGTCCACGCGGTCTGCGGGAATAGGAAGCCAGCCCGACGACTGGGTGGTGTCCAGCAGCACCCGCGCGCCGTGCGTGGCAGCCGCGTCCAGCAGCGCGGGAACATCAACGATACGGCCGTCGGCGGACTGGACCACAGAGACCGAGACAAGGTCCACGCTCGTGTCCACGGCGTCGATGATCCGGTCCAGCGGAACCGGGCGGACCGTGACCCCTCGTCCGGTTGCGGCGAGGAAAGGGTAGGTCACCGAGGTGAAGTCCTCCTCGGCCACGACCACGGTTGCACCCGGGGGAAGAGAAGCCGCGACCAGTCCGACGAAGAAGGACGCCTGCGATCCGACCGCCACTCGAGACACGGGCACTCCGACCAGTCTGGCGAAGGCGGCCCGCGACCGCTCCACCGCCTGATGCGCAATGTCCAACGTCAACCGTCCTCGGGCGCGGTCGCGCTCCACGGCGAGAGTCGCCTCGTGGGCGACGCGGGGCGGAAGCCCGCAGGTGGCGGTGTTCAAATAGACCACCTCACGGGTGAACTGGTCGCGGATTGACGAGGGAAGTAGGGGTGCGGTGTCCATGCTTGGATTGTCAGCAACCCGATCTCAAAGATCAAGAAAAGATTTTCGTCTTCTCTCATAAATAGCTTTGATACCTTGGGGGTGTGCTGGACCTCACTCGACTCCGTGTGTTGTGCGAGGTGGCCCGACTGGGATCGATGAGCGCGGCCGCGCGCGCCCTCTCCTACACCCAGCCCGCCGTCTCCCACCACATTGCCCGCCTCGAAGCGGAAGTGGGCACGCCCCTCGTGGTGCGGCACGGGCGCGGGGTGCGGCTCACCGAAGCGGGCCGGGTCCTCGTCGGCCACGCGGAAGCCGTACTGGCCCGGCTGGACACGGCTGAAGAAGAAGTCGCGGCCATCGCGGGACTGCGGGCAGGCCGGGTCAGCCTCGCTGCCTTCCCTACAGCCACCGCCGGAATCGTGCCGCAAGCCCTGGCCACCCTGCGGGAACGCGCCCCCGATGTCGCGGTCACCCTGGTCGAAGCGGAACCCCCCGAATCCTTGGACCTGCTCCGCGAAGGCGAAGTGGACGTCACCCTCGCCTTCTCCTACGACGAGACACCCCCTGATGCGAGCACCGGCATCCGCGAGGTCACGCTCTGCCGGGAACAGGTGCGGCTGCTGCTTCCCGGTGACCACCCGCTCGCCGCTGAGCACACTCTGGAACTCGCTGCCCTGCGCAAAGAGACCTGGGTGGCGGGCTGCGAGCGCTGCCGCTCCCACCTCGTCCACGTGTGCCGCCGGGCCGGATTCGAGCCCTGGATCGCCTACACCACCGACGACCACCTGGCCGTTCAGCGTCTCGTGTCCCTGGGCATGGCAGTGGGGGTGCTGCCGCAGCTTGCCCTCCTCCTCCACCAGGGGGAGAACGTCGCCGTGGTCGACTCCCCGGAACTGGGCTGGCGGCGCCTGTTCGTGGCTGTTGCCGGGGGCACGATACCGCCTGCTGCCGCGGCGCTCGTAGACGAGCTCACCGCCGCGGTGGGTCAACTCAACTCCGGGAACCAGGCCGGGTCGTAAACCCGGGCCGCCACCGTTTCCCGCTGCTGCAAGGCGGCGCGCAGCGTCCGGTGCAATCCGTCCTCCAAGTAGAGTTCGCCTTTCCACCGCACCACGTGCGGAAAAAGATCCCCGAAGAAGGTGGAGTCCTTGGAGAGGAGGTATTTCAAATCTAAAACACTCTTGGTGGTCACGAGCTCATCCAGCCGCACCTGTCTAGGCGCAATCTTGTACCACGCGCTTGGCGACAGGCCGTGATCAGGATAAGGACGGCCGTTGCCGACCCGCTTGAAGACCATGCACCAATAGTAAGCGGAACTGGACAGGTGGTGAGAGATGACAGAGAAACGGACACCCCCTGTTCAGAATGAGGTCGGCGGAAACAGCCCCGAAGAGGATATTTCAGCCCGCGAAAGGAAAAAGGGGGTGCACGGGGAATGTCCGCGCTGAAAAAGTTCGAGAAGCAGAGAAAAACAGCCGCCCAACCTAGAAAACCGCGGAGAAAACCCTCCGCGGCAGGCGGCTGTTCCTGAAGAGGTGTTGCGGTGGCCGCAAGACAGCAGCCGGTCCCCGGCCACCGGCCCCCCTCCTACTTCTTCGCGATCGGGTGCAGCACGTCCTGGCCCACGAACGGGCGGAGCGCCTCAGGCACCACCACGGAACCGTCCTCCTGCTGGTGGTTCTCCAAGATCGCGACAATCCACCGCGTGGTGGCCAGCGTGCCGTTGAGCGTGGCCACGAACCGCGGCTTGCCGTCAGTGTCGCGGTAGCGGATGTTGAGACGGCGGGACTGGAACTCGGTGCAGTTCGACGTGGACGTGAGCTCGCGGTAGCGGCCCTGGCTGGGAAGCCACGCCTCGCAGTCGTACTTGCGTGCCGCGCTCGTCCCCAGGTCACCGGCGGCGATGTCCACCACCCGGTAGGGCACCTCGATCAGGTCAAGCATCTCGCGTTCCCACGCGAGCAGCCGCAGATGCTCCTCGTGCGCCTCGTCCGGGTGAGCGTAGACGAACATCTCCACCTTGTTGAACTGGTGGACCCGGATGATGCCGCGCGTGTCCTTGCCGTAGGAGCCCGCCTCCCGGCGGAAGCACGACGACCAGCCGATGTAGCGGGTCGGCAGGGCGTCAGCGGGCAGGATCTCGTTCGCGTGGTACCCGGCCAGCGGCACCTCGGAGGTGCCCACCAGGTACAGGTCGTCGGCGGGAAGGTGGTAGACCTCCGCAGCGTGCTCCCCGAGGAACCCGGTGCCGTCCATGGTCTCCGGTTTGACCAGCACCGGCGGGATCATCGGGGTGAAGCCGTTGGCGACGGCCCGCTGCATCGCCAAGTTGAGCAGGCCCAGTTCCAGCAGCGCGCCGACACCGGTGAGGAAGTAGAACCGCGCCCCCGACACTTTGGCGCCCCGCTCCGTGTCGATGGCGCCGAGCATCTCACCCAGTTCCAGGTGGTCGCGGGGGGTGAAGTCGAACTGGCGGGGCGTGCCGACCTCTTCGACCACGACAAAGTCGTCAACCCCGCCCACCGGCGCGTCGCTTTCCACCACGTTCGGCACGGAACGCAGCAGTGTGGTGAGCTCGTCGGAGAGCGCTTCGGCCTCAGCCTCAGCGGATTTGACCTCGGACGCCAGACTCTTCGCCCGGTTCAGCAGCGCTTCCCGCTCCTCTGCGGAGGCGCGGGAAACAGACTTGCCGACGCTTTTCTGTTCGGCGCGCAACGTTTCGAAACGCGCCAGGGCGGCGCGGTGCCGCGAGTCCAGATCCAGCAGCCGGTCGACGACAGATTCGTCTTCGCCGCGTGCCCGCTGCGACGCGCGCAAACGGTCAGGGTCTTCCCGTAGAGCTCGAAGGTCGATCACGTTGAGCAGGGTACCGGTATCACGGCTTTCCGCACACAGTGTCAGACGTTTCTGGAACGATAAAGGTGTCGGCCTCGTCGAATGAGGCCGAAAGGACCTGTCACGGGGACGCAGCGTGCGGCAAGGGGGCCTACACGAGGACACGAGTGGGATCCCTCCTTGCGACGGGTCTCGCTTCGGCCGGGAAACCGGCCTGCGCTCCGCACCGGTGTGGTGGCGGAGCAGAAAGGGGGAGAACACAATGACACAGCACTGGGGGATGAAGCCGGTTGGTGCAATGACCGCCGCGGAAATCCGCGCGGCACTGGACCGGCTCGACGAGGTTGCACCCGAAGACACGGCTTTGGAGCTGGCACTGCGCCACGAGCTGTACCGGGTGGCCTCGGAAGACTGGATGTTCGACGAGGATTCGGTGCTGGTGGGCTGAGACCCCCGCCAGGCACGCTGTTCCCAACGTTTCAGGTGAGGGCCCCTCAACGTTCACCTGGGCATTCGGGAACGCGGAATCCTGGAACGTTCACTACGGAACCGCGGGGTGGAGTCGCTGCCCCTCCGTGAGGCGGTCGCCCCAGTGCGGGCCCTGATCGTGGCCGTATCGTGGTGCCCGTTGACGGTGTGCCACGAGTGGTCTGCCGGACTGTACTCGTCGGCGAAGCGAGACGGCTCGGTGACGAGAGCGGTGGCCCGCCGCGAGCTGCGCGACTCTGCCCCGTTCGAGGCTGCAAGAAGCCGGTCCACGTCGGTTTCGAACAGGTCGTCGTGGACGTGCTCTCCGGTGCCGGGGGATTCGTGGCGGCCGCTTTTGATCAAGCCGAGCAGGCTGTTGAGCGGGCCTTGCCGGCCGATGACGAACCATGCAACAGCGCCGAGGATCGGCAGTTGGAGAACGAGGAGCGTCCACAGCAGCTTGCCGCCCCGGGTCAGCGAACGCATGGACAGTACGGAGGCCAGCGCCGCGATGACCAAGGTGAGTAGCGCGATTGTGGCCAGGCCCGCGAGGATTCCTACGAGCATGGCGGTGCTGTCCGACATCGGCTGCTGTGTCACGGCTGCCGTGACCCTCCCTCTGCGACTCTTTTTCCGGCTGCTATCACCAGCATGGGGAGTCACGACCCAACGCACGCCAGCGGCACGGCCAGCCGACGGTAAAACTCCCTGCGATTGTCGGACACGCTCCGCATAGGAGCCCGGAGCATGCTGCCCGTCCACGGGCACAGGCTTGTGCGTAGGCGCATCGGAGCCGGGAAAGCAGGCTGACAGCGCAGACCGCGGTCTGGGCGGCGGGGCACGTCCCCCCGGGAAACAGCAGCGGAGACACCGCTGACCCGCGGGTCACCGCCGGGGCCGGACTCCCGGGACACGGGGTTGCGGATGGCGGCCGCTGCTCTCCACAGCGGTCCGGTCTCCACGTCGACGCGCCCTCAGAAAACCCCGAAGACATGTACTCTCCGTGACCGTCGGTCGGGTGGAAGAAAAGCGGGCTTCCTTCTTGATTTCTCTGCGCACGGGCACGACCTGCTGCTTTACTGGCTCCATGGGCGAGCGGCGACACGTCATCGCAAGCAGATCCGTATGCCCCGGGACCACAGTCGTGACACACAGTCTCGACCAGTGTCGTGGAGGCAGAGTCCAACCGTGCGGATAACCGTGACTGAGAAGCCCGGCTACCTGCGGGTCGCCGACAGTCTGCGGGAACCCATCCTCAACGGGGAGCTTCCCCCAGGGACTCGGCTGCCTTCGCGGGCCCAGCTGGCCCGCCGCCACGCGGTCAGCGAGCAGGTGGCGCGCTGCGCGTTACAGCTTCTCGTGGCAGAAGGGCTGATTGAGGGACGGGCCGGATCCGGGTACTACGTGCGAGCGCCTTCCGCGGAAGTCCTCTTATCCCGCACCTCCCACCTCCCCGGGCTCGACCCGCTGCGCACCGAGTGGCTGGGGGCCCGGACCGAGACCGCGTCCATTGCCATGGCCCGGCGGCTCGGCACCCGGGTGGGGGAGCCGCTGTACCGGACGGAATGCCTCGGATACGCGCAGGGCACTCCGATCGCGCTGTGGGTGGCGTGGGAGCCCGCCATTCTCACGCTGGGCACCGGCCTGACCCCGGGGGAGCGGCCAGACACCAGTGTGGCGGAGCGGCTCGCCGAGGTGGGGGTCACCGTGGACCGGATCGAAGAGGAGGTGTCGGTTCGTCGACTGCGGGAGGTGGAAGCGCGGCGGCTCGCACTGGAGCCGGGCACGGCCATCCTGCTCGTGCAGCGCACCCATTTTGCTGGGCGGCGGGTCGTGGAAACGTCGGACCTCATCGTCTCAGCGGAGCACTGCCGGCTCGGCTACCGGCTGGTTTCCCCGTCCCGGCCGGGGCGGACTGCCGCGGACAAGAACGGGCCGTCTCCCCCACGGTCCCGGGAGACGGCCGCTTCTTCTCAGATGGGATCGGCAGAGTGAGCAAACCAGCTGGAGTGAGGAGTACGCCTAGTTGGCGTGGTTGTGGACTTCAACAGTGTTGCCGATGCAGTAGTACTCGTTGAGGACGTTCAAGCCTAGGGACAGCAGCGGAAGACCACCGGGGTCGCCGGGGGCCAGACCTAGCACGAGAGCGTCCTGTTCGACAACGCACTGGTTGATGACGGTTCCCGCCCCGACAGTGTCCTCTTCCAGCCCTTCGCCTTCAGGCTGCTCGTTGAGGCCGGAGACCTCGTCGTCCAGGACGGGCAGGTCGATGCTCACGTCCGTAGACCAGTCCGCTTCTTCTTCGGCGAGGGCGGGGAAGGAGCTGACAGCGAGAAGACACGCGGCCGCCCCGCTTACTGCCGCCCCCCTGATGATCTGGCGCATCACAGAATCCATTCCTTTTCTTCGGGTTTTCGGACGTCCGCTGCTCGTGCGGTAGGCAGCGACGGACAAGGCCGAAGAAGCCGCAGCGGGGACGCTGGACAGCCCCACTCTTGCCACAGCGCGCAGAGCCACGGGAACCGTGTGCCGCTGTGGCCTTCGGAAGGCCGCCTTCCGAAGCAGTAGCGGACTCCTCCAGGCCGGATGGGACGGTCTTCGCGGACAGGCCCGAGACCGTCGTGCTTTCGAGTGCAGCCCTGGGCAAGAGCTGCGGGTGTGCTGGGCTTAAGGAGTAGTGACGGTGACGGAGTTGCCCTCGCATGCCGCGGCGAGCAAGGGGTGGTGCTGCGCTTCGGGGGCCGGCGCCGGCAGGTCCGGAGGCTCATCAGGCGCCGGTGCGGGGGAGGGAACGGTGACGTTCCCGGTGATGAGGCGCTGGGTGACCGTGCACAGCTCCATGACGATGGGGCGCGGCTCCTCACCGGCCAGAGCAGGAGCGGTGTTGCTGAACAGCCCTGCGGCAAGCGTCCCCACTGCTATGGCAGTGACGGTTCGACGCATTGAGGGTGTCCCTTCCGTGTGGATCTCGGTGTGTGAAACGGTCACGGCCGACGGGTCGAAGATGCGGGTGTGGTCCGTGTCGCGCAGGGATCGGGAGGCCGGGAGCCGGTGACGCGATGACAAAGAAAGAAGCAGAGCGGAAGACCAGGCGGAGGGGATCGGGTGGTGGGTCGCAACCGTGACGCACAGCCCAGGGTGTGCGGGATCAATGTCAGTACGGGTGCGGCCGCCTTCTCCCAGAAGCCAGGTGGAAGGCGGCCGCCTTCCCTGCAGAGAGGGAGCTCCAGACGAGGTGTCAGCGGTTGATGACGACGGCCTCGTTGCTGATGCAGTTGTAGGTGTCCTCCCCCAGCGGCAGCAGCTCGGCGGGAAGGTCGAGCGGGCTGGAGATGGTCACGCGCTGGTCGACAACGCACTGGTCCACGACAGTGGTGTGCGACTCCCGGTCGATCTCAAATCCGCCGGCCAGGGCAGTAGCGGTGCTGAAGCTGAGCAGTCCCGCGGTGATCGCGCTCACCGCCGCGGCTTTGACGATTCCACGCATTGAGGGTGTCCCTTCTGTGAGGCCCGCTGACCGTGTGGGAACGGACACGGCCAGCGGGCGGGCGTTGAGAAGCACGTTTTCTGGCTTGATGCGGCGACGGTCTGCGGCCACGGGCGAACGAGGCCGGTGAAGACCGTGACTCCCTTACCCGGAGCGGGCTGGGCCGTCCGGGGCCGGTTTCATGGGAGAGTCAAAGACCGTCTCTGGGATGAGAAACGGGGGCTCCTCGCAGCGTTGGGAGGAGCCCTGGAGGCACTACTCGTTGACGACGACGACTTCGTTGCCGATGCAGTTGTAGGCAGAGCCGCCCAGCAGGTCCGGAGGGATGATGTCCGGAAGGGTCAGGCCGCCGGCCTCCAACTGCTGGACCACCACGCACTGGTCGATGTTGGTGAAGGTCTCCTCGCTGGAGAACTCGTGGTAGCCCGCCAGCGCAGCGGAAGCGCTGGCACCGACCAGGGCCAGGCTCATCGCGCCCACCGTGGCTAGCCTCGTCATCTGACGCATGTGACTCAAACCTTTCAAATGGTGACCGTTGGCGGTCAGGCGACCGTCAATCGACAGGTGTGCACCGAGAGTGATCTCTCGATTGCTCTCGGAAACTATGTCGCATGGGGTGGGCATGAGCCACGCGAAGACACGGGGATTGCTTTTCTTTTACTGAAAATGCCGCTAGCCCACGCCGCCGTGCGACGCGGGTTGGGTGTCGGGCCGCCTCCCACGGTCCAGACAGCCGTGCCGTGGGAGGCGGCGGGTGGAGAGCGATGGGGTGTCAGTCCAGGCGGACCGGAGCGCCCTCGAAACTAGTTGTTGTCGTTGACGTTGACGCTGCCAGCGCAGGCCGAAGAGTTGAGCAGGTTCAGGTTCAGGCCCAGGCCGAGGAGCAGACCCGCACCGGTGGCCTCCTGAGCCGAGATGCACTGCGCGGTCTCGGTGGCGGTGATCTCGGTGTAGTCGCCGGCCAGGGCGCTGGAGGCCCCGGCGCCGAGCAGACCCGCGGCCAGCGTGCTCACGGCAGCCAGCTTCATGATTCGCCGCATGACAAATACCTTTCGATGACGGTAACGACGGTCGCTACAACGACCACCGATCAACGGTCTGTGCCGAGCTGATCGCCCGAACACGTGCTGCAATACTGCCGTTAATCCAACGCGTTTTGAATGGACGAATGCGCGTTATGCCATTCCTTTGCTTCCCTTTATTGTTTCATTGCAATCCATTATCTGGGGAAGCAAGGGGAAGTGTGTGGAAGAGGGTAAAAACGGAACCTCCTCCAGCAGAGTGTGGAGGAGGTCGTCTTTTCCCGAAGGGCAGTGGAATGGTTTTTAATGCAAATAAGAATTGCGGTTTCTAGTTGTCGTTGATGTTGACGCTGCCCGTGCAGGACGCCGCGTTGAGGGCGTTGACGTTCGCGCCCGCACCGATGAGCAAGCTGAAACCGCCAGCCTCCTGAGCCGAGATGCACTGCGCGGTCTCGGTGGCGGTGATCTCGGTGTAGTCGCCGGCCAGGGCGCTGGAGGCCCCGGCGCCGAGCAGACCCGCGGCCAGCGTGCTCACGGCAGCCAGCTTCATGATTCGCCGCATGACAAATACCTTTCGATGACGGTAACGACGGTCGACAAAAGCGACCATCAGCTCACTGCGATGACGGTTGAGAGCATCCTTCAAACCGTGCAGCACAACAATGCCATGCGGGGGTTTACCTGCAACGCTTCGGAACGCGGGTTTTGCATTGTCTTTACCGGCAAAACCACAGTGTGACCGTCGCAAATCCGGGCGATCTGGGGGAGAGAGAAAGACGCGCCGCCTCCCCAGACTCCTGTGGGAGGCGGCGCTTTTATATCAGGGCAGTGGAATGGTTTTTAATGCAAATAAGAATTGCGGTTTCTAGTTGTCGTTGACGTTGACGCTGCCCGTGCAGGACGCCGAGTTGAGGGCGTTGACGTTCAAGCCCAGCCCGGCGAGCAGGCCGAGGCCGACTGCTGGCTGCTCAGCGACACACTGTGCCGTCTTGGTGGCGGTGATCTCGGTGTAGTCGTGGGCGAAGGCGGTCGAGGCCCCCGCGCCGACGAGCCCCGCGGCCAGCGCGCCCACAGCGGCTAGCTTCATGATTCGCCGCATCTGAGACATACCTTTCTCTCGTGCCCTCGGCGACCGATAGGCGGCCGCCAGCCGTTATCGCAACGTCCAGGAGTTTTCTCCTGGACGCACACCACAACAGTGCCGCACAACCCAGTCGAGACAGACGAGAAAATCCGTGCCCTGGACTCTTTTTTGAACAATTGGCTCTCAACGTTACTAGCGGAGAAAGGTAGAGGAAGAGAAAATTTGGTTCTCCTTCCGAGATCTCCGAAAGAAAAGCGTTCCTGTGCAGAAGGGGAACGGAGTGCAATGAAAACAAGAATTACGGTTTCTTTTGTTGTTGGGATTGGCGTTGCCGACACAAGATCCGGAATTGATCCTGTGGCCGCTGCACCCTCCTCGCAGCAGAACGCGGCCCTCCCTAGCCGGCCCGTGGCGACATGCCAGTCCTCAAGATGCTGGTCAAAGCGGCCGATATAGCAGTGTCCGGACAACCGCCCCCGCAGCGGGCAGCCACACCGCGTCCATTCCCCCGCAACGCACGATGGCCGACGACACAAGTCGCCGGCCATCGCCTCAGACGTTGAACAGCACCAAACAAACGATGCCCGTACTACCGGTAAACAGAAACCTCGCCCCAGACATCCTTGCAACTGTTTTACTGTCCCTGCAGTTCGGATCACCGCGTTTCATGGGATAGAAGACATTTTTCTCCGGTTGAAAAGAAGAAACTGCTCTCCCCTTTTTCGAGGATAAGAAAACCGGAATTCCGGATGAAGCGGATCCGAAGCAGGGAAAGGACTGCGGCCATCGAACCCTCTCTCCCGCGCCAACCCCCGCCTCCGCTGCGCACCGGCCGCAGCACGCCCCGCCGAGACACGAAAAACGGGGAGGACCGCGCCACCCGCCGCACCGGCGAGCAGCCGTCCTCCCCGCAAACAGACCAGAACCGCGCTAGCTGGTGAACTCCTCAGCGAGCAGCTCAGCGATCTGGGCGGTGTTCAACGCCGCACCCTTACGCAAGTTGTCCCCACACAGGAACAAGTCCAGCGACCGCGGGTCGTCCAGCGAACGGCGGATCCGTCCCACCCACGTCGGGTCCGTACCGACCACGTCAATCGGGGTCGGGAACTCGCCCTTCGCCGGGTCGTCCTGGACCACCACGCCAGGAGAGGAAGCCAGCAGGCGCCGCGCCTCGTCCGCATCCACCTCCGTGGAGAACGTCGCGTGGATCGCAAGCGAGTGGGTGGTCACCACCGGCACGCGCACACACGTTGCCGACACCCGCAGGTCAGGCAGTCCGAGGATCTTCCGGGACTCGTTGCGGACCTTCAACTCCTCCGACGACCAGCCGTCGTCCTTCAACGACCCCGCCCATGGCACCACGTTCAACGCCAGCGGCGCCGGGAACGGACCCAAGTCGCTCACCGCAGCCCGCACATCCCCCGCACGAGTACCCAACGTGCGGTCCGTCGCCACCTTGGCGATCTGGTCGTACAGCGTGTCGACCCCCTGCTGGCCCGCACCGGACGCCGCCTGGTACGAGCTCACCACCAGGTCCGTCAGCCCGTAGGCCCGGTGCAGCGCCCCGATCGCCACAATCATCGACAGGGTCGTGCAGTTCGGGTTGCTGATGATGTTGCGCGGACGGTTGCGCACCTGCTCGGCGTTGACCTCAGGCACCACCAGCGGCACGTCGTCGTCCAAACGGAACGCACCAGAGTTGTCCACGACAACCGCGCCCCGCTCCGCCGCGATCGGCGCCCACTCCTTGGACACCTCGTCGGGGACGTCGAACATGGCCACGTCGACCCCGTCGAAGACCTCCGGGGAAATAGCCTGAACCTCGACCTCCTCGCCGCGGACCGTGAGCCGCTTGCCCGCAGACCGGGCCGACGCCACCAGGCGGATCTCCCCCCACACGTTCTTACGCGTGGAAAGAATGTCCAACATGACAGTGCCCACCGCACCGGTGGCCCCCACAACGGCGAGAGTGGGAAGACGGTTACTCATCGGCCGGTACCTCCATACACAACGGCCTCGACCTGGTCGGCGTCCAACTGGAACTCACGGTGCGCGGCGGCCACTGCGGCGTCCACGTCGTCCTGCGCCACCACGATCGAGATGCGGATCTCGGAAGTGGAAATCATCTCGATGTTGATGCCCTCGCGGGCCACAGCGTCAAAGAACCGAGCAGTCACCCCCGGATAGGAGCGCATCCCCGCGCCGATCAGCGACACCTTGCCGATCCGGTCGTTGTACAGCAGCGACTCGAAACCGACCTTGTCCTGGATCTTCTTCAACGCGGCCAGCGCGTTCTGCCCCGAGTCGGCAGGCAGAGTGAAAGAAATGTCCGTACGCGACGTGGAAGCCGCGGACACGTTCTGCACGATCATGTCCACGTTGATCTCAGCGTCGGCCAGCGCCTTGAAGATCGCTGCTGCCTCGCCGACACGGTCGGGCACCCCCACAACCGTGATCTTGGCTTCGCTCCGGTCATGCGCCACGCCGGAGATGATCGGTTGTTCCATGCCTTCGGTTTCCTCAACTTCCGAGACGACCCAGGTACCGGGCTTCTGACTGAAAGACGAGCGCACGTGCAGCGGAATGTTGTACCGCCGCGCATACTCCACGCAGCGCAGATGCAGGATCTTGGCGCCGGAGGCCGCCATCTCCAGCATCTCCTCGTAGGAGATCTGGGGGATGCGTCGAGCGGAGGGCACGATACGCGGATCAGCAGTGAACACCCCGTCGACGTCGGTGTAGATCTCGCACAAGTCGGCGTTGAGCGCCGCAGCAAGCGCCACAGCCGTAGTGTCCGAACCACCGCGGCCCAACGTGGTGATGTCCTTGCTGTCCTGCGACACCCCTTGGAAGCCAGCGACGATGCAGATCGCCCCTTCGGCGAGCGCATCCCTGATCCGCCCCGGGGTGACATCGATGATCTTCGCGTTGCCGTGCAGCGACGTGGTGATCACCCCGGCCTGCGAACCGGTGAACGACCGGGCCTCATAGCCCAAGTTCCCGATAGCCATCGCAACCAGGGCCATCGAGATCCGCTCCCCGGCAGTCAGCAGCATGTCCAACTCCCGGCCCGGCGGGAGCGGACTCACCTGCTTCGCAAGGTCGAGAAGCTCGTCAGTGGTGTCGCCCATGGCGGAGACCACGACGACCACGTCGTATCCGGCTTTCTTCTGAGCGACGATCCGTTCGGCTACCCGCTTAATGGCATCCGCATCAGCGACGGACGACCCGCCGTACTTTTGCACGATCAAAGCCACGGTCGGCGCTCCTGAGGAATCGGGTTCACGGTAATCGACCAGCCAGTCTAGTGATCGGAGATTCACGGCTCCCTGCGCGTCGGACAGGAGCCGAGGCAGGGAGATACCCGTGAACAGGACAGGGATATCAGTGGGGCCGTCGACCAATCACCCGGATACGGCTCTCGCCCGGCCGGGTGACCTGCCGCGGCCGCTGGGGCGAGGGGGCTGAAGTTCGGCTCTCAGAAGTCGAGGGCTCGGCGGCCTTCGAAGGCCCGGCCCAGGGTGACCTCGTCCGCATACTCGAGGTCGCCTCCCACGGGCAGGCCACTGGCGAGCCGGGTGACCTTCAGCCCCATGGGTTTCAGAAGGCGTGCCAGATAGGTGGCGGTCGCCTCACCCTCCAGGTTCGGGTCCGTGGCGAGAATCACCTCGGTGACCCGGCCTTCGGAGAGGCGCGCCATCAGCTCTTTCACACGCAGATCGTCGGGGCCCACGCCCTCGATCGGGCTGATTGCACCACCGAGCACGTGGTAGCGGCCGCGGAACTCCCGCGTCCGCTCGATAGCCACGACATCCTTCGGCTCTTCAACGACACAGATCACCGTGTCGTCCCGACGCGGGTCACGGCAGATCCGGCACTGGGTCTCCTCGGCAATGTTGCCGCACACGGCACAGAACCGGACCCGCTCCTTGACCGCGACAAGCGCGTTGACCAGACGGTGAACGTCAGCGGTCTCCGCGGCGAGCAGGTGGAAGGCAATACGCTGCGCGCTTTTCGGACCGACGCCAGGCAGCCGCCCAAGCTCGTCGATCAGATTCTGAACCGCGCCTTCGTACATTGCCTGCCTACTCGTGACGTGGATACTGCTACCACCGTAGTGGACACACGGAACCGGTGAGGACCCTACCCCACCGGACCCGCGACCCCGGCTGACCGGTCACAGACCGGGAAGCCCAGGAAAACCACCGCCCAACCCTTGGGCGAGCGGACCCATCTTCTGCTGCTGGATCTCTTCCACCATACGCTCACCGTCGCGGATCGCTGCCAGCACCAGGTCCGCAATCGTCTGCGCGGTCTCCGCAGCGTCATCAGGGTCCACCGCTTTCGGGTCGATGGACACGTCCTCCACCTGTCCGCGCCCGTTCATGGTGACACTGACCAGACCGCCACCGGAAGAGCCCGTCACCTTGGTCTCATCCAACTCCTGCTGGGCCGCCATGAGCTGCTGCTGCATCTGCTGGGCCTGCTGCAGGATCGCCTGCATGTCCAATCCGCCACCAGGATTCACTGTTCTGCTCCTTGGTCTGGGTTGTCCGTGCCTGCGAGCCTAGCCGCTCTCCCGCCCCCCAAAACCACGGATGCGACACCCCCAGCGGGTTTACCCACCCCCAAGAGGGATAGCCAGCAATAGTCACGGCAAAAAACCCTGCTCCACGCCGTAAGGCATCCGACGACAGGCGGAAGACACCATGACGAGCAACAGTTGTGCCCCGTCCTCCCGCCCGTACACCCCCACGCATCACAAGGATGCGCACCCAGCAACACCGTTCGACACGCCCGAGCGACCGGAGTTGCGACCATGACCACAACCACAATCCCGCCCATCAGCGAGTACGCGATGCTGTCCGACTGCCGCACCGCCGCACTCGTCGCCCCCGACAGCACCATTGAATGGCTGTGCGCGCCCCGTTTCGACAGCCCCAGCGTCTTCGCCCGCCTCCTCGACCGGCACCACGGCGGCGCCTGGGAGTGGACCGTGCCCGAAGCCACCACAGTCCACCGGGACTACCTCGCGGAAACCCTGGTGCTGCGCACCCGCTGGCACACCCCGAACGGAACCGCGGTAGGCCACGACTTCCTCGCCGTGGTCCCCCGCCACGCCTCCGGAATCGCACCCGCCGGAATCCTCGTGCGGCTCCTGCACTGCGAGCGCGGCACCGTGCGCCTCCAATCCCGGATCACGGCACGCCCCGACTACAGCACCCGCGACGCCCACTGGACCAGCCGAAGCCACGCGCTCATCGACGAGCACAGCGGCCTCCTCCTCTCCGGCCCCGCAGAAACCATCCCCGACCGGTCAGGAGCCGTCGTCACCGACATGGTGCTGCGCGCCGGAGAATCCGTGGCACTCGGCCTCGACTACACGGGCGACATGCTGCGCCGCGTCGACGCCACCACCGCCCACCACCTCCTCACCCAGACCACGCACACCTGGCAGGCGTGGGCATCCCGCTCCGACTACCAGGGCGTCGCAGCCGACTGGGTGCGGCACAGCGCAGTCGTCCTCAAAGGACTCATAAGCGACGACAGCGGCGCCCTCATCACCGCCCCCACCACGTCGCTCTCCGAATGGCCGGGAGGAGCCCGCAACTGGGACTACCGCTACGCGTGGCGCCGCGACACAGCCCGGACCATCCGCGCCCTGCTCCGCCTCGGCCACCACAACGACGCAGGCCAACTGCTGCGATTCCTCCTCGACTACTGCGCAGAAAAAGAAAACCGGGTGCCGCCCGTCACCCGCATCGACAACACCCCGCTCCCCAACGAAACCACGCTGACCCACCTCAGCGGCTACCACGACTCCCGGCCCGTGCGCATCCACAGCGACGCTTACCGGCAGCACCAGCTCGACGTCTACGGACACATCCTGGAAGCAGCCTTCGCCTACCACGAGGCCACCGGACACACCTCCCTAACCGACCTCAACGAACTCCGCAAAGTAGTGGAGATCGCAGGCCGGCTGTGGCGCCACCCCGATGCCGGAGTGTGGGGGATCAACACCAGTCCCCGGCACTGGACCGAATCGAAACTGTACGCGTGGGTGTGCTTCGACCGGGCCATCCGCCTCTTCCAACAGACCGGCACCGTCCCCGCTGACACCCTCGACCAGTGGCAGGCAGAACGCGACGCGATCCGCACCGACGTGATCGCGAAAGGCTGCCACGCCGGGCTCGGCAGGTTCGTGCAAACCTACGGGGCCGCCAACGTCGACGGCTCCCTGCTGCACATTCCCCTCGTCGACTTCCTCCCCGGCACCGACCCCCGCGTCGTCGCCACCATCGACCGGATCGACGCCGAACTAGGCGAAGCCGGCTTCCTCGTGCACCGCTACGACGCCTCCACCACCCGCGACGACGTGCCCGACACCGGGGAAGGCGCGTTCCTCCCCTGCTCGTTCGACATGGTTTCCGCGCTCGTCCTCGCCAACCGGGTCGACGAAGCCCACCACCGCTTCACCACCCTGTGCGCCCACGCCGGAGCACTCCGCCTGTTTGCGGAAGAAATGACCGCAGACGGCACCATGCTCGGCAACTATCCGCACGCGTTCACCCACCTGGCGCTGATCGAAGCAGCACTCCACTTGGACGAAGCCCAACGGGAACGCGCCCACCGCGTGGAGGCCCGCCGCCCCGCCTAGCCACGCACCATGCCGGGACGGCAGGCCCCCACACCACACCGGGATCAGTAGGTGATCGACTCCGGTCCCAGCAGGCTCTTCACCTCACCCGAAAACTCCGGGCTGACCCGCACCGGATAGTCGTCGATCGCGAAAATCCGCGACCGCCGCGGGTTGTCCACCCGGATCCGCACCGGCGTGTCCCCCCGGTGGCTGCGCAGCGTCTGCTTCAGCTCGCTGATCAACTCCCGGGTGACCCTCTTCTCCGGAATAGTCAACAGAACCGGCGGCTCCCCCTCAGACACATGGGAAATGTCCAAAATCGACATCTCGGACACGAAGAGGGAGAAGGTGCCGTCCCGGTCGTTGAGCCGCCCCTTGATCGACACCGCGGTGTCCTCCACCAAAGCGTCCACATACAGCGGATACACCTTGGGGAAGAACAAAGCCTCAATAGAAGCGTCCAAATCCTCGACCGTGGCGATCGCCCACTGGTTGCCCGCCTTGTTGATGCGCTTCTCCACCTTGGAGATCAAGCCCGCAATCCGCAC
The DNA here is from genome assembly GCF_001592045.1 of Thermobifida fusca NBRC 14071 = JCM 3263. Taxonomy (GTDB): domain Bacteria; phylum Actinomycetota; class Actinomycetes; order Streptosporangiales; family Streptosporangiaceae; genus Thermobifida; species Thermobifida fusca. The sequence goes on along the minus strand of NZ_BCWB01000041.1, from coordinate 2,502 downwards.
CTCGTCGTTGTTGCGGCGCTCCCCGTTCACCACGTCCAGCAGCGGGGCGTCACTAGCCCGCGCCAGAATCCGCTCGGCCCCCGCCAAAGGATGGCTGGACACGTACAAGCCGAGCATCTCCCGCTCAAACGCGAGCTTGGTCTTCCGGTCCCACTCCTCACCCGTCCAGTTGATGGAGAAGCCCAGCGGCGCGCTCTCCCCGCCGTCCTCCTCGTCACCCCCGCCGAACAGGTCGAACTGGCCGTGCGCCTCCTGCTTCTTCGAACTGAGCACCGCATCCACCGCGGCCTCGTGGTGCCGGTACAAGTCCAGGCGAGAGTGGCCGAGCGAGTCGAACGCCCCCGCCTTGATCAGCGACTCGATGACCCGCTTGTTGCAGACCGTCAGCTCAATCTTCGACAGGAAGTCCACAAACGACGTGAACTTCCCCTTCTCCTCACGGGTCTTGAGGATCGACTCCACCACGTTGGCGCCCACGTTGCGGACCGCGCCCAACCCGAAACGGATGTCGTTGCCGACCGGGGTGAACTGCAGACCCGACTCGTTGACGTCCGGCGGCAGCACCCGGATGCCCATCTTCCGGCACTCCGCCAGATAGACAGCCATCTTGTCCTTGTCGTCCGCCACCGACGTGAGCAGAGCCGCCATGTAGGACGCCGGGTGATTCGCCTTCAAATAGGCGGTCCAATAAGAAATCATCCCGTACCCGGCCGTGTGCGACTTGTTGAACGCGTAGCCGGAGAAGGGAAGCATCACGTCCCACAAGGCCTGCATGGCCTCCTTGGAGAAGCCCCGGGACAGCATGCCTTCGGAGAACTTGGTGTACTCCTTCTCCAGGGCCTCCTTCTTTTTCTTCCCCATCGCGCGGCGCAACAAGTCCGCGCCGCCCAGCGTGTACCCGGCGAGCTGCTGGGCGATCGCCATCACCTGCTCCTGGTAGACGATCAGGTGGAAAGACTCGGCGAGGATCGGGTCCAACGCCTCCTTCAGCTCCGGGTGGATCGGAGTGATCTCCTGGCGCCCGTTCGACCGGTCCGCATAGTCGTTGTGCGCGTTCGCCGCCATCGGACCAGGCCGGTACAGGGCGAGCACAGCGGCAATGTCACCGAACTTCTTCGGCTCCATCCGCTTGAGCAGCGCCCGCATCGGACCACCGTCAAGCTGGAACACACCGAGCGTGTCCCCGCGCGACAGCAGCTCATACGTCTTCTTGTTGTCCAACGGCAGGGCGGACAGGTTGATCTCCTTGCCCTCGTTGGCCTTGATGTTCTGGATCGCGTCGTCGATGACCGTCAGGTTCCGCAACCCCAGGAAGTCCATCTTCAACAGGCCCATCTCCTCGCACTGGGGATAGGGGAAGCCTGTGATGATGGCCCCGTCCGTCTCCCGCTTGTGCAGCGGGATCACATCGAGCAGCGGCTCAGCGGAGAGGATCACACCCGCCGCGTGCACACCCGTGCCCCGGGTCAGCCCTTCCAGACCGCTTGCAGTCTCATACACCTTGCGGGCGTCCGGGTTGGATTCGATGAGCTGCCGCAGCTCAGCCGCCTCGTTGTAGCGGGGGTGGCTTTCGTCGAAGACCGCGGACAGCGGAATCTCTTTACCACCCACCGCCGGCGGGAACGCCTTCGTGATCTTGTCACCGAGCGCGTACGGGTAGCCGAGGATCCGCGTCGCGTCCTTGATCGCAGCCTTCGCCTTAATCGTGCCGAACGTGAGGATCTGCGCGACCCGGTCCTCCCCGTAGCGTTCCGTCACGTAGCGGATCATGTCGCCGCGCTTACGTTCGTCGAAGTCCAAGTCGATGTCAGGCATCGACACACGCTCGGGGTTGAGGAACCGTTCAAATAGCAGCGAGTGCTCCAACGGGTCCAAGTCGGTGATCCCGAGCACGTAGGCCACCATCGACCCGGTCGCCGAACCACGTCCCGGCCCCAGCGCGATCCCCGAACGCCGCGCGTACTGGCAGATGTCCGCCACCACCAGGAAGTAGGCGGGGAACCCCATCCGCTCGATGATGCTCAACTCGTGTTCGATACGTTCCCGCACTTCCCGGCTCGGCCCGTTGGGGTACCGGTTCGGGATGCAGCGTTCAATCTCCTTGCGCAGCCAGCTCGCCTGCGTCTCCCCTTCCGGCACCGGGAACTTCGGCATCAAGTCCCGGGGGCGGAACACGTCGTCGTATGCGCCGTCCTCCACCTGCTCGGCGATCCACAGCGTGTTGCGGCACCCCTCCAACCATTCGTCGAACGTGTTGAGGGACCGCATCTCTTCTGCGCTTTTGAGGTAGTAGCCGGTGCCGTTGAACCGGAAACGCGTAGGGTCGTCGAGGTTCTTGCCCACACCCACGGCCAGCAGCGCGTCATGCGCGGCCGCCTGGTCCTCGGTCACATAGTGGGAGTCGTTGGTGACCACGGGCCGCAGGCCGAGCTTCTTCGCCACAGTCAACAAGCCGGAGCGGACTTCCCGCTCAATATCCAGACCGTGGTCCATCAACTCCAC